>NZ_JBWLPW010000012.1:0-195722 GCF_056521845.1 Pseudomonas sp. PF05 | reverse complement strand
CACCGAGCCTAGGCGAGGTGCCGAGTGGTGGGGCAGAGCGCTTTTGGTTACTTTTGGCGCTCTTCCAAAAGTGACCCGCTGTAAGAGCGGAACCATAATCCGCCGTTACGCAAAAAACGGATATACACACTACCCCTGACCCCCCCACCCGTAAAACGATAGAACATCACGACTGGTTCACAGCTTTCCGAAGGGGCGTTTCCCCAGTTCCGCCCTATTTGTAGTTTCAGCTTGTAAGCCTTTGCCTAGTGTTACGTAAGCGATCAGTTCCTAATCGGCGGGATAGACCGCTATAAACGCCGTGATATTTTTGTATTGCGCTGATTTATAACGAAAATTTGTTGATGAACGTAGTGTGACAGAGCAAGCCACCTGTATCAGTCGCGTTGCACTCGCCTGGGAAAATACTAATATCAGTCCTGTGTCGACGGACAGACACACCTGTCACGGACGATGGGAAGGAAGGATATCGCAGGACGCGATTCATCAGGATGATGAAAAGGATTAAAGGGATTAGGGAAAAAATGTGGGCGGGTCAAACCGCCCCTTTTTTTTGCCTGCGATTTCTTGGTCCGAAAAAGCAAAAAGGCCCGCAAGGGGCCTTTTTCACGGAAGCAGCAACGATCAGCGTTCCAGATCCTTGAGCTTGCCTTCCTTGCCATCCCACTCTTCAGCGTCCGGCAGCGCATCTTTCTTCTCGGTAATGTTCGGCCAGATGTCCGCCAGTTCGGCGTTCAGCTCGATGAAGTTCTCCATGCCGGCCGGCACTTCGTCTTCCGAGAAAATGGCATTCGCCGGGCATTCCGGTTCACACAGGGCGCAGTCGATGCACTCGTCCGGGTGAATGACCAGGAAATTCGGCCCTTCGTAAAAGCAGTCCACCGGACACACTTCTACGCAGTCGGTGTACTTGCACTTGATGCAGTTGTCGGTGACGACGAAGGTCATTTCTAATTCTCTCCTCAGGCGGCGGCAGCGAAGCCCCTTCACGGTGGGGTCGCCAGGTTCGGGAGCGATAGTCTGCGAACCAGGCTAATAGTTCGCAGCATCCCAAACCGCGCGCGATTCTAACAGCTTGAAAGCCTGTGTGTTAGATCCGTGTCTTCAATGTATAGAGTAAATCCAGTGCCCGACGTGGTGTCAGGTCGTCCAGATCGAGCTTGGCCAGTTCATCGAGTACCGGATGCGGCAGGCTGGCGAACAGGTCGCTTTGCTGAGGTGCGGCCGGTTTGCCTTTGGTCGGGCGCGGTGTTTCATGAGGCAGGCTGGTGGTTTCCAGGCGGCTCAGGTGCTCGCGAGCACGGGTAATGACCTCACTTGGCACGCCGGCCAGTTGTGCGACTGCCAAGCCGTAGCTCTGGCTGGCCGGGCCGGGCAGCACGTGGTGCAGGAACACGATGCGTTCATTGTGCTCGGTGGCATTGAGGTGAACGTTGGCCACCAGCGGTTGGCTTTCCGGCAACACGGTGAGTTCGAAGTAATGGGTGGCGAACAGCGTGTAGGCCCGCAGGTGCGCGAGGCGCTCGGCCGCTGCCCAGGCCAGGGACAAACCGTCGAAGGTGCTGGTACCGCGTCCGACTTCGTCCATCAGCACCAGGCTGCGTTCGGTGGCGTTGTGCAGGATGTTCGCGGTTTCGCTCATTTCCACCATGAACGTCGAACGTCCACCGGCCAGGTCGTCGCTGGAGCCGATGCGGGTGAAGATCCGGTCCACCAGGGACAATTCGCAACTGGCCGCCGGAACGAAACTGCCAATGTGGGCCAGCAGCACGATCAACGCGGTTTGGCGCATGTAGGTGGATTTACCACCCATGTTCGGACCGGTGATCACCAGCATGCGGGTGTTGTCGTCCAGGCTCAGGTCGTTGGCCACGAACGGCGTGGTCAGTACTTGCTCGACCACTGGGTGACGACCCTGGCTGATGCGCATGCACGGCTCGCTGACGAAGCGCGGGCAGTTGAGGTCCAGGTTCAGTGCGCGTTCGGCCAGGTTGCTCAGCACGTCCAGTTCCGCCAAGGCGCCGGCAGTGTCCTGTAACGGCGGCAATTGGCTGATCAGGTCTTCGAGCAACGCTTCATAGAGCATCTTTTCCCGGGCGAGGGCGCGGCTCTTGGCCGACAGCGCCTTGTCTTCGAACGCCTTGAGTTCCGGGGTGATGAAACGCTCGGCGCCCTTGAGGGTCTGGCGGCGAATGTAGTCGGCCGGGGCCTGTTCGGCCTGCTTGCTTGGCAATTCGATGAAATAACCGTGGATGCGGTTGTAGCCGACTTTGAGGTTGGCCAACCCCGTACGGGCTTTTTCCCGGGCTTCGAGGTCGATCAGGAACTGGCCGGCGTTCTCGCTCAGCGATTGCAGCTCGTCGAGTTCGGCATCGTAGCCGGTCTTCAGCACGCCACCGTCACGGATCACCGCCGGCGGGTTATCGATAATGGCTTTTTCCAGCAGCGCGGCCAGCTCAGGGTAGGTGCTGGTGGTGCGCGCCAGTTGCTGCAGGTGCGGCGCTTCGAGGTCGGTCATCGCCACTTGCAGTTCGGGCAAGGCGCCGAGGGCATCGCGCAGGCGCGCCAGGTCGCGGGGACGGGCGTTGCGCAAGCCGATACGGGCGAGGATTCGCTCGATGTCGCCGATTTCCTTGAGCTGCGGTTGCAACTGCTCGAAGCGATAACGATCCAGCAGGCAGGTAATGGAGGACTGGCGCGCCAGCAGCACGGTCAGGTCTCGCAGCGGACGGTTCAACCAGCGGGTCAGCAGGCGGCTGCCCATGGCGGTCTGGCAGCGATCGACCACCGATTGCAGGGTATTGTCGCGCCCGCCGGCGAGGTTGGTGTCCAGCTCCAGGTTGCGACGGCTTGCGCCGTCCAGCACCACGGTGTCATCCAGGCGTTCGTGCCGCAGGCTGCGCAAGTGGGGCAGGGCGGTGCGCTGGGTTTCCTTGGCGTAGGCCAGCAGGCACCCGGCAGCGCCGATGGCCAGGGTCAGGTTCTCGCAACCGAAGCCCTTGAGGTCTTGGGTGGAAAACTGCTGGCAGAGACTTTTCAGCGCCGAATCACGCTCAAAATCCCACGGCGCTCGGCGCCGCACGCCACGGCGTTTTTCTGCCGGCAGGTCTTTGGGCCAGTCATCCGGGATCAACAGCTCCACCGGATTGACTCGCTCCAGTTCTGCCAGCAGGTTTTCCCAGCCCTTGATTTCCAGCACCGAGAAGTTACCGCTGGTGATGTCCAGCACCGCCAGGCCGAACAGGCGTTCATCGCCCAGCACGGCGGCGATCAGGTTGTCCCGGCGTTCATCCAGCAAGGCTTCGTCACTGACCGTGCCCGGGGTGATGATCCGTACGACTTGGCGTTCCACCGGCCCTTTGCTGGTGGCCGGGTCGCCGACTTGCTCGCAGATCACCACGGACTCGCCGAGTTTGACCAGCTTGGCCAGGTAACCTTCTGCCGCGTGGTAAGGAATCCCACACATCGGAATGGCCATGCCCGCCGATTGCCCACGTGCCGTCAGGGTGATGTCCAACAGCTTGGCGGCCTTCTTCGCGTCCTCGTAGAAGATCTCGTAGAAGTCGCCCATGCGGTAGAACATCAGCTGATCGGGGTGCTGGTTCTTCAGGCGCCAGTATTGCTGCATCATCGGCGTGTGGCTGGAGAGGTCGTTCACGGCGGTATTCATGGGTGTCAGGCGAGCTCGTTGAAAGGTGTAGGGCAAAAGGAGGGGCATTGGCCCGGCTTTTCCGCGATGGGCGCAAGGTTAACATGGGTGGTCGGGGGGGACCCAGGCGCGAGTGGTTTTTGGGATTGGGGGCTTATCCGTTTTTTCGGTAACGGCTGCTTAGGGTTCCGCCCTGACGGCGGCTCACTTTTGAAGAGCCCGGAAGCCGGCCCAGTCAAAAGTAAGCAAAACGCTTTTGCCCCACCACTCGGTGCCTCGCCTAGGCTCGGCATGCCTGAACGAAGGCATCGTGGTTAACGGGGCGCCCCAGATCAAAAACAAAATCGAGGCGGCCTAATAGCCGACCTGGTTCTCCCGGTCGTACACCCATCATATCTGTGGGAGCAAAGCTTGCTCGCGAGGCGGCCTGACAGCCGACCTATCTCTCAGGCTGTACCCCGATCCAATGTGGGAGCGAGCTTGCTCGCGATGACGGTAGCCAAGACAACTTAGTTGTATCTGAACTACCGCTATCGCGAGCAAGCTCGCTCCCACAGTGATTACTCGGGTTTCTCTTAGGTCTCGGCTTGCATCATGGATGCCTACCTCACCTCGACCACATCCAACGCCCGATTCGCCAGCAACTGGCTCAGCTCGATCATCTGCTGGACCCCCAGCGCGATATTCCGTCGCGAGCCCTTCAGGTCGAATGCCAGGTCGCTGACCATGGCGTTGGCCGAGGCCAGGGTTTCGCTGAGGTTGGCGAGCAGGCATTCGGCGTCGATGTTGGGGGCGATGATGAAAAGGGTGTCGGGTTTGTCAGAGGTTTCCTTGTCGTTTTTCGGCCTGAGGTAATAGTCCAGGGCGCGGGTGGCCGCGTCGTCGAGTTTCTTGGCGTTGGCCGATTGGCTGCGGGAGACGTGATCGTCTGGGGGATTTGGAGTGTTCTTCGGCATTCTATGGATCCTTGAAGTTGAGCCACCACTCACTCGCGACTAAACGAGGGGCGGCAGCTGTACGCAGGTTAGTCGACCGGGGATCCAAGGAACCGGCGCGCCCGAGGGCGCCCTGCGCACAGCTACCATCAAGTGCAGGAATAGAAGTACCTGACTGAATGGAGCAATGAGCACCTTGGAATACCGAGCGACTAAACCCGATCACTGATGGGCAGTGACAGGATCAAAAGTACCGATGGGCCCCAAGGCGCACAAGCCGGCGGATTCTGGCGTAGTTGTAGGCAGAGGCGCAAGGAAACGTAGCCTTGCGTCACACATTTGAAGGACAGGTTTGGAGTCTTTTCTTGGGGGCGTGTAGGGCAAATCCCGGGTGGGAGAGTTTGGCTTTTGTAGGAGCTGGCGAAGCCTGCGATCTTTTGATCTTTCGCTTGAGATTCAAGTGTCTGGGGAAAGATCGCAGCCTCGTTGCACTCGACAGCTCCTACACATTGCATATTTATGCAAAACAGCATTTGTCTTCTGCGAAAAGAACAAGCACTATGCGCGTTATGCAAAAACGCAACGTTTCTACCGTATTAAGAGCATTGCTCGATCAGCACGGGATCTCCCCCACGGAGCTTCACCGGCGTACCGGCGTGCCTCAGTCCACCCTCTCGCGGATCCTCAGCGGCAAGATCGTCGACCCTTCGGATAAACACATTTCGAAGATCGCCGAATATTTTGCCGTGAGCACCGATCAGTTGCGCGGGCGCGCGGACGTTGTGCCCGCTGGCAATACTCGCCGTGACGAGCCGCATTCCGAACTCAAGGACATAAGCCTGTGGGACGACGAAACACCCGTCGAAGAAGACGAAGTGTCGGTCCCTTTTCTGCGCGAGGTTGAATTGGCTGCTGGATCAGGAAGATTCGTCATCGAGGAAAGCGAGCGCTCAAGCCTGCGCTTCGGCAAGCGCAGCCTGCGCCACAACGGCGTGCAGTTCGACCAGGCCAAGTGCGTGACGGTGCGCGGCAATAGCATGTTGCCGGTGCTGCGCGACGGGGCCACGGTTGGGGTGAACGCAGGCAAGTGTGGGATCGGCGACATCGTCGACGGCGACCTCTACGCCATCAACCACAACGGCCAACTGCGGGTGAAGCAGCTTTATCGCCTGCCCACCGGCATCCGTCTGCGCAGCTTCAACCGCGATGAACATCCGGACGAGGACTACACCTTCCAGGAAATGCAGGACGAGCAAATCGTCATCCTCGGTCACGTCTTCTGGTGGGGCATGTACGCCCGTTAACCCCTGCGCTGTCAGATAAAACCCGCCGTCGTGCGGGTTTTTTTTCGCCTCCTGAAAACCCGCAACCCCCGTGTTCCCAAGGGCTTCATGCATTTGCGCATTCTTCATGCATAAATAAATGCATTTACGCATTGACTGTATATGCATCCATGCATATTCTGTGTCCAAGCCGCTCGACAAAGCGGCTGGCAACGAAGCTCTTTAGTTCCACCAACAGGCAGCGATGAACCGGCCTTAACGGTTCAGAGGGTTGGCAACTGACCCGGGTGTGCAGCGTAAAGCACCAGAAGCAGTTATCCGGCGGGCAGGGACCGCGGCCGGAGGAACAATTTGAATGGATCCGTACCGCGCCAGTCGCGCCGAAAGATCAAGCGCATTACTGAAAAGCCTGGGCGACCGGGCTTTTTGGAATGCCTGTGCCGTGAGGTACTTCAAACCGCTGTCAAGGGAGAGGTCGCCAAAGGTATTTAGCCAATGACTTGGCGCCATCCCATCTTCTTATCCGGAAAAGATCCCGGTCCTACCCATTCATCAATCACCCCAGGAGGCGTGACATGACAAACGAGCAACAAGCGTTGCTGGACATGCCGATCTGGCTGGTCATCGTGCTCGCCCTGGTGGGCGGGGTGTCCGGCGAGATGTGGCGCGCCGACAAGGAGGGCGCCCGTGGCTGGCCGTTGCTGCGCCGCGTGGTTCTGCGCTCCGGTGCCTGCGTGGTCTGCGGCGTATCGGCAACCATGCTGTTGTACGCCCTCGGCATGTCGATCTGGAGCGCCTGCGCCTTGGGTTGTCTGACCGCCATGGCCGGTGCCGATGTTGCGATCGGTCTTTACGAGCGCTGGGTCGCCAAGCGGATCGGCGTCTGCGACGTGCCACCGCGGGACCTTCCTCCCGACCAGCACTGAGTCGGCAGCGCTGATTCATACAAAAGGAGGCGATCAATGCCAGCCCTCATCGAAAAACCGTCGCAGTTGTTCTCGGCCATTGCCCAGACATTGCGCGCTACTTATCCCGCCCTGAAAGTCGGCAGCCCCCAGGAGTTCGATGGCACCGACGACCAACCCTGGGTGCTGATTGCTCTTGAGCGTGATGCGCCCGGCCACCGCGCCAACGACGGGCGCATCGCTCATCTCCTGACGGTTTCCCTGCAAGTGGTCATGGCCGTGCCGGGGTGGGAGGCCTGCGACTTGGCCGCTGAGCTGAAACACCTGGTCATGGATAACCGTTGGGGGCTGTCGGGCGATCAATGCGACCTGCCCACGGAGCTCGATGGCCTGCCGTCCACGTTCATCAACCCGGCACGGCAATACACCGCCTGGACCCTTTCCTTCAACCAAGCCCTGTACCTCGGCCCGACGCTGCTGGAGGACCCACTGGGCATCCCGAAATTTGCCCGTACCTGGGAAGTGTCGAACATCGACGACCCGGACCAATACACCGCACTCGAGGGCTAAGCCATGTTTGATGCGCTGTTACGCATGCATCTGGGGCCGATCATCGAGCGTCTGGCGCAGATGGAAACCGAGCTGGAAGACTTGCATCGGCGGGCGGAGAGTTTCTGCCGCATCGGCGTTTGCCAGGAAGTCGATGCGGCCCGCAACACCTGCAAGGTCAGCCATGGCGGACTGCTGACCCCAGCGATCCGTTTTTTCAACCCGAGCGCCGGCGCCCAGAGCGAGTCGCGGATTCCGTCCGTGGGCGAGCAATGCCTGTTGCTGAACCATGGCGGCGGCGAAGGCGGCGGGCAGGCGGTGGCGTTGTTTGGTCTCAACGGCGGTCAGTTCCCGCCCGTCTCGACCCAGGCCTCGCTGACGCGACGCCTCTATCAGGACGGTACGGAAAACAGCTACGACCACGCCAGCCATGTCCTGCACTGGCAAAACGGCCCGGCGGCGTTCAGCGGTTCTCGTGATGCCCTGCAGTTGAACATTGGCCCGTCGCGGCTGGCGATGACGCCCGAGACCATCGAATTGCAAGTCGGCGCCGTCGGCATTCGTCTCGACGCCTCCGGCGTGCACCTGAGCGGCCCGGTGGTGGATCACCAGGGACGCGTCATCAGTACCGCATAAGAGATTTCCTCATGATTGGAATCGATCGAAATACCGGCGCCACGGTCGACGACTGGCTGCAGTTTGTGCAGCGCGCCACCCGTGCATTGACCACGCCGTTGGGCACTCGCCAGAAGCGTCCGTTGTATGGCTGCGCACTCACGCAGCTGCTGGGGCAGAACCTCGGTGACGACCTGCTGATCCTTGCCCAGAGCCACGCGGCCCAAGCGTTCTACAACCCGGACAACGGCATCGATGATTTCGAGCCAGAGGTCATTGTCGCCAGCCGACAGGGGGCCGGATTGTTGTTGCGTTTCGCCGGCACCTGGAAAAACCGCAAACAGACTTTCGAGGTGGTGACATGAGCATGCTGATACCCGGCCAGAACCAACTGGCCGAACCGGCCATCGTCACCGTCGAAGCGTTCGAGGACTTGCTCGCAGAGTTCAAGACCTTCGTGGTCGAGTATGTCGGCGCACGCTCTTCCGCCAGCGCGGCGAAGCTGGTGGACAGCCTCGAAAACGAAAGCGAACTGCTGACCCTGGCCCTCGAGGCGTTCTGTGTCCGGTTGCAAACCCACGAACGCAAATACAACGCCCGCATCAAGCAGATGTTGGCGTGGTGGGCCACGGGCACCAATCTCGACGCTCGCCTCGCGGACATGGGCCTTGAACGCCAGTTGCTCGATCCGGGCGACCCGGCGGCCTTCCCGCCCATTCCTCCGGTCTACGAGAGCGATGACGATGCCCGGTTACGCTACTACCTGGCGCCCCATGCCCCGGCGGCAGGCTCGCGTATGCAGTATCGGCGGGAGATCTTCACCCTTGGCGAACGGCCAGCGGTGAAGGTGGAAAACGCCTCGGCGGGCGTGGTGACCGTCACCTACACCTTCGACCCCGACGGTCATGCGGCGCAGGTCAAGGACGGCAACGGACGCCGCACCGCGCCGGGCGAAGTCACGGTCACGGTGCTGTCCCGTGACGGCGACGGCACGCCGACCGAGGCACTGCTCGACGGTGTTCGCCAACATTTCGCCCGGCCTGATGTACGACCGGAAACGGACTTGGTCATCGTGCAGGCCGCGCAGATCAAACCCTACAAAATCCGCGTCGTGGCGAAGATCAATGCCGGCCCGGATTCAGGGCTGACCCAGGTTGCCGCCGAGCAGCAGTTACAGGCATACGCCGAGGCGTGTCATCGCCTGGAAGGGCGGGTGGATCCGAGCTGGATCGACTACACGCTGCACAGCGCCGGCGCGGTTCAGCTGCAGATTCTCGAACCGCTTGCACCGATTGTGACAACGGCTTTCCAAGCCCCGTACTGCACGGGCATCGAGGTCGAGGTGGATACGTTATGAGTGACGACACACCTCGCCCGAGCTTGCTGCCGGCCAACAGTTCACCGTTGGAAAGGGCACTGGATCTGGGGTTCGCTCGGCTGCTCGAACGCATCGATCCGCCGTTTCCCGAGCTGATGAACCCTGCGACCACGCCCTTGGCGTTCCTGCCGTATCTCGCGGCGGATCGTGGGGTCAACGAGTGGAGCTCCGCGGCGCCCGAAGCTGAAAAGCGCCTGACCGTTGAACTCGCCTGGCCCACCACCCGGCAGGCCGGGACGCGAAAGGCGCTGGAAAATGCCGCCAAAGGTTTGCAACTGATGCCTGAAGTGCGCGCCTGGTATGAGCAAACACCGCTTGGCCCGCCCTACAGTTTTTCGGTCAGGGCATTTACCGAGCAGCCCTACAGCGAAGAAATCGACGCCCGTCTCGACCGCCGCCTGGCCGATGCCAAAAGCGAGCGCGACACCTTGAGGGTGTCTGTCGGCTTGAGTGCATTCGGCCGTCACGTCATCGGCGCCGCCACGTTGTGCGGCGAGCTGACCACGGTTTATCCGATTGTCATCGAAGGGCTGGAAGCCTCGGGCCAGGCCTTCATGGCCGCCGGGCTCTACACCGTCGAAACCTCCACTATTTATCCACAGGGGTCCTAAATGGCCGACTACTACACCCTGCTCACCGATGCGGGGATCGCCTACGAAACTGCCTGCAAAGCGGCGGGCACACCGATCAAGCTGTCGCAGATTTCCGTCGGTGACGGCGGCGGCACGCAATACAACCCGGCCGCAACCGCGACGGCACTCAGGCGTGAAGTCTGGCGCGGGCCGCTCAATGCGCTGTTCCAGGATGAAAACAACCCGAGCTGGCTGCTGGCCGAGGTCACCATCCCGTCCGATGTGGGCGGCTGGTATGTGCGTGAGGCTGGGATCTGGACCGATACCGGGATTCTGTACGCGATTGTCAAATACCCGGAGTCGTTCAAGCCGGTGTTGGCGACGTCCGGCTCGGGCAAAGAGTTCTACATCCGGTCGATTTTCGAGACTAGCAATGCTGAGTTGGTGACGCTGCTGATTGACGATACGGTGGTCAAGGCGACGCGGGCTTGGGTTGCAAGTTACGTCGCTGATGAGCTTGCCAAGCTCGACAGGAAGCAGTCGGTCCGAGTGGCGACGACAGCCAACATTGTCTTGAGTGGCGCGCAGGCGATCGATGGTGTTGCGGTGATCGCCGGGAATCGGGTCCTGGTCAAGTCCCAGACCTTGGCGAAAGACAACGGTATTTACGTGGCCGCGAACGGCGCTTGGGTTCGGGCAAAGGATGCCGATGCGAGTGCCGAAGTGACTTCGGGATTGATTGTTTCGGTGGAGGAGGGCACGACGCTTGCCAACACGATCTGGCAGTTGATTACCGATGGCGCGATTGTGCTGGGCACTACGGGGTTGGCGTTTCAGAACATCACGCAAGGGTTTGCGCCGCTCAGTTCGCCCGCGTTGCTGGGCGTCCCGACGGCTCCGACTGCACCGGTCAGCACCAACAATCAGCAACTCGCGACGACTGCGTTTGTGCAGCGTGCGCTCGGCAACCATTCGAGCGTTGGTGGGCTGGACGCGAGTACCGTTCTGACTGCGGATGCGTTTGGTAAGTCGTTCATCATCAATTCGGCGAATCCGGTGAATATCACGTTGCCGAAGGCAAGCACAGGGTTCAATGGCGGCACTATTACGCTCACCAACGTATCAATAGGTACTGCGACCATCGTTTTGCAAGGCACCGATTATGTAGCAGGCATGACGCCGGGTCAGCTTGTGCTCAAGACGATGGACACCATCACTCTTTCAACGGGTGCTGGCATCACTTGGTACGCCCAGGACGGGTCAATTCGTGACGTTTTGTCTGCGAGCTTCAAGGAGCTGATGGCTGGAAAGATCAGTTTTGGACAACTTGGGCTTGGCGGAGTAGGGGCTCCTATACTGGAAACTTTTAAGGCGATTACTCCAGGTGGGTTGTACCTGGCGTATGGCGCGCTTGTTCCAAATCTGGCTACACCAGACGCGCCGACGGACAGTAGCGGTAACGTTCTAGGCGTATTGGCTGTCACGCCGCGAAGTGACTGCACTTACTATTTTGCTTTTGAGAATGCAGCTCAAGGCAATCAGCGGCGCTTTTGGGTCGGTCAATACAACTTACCGAGCGGTGATTTGTTTTGGTCCTATTTGTTGACCAACGATAATTTGCCCTTCCGTGGAAAGATGCTTTACAGAACTGCAGGTGTTTATCAGTGGACCGTACCAGCAGGTGTGACGAAGGCCTATGTCGAAGTCGTTGGTGGCGGGGGGAGCGGAGCGTTTGGTGGTGATGGATCAACCACTATCGGTGCCGGCGGGGGCGGTGGTGGAGGTATTAGCAACCGTCTCTGTACCGTGGTGCCGGGCAGTGTTATCTCCGTAACAGTTGGTGCAGGCGGCGCAGCCGTTACGGCTGAGGGTGATCTTGGGATTGCCGGCGGTACCTCGTCCTTTGGCTCCTTCTGTTCGGCGACCGGTGGGCGTGGTGGCGTTATGAATGGCGGTGCTCAAGGTGGTGCGGGGGCTGGTGGTGATTTTAACGCCTCGCTCGGTCTGGGCTTTCCGCCCGTGCGCAACTCAGTGGGTACAGGGAACTGGGGTGGTCCAGGTGGTGGCGGCGAGAGTGCTTTTGCAGCTCTGGATACATCGATTCTGACTCGACCAGGCATGGGAGGGGGTGGGCGCTCAAAGACCAGATCGCAACCTGGCGCAGACGGCTGCGTGTTTATTACTTATTGAGGATGGGTCATGTGGGCATTAGTACAAGAGGGCGTCGTTCTCGAAACGACGGACGTTGATCCGGAGGGGCGTTATCACCCCGATCTTGAGTGGCAATCGTGTGCTGCGCAGGTTCAGCCTGGCTGGCTGTTCGAGAATGACGTATTCGCCGAGAAGATCGAGGTGCTGGAGGAGCGTAAAGCAACTGAGCGGCTGTGGCGCGACGGAGAGCTGACAGTTCGTCAGTGGCTGCGTGATCGGCACCGCGACGAGCAGGATTTGGGGCGGACCACGACGCTCAACAATGAGCAATTTGTAGAGTTGCTTGATTATCTTCAAAAGTTGCGCGACTGGCCTCAGTCCGAGTTATTCCCTGACATAGGGCAGCGTCCAATACCGCCGACCTGGATTGATTTGCAACTTCAATAAACGCCCCGCACCGACGGGGCGTTTTCTTTCCCGCAACACATCACAAAAACCTGACAACGGCCCCGCACACACGGGGCTTTTTCATATCTGGAGAAACACAAATGGCACCACGCCAAACCTACACCGTGCTCCTCCCATTCCCCACCGGGGGTGGTCACTGGTCGAGCGTCGGCCAGGAACTCGATCTGCTCGACGTCGAGGCCAGCGCCTTGCGCAGCGCCGGTCGCCTGGCACTGAAAAAAACCGAAGTCGTCGAACCGGCTTCTGCATCCACCCCGGCCAAAAAGGCCACCACCAAAAAGGCTGAATAACCATGGCTGAGGTTTTGAACTTCGAGCACAACGGCATTACCGTCAATGCCACTGAATCTCCCGAGGCCATGGGTGGCCTGGGGGACAACGTCATCGGGCTGGTCGGCACCGCGCCGAATGCCAACGCGCTGATTCCGAAAAACACCCCGTTCCGCATCAACAGCTTCACCACCCAGGCCCAGTTGGACCCGAGTGGAGCCGAGGCGGGGACGTTGTTCCACGCCGTCTACCAGATACTCAAAGTGGTCAAGGTGCCGGTGTACGTGGTCATCGTCGAAGAGGGCGCGACGCTGGCCGACACGCAGAATAATGTGATCGGCGGTATCGAAGCGCAGACCGGCCGTAAGCTGGGCCTGGCCGCGTTGAGTGGGGTTGCCGAAGACCTGACCATCATCGGCGCGCCGGGCTTCACCGGCACCAAGGCGGTGGCCAGCGAGTTCGCTTCGTTCGGCAAACGCATCAAGGCCCGTGTGGTGCTCGATGGCAAGGACGCCTCGGTCGCCGATCAAGTGACCTACAGCCAGGAACTGGGCGGCGCGGACCTGGGTTTCGACCGTTGCCTGGTGGTGCACAACATGCCGGCGGTGTACTCCAAGGCCGCGAAGAAAAACGTCTTCCTGGCCCCGTCGAGCCTGGCCATCGCCGCCCTCGCCAAGGTCAAGCAATGGGAGAGCCCGGGCAACCAGGTGACCTACGCCGAAGACGTCTCGCGCACCGTCGAATACAACATCCTCGACACCTCCACCGAAGGCGATCTGCTCAACCGCTACGGCGTCAGCTACTACGCCCGGACCATCCTCGGCGGCTTCTCGCTGCTGGGCAACCGTTCCATCACCGGCAAGTTCATCAGCTATGTCGGCCTGGAAGATGCCATCAGCCGCAAGCTGGTGAAGGCCGGCCAGAAGGCCATGGCCAAGAACCTGACCAAGTCGTTCATGGACCAGGAGGTCAAGCGCATCAACGACTGGCTGCAAACCCTGGTCGCCGACGAAACCATTCCTGGCGGCAGCGTGTACCTGCACCCGGAATTGAACAGCGTCGAGAAGTACAAGAACGGCACCTGGTACGTGGTCATCGACTACGGCCGCTACGCGCCGAACGAACACATGATTTATCAACTCAATGCCCGCGATGAAATCATCGAGCAGTTCCTGGAGGACGTTCTCTAATGTTTACCAACCGCGTAAGACAGGCCATCGCGGCCACCCTGCAAGGCTTGCCGTTGTCGGCGACCGTGGAAGATTTCACCCCGCCGAAAATCGAATTCGAAATGGAAGAGATGCGCGGCGGCCGTTTCATTGGCGAGGAAATGGCCAAGGGCGGCAAAGTGCTGACGGCCAAGCTGACGCTGCAAGGTCTCGGCCCGGAAGTCATGCTGGCGCTGGGCGTGAGCGTGGGCGACGACATTCTGCTGAACGTGCGTGAAGCCGGCCAGGACCAGGACGGCAACACCTGGTTCACCTACCACACGGTGGGCGGCAAGTTGAAATCCCTTGAGGAAACCGCCCTGAAAATGAACGAGAAGCCCAAGACCATCCTCGACCTGTCCTGCCGCACCTACAACCGCCTGGAAAACGGCGTCCCGGTGATCGACATCGACGTGCGCACCCAGAAATTCGTGCTCAACGGCGTCGACATTCTCGGTGATGCCCGCCGTGCGGTGTTGTTGCCTTAAAGGTGCAGTCCCTGTGGGAGCGGGCTTGCTCGCGAAGAGGCCATCAGCTTCAACATGAATTTGACTGACCCACCGCTTTCGCGAGCAAGCCCGCTCCCACAGGGTGCTCGTTCTCCCTGTTCATCAAGGAATTCACTTCATGCCCTGGACACCTCCCGTTCACGTATTGCTGTCGCCGATCATTGGTGACGACGATTCGCAGATCGAACAGCTCCCACTCAAACCCCTCTTCTACGCCGCGCAGAAAGAAGCCCTGGCCCGCGCCGGTGATGACGAAGACGACCAGTTCTTCGAGCTGGCCAAACTGGCCACCGGCCTGTCGGTCAAGGAGCTGGATCAGCTCAAGCGCCCGGACTACGTCAGCATTGCCCAGTACGTGCACGAAATGTCCACGCGCCCGGCGTCGTATTTTCTGGAGGAGCCACAGGCCGATCCCGACCAAGTGCAACTGCTGCAACCGCTCGACGTCGCGGGCCGTAGCCTGACTGCGCTGACCCTGGAAATGCCGGTGCTGCGTGCGACCAAGGCGATGAAAAAACTGAAGACGGCCAAGGAACGCGCCGAGTTCATCACCGCCCATTGCACCGGCCTGATGATTCCCGATCTCGATCGGCTGACCGTGCCCGACTGGACACAACTGCAGGTACGCATCGACGATTTTTTAAACAAACCGGCGGACTTCTTTCGGAGCGCGACATCGAAGTGATCCTCGATGTGGTGCCGCTCATTTACTCGGTAAGTGAGGCGGAAATCCTGGAGTGGGACGCCGGCAAGGCCTTGCGCCGATACGACATCGCGATCACTCGCCTTGGCGTGAAACAGGAGTAGAGCGGGATGGCGGACGATAGATATTCGCTCAAATACGCAGCCTTCGATGTGCCTGGGTTGGCGTTCGGTAATACCAGCCTCACCAGTGGCGTGTCAGCACAAGGCACGTTCGCCAGGGATCAGCTGTCGAGCCTCGATCTGGCGCTGGAAAAACTCGGGCTCAAGCTCGGCCTGCTGACCACAGCGATCGAGTCGCTGACGGTGAAGCTTTCGGCGCAGCGATTGTTCTCCCAAACGATGGGGGCTGGCGCCAAGGGTGAGTCGGCCAGTGAGTCAAAGGGCAAGCCGAGTGGCGGTATCGAACCACCGGCGCTGCTCAAGCCCGCGATAGCGATGGATTCGGCCATGGCCGATCTGAAGCAGGTCACCGGATTTACCCCTCGCCAGATCGAACAGACGACTGAGTCAACCCGGCACGTCGCCACCGCTAAGCTGGTGGCGGCCGGGGGCACCACGGCGGTTGAAGTTGTGGGGATGCAAAGCCTGGCGGCCAGAAAAGGCATCGGTAACGATTTGCCCGATGCCTCGGACCGACCGCAGGAACTGTCGCGTTTCGCCTCGGATGCTGCCGTCATCGCGACGGCGTCCAGGAGGCCGGCCATGGAGGTTGCGGAGATGCTCGCCGACTGGCGCATCTCCATGAAGCTCAGCGGCGCTCAAGCCTTTGACTTGGCGGATGCAACCAACCAGTTGGGCAAGCTGCCCAATGGTGCGAAAGCGAGTGAGATCGGCACGGTGTTGCAGCGTGACGGTGCGGCTGCGACCTCGGCGGGCCTGCAGCCTGCCCAAGCTGCGGCACTGACGGCGGCACTTCTCAATACCGGCGCGCAACAAGCTGAAGCGGGTGTGGCGCTCGATCAATTCACGACCGCTTTAGGCAAGGGCGATCAGGCCTCCGCGACCGAGCAAGCGGCCTGGAAGCAACTGGGGCTTGATCCCAAGGAAGTGGCGAGTGGGCTGCGTGACAAGGATGCCGCGCCGGGGACAGTGATGTCGGTGCTGGCGGCCTTGAACGCGCAACCGGCCGAAAAACGTTCGACCCTTGCCTCTTCGCTGTTTGGCTCTGGGGATGCTGCGGTGCTGCGCATGTCGCAGAAACTCGACGATGTGAACGCCGCGTTCTGGCAGGTGAAAGACCCAGGCCAATACGCCACATCGCAATTGGGCAACAACGGTTCGGTGCGCCAGGACGCGTTGGCGCTGTCGAACACCCGGCAGGGCCAGCTGAACATCCTCAATGCCCGCAACGAGCGTTTGTCGGTGGCCACTGGCAACGCCCTGATGCCTTCGGCAGATACCTCGTTCCAGTGGCTGGGATCGCTGGCCGATGGCATGAGTGAGTTGGCTGAGTCCTCACCTAAAGCCACCGCGGCCATCGTGTTGATTGGCGCAGCGATCAAACCGCTGGTGGGCGCGCTGCTCAAGGCTGTAGGGGATGAGATGTCCAATCAGGTGGCCAAGCGGGTGTTGGGTAGGGTCGCTCCGCACCTTCCCGGCCGATTGGGTGAGGTGATCTCCGATGATTTCAGAAATCCTCGTGTGGGCAAGCTGGATACAAGCAATGCCAACCAGCGTCCCGAATCCATGCCGAAAATACGCGTCAGAACACAAGACTTACGGGGAGGCGCAGGGCGTTTTTCACTCGCGCCAACCGCCTCATTACGCTCGATGACTCGCAGGGCGCCCGGCCCGCTAAAAATAGTCGGCGCCGTCGCTGATGTGGCCGAGGGTGTGCTGACCGGCGACAAACGAATGATGGGCGCAGGCCTGGGCGCCGCAGGTGGCGGCTGGGCAGGCGCTGCTGCGGGGTCTGCGGCCGGTGCCGCTTTGGGGAGTGTTGTTCCGGTGCTCGGCACTGCCATTGGTGGTCTGATTGGCGGACTGCTGGGCGGCTGGCTGGGGAGCGATGCCGGCGCGTCTCTGGGTGAGAAGCTCGTTGCCCCCGCCGACAGACTCGCCGCTCCAGACCAGGTCAGCAAAGACCTGGCCAGCACCCAGGCAACCACACAGAACACCATGACCGCCAACATCTACATCAACGGCCAGGACCAGGCCAGCGCGAGTCAGTTGGCCAACCTGGTCGTGCAGCAGCTCTCGGGCCAATTCGGCTTAACGACCATGCCCAACTCACTCGCCATGCGCAGTGACGCGGCGCTGACCGACGGAGGTACGTGATGCGTCAGCAAATGGCACTCGGCAGTTTCATTTTCGGTCTGTCGAGAAACTTTGCGTACCACAGCCTGGTACGCACCTCGGACGGTGGCTGGAAGAGCATCGACATCCTCACCAGCAAACCCAAGTCCAGCCAGGTCGGCCAAGGCCTGCAAGGGCTGACGATCACCGGCAAGTCGATGTACGCGACCGCCATGGATCGCCTCGATGAGTTGCGCGCCTTGCAGGCGCAGCGCGTGCCTGTGCCGTTGGTCGATGGCATCGGCCGCAACTGGGGCCTGTGGCAGATCACCAAGGTGACGGAAACCCAGACCGAGATCATTGATGACGGTACGGCGATGGTGGTCGGCTGGGTGGTTGAATTGACGGAGTTCGCCAATGCGTAGGGTTCGAAGTATCGCCGGTGATTCGGTGAATCTGTTGCTGTACCGCGAGCTTGAGCGTTGTGACGATATCGTCGAGGAGGCGCTCTGGCTGCTCAATCCGGGCTTGGCTGAATGGGGCCCGGTATTGCCTGCAGGCGTATGGGTGGTCTTGCCGGAAGTGGACCTCAAGCCCGTGGCAACCCCACCGGTTTCGGCCTGGGATTAAGGAGGCAACATGTCATTGGGTTTCACGCCTGCGGTGGAAATTTATGGTGCGAACGCTGCACTGCTCAACGAACGCCTGCTCAAGTGGGAGCATGTCGACGCGGCGGGTATCGAGTCCGATCAGCTGACGCTCACCATTAGCCTGGACGGGCTCGAAGGGTTGCCCAGCCTCGGCGGCAAGATTGGCCTGCGGGTCGGTTATCTGGAGTCGGGGCTGGTGGATAAAGGCGAGTTCGTCATCACCCGGCGCACGCCGTTCCTGTTTCCCCTGCAACTCGTGCTGGTGGCCATGGCCGCACCCTTCAGTGCCGCGGACCAGACCGGCTTCAAGCAACGCCGATCCGTCAGCCATGGCCCGACAACCTTGGGGGCGCTGTTTCGGCAATTGACTTCCAGGCACGGGTTTTCCCCGCGGGTGGCGCCGGACCTGTCGCTGATCAAAATCGAGCATGTCGACCAGACCAACGAAACCGACATGGGTTTCCTCACGCGTCTGGCCCACCGTTATGACGCTGTCGCCAAGCCGATCAACGAGTTGTATGTGCTGGCTCTGCGCGGTCAGGCGAAGTCGTTGTCGGGCAAGGTCTTGCCCGAGATGAAACTCTCGGTGACCACCACCAACCGCCCGGGCGACCACGCTTTTACCTCGGCCAAGCTGGATGAAACCGCCCGGGCGAAATATCAGGGCTGCAAGACCCGTTGGTGGGATGCGGCGGCCGGCAAACTGCAGGTCGAGGAGAGCGGCCTCGCGCCGTTCAAGACCCTGCGCCAACGTTTCCAGAGCGCAGACGATGCCCGCGCCGCCGGTGAAGGCGAGGTGCGCCGGATGATGCGCGAAGCCCTCAAGGTGAGCATCGAATGCCCCGGCAACCCGGGACTCTCCGCCGAGGGCATCGTACTGCTGGACCCGACCTGGCCGGATTTCATGCGCGGTCGCTGGTCGATCGACAAGGTCACCGCCAGTGGTGATCGGGAAAAAAGCTATCGCTGCTTGATTCATGCAACCTGCCTGGATGCCAAGGCCTGACCCCAATCCCCTGTGGGAGCGAGCTTGCTCGCGAAGACGCCAGCACATCCAACATCAGAGTTGCCTGACCTACCGCTTTCGCGAGCAAGCCCGCTCCCACAGGGTTGACTCGCACCTTCAGATACTGGAGTCCCTCCATGAAGATCACACCGATCCTCACGCAGTTGCGTGAGCAATGCCCGACGCTCGCCCAGCGCGTGGCCGCAGGCTTTGACCTTGCCACGCTGCAAGCCGAGACCTCGCTGCAAACACCCTGTGCCTATGTCCTGCCAACCGCCGACATTGCCAGCAAGAACGCGGCTCAGAACGTCACGCTGCAAGCGGTGCGTGATCGCTTCGATGCCGTGCTGGTGCTCGACGCCACTGACGCGACAAAAGCGCTGGATCTGTTGCACGACCTGCGGGCCGAACTGTGGCGCGCGCTGGTGGGGTTCAAACCGGGCGCCGAGTACACCGGCATTGAATACGACGGCAGCGAACTGGTTTCCATCAACAGCAGCCGCGTGTTGTACCGGCTGCGCTTTTTCGCCGAGTTCCAGCTGGGCCGCAATCTGGCGAGCCAGCCTGCCGAAAGCTGGCACGAGCGTGAACTGGACGGCTTGTCGTCCTTTACCGGGGCCACCGTGCGGGTCGATGCCATCGACCCGGCGGACCCCAACCTGAAACGTCCCGGCCCCGACGGGCGCGTGGAACTGACTTTCTCTGGAGACGTAACCCCATGAGCAAACGCATCACCGTGCTGCCGGCCCCGGGCCGTGCCGTACCGGACCCGGAAGCGGGCGATCTGTTGCCCCTCGAAGGCCGTGAAGTGCCGGACAACGCCTGGTGGCGTCGACGTCTGGCCGATGGCGATATCACTACCAAAGCCGTGAAAGCGGCAAAACCACAGGGAGCCAAATAATGGCGATTGGATTCAGCAACATTCCCGCGGACATTCGTGTACCGCTGTTTTACGCCGAAATGGACAACTCGGCCGCCAATAGCGCGTCATCGGCCATGCGCCGGTTGATCGTCGCCCAGGTCAACGACAACGTCGCCCCGGCCGAGGTCGGCAAACTGGTGCTGGTGTCCAGCGTCGCGCTGGCCAAGAACATCGGCGGGCAGGGCTCGATGCTCGCCTCGATGTACGAGACCTGGCGCAAGACCGACCCACTCGGTGAAATCTGGTGCCTGCCGCTGCACAACGTCGAAGGCGCCATCGCCCAGGGCGTGCTGACCCTCACCGGCGCCGCGACTGAAAGCGGTGTGCTCAACCTGTACGTCGGCGGTGTGCGCGTCCAGGCCGCCATCGTCAACGGTGCCACGGCGGCGCAGGCCGCCACTGCGCTGGCCTTGAAAATCAACGCAGCCGCCGACCTGCCGGTGACCGCTGCGGCCGCCGAAGGTGTGGTGACCCTCAGCGCCAAATGGACCGGTGACAGCGGCAACGACATCAGCCTGCAATTCAATCGCCTGGGCAAGAGCAATGGCGAAAACACCCCGGCGGGGCTGACCACCGCCATCACCACGATGACCGGCGGCGCCGGTGTGCCGGACCAGACCGCTGCGGTCGCGGCCCTGGGCGACGAGCCGTTCGAGTTCATCGCCTTGCCCTGGTCCGATGTGGCGAGCCTCAACACCTGGCAAGCGGTCATGGACGACAGCACTGGTCGCTGGTCCTGGGCCAAGCAGTTGTTCGGCCACGTCTATAGCGCCAAGCGCGGCACCCTCGGCACCCTGGTCGCCGCCGGTCAGGCGCGCAACGACCAGCACATGACCATCCAGGCCCTGGAGCTGGGCGTACCGCAACCGTTCTGGGTCCAGGCCGCTGCGTTGGCTGCGCGCACGGCGGTGTTCATCTCCGCCGACGCCAGCCGTCCGACCCAGAGCGGCAGCTTGCCAGGCCTGGACCCGGCACCGGCCAGCGAACGTTTCACCCTGACCGAGCGCCAGTCGCTGCTCAACTACGGCATCGCGACCGCTTATTACGAAGGTGGCTATGTACGCATCCAGCGTTCCATCACCACCTATCAGAAGAATGCCTTCGGCCAGGCGGACAATTCCTACCTGGACAGCGAAACCATGCACCAGTCGGCGTTCATCGTCCGTCGCCTGCAAAGCGTGATCACCAGCAAGTACGGTCGCCACAAACTGGCCGCCGACGGCACCCGTTTCGGCGCCGGCCAGCCCATCGTGACCCCGAGCACGATTCGCGGTGAGTTGATCGCCCAGTACGCCAAGCTTGAACTGGAAGGCCACGTGGAAAACGCCGAGCTGTTCGCCGAGCACCTGGTTGTCGAGCGTGACAGTCAGGACCCGAGCCGGGTCAATGTGCTGTTCCCGCCGGATTACATCAATGGCCTGCGGGTGTTCGCGCTGCTCAACCAGTTCCGCCTGCAATACGACGCCGCCGCCTGAAGGTCGCGTTCAATCGCATGAATTCAGCCCACCTCGCGTGGGCTTTTTATTGAAGGGAGAAACACCATGGGTCAACTGATTGCGGGCACCTGCTACGTCAAAGTGGACGGCGCTCAACTGACCATCAACGGTGGCTGCGAAGCGCCACTGATGTTCACCAAACGCGAAACCGTCGTACCGGGTTTCTACAAGGAAACCGACATTGCCCCGTCCTTCAAGGTGACGGCGCTGCACACCGCGGACTTCCCGCTCAAGCAACTGGTTGCCGGCACCGACATGACCGTCACCTGCGAATTCAACAACGGCAAGGTCTACGTGCTGGCCGGCGCCTACCTGGTGGAAGAGCCGGTTTCCAAAGGCGACGACGCCACCATCGAGCTGAAATTCGAAGGCATCAAGGGGACCTGGCAATGAGCGATGTCGTGACGCTGCGCGTGGCCATCGAGGCCCACGGCGAGCCTGTGAGCGAACTGACCCTGCGCCGTCCGACGGTGCAGGAAGTCCGGGCGATCAAGGCGCTGCCGTACAAGATCGACAAGAGTGAGGAGGTGAGCCTGGACATGGACGTCGCGGCCAAATACATCGCGGTGTGCGCCGGCATCCCGCCGTCGTCGGTCAACCAGTTGGACCTGGCTGATCTCAACGCGCTGAGCTGGGCTGTCGCGAGTTTTTTCATGAGTGCGGCGTCGCAACCATCGGCGACCTGATCGCCGCCGCCTATGACCTGGCCTGGTTCTGGAAGGTTGATCCCGAACAGATGATGGCCAGGCCACTGGATGTGCTCCGCGAATCCCTGGAGCACGCGCAACGGATCAATGCGATGCAGCAGGTGCAGTGATGGCAGACACACAAACGGTAGAGAAAAAAGCGGTGCTGCTGACCGGCATCGATGAGCTGTCACCCAAGCTCGCCGGGCTTCGTGCGAAGGTCGTGAGTTTCAAGCAGAACCTCGACGCCACGGGCCTGGGCAGCCTGGATATTTCCGGTCTGCTGCCCAGCGGCGGCCTGGCCCAACCATTTATGGACGGGCTCAAGTCGGCGCTGGCTTTCAAGGACGAAGCGGGCGCAGCGAGCTCGGCGGCCAGCGCCGTCCAGGCGCCTGAAGCGCCTCGTGTAGCGGCACAGAACCTGGATGGATTGAAGACTTCCATCAGCAACGTGTCGGTGCAGTTCGGCTCGGCCTTGGGGCCTGCGGTCAATGCGGTGGCGGTCAGTTTGCAGCCCATGGTCAGCGGCGTGGCCCAGGTGCTGCAGGACAACCCGCAACTGGTACAGGGCCTGGCGAATAGCGTCGTGGCGTTCAACGCGATCCAGACGGCGGTCAGTGGCGCGAGCCAGGCAATGGAAGTGGTCAACCTGGCCTTGAAGATGAATCCAATCGGCTTGATTGCCATGGGCATCGCCTTGGCGGCAGGGATGATCATTGCCTACTGGACGCCGATTTCGGCGTTCTTCGCCGGACTCTGGCAGCGGCTTGCGCCGATCGTCTTGCCGATGGTCGAGTTCTTCAAGACGATGTTCGCCTTCACCCCGATGGGGCTGGTGATCAGCAACTGGGGCCCGATCAGCAGCTTTTTTGGCGCGCTCTGGAATGTAATCGTGGCGGCGGCAACGCCGGTCATCGGTTTCATGCAGACGCTGTTCGCCTGGTCACCCCTGGGTTTGATCGTTGCCAATTGGACGCCCCTGACCGGGTTATTCGCGGCGATCTGGGATCTGCTCAAGGCCTTGACCGTGCCGGTGATGGATGCCCTGAAAGGCCTGTTCGATTGGACGCCCTTGGGACTGATCATGGCCAACTGGGGCACGATCGGAGAAGTCTTCGCCGGGATCTGGGAGGGCGTGCGCAACCAGGTGTCGATCATGCTGGCGGTATTGAGCGGCCTGTTCGACTGGTCACCCATCGAGGGCCTCACCCAACAGTGGGGGCCGGTGGGCGAGTGGTTCAGCCAGTGGTGGGACAAGCTGCAGGGCGTGATTGCACCGATCAAGGCGTTTTTCAATGGCGGCTTCGGTGAACTCATCACCACGTTCACCGGCAAGGTCGAAGGCCTGACCGAGGCGCAGCGACAGACCAACGCCGAAGGCAAGGGTGAGCTGGCGCCGGCGTTTTTTGGTGGGGCCAGCGAACAGCCTCCGGGGCTGTCTTCGAGCCTGGCGCCGGCGTCCGCCAACGTGCCAGCCAAAACCGCGCTGGCACCGGGTGCGTTGCCGCAAACCTCCAGTGCCTTGGTGCAACAAAGCGCCGCCAACAACCGCACGCAACTCGAAGGCGGCCTGACCGTGCGCTTCGAAAACGCGCCGGCCGGGTTGCGCGCCGATCCGCCACAGACCAATCAACCGGCCCTGGCGGTGAGTTCGCGCATTGGCTATCGCTCACTTTCCACAGGAGGTTCCAATGAGCTGGCGTGATCGTTTGTTGCCGGCGTCGTTTCGTGGCGTCGGGTTCTGGGTCGATCAGGCGAAAACCCCGGTCGGCCACAAGGGCCAGTTGCATGAATATCCCCAACGCGACCAGCCGTTTTTCGAAGGGCTTGGCCAGCAGGCGAAGATTCATGAGCTGACCGCGTTCATCGTCGGCCCTGACTGCCTGGAGCAGCGTGACAAGCTGCTCAAGGCTTTGGAACAGGGCAGCGGCGAGCTGGTGCATCCATGGCTGGGACGCATGCAGGTCAAGGTCGGCGAATGCGACATGACCCAGACCCGCCAGGACGGCGGGCTGGTGACGTTCGCCCTGAAGTTCTACCCCGACCAGCCGCTGCAATTTCCCTCGGCCACGATCAACAGCCAGAAACTGCTGCTGGTCTCGGCCGACAGCTTCCTCGGTTCGACGGTGCGGCGCTTCGAAGACGCCATGGCCGTGATCAAAGCTGCACGGATCGGCATCGCGGACCTGCGCAACAGCCTCAAGGATATCTACGCGGTGATCGAGCAGGAGCTCAAGCCGTTGATCGAGACCTATCGGCAACTCAGCGACCTGGTCAAGGCGGTGAAAGCGTTGCCCAAGGACGTGGTGGCCGAGTTCAAGGGATTGCTGGGCGACATCCGCGAGCTGAAGGACTTTGCCCGTGACGGCTATCGCGGCGTGATTGCCAGCGTGTCGCAACAGGTGGAAGCCATTCGCAAGGCCGACGCGCCCAAACTCACCACCGGCAAGGACACCACGGCCGCTGCCCAGGCCGTGGCCGATCTGGTGCAGGACACACTGCTGGTGCAGGCCGCGCAATGGATTGCGGCGATGCCGGTGGCAGCGCCTGTGGTCAAGTTGGACGCTACGCCGTCGGTGGCGCAACAGGCCGTGCAACCGGTCCAGCGCCGGGACGTACCGGTGGCCGACGATGTGTTGGCCCTGCGCGACGCGCTTAACGATGCGATCTGGCAGGCTTCCCTCAAGGCTGATCCGGAGCACTACCAGGCGATGAATAACCTGCGCCAGCAAATGGCCGCGCACCTGACGGCAGTGGCGTCGTCGGGTGTCAGGCTGATCAACCTGTCGTTCAAGCAAAGCCTGCCGGCGCTGGTGGTGGCGTATCAGCAATTTGCCGATGCCACCCGGGTGACTGAAGTGACCCAGCGTAACGGCGTAGCCCATCCTGGTTTCCTGCCGCCCAATGACCTGAAAGTCTCGGGGGAGTAAGCCATGAACGAGCTCGACAACGCTGTCTCGCTTACCGTCGGCGGGTTGGATTACGGCGGCTGGAAAAGTGTGGAAATCAGTGCGGACCTGGAGCGCCAGTTTCGCACCTTCAAACTCGACATTACCTGGCAATGGCCGGGGCAGACCCAAGCAGTGCCGATCCGCCCGGGCGATGAATGCCAAGTGCGCATTGGTGCCGACCTGGTCCTCAGCGGTTATGTGTTCAAGGCGCCGGTCAGCTATGACGGTCGGCAGATCAGCCTGAGCATTGAAGGCGGTTCCAAGACCCAGGATCTGGTGGACTGCGCGGCGATCAACCGTCCGACTCAATGGCGCGGGCAAACGGTGTTGAGCATCGTCCAGGCCCTGGCCTCGCAATACGGCGTGGCGGTCATCAGTGAGATTCCTGAAACCGCGCGGTTGAGCGAACACAGCATCGTGCCGGGGGAAACGGTCTTTCAATCCATCGACCGTTTGCTGACGTTGTTCCGGGTGTTTTCCACCGATGACGCGCAAGGCCGCGTGCTACTGGCCAAACCCGGCAGTGGCGGACGGGCCAGTGACGCGTTGGAGTTGGGCAAGAACATCTTGTCGGGCAATGCACCGATGGACTACAGCCAGGTGTTCTCTGAATACCGGGTCATCGGCCAGCACAAGGGCAGTGATCAGCAGAGCGGGGCGGCGGTGAGCGAAGTCTCTGGCTCCGCCGCCGACTTGAGCTTCAAGCGCAAGCGGGTGACGGTGATCAGCGAGAGCGCGCAGTTGACCTTCGAACTGGCCCAGCAACGGGCCGATTGGGAAAGCGCCATCCGCACCGGCAAGGCCCTGACCACCACTTACCGCGTGCAGGGCTGGCGCCAGGCCAATGGCGACTTGTGGCGGCACAACACCTTGGTACGGGTGATCGATCCGGTGCTGGGGTTCGACGGTGACATGCTGATTTCCAAAGTCACGTACTCGCTGTCGGCACAAGGCTCCGTCACCACCCTGCAAGTCGCCCCGCCGCATACCTTTGACGCGAACCCGGTGCCGCCCAAAACCTGAGCCCGGCGCCGATGCCTGCTCACCACCGACCCCCTGTGGGAGCGAGCTTGCTCGCGATGACGACAGCCCAGCCAATAGAGATGTAGATCCGAACACCGCGTTCAAGTCCACGATTCTCAAGGAAACTTCAATGAGCCTACTGACCCGCCTCCTGGCGCGCGGCACTGTCGTGCTCGCCAATTCGGCCACCAAGCTGCAGTCGCTGCAAATGCGCCTCACCGCTGGCGAAGTGAACGACGACATGGAGCACTTCGAACCCTATGGTTTCACCAGCAACCCGTTGGCCGGTGCCGAGGGCATTGCCACGTTCCTGGGGGGTGACCGTTCCCATGCCGTGGTCCTGGTGGTCGCCGATCGCCGCTTCCGCCTCCAGGCCCTGGCCCCTGGCGAAGTGGCGCTCTACACCGACGAAGGCGACAAGCTCCACTTCAAGCGTGGTCGTGTCATCGACATCCAGACCGCGACCCTGAACATCCGCGCCAGCAGCGCGGTAAACATTGACAGCCCGGTCATCAACCACACCGGCAAGATCGTTTCCCAGGGCGACCAGATCGCCAGTGGCATCAGCCAGATCAAACACGTGCATGTCGGTGTACAGGCCGGTAACGGCCAGACCGGTGCACCAGCGGGAGGCCAGTGATGTTCATCAGCCAGAACCTGCACGCCGCGCTGACCCGCTCGGTGTTGATCAGCCTGTTCACCTGGCGCCGCGCCGCCGCCGACGATGCGCTCGATGACGAGGAGCGTTTCGGCTGGTGGGGCGACACCTTTCCGACCGTGGCCGACGACCGCATCGGCTCGCGGCTGTGGCTGTTGCGACGAGTCAAGCTGACCCGCCAAACCCAACTCGACGCCGAATTCTATGCCCGCGAAGCCTTGCAATGGCTGATCGACGACGGCCATTGCAAGGCCATCGACATCATCAGCGAACGCCTCGACGCCCAGCGCCTGAACCTGCGCACGGTCCTGACCCTGGCCGACGGCGAGCGCCTGGACATCAACCCCGATAACAGTTGGCAGGTGACCTATGCCGTTTGAAACCCCTTCGCTGCCGGTGCTGATCAAGCGCGCCCAAAGCGACCTGGCCAGCGATTCGCTGCGCCAGTCCGATGCCCAAGTGCTGGCCCGCACCCTCGGTGGCGCTGCCTATGGCCTGTATGGCTACCTGGACTGGATCGCCGAGCAGATCCTGCCGGACAAGGCCGATGAATCCACCCTGGAACGCATCGCTGCCCTGCGCCTGAACCAGGCGCGCAAAGCGGCTCAAGTGGCCAGCGGCAGTGTCAGTTTCACTGCCACCGCTGGCGCGGTACTGGATGTCGACACGCTGTTGCAATCCACCGATGGCCGCACATTCAAAGTGACCACCGCCCGCACCACCAGCAATGGCCTGAACACCGCCGCCATCGCCGCGTTGGACGCCGGCAGCCTGGGCAACGCCGACGCCGGCCTGGTGTTGACGCCAGTCCAACCGATCCTCGGCATTGGCAGCAGCTTCACGGTGCTGGCGCCGGGGCTGACTGGCGGCGTTGCTCGGGAAAGCCTCGAATCCCTGCGAGCGCGGGTGATCCGCTCCTACCGCATCATCCCCCACGGTGGCTCGGCCCAGGACTATGAAACCTGGGCCCTGGAGTGCCCTGGCATTACCCGCGCGTGGTGTCGTGGCAGCTACCTGGGACCGGGCACTGTCGGCCTTTTCGTGATGCGGGACGACGATCCTCAACCGATCCCCAACGCCGAGCAATTGGAAGAGGTGCGGACCTACATCGAGCCCTTGCGTCCGGTGACCGCCGAGCTGCACGTACTGGCGCCGACGCAGGTGCCGGTGACCTACCGGCTGCGCATCACCCCGGATACCAGCGCCGTGCGTGCGGCCATCGAGGCGCAACTGCGCGACCTGCACAACCGCGAAGCCGGCCTCGGCGAAACCCTGCTGCTGACCCACATCGCCGAAGCCATCAGCAGCGCCACCGGCGAAACCGACCACAAGCTCACTGCGCCGAGCGCCGATGTGGTGGCGGCCAGCAATCAGTTGCTGACGTTCGGAGGCTGCGTATGGCAGGCATAAGAACCGCTGAACAGTACCAGGCCCAACTGCGCAGCCTGCTGCCCAGCGGTCCGGCGTGGGACCCGGAGCGCGTGCCGGAACTGGACGAAGTGCTGCAAGGCATCGCCCAGGAACTGGCCCGCCTCGACGCCCGTGCCGCCGACTTGCTCAACGAGATGGACCCGGCGGGCGTGAGTGAGCTGGTGCCGGATTGGGAGCGGGTGATGAACCTGCCTGATCCGTGTTTGGGGGCTACGCCGTTGTATGACGATCGTCGCTTGGCGGTGCGTCGACGGTTGTTGGCAGTAGGCAGTCAGGCCATTGCCTATTACGTGGAAATCGCCAAGAGCCAGGGCTATCCCAACGCCACCATCACCGAACTCAAGGCGCCGCGCATGGGCCGCGCACGGTTCGGTGAGGCTCACTTTGGCACCTGGCAGGCGCAATTCATGTGGACCCTCAACACCGGCGGCCGGTTGCTGCTGGGGCGGCGTTTCGGTGCGAGCTATTGGGGGGAGCGGTTTGGCGTCAATCCGGGGTCGGCTCTGGAGTGCCTGATTCATCGCAGTGCGCCGGCGCATACCAAGGTTCACATCAATTATGACTAGGGAGTAAACGGATGGATTATCCGAAGAGTGTGCCCAGCGCCGGCTTGGTGAATGGGAAGTTCGTGGATGAAAATCCACTGACCGGGACGCCGGGGTCGTTGATTCCGGCAGCTTGGGGAAATGGAGTCACGCAAGAGATTGTGAACGTCATCAAGGCGGGGAATCTGACGCCAGATGAAACTCAAAACGATCAACTGCTCGAGGCCATTCAGTCTGTCAGCGCCAAGGGCTGGAACCAGGATCTCGCGCTTCCGATCGCCGCTTTGCCGCTGCCAACGATTGCAACGGCAGACGCCCGTTTGGCAGTCACTTCAACGCCACTATCAACCAGCGGCGGTCGCGTCTCGATTCCGGCGGGTGTGTACATCAGCATTGGACAGGAGGTAGTGAGTGGGCGGTTGGGGCGATCGCGTACTTACGTGACGACGGCCTGGAGCAGCGCCGATTTGTTGCCCAGCGCCAGCTATTTTCTTAGAGCGCAGGTCATAGGCGGCGCGCTGACGTTCTATATGCAGCGTGGAAGCCTGTATGACCTCTCGCCGGAATCCTTGAAGGGGACTGTCAACGGAGCGTCCGGCGGCGGCTTTGCGTCCACACCCCTGGACATGTGCCTGGCCTGGGTGATGACCGGGGCGCCGGGCTCCTTGCCGACGATTCGAACGATCTACAACCGTGCTCAATTGACCTGGACCCAAACTGTGAATGGCACGGGGGTGGTTTATCTACCGCTGGATCCGCATGCGCGTGCGGCGCGGCTTGTGGCGGGCAATCCAACACCCTCTCCGAGTGCCGTGACTTCGCTGGCGTTTGTTCAGACCGGGTGGGTTGGGGGCAACTACAGCTACCTGTCGCCCGCCTTACAAAGTATCACCAGCCAAGCGGGGGGCTGGAGCAGCCCATACATGTGTGTGCTGTTCTCTAATAACGTTGTCAACGACGTTACGGTTTCTACCGTCACAGCCAGTTTTGATCATTCTCAATCTCGCTCGCTTTGGCAGTGCTTTCAGGCGGAGCACACATTGGGGTCGACCAATGCTGAGAGTGATGAACTGTTGCTGAGCATGGGTATCAAGGGGCACCAGGCTCTGACTGACTACAGCGTGGGTATCGCCGTCAACTTTACCAATGCGATCAATGTTCACCTGTCCTGGGAGCTGATCCGATGAAAGTCATTCAAGAACTGCACCAGTACGAAGATGGACTTCGCCCGCCTTCACCTTCTTCCGCCCATACCTGGGAGGACGGTACATGGGTACTCACAGAAGAGAATGCTGCTGAGCTGTTGCGCCAGGAAGCCGAACGCTTGTGCACCAAGGTCGATGCCGCTGCCGACAGCGTCCGTCGTACGTTGGCCGGTGACCCACTACGTGCCCTGGAATACCAACAAGCCGCCCTGGAGGCGCAGGCCTTCAAGGATCAGGGCTACCCGAAAAAAGCCGTTCCACTGGCCGTTTCGGCGTGGGTTGTCAAAGGGCGCACAGCCAGGCAGGCGGCGGATCAGATTCTCGCCAAGGCCGCCGAGTTTGAAGCAAACCTGCTGGCGCTTCGCGAACTGCGCCTCAAGGCCAAGACACAGATTCGTGCGCACATCGCCAAAGGCAAGGCGGATCTTGCGACTCAAACCGCTGATGACGTGCTCGCAGCCCTCCGGGCGCTACCTCTTCACGCTTGAGTCCCGCCTCACAGAGAGAAATAAAACATGGATTATCCAAAAAGTGTTCCCAGCGTCGGGCTGGTGAACGGTCGGTTTGTGGATGAAAACCCGCTGGCGGGTACGCCTGGGTCGTTGATCCCGGCGGTATGGGGAAACAGTGTCACTCAGGAAATCCTGGGTGTGATCTCCTCGGCCGGCATGACGCCGTCCGAAGCGGATAGCGGTCAGTTGATCAAGGCGCTGCAAACCATCCTCGGACGTAGTAGTCCGATGCGCTCAGTCATCACGCGGCTCACGGCATCCAAGGCGTTGACCTCCGATGAGTTGGGTCTGGTGTTGATCGATGCAAGTGCGGGTGCAAGCACTGTGACTCTACCCGCGGCCAATGCGACGCTCGGTGTTCGCGATGTGATTGTGCGACGTGTGGATAACAGTGGTAACCGTCTGACGGTGCGGGCTGACGGTAATGATAGGGTTCGGTTTCATACTCATCTGGCAGCCAATGGTTATCCATTTCTGGTGTTAATGGGTAGTGGCGATTGGTGGCATTTGCGCAGTGATGAAGCCGGAGTTTGGTGGCCGGTGGGCCGGTTTGATGCGACGGTGCTGGGGCGGGTCTCTTTCGAGAGCACGCGCCAAGTTATTCCGGGTGGGTATGCAGTGCTTAACGGAGCCCTATTAGTGCGTAGCGATTGGCCGTGGTTGTGGGATCACGCGCAATTGTCCGGTGCGTTAGTGAGCGAAGCCAGTCGGCCGGGGAATGAAGGCGCGTGGACAAGCGGTGATGGGGCGACAACTTTTCGGATTCCCGATATTCGCGGCGAATTCTTGCGCGTGTTGGATGAGGCACGAGGGGTAGATGTTGACCGTTCGGCGGGCAGCAGACAGATGTATGCCCTTGAAAGCCACAACCATTATTTGCCCACCAGCTCGGGTAGTGCTAACCGCCCTGGTCCTGCTATTGCTGACGGTTCTTGGGACGTCACCCGTGACGTCAATGCTGCGCCTGCAACAGGGATAGTCGGTACGACTTATCCCAATCCGCTGTTTTATTCCAGTGGCGATAGTGTAGGCAGTATCGGGAGTTTCAGTACTGAAACCCGTCCCAGGAATATCGCCTACCCTGCCCGAATCAAGCTGATCTGAGGTGACTATGTTTATTTATCTGTTTGATGACGCCGGTGTCTTATCTGGTCCGGTAGACCTTTTCGTAACGCCCGGGATGGGCATTCAAATCCCCAGTAACGGCATCCAGCTTTCCTTCGAGCTACCCCCCGCCCAAGAACATCATTCGTGGGTCATGGTGGGCGGCGTTCCGCGAGAAATGGTCGACTGGCGTGGTTCGGTGTATCGCAAGGACGACGGCGCTCATCTGGCATGGACCGAGTTCGGCGAGTTGCCGGATACCTATACAGTTGAACCTTGGCCTGGTAATTATCATGTCTGGCAAGAGAACAGTTGGGTATTTGACGAGGCTCTACAGCAGGCAGATCTCAGGCGCGAGGCCTTGGCTAAGCGCGATAAATTGCTGCGTGAGGCCGTTCAAAAAATTGCTCCCCTGCAATACGCCGAAGACATCGGCAACGCCAGCGATCAGGAGCAACTGGCCCTGATGGAGTGGAAGCTCTATAGCGTTGAATTGAATCGCATCCAGCATCAGGTGGGTTTTCCTACCGACATCAACTGGCCTGTCATGCCTGAGCCGGCCGCTTAAGCAACCCACGGCAGAACATCAAAACTTCCTTAATTTATCGTGCCACTGCGCATTAACGGTGAGGCTTTATATCGCCTTCATTTTGATCGCTGGTCAGTCAGGAGCGAAAAAATGGACTATCCAAAAAGTGTGCCCAGTGCAGGTCTGTCGAACGGCAGGTTCGTGGATGAGGATCCCTTGGCGGGTACGTCGGGTTCCTTGATTCCCGCCAGTTGGGGCAATGGTGTGACGCAGGAATTACTCAACGTCATTCAAGCGGCGGGGATAGCGCCGTCTGAAGCCCTCTATAACCAATTGCTCACAGCCTTGCGTGGCAGCGGATTGTTTCTTACCGCGCCGCTATTCGATAACAGCAGGGCCGTTGCAACGACTGAATACGTACTCCGCAGCGGGATGCAGTATGGCGGATTCGATGTTTACAGCACCGGGGCGACATTGACCCTATCGGATGTTGGCGGAGTTGTCAGTTTCGCCAGTAATACACCGGTTGCCGCGAGGCTGCCGGCTACAGCCGAAATCATACATGCCGCCACAGTAACAATTGTCAACGCGGGATCGGGCATCGTTACCGTTTCGACGGCATCCGCTGTTGATGTGCTGTGCGCTTCGAATGGTGCGCAGGGAACAATCACTATCGGTCTGGGCGAAACGGCGGAGTTCATTAAGCTCAATAATCAATGGCGTCTTATTGGCGGTACGGTGGCGTTGAAATATACGGCTATGTCCACTTCGTCATTGCAGCCCAATGGCTGGAAGCGGACGCCTGATACAACGAGTCCGACGGGATATGTTATTGAGCAGTGGGGTGTTTCTTCCAGCGGTGCGGATGCCAACGGCGTTATCGTAACGTTTCCTATGTCCTTCCCTAACGCTGTTAGAAACATCGTAGTGACCGATGGAGGCCCCACCTGTGCGTCTTTTGGAGTCTCCACAGGCTCGCTGAGCCAGTTCAGACTTTATGGGCGGGATTACAATGGTGCCTATTCAAATTGGACTAGACTATGGCGAGCGATAGGTTATTGAAGGGGAGGTAAATATGTTGATTTATTACGCTCAATCCACAGGCGGGTTCTACAACTCTATCGATCACTCGGGCAATCTTCCTGAAGACGCGATCAAGATCACCGATGAAGAATATCGAACCTTATTTGCCGCCCCCTTCCTGAACAAACGTATCGAGTCGGACGCCAAAGGTCGTCCGGTGCTCCTGGAGCAGTCAGTTAATGAACTCACGGTACGAATGGCCAGTGAAAAGAATTGGCGTGATGCGTCGCTCACAGCAACCGACTGCCTCATAGCAAGGGATCGCGACGAAATGGACGACGGCGGCGGTACGACGCTGGACCAAACACAGTACACACAGCTTCAGGCTTATCGCCGGGCTCTGAGGGATTGGCCGCAGGATGAGCACTTTCCAGCCACTGAATATCGTCCGGTTGCGCCGTCCTGGCTGGCCGGACATCTTTGATCATGCACTTGCGATGACCTGAACATGGACCTTACGCAGCAGCAACTCATCAACATCATGCCCAACGCCCGCGCCCAAGCGGGCGTTTTCATTTTTCCTCTCAACAGCGCAATGTCTCGGCACCTTATCGACACGCCCAAACGCATGGCCGCGTTCCTGGCCCAGGTCGGTCATGAGTCGGGCCAACTGCGTTATGTGCGCGAGCTAGGCAGCGAGCAATACCTGAGCAAATACGATACCGGAACCCTGGCCGTTCGCCTGGGCAACTCGCCCCAGGCCGACGGTGACGGCCAGAAGTATCGCGGCCGAGGGCTGATCCAGATTACCGGTCGTGACAATTACCGTCGTTGCAGTCAGGGGCTGTTCGGCGACGAACGCCTGCTGGCCTTGCCTGAGCTTCTTGAGCAACCGCAATGGGCCGCCGAGTCCGCTGCGTGGTTCTGGGAGCAGAACGGCTTGAACGAACTGGCCGACCGCGATCAGTTCAACAGCATTACCCGCCGTATCAACGGCGGTTTGAACGGCTTGGAGGAGCGCCTGCAGCTCTGGGCTCGGGCGAGGGCGGTGTTATGCCAACCTTCGGCCTGATGCCTTTTTCGTCTCGCGCCCTGGGCGTTGTTGTGTTGCTCGCGCTGCTGGCCGGCGGCTCGGCGATGCTCGCGTGGCGGTTCCAGGACTGGCGTTACGGACAGCAGTTGGCCCGACTCGCACAGTCCCAGGCCGAGACGCTTAATCAAATGACCCAAGCGGCCGCGACGCAGCAAAAGGCCGAGCAAGACAAGCGCCTGGCCCTGGAACAACAACTCTCCACCAGCGAACAAACCCATTACCGAGCCTTGAGCGATGCCCAACGTGACCAGGATCGCCTGCGCGATCGCCTTGCTACTGCCGATGTCCGGCTGTCAGTCCTCCTCGACGCCGACGATGTTGCCGCCGGTTGTGCAATGCCTGCCGCCACCCGCGCCGGCGGCGTGGATCATGGAAGCGCGAGAACCCGACTTGACCCGGCGCATGCTCAACGAATTATCGCCATCACCGACGCCGGTGATCGCGGATTGATTGCCTTGCAGGCCTGTCAGGCCTATATCAGAGCGCTGGATCAGTAATCCGCCAAGCCTTGCAAGCTTCCATTGCTCGTGTACGGTAGGCCTCATTGCGTCGAATCAGGAGAGCATCATGGACGACATTACCGAACTGGCCGCTGAACTGGGCCAGCGCCTGCAGTTGCTCAATGCCCACGTCACCACGGCCGAGTCCTGCACTGGCGGCGGGATTGCCGAGGCGATTACCCGGATTCCCGGGAGTTCGGCCTGGTTCGAAGCCGGTTTTGTCACCTATTCCAATCGCCAGAAGACCCAGCAGTTGGATGTCCCGACCGAGTTGTTCGAGAAGGTGGGGGCGGTCAGCCGCGAGGTGGTCGAAGCCATGGTTCGAGGCGCGCAGCAAAAAAGCCTGGCGCGTTTCGCCGTGGCGGTCAGCGGCGTGGCCGGGCCGGACGGGGGCTCGCCGAGCAAGCCGGTGGGCACGGTATGGCTGGCCTGGGGCGTTGGCGAGGCGGTGATCAGCGAGCAGCGATTCTTTGCGGGCAACCGCGACGAGGTCCGCCGACAAACGGTGAAGGCCGCGCTAGAGGGGCTGTTGCAACATGCCGCTGTAGAAATCTCAAATCAGGGGTAGGCGATCCTCAATCGCTGTGGAATAATACTGGCTACTTATACAGGTGTTGGCCGTCAGGCCTTATTGATTACGTGAGGACTTTAATGGACGACAACAAGAAGAAAGCCTTGGCTGCGGCCTTGGGTCAGATCGAACGTCAATTCGGCAAGGGTGCCGTAATGCGTATGGGCGATCAGGACCGTCAGGCTATTCCTTCCATCTCCACCGGCTCCCTGGGCCTGGACATTGCGCTTGGCATCGGCGGTCTGCCAAAAGGCCGAATCGTTGAAATCTACGGTCCTGAATCTTCCGGTAAAACCACGCTGACCCTGTCCGTGATCGCCCAGGCCCAAAAAGCCGGCGCGACCTGTGCCTTCGTCGACGCTGAACACGCCCTGGACCCGGAATACGCCGGCAAACTGGGGGTCAACGTCGACGACCTGCTGGTTTCCCAGCCGGATACCGGTGAGCAGGCCCTGGAAATCACCGACATGCTGGTGCGTTCCAACGCGGTTGACGTGATCATCGTCGACTCCGTGGCGGCACTGGTACCAAAGGCTGAAATCGAAGGTGAAATGGGCGACATGCACGTGGGCCTCCAGGCTCGCCTGATGTCCCAGGCCCTGCGCAAGATCACCGGTAACATCAAGAACGCCAACTGCCTGGTGATTTTCATCAACCAGATCCGCATGAAGATCGGCGTGATGTTCGGCAGCCCGGAAACCACCACCGGTGGTAACGCGCTGAAGTTCTACGCCTCGGTCCGCCTGGACATCCGTCGTACCGGTGCGGTGAAAGAAGGTGATGAGGTTGTCGGCAGCGAAACCCGCGTCAAGGTCGTGAAGAACAAGGTGGCTTCGCCGTTCCGTCAGGCCGAGTTCCAGATTCTTTACGGCAAGGGCATCTACCTCAACGGCGAGATGATCGACCTGGGTGTATTGCACGGTTTCGTCGAGAAGTCGGGTGCCTGGTATGCCTACAACGGCACCAAGATCGGTCAGGGCAAGGCCAACTCGGCCAAGTTCCTGGCTGACAACCCGGAAGTCGCCGCCGCCCTTGAGAAGCAACTGCGTGACAAGCTGTTGAGCCCGGTTGCAGATGTCAAGTCCGTGGCTAATCGCGAGACCGCTGACGACCTGGCTGACGCTGACATCTGATCGATCCGATGACCGTCGTACTCGATACTCTCGTCGCGGTGCGGCGAACCGCGATGGACCTGCTCGCCAGGCGCGAGCACGGTCGCGTCGAGCTGACGCGTAAATTGCGTCAGCGCGGTGCTCCCGATGAGTTGATCGACACGGCCCTCGACCGTTTGACCGAAGAGGGTCTGCTGTCGGAGTCCCGTTATCTGGAAAGCTTTGTCTCTTATCGCGCTCGCTCCGGTTATGGTCCTTTGCGAATTCGTGAGGAACTGGGCCAGCGTGGTTTGCAACGCCCGGATATCGAACTTGCCTTGCGCGAAAGTGGTATCGATTGGCAGGAGCAACTGACGGACACCTGGCGCCGAAAGTTTTCAGGACATTTGCCCATCGATGCACGGGAACGAGCCAAACAAGGGCGTTTCCTGGCGTATCGAGGCTACTCCATGGAAATGATCAACCGCTTGTTCAGCGGTCGCGGTACGGATGACTAAACAAAAACGGCCTGCTATTTCGATAGCGGGCCGTTTTTTTATGGGCTCAGGTTACCTTGATGGGTTCCCAGGTGAGGGAATGGGGTTTTTGGGCGGGCTGGGCCCAGTTTTCCGGCAGGTTGATGTAATCCACCAGTTCCCTCAAGCGACCGTGATCCCGGGCGTTAAAGGTAAACGCCAGTCGCGTCAGATGGCTGAACTGGGCTTCGTCTTGCTCTTCACCGCTGTAGTCATGTTGATGAAAACAGTCGTTCAGGCACAAATCGGCGAATTCTCCCTGCATCTGCTGCAGCGCCTGTTCGTTTAGCTTGTGATTCATGCGGATCACGAACTGATGCTTGAGCCAGCGGCTGGAGTGGAAGTTGCGGTAGAACTGGTTGATCTCTTCCACGGCCTCGTCGGCGTTGTACACCAGGCGCATCAGCTTCATGTCGGTGGGCAGGATGTAGCGGTTTTCCTCCAATTGCTCGCGGATGAAGTCCAGGGCACCTTGCCAGAACTTGCCTCCCGGGACATCCAGCAGGACCACCGGCACCAGCGGGCTCTTGCCTGTCTGCACCAGTGTCAGGACTTCCAGCGCTTCATCAAGCGTGCCGAAACCGCCGGGGCAGAGCACCAGTGCATCGGCCTCTTTGACGAAAAACAATTTACGGGTGAAGAAAAAGTGGAACGGCAGCAGGTTCGGCGTGCCTTCAACGGTCGGGTTTGCATGCTGCTCGAAAGGCAGGGTGATATTGAATCCCAGGCTGTGTTCGCGCCCTGCACCTTCATGGGCTGCGGCCATGATGCCACCGCCGGCGCCTGTGATGACCATCATGTCTGAACGGGCCAATGCAGCCCCCAGTTCTCGGGCCAGGCCATACAACGGATGTTCGATGGGCGTTCGGGCCGAGCCGAAGACGGTGACCTTGCGCCGGCCCTTGAACTGTTCGAGTGTACGGAAGGCGTGTTCCAGTTCCCTCAGGGCTTGCAGCGTGATCTTGGCATTCCAGCGGTTGTGATCCTCCTGGGCCATGCGCAGCACGGTCAGGATCATGTCTCGGTAAATGGGGAGGTTGGGGCTGTTGGGGGATACCAGGTTGAGTTGCTCGTCAACCTTGCGGGTGAGGTCGTGGCCGTGGTTCTCAAAATGACGACTGAGCAGGTCATTCGGTTTGTAAGGCATTCAGCTTCTCCTTCTTAACAGAACCCCGGCCCGGATGAGAGATTCATCGGGGCCACGACACTCCGTGTGTCGTTGTCAGCCCAGGCATCGGCCTGGAGGGTGACCTGGCTTGACGCGGTCTGCAGCAAGGCGACCAAGCCATCCAGCGGTTCTGCTTTTCCCTTTGATAAAAAAACAGTCGCACGCCAAGGTGTTAGCCGGGCAGCCTCTTTCTGCCCGATGAAAATACTATGGATACTTCTGAATCTAGACCGTCATGCCGATTTTTGCTGCTCTGATCATGGCGCGCAAAAGTGACCGTTGGCAACCGCTGATGCATGCGCTGAACGATCGCGCCGCTCGTCAGATTGCCGGCCGGGTGCGTGCCGCTCTGATTTACTGATAATAAGCGTGCCTATGTAATTTGACGCCCAAGGTTGGGTGCCACGTGATGGATTGAAGCGGATCGGGCATGGAGGCAGGAGAAATGACCAGGGTCACTCTGGAACTCGACAGGCAGTTGTACTTGATGTTGTTGGAATCGGCACAGGCCAATCGGGTGAGTCTTGAGGAAGAATGCTGTCGTCGGCTGGGAGGGCGAGCGTGGCGCTCGCGTTACTTGCAGGCACTGGTGGCGGAGTTGCGCGCCGACGATGAGCAGCGGCGCGCAAGCACAGGTTGATTACTTCTTCGTCTTGGCGGGTTTCGGGCAATCCGATTCCTGGAAGCGCTCGGTCGCGACCGGACGGTTGGTCTTAATCTCGGTGAACTCGTAGCGCATTGTTGCGCCCTTGGCCATCAACTTGCGCAAACCCGGATTGGTACACACTGTAGAGCCCAACTGGAAATACACGGCCTTGGGGTCTGCGCGCATTTTCTGGGCGTGGCTGCTTTGCACGCTGAGATGGTTGATCAGCTCGGTGCCTTCGACAGTATAGCCCTGGTCGAGAATGTCTTCGTTGATCGCCCGCGGCGTACCGACGCTACTTTCCTTGGCGACGTTCTGCAGCATCTTGTTCAGTTCGAGTTCTTTCAGCGAAGCAGCCTGAGCGCTGAAGGACGTCGCCAGCAGAACGGCAACGGTAGGGACGATAAGGCGCAGCATGAAACTCTCCTGGTTCAGTGACTGGTGGTTCGACCGATCACATGACTGTGCGTTCAGTGGCCGGGAATTATAGGGGAGCCGGGGTGGACGGTACAGGCGCGTGCGCTCTGGTAGACTGCCGGCCTTTATTGCCCTGCCGAGTGTCGTTCGTGTCGAGTTTTCCTGTCTGCCGGCGTTGCCCACGATGATTCACGCCCCTAACGCCGTAGCCCGTCTGCGCGACCAGCGCATCGATGAAGGGATCAGGCCGATTCAGGCCCGTGGCTGGCGCGCGCCCCGTTGCAGCGCCTGCCGAGTGATCGAGAGCCATTGTCTATGCGCCTGGCGTCCGAGTGTCGAGACCCGATCCGGGGTCTGCCTGATCATGACCAGCAAGGAAGTGTTCAAACCGAGCAACACCGGTTGGCTGATTGCCGATGTGGTGCGCGACAATCACGCGTTCATCTGGTCGCGCACCGACGTCGACGAGCAGCTGCTGGCGCTGCTGAACGATCCGCAATGGCAACCATACCTGGTATTTCCGGGCGAATACGTCGAGCCATCGCGCGTTACCCACACGGTTGACTTCGATCATTCCAAGCGCCCGCTGTTCATTCTGCTGGATGCGACCTGGACCGAGGCGCGGAAGATTTTTCGTAAGAGTCCGTATTTCGACCGACTGCCGATCCTGAGCCTGCTGCCCGACAGACTGTCGCGTTACCGCCTGCGCCGTTCGACCCGCAGCGAGCACCTGTGCACCGCCGAAGTGGCGGCATTGTGCCTGGAACTGGCGGGGGACAGCGATGCCGCTTCGGCCCTGGACGCCTATTTCGATGTGTTCAGCCAGCATTACCTGGGCGCCAAGGGCCAACAGGAAGTGAACGTATCTACCCCGGCCCACGCCGAGTTGCAAGCCTTTATCCGTACGACGCAAGCAGTATTGGCCCAATAGTGGCCCATACTGGACACTGTGGCGGCCGTGCTGCTTGACCACCCCGGCTTCGCTGGGCATGCTTGGCGCCGACCAGGGCGCCGCCAAACTTTGAAACGCCGTGTTTGGCGTTGCATGTGCCCCTGTAGATGCCGCTGCATGGCGGTGTCTTGAGTTGTCTTGGCGAGGCGCGAATGCATCGGGCCTGCCATTAAAAACAGGATCATTTGAAAAATGGCCACATACGAAATCCTGATTGCCGATGATCACCCGCTCTTTCGCAGCGCGTTGCATCAGGCTGTGACCCTGGGCCTTGGCCCGGCTGTCCGGTTGACGGAGGTGGCCAGTATCGCGGAACTGGAGGTCCAGTTGACGGCGAAGGCCGATTGGGACCTGGTGTTGCTGGACCTGAACATGCCCGGCGCCTATGGTTTTTCAGGGCTGGTGCTGTTGCGGGGCCAATACCCGCAGATCCCCGTGGTCATGGTCTCGGCCCAGGAAGAAGCCTCGGTGATGGTCAAGGCCCGGGAGTTCGGCGCCAGCGGATTCATACCCAAGTCCAGTTCCCTTGAGATGATTCAGAAGGCCGTGAAGGCGGTCCTGGACGGCGATGTCTGCTGGCCGCCCCAGGCGTTCGAAGCGGTGAGCGTGTCTGAGGAAGCCAAGGCCGCCAGCGAGGGGCTGGCCAGTCTCACGCCGCAGCAGTTCCGGGTGTTGACCATGGTCTGCGAAGGCTTGTTGAACAAGCAGATTGCCTACGAACTGAACGTTTCGGAAGCCACCATCAAGGCCCACGTCACGGCGATCTTTCGTAAACTGAACGTGCGCACCCGGACCCAGGCGGCCTTGCTGCTGCAACAACTTGAGTCAATTTCGCCGCAGTCATAGTGTTCCAGTTCACGCTTTTTTGACCGGGTATGAATTAGCTTCTCCACTCCTTTTCGATCAGTTGCCCACACTATGTCACCTTTTAAAGGCCAGACCGGCCTGAAACGCATCCTCAACGCCTCTGGCTATTCCTTGGACGGGCTGCGTACGGCTTTTGTCGGCGAAGCGGCTTTCCGTCAGTTGGTGCTGCTCAACGTCGTGTTGATTCCATTGTCATTCTTCCTGAACGTCAGTCGTGTCGAGCAGGCGCTGCTGATTGCCGTGTGCCTGTTGGCATTGATCGTGGAATTGCTCAACTCGGCGGTGGAGGCGGCCATCGACCGCATCTCCCTGGAGCTGCACCCGTTGTCAAAAAACGCCAAGGACATGGGCAGCGCTGCCCAGTTCGTTGCCCTGACGATGATCGCGTTGGTGTGGGGCGTGGTGCTGCTGTAACGGCTCAGGCAATGGTCGGCAACACGATTTCGTCGCTGCGCTGGGCCCCGGCGGTGAAAGCCCGGCACAGCTCGAGGAATTCGCGCATGGCCGAGGTCTGGTACTTCTGTTTATGCCAGATGAAATAGAACTGCCGCGCCAGGTCCATGTCTGGGGTTTCCACTGCGACGAGACTGCCGCGGCGGAAGGCGTCGCGCAGGGCCAGGCGTGATATGCAGCCAATGCCCAGGCCGGACTCCACGGCGCGCTTGATCGCTTCGGTGTGTTCCAGTTCCAGGCGGATATTCAGCGCGCTACGGTGGTGACGCATGGCCTGGTCGAAGGTCAAGCGTGTGCCGGAACCCTGTTCCCGTAGAATCCACGCTTCATGGGTCAGTTCCTCCATGGTCGCCAGGCCGCGCTTGGCCAGCGGGTGTTGAGGTGCGCAGAACACCACCAGTTCGTCCTCGACCCAGCTCTGTACCTCGATGTCCGGATGGCTGCAGTCGCCTTCGATTAGACCCAGATCAATTTCATAGTGAGCAACCTGGTGCACGATATTGGCAGTGTTCTGCACATGCAGCTTCACCTGGCTTTCTGGATGGCGTTGCATGAATCCGCCGATCAGCAAGGTCGCCAGGTAATTGCCGATGGTCAGCGTGGCACCGACCGCCAGTGAGCCAAAACCGGACTTGCCGTTGAGCAGGTCTTCGATTTCCTTGGCCTGGTCCAGCAGCGCCACTGCCTGGGGCAGCAGTTGTTTGCCCAGGGCGTTGAGGCTCAGGCGCTTGCCGGCACGGTCGAACAATTGGCAGCTCGATTGCCGCTCCAGTTCGGTGATGGAGGTGCTGGCCGCCGACTGCGACAAATTGAGTTGGCCCGCAGCGCGAGACACGCTTTCCTGCTGGGCGACGGCGACGAAGACTTGAAGTTGACGGAGAGTAAATCGCATATCTATATAACCGATAACCCTTATCTTAATAATCCATTTAACAGATATTGTCGCCGCCATTAGAATGCGATGCAATTGCGCAGATTATCGGCGCAGGCATTATTCCCAGGAGTCCCCGTACATGAGCAACATGAACCACGAGCGTGTCCTCAGTGTTCATCACTGGAACGACACTCTGTTCAGCTTCAAGTGCACCCGCGATCCGGGCCTGCGCTTCGAGAACGGTCAGTTCGTGATGATCGGCCTGCAACAGCCCAATGGCCGCCCGCTTATGCGCGCTTACTCGATTGCCAGCCCGAACTGGGAAGAGCATCTCGAATTCTTCAGCATCAAGGTGCCTGATGGTCCACTGACCTCCCAGTTGCAGCACCTGAAGGAAGGCGACGAGATCATCATCAGCAAGAAACCCACCGGCACCCTCGTGCTGGACGATCTCAAGCCTGGCAAGCATTTGTACCTGCTCAGCACCGGTACTGGTCTGGCGCCGTTCATGAGCGTCATCCAGGATCCGGAAACCTATGAGCGTTTCGAAAAAGTGATCCTGTGCCACGGCGTGCGTTACGTCAATGAAGTCGCTTACCGCGAGTTCATCACCGAACATTTGCCGCAGAACGAGTTCTTCGGCGAAGCGCTGCGTGAAAAGCTGATCTACTACCCGACCGTGACGCGCGAGCCGTTCGAGAACGAAGGCCGCCTGACCGACCTGATGCGCAGCGGCAAGCTGTTCCGCGACATCGGCCTGCCACCGATCAACCCGCAGGACGACCGTGCCATGTTGTGCGGCAGCCCGAGCATGCTCGACGAGACCAGCGAAGTGCTCAACAGCTTTGGCCTGACCGTTTCGCCGCGCATGCGCGAGCCGGGTGATTACCTGATCGAGCGGGCGTTTGTAGAGAAGTAACCCTCGGTTTATACGGTGGCAGCGACTCGATCTAACAGTTGCCCACAAAAAAGCCCGCGTCGCCTGATGAAGGCAGCGCGGGCTTTTTCGTTCTGGTGGTTACGGTTTCGCTGGAATCACTTCCAGTACCCGAATCAACCCCGCCTGCGGATAATGCCAGCGAACGTCCAGGTCCCAGAACTGCGCGCCATATTCCCGTTCGGCGGTAGGAACCTGGTACGCCGGGCGTGGGTCTTGGGCCAGGCACTGTTCAATGAGCGCCACCAAGGGCTCTCCCAGGCGCGTGGCATGTTCGCGGGCTTGAAGCAGGGCAGTGTCCGCCCATTGCACCGGAATCAATTCAGGCGCTGCGCTGGCGATGCTGTTGGAGGCCGAGTCGATGATGTCGGCGTAGGGCACGTAGGGCTTGATGTCGAGCACTGGCGTGCCGTCCAGCAAGTCGATACCCGAGATCCACAGGCGCCCGGCTTCGACCCGATCCAGCTTCACCACCGACTGGCCGATGCCGTTGGGGCGGTGGGTGGCGCGGGTGGCGAATACACCCATGGACTTGTTACCGCCCAGGCGCGGCGGACGGACCTTCAACCGTGGCTTGTCTTCCAGGGACTGATGAAACAGGAACAACAGCCAGACATGGCTGACCTGCTCCAGCCCCTGCACCGCCTCGCCCTGATCGAACGGCGCCACCAGCTCCAGCACACCACGCGCGGCCGGGGCCAGTTGCGGCTGGCGGGGGATGGCGAACTTCTCCTTGAAGCAGGAGCGGACGAAGCCGATGGGGGAGACGCTGTAAGTCATGGGTTGGGAACGATCAGGGCGACCATGGGGGTGTCAGCCGCGCACGCGCAGGGTCAGGCCCTTGAGGAAGTTGCGCAGCAGCTGGTCGCCACACGGACGGTAGTTGGTGTGGCCGAACTTGCGGAACAGCGCGCTCAGTTCCGGCTTGGACACCGGGAACTCGGCGGCCTTGAGGATCGCGTGCATGTCGTCTTCCTTCAGCTCGAAGGCCACTCGCAGTTTCTTGAGGATGATGTTGTTGGTCACCGGCACGTCGATCGGCTGTGGTGGACGGCTTTCGTCCTTGCCACGCTTGAAGATCACCAGGCCATCGAGAAAATGCGCCATGACCTCGTCAGGGCAGAACACGAAGCCTTCTTCCTCGTCTTTCTTGAGGTAGCCCGCCAGGTCCGCCAGGGAGACGTCCAGGCCGCCCAGCTTGATGATCTCGATGACTTTCTTGTCGCTGATGTCGAGCATGTAGCGCACGCTGCGCAGTACGTCGTTGTGAATCATGTGTGCAGTCCTGATCAATCGGCAGTGGGCGCCCCGGTTCGGTGCGGCGCCGGAAAGTTAGAATTTCTCTTTGGCAGACAGGTAGCGCCACTGGCCCAGCGGCACCTTGCCGATGGACACGCCGCCGATGCGAATGCGGCGAATGGCGACGACCTTGAGCCCAACCGCCTGGCAAAACAGAGCGATCACGCCGGGCTGCGGGTTCTTCATGGCAAAGCGCAGGCGGTTCTCGTTCTGCCAGCTGGCCTTGACCGCCGGCAGCTCCTTGCCCTTGTAGGTCAAGCCATGGTTCAGGCGATTGAGGCCATGGGCGACCATCTCGCCTTCGACTTCCACCACGTATTCCTGCTCGATCTTGGCGGCGTCGGCGGTGAGCTTGCGCAAGATCTTCCAGTCCTGGGTGAACACCAGCAGCCCGCTGGCGTTGGCCTGCAGGTCGGCGCTGGCGGTCAGGCGCAGGAAATGACCCTTGAGCGGCCGCTTGCCGAAGCGATGTTCTTCACTCAGGGTTTGCGGTCCAAGGGAAGCCATGGCGGTGTCTACATCCATGCCAGCAGGCGCATTCAGCAGGAGGGTCACCGGTTCCGGCGCGGTGGCCTTGGCCTCGGGGTCGAGTTCGACCTTCTGGGTGGTGACCTTGAACTGCGGCTCATCGATCACTTCGCCATCCACGGTGACCCAGCCGCCCTCGATGAACAACTCAGCCTCCCGACGGGAACAGCCGACGAGTTCGATGAGGCGTTTGGAGAGACGAATCGGGTCAGTCATGACGGGGGCCGTAACAAAAAGAGGGTGGGCATTGTACCTGCCTGGCGCCGGTTAATCGCGGGTCCATTTGCCTCATGCCGTTTTTAGCCGCGCCCAGCCTTCAGGTCGGGTTGCTTGTAGCGCATGTGCAGCAGTGGGTAGGGCTGGTTCATGCCATCTTTTGCCGAGCGCCCGACCACCTCGAAACCTTGCTTGAGATAAAAGCCCAGGGCTTGCGGGTTCTGCTCGTTGACGTCCAGTTGATCGGCATTCAGGTGTTCCATGGCGTAGCGCAGCAGTTGCTTGCCCAAGCCCTGGCCTCGGTGTTGCGGGGCAATGAAGAGCATCTCGATCTTGCCCGCCGCGACGCCGGCGAAACCGGTGATCCGCTGGCGCGCGTCCCGGGTGCAAATGAGCATCACCGCATCCAGGTAACGGGTGAGCACCAGGTTTTTCAGCAGCTCGATGTAGCTGTCCGGCAGGAAGTCGTGGGTGGCGCGTACCGAAGCCTCCCACACCTGGGTCAGTTCCTGGTAATCGCTCGGTTTGGGTGTGTGGATGACCGAATGCTGACGCATGCCCGCCTGTTCCTTGCGCTGGATATCTCCATACGATAGCTGCAAAAAAGCCCCGTATCTTGTGGCAAGAGCGGGGCTTTTCAATTTTTTACCGAGTTTCGCAAGAGCCTGTGGGAGCACAGCTTGCTCGCGATGGCGGAGCATCAGTCAACATTTGCAGTGGCTGACACTGGGCTATCGCGAGCAAGCTTTGCTCCCACAGGCCAGCCGATCTGCTCAGTTCACAAATCAGCCGATCTGCTCAGCCCACAAATCGTACTCATCGGCATCGGTCACCTTGCACCAGACCTTGTCGCCCGGCTTGAGGTTGCTGCCATTGTCGATGAAGACGTTGCCGTCGATTTCCGGGGCGTCGAAGAAGCAGCGGCCCACGGCGCCTTGTTCGTCCACTTCATCTACCAGCACTTCGATTTCACGGCCGATGCGCATTTGCAGGCGCGCCGAGCTGATGGCCTGCTGGTGCGCCATGAAGCGCTCCCAACGGTCCTGCTTGACGTCGTCCGGCACCACGTCCAGGTCCAGGTCGTTGGCCGGTGCGCCTTCGACAGGGGAATACTGGAAGCAGCCGACGCGGTCGAGCTGGGCTTCGGTCAGCCAGTCCAAGAGGTACTGGAAGTCTTCTTCGGTTTCACCGGGGAAGCCGACGATGAAGGTCGAACGGATGATCAGGTCCGGGCAGATTTCGCGCCAGTTCTTGATGCGGGCCAGGGTCTTGTCTTCGAACGCCGGGCGCTTCATGGCCTTGAGGACTTTCGGGCTGGCGTGCTGGAACGGGATGTCCAGGTACGGCAGGATCTTGCCGGCCGCCATCAGTGGGATCAGTTCGTCGACGTGCGGATACGGGTAGACGTAGTGCAGGCGGACCCAGACGCCGAGAGTGCTGAGGGCTTCGCACAGTTCGGTCATGCGGGTTTTCACCGGGGCGCCATTCCAGAAACCGGTGCGGTATTTCACGTCGACGCCGTAGGCGCTGGTGTCCTGGGAGATCACCAGCAGTTCCTTGACGCCGGCCTTGACCAGGCGCTGGGCCTCGTCGAGCACATCGCCCACCGGGCGGCTCACCAGCTTGCCGCGCATCGACGGGATGATGCAGAAGCTGCAGCTGTGGTTGCAGCCTTCGGAAATCTTCAGGTAAGCGTAGTGGCGCGGGGTCAGCTTGATCCCTTGTGGCGGCACCAGGTCGATCAGCGGGTTGTGGTCCTGGCGCGGTGGTACCACTTCGTGCACGGCGTTGACCACTTGCTCGTATTGCTGTGGACCGGTCACGGACAAGACGCTTGGGTGCACGTTGCGGATGTTGCCTTCTTCCACGCCCATGCAGCCGGTGACGATGACCTTGCCGTTTTCCTTGATGGCTTCGCCGATCACTTCCAGGGATTCAGCCTTGGCCGAGTCGATGAAGCCGCAGGTGTTGACCACGACCACGTCGGCGTCCTGATACGTAGACACAACATCATAGCCTTCCATGCGCAGCTGGGTCAGGATGCGCTCGGAGTCGACCAGAGCCTTCGGGCAACCCAGGGATACGAAGCCAACCTTCGGATTGGCTGGCGCGGTAGTGGTGGACATGTCTAACCTCGGTGTAAGGGGGATCGTCTCTTGCCGAGACAGGGCGCCTGGCGCGCCTCTGATCAAAAAGTGCGCAATTCTATCTGTGGCCGGGCTGCTTGACCAGCTTTATACCGGGAAATGCGACGAGTGCTGCGCTATGCTTCGCGCCTTTGCTACCCGGTGAATCTTTACCGTTAAGCGATTGGTTGTAGCGGCAGTTACAGGAGTGCCGGCTGGGATAAGCCTTGTGCTTCTTATTAGAACGGTGGATCAGGCAGTAGGGGTATTGAATGGCGCATGCAAACAGCCAAACGGCAACAACTGGGCATTCAACTGCCAAACCGGTGAGCATGCTAGTGGCGGCGGCAGGGGTGGTTTATGGCGATATCGGTACCAGTCCGCTTTACACCATCAAGGAGGTCTTCTCCGGTCAATATGGCGTGCAGGTTAGCCATGACGGCGTACTGGGTATCCTGGCATTGATTTTCTGGTCGCTGGTCTGGGTCGTTTCGATCAAATACGTGCTGTTCATTCTGCGAGCGGATAACCAGGGTGAGGGGGGCATTATGTCGTTGACGGCATTGGCCCGTCGCGCATCGGCGCCTTATCCCAAGTTACGCACGGTGTTGGTGACGCTCGGGCTGATCGGTGCCTCCCTGTTTTACGGCGATAGCATGATCACCCCGGCGATTTCCGTGTTATCTGCCGTGGAAGGTCTGGAGGTGGCCTTCAACGGCCTGGAGCACTGGGTAGTGCCTATGGCGCTGGTGATCCTGATTGCACTGTTTTTGATCCAGAAACACGGCACCGATCGGATCGGTAAATTGTTCGGCCCGGTCATGGTGCTGTGGTTTGTGGTCCTCGGTGGGCTGGGTATTCATGGCATCGTTCAGCAACCGCAAGTGCTTGAGGCGTTGAACCCAGCATGGGGGGTGCGATTTTTCATGGTTCATCCAGGCGTTGGCCTGGCAATCCTTGGTGCTGTGGTGCTGGCGCTGACCGGTGCCGAGGCCTTGTACGCCGACATGGGGCATTTCGGTCGTAAACCAATTGCCCGTGCCTGGTTTCTCCTGGTATTGCCGGGATTGGTGCTCAATTACTTCGGTCAGGGGGCCTTGCTGCTGGAGAACCCGGAAGCTGCACGCAACCCGTTCTATCTGTTGGCTCCGGGATGGGCCCTGGTGCCATTGGTGGTGCTCTCGACGCTGGCCACTGTCATTGCCTCGCAAGCGGTGATTTCCGGTGCATTCTCGCTGACTCGCCAGGCTATCCAGCTCGGTTATATCCCGCGCATGCATATCCAGCATACCTCCAGCGCCGAGCAAGGGCAGATATACATTGGTGCTGTGAACTGGGCACTGATGGTGGGCGTGATTCTGCTGGTGCTGGGCTTCGAGTCGTCGGGAGCGCTGGCATCGGCCTACGGCGTAGCCGTGACGGGGACCATGTTGATCACCAGTATTCTGGTTTCGGCGGTGGCTCTGCTGCTGTGGAAGTGGCCGCCGCTGTTCACCGTACCATTGCTGCTCGGTTTCCTCGTGGTAGACGGCCTGTACTTTGCGGCTAACGTTCCGAAGATCGTTCAGGGGGGGGCATTTCCGGTGCTGGCGGGGATCGTACTGTTTATCCTCATGACGACGTGGAAGCGCGGCAAGGAGTTGCTCGTCGGGCGCATTGATGAAAGCGGATTACCGCTGCCGATTTTCATCAGCAGCATCCGCGTACAACCGCCCCACCGGGTGCGGGGAACTGCGGTGTTCCTCTCGGCACGCCCGGACGCCGTGCCCCATGCGCTGTTGCACAACCTGCTGCACAACCAGGTGTTGCATGAACAAGTGGTGCTGCTGACGGTGGTCTACGAAGACATCCCCCGTGTACCGCCGCAGCGGCGCTTCGAGGTCGATGCCTACGGCGAAGGGTTCTTTCGGGTGATCCTGCACTTCGGCTTCACCGACGAGCCGGACGTCCCGCAGGCGCTCAAGCTCTGTCATCTCGATGACCTGGACTTCAGTCCGATGCGCACCACCTACTTCCTCAGCCGCGAGACCGTCATTGCTTCCAAGCTCGAGGGCATGGCTCGCTGGCGCGAGGCGTTGTTCGCCTTCATGTTGAAGAACGCCAATGGCAATCTGCGCTTCTTCAATCTGCCGTTGAACCGGGTGATTGAACTGGGGACGCAGGTCGAGATGTAAGCCCACAAAAAAGCCCCTGCAGCCGTAACGCAGCAGGGGCTGGGTGTCATGCGTGTTTCAGATCACTGCTCGACTGTCTTGTTCTGCCGCTTGTTGATCTCATCGATCAAGCGCTTGGCCAGGGCCGGGTAATTTTCGTCGAAGTGGTGGCCGCCAGGCAGCTTGATGACTTCGCCCACGACGGTTTTGTCGGTGCAGCCGCTTTCATCGGCTTCTTCAGCGCCGTAGATGCACACCACCTTGTCGGCTGGCAGCTTGGCCATTTCCGGGCCGGTGGCGGCTTCGGTGCCGGCGTTGCCGAGCCAGCCTTCGACTTCGATCTCGAAGCTGCCGGTGCGGGCAAAAGCCAGCAGTATGATCGCATCGACCCGCTGCTGTTCGGTGGCCGGCAGGCGATTGTAGATGGCTGGCAACACGTCGGCACCGAAGGAGTAGCCGGTCAGGATGAAGCGCTTGGTGCCCCAGATCTGGCGGTAGTGCTGCATCAGTTCACTCAGATCCGCCGCGCTTTGCTCCGGGCTCTTGTGCTGCCAGTAGTAGCGCAGGGTGTCGATGCCGACCACGGGGTAGCCAATCTTGGCCATTTCATCGGCCACGTCGCGGTCCAGGTCACGCCAGCCGCCGTCCCCGGAGAGAAACAGGGTCACGGTATCCCGCGCCTGGCTGGCTGGGACTTCCACCACCGGGATGCTCAGTCCGCCCTTGGCCTTGTCGGTGCCCACCAGGATCTTGCGCAGCTCGTTGTTCAGTACCTGCGGCAGGTTGATGTCGTAGTCGCTGATGCTGGTTTCGGCATTCGGCTGATCGCGTACGAAACCGGCACTGGTGTCGTCGGGGTTATCGTTCCAGGCCACCAGCCAGTGGCCATGGGCTGCGCTTTTGGGCAGCAAGTGCGTGCAGCCCGGTTTTTCCAGGGCCAGGTCCACCGAAACGGCCTTGGCCTTGTCATCCTTCTGCTCAGCCAGCCAGCGCCAGGCCAGCACGGCGCCCGGACCGATGCCGCTGACCAGTGTGGCAGGCCCCTGGAGCTGGCGCAGGCCAGCCTGCAGGGCGCGACCTTGCAACATGCAGTCCTTGGGCAGGATCACTTGGACGATCTGCGCCGAGCCGCTGCCGCTGAGGGTCGTCAGCTGTGTGTCGCTGAGCTTCTGCTCTTCATTGACCGCCACCAGCACCTGGGCGCGCGGCTTGGTGCCGGGGATGACCCGGGTCATCGCTACGCCATCGGCGGGCGCGAGCTGTTCCAGGGTGGGTTGTGGGGCCGGGCGGTTCCAGTACCAATAACCGCCACCGAGAATCACCGCCAGCACCAGCAGGGCGGCCACTACGTATCGCCAGGAGCGTTGCATCATCAGCGTTTCACCAATCCAGTCAGGCCGCCTGCTATCAGGGCGGCGGTATCAGCCAGTGCCACCAGCGGATCGAGTCCGGCGGGCACGGCCATGTAACGAGGTTCCCAGTCAGGCTGGAATTTATCTTTGAAGCGGCGCAGCCCCTGGAAATTGTAGAGCTGCTCGCCACGGCGAAACACCATCGAGCCCAGGCGTTGGGTCAAGGGTGCGCCGCGACGCGGTTGCAGGCCCGACAGCGGGACCATGCCGAGGCTGAAGCGGGCGTAGTCATGGTTTTTATAATGCTGGATGAGGCCGACCATCATGAATTCCATGGTCAGTTTCGGGGCCTCGGGGTGGGCGCGCATCAGGTCGAGGCTGGCCAGTTCGTGGCTGTGGGTTTCCAGCAGGTTGGCGAACGCCACCGGCCGGCCCTCGAAACGAATCACCGCGATGCGGAAATGCTTGAGGTAGTCATCGCTGAAACGGCCCAGGGAGAAACCTTTCTCACGCACGCTCTTGCCGGTCAGCCAGGCGTCGGAAATGACCTTGAGCTCATCCATCGGTGCCTGGCCCGGTTCGTGGATCTCCAGCGACAGGCCGTCACGGGTGCCGCGGTTCCAGGTGTAGCGCAAGTCCTTCATCTCTTTGCCCTTGGCTTCGAGATCGAAACGCTTGAGGTCGACCCGTGCTTCCTCGCCCAGCTTGATGGCTGTCAGGCCGATGTCCATGTAGTACGGCAGGTTCTCGGCACGTACCTGATAGAACACGGGGCGGGCATGGTGGGTGTCACACAGGTCGCGGAACTGCCAGATCATTTCAGCCCGCTGCAGGGGCGGCCCGATCGGGTCGTACAACGCCACCAGGCTGCGGCCGCGGCGGGCGTACATCAGGAACGCCTCGTCGTTGGGGTGAAACAGCAATGCCTTGTCACCGGTCAAGGCCAGGCCACCGTCGGGTTGCGACGAGGTCATGAGGATCGTCTTGGCTCGCTCCAGTTCTTCGGCCGTCGGCAGATGGATCACCGGCCGTGCGGTGCGCAGCAACCAGGTCAGGGACACCACCATCAGCAGCACCGCGGCCCCCAGCAGGGAGCGCAGGCCGCGAGGAGCGTCGGCATCGAGGGTGAACTGCCACCACAGTTGATGGCTGTAGGGCACGTCCTGGTAGGCAAATAGCAGCAGCCAGGTCGACGCACCGAGCACGCAGAGGCTGGCGATCAGGAACAACGGGGAAAAGGGCAGTTCCGTCAGGCGGCTTGGACGATAAAAGGAGCGTCGGAATATCGCCAGCAGGGCGGCCGTCAGGGTCAGCAGCGTGGCTTCTTCCCAGTCGAAACCCTTGAGCAGCGAGAGCAGGGCGCCCACCAGGAGCAGAACCGTGGTCAGCATCCAGGCGGCTGACAGGCGACGGCGCAAGCCTTGGGCGAGCAACAGGCACAGCACGCCCACCAGGCTGGCGCCCAAGTGCGAAGCGTCGACCAGCCGATGAGGGATCAGGAAGCCGATGTGCTCCAGGCGGGTGTCGATTTCCGGTGTCACGCCGGAAAACAACAGCACCACACCCGAGAGGAACACCAGCACCGCCAGGATCGGCGCGGCGAAACCCGATGCCGCCCGCAGGGTCTGGCGCGTCTGGAACAGTCGTTGTGCCTCATTGATCAGCAGCAGTACGCAGGCCATCAGCATCGGCAGCAGGACGTAGATCAAGCGATACAGCAACAGTGCGGCGGCCAGCGGTGCGGCGCCGAGCTTGTCGGCAAACGCGGCCAGCAGGATCGCCTCGAATACCCCGACGCCGCCCGGTACATGGCTGAGCACCCCAGCGGCCAGCGCCAGCAGGTACACCAGCAGGAAAGCACCGAATGGCGGTGCCTCAGGCAGCAATAGATACAACACGGTCGCGGCGGCGGCGACATCCAGCGCGGTGATCACCAGTTGCAGGAGCGTCAGGCGTCGGCCTGGCAGGCGCAGCGTGCGGCGCCCGACTTTTACCAGGAGGCTGTCCCGATGAGGCTGTTCCGGCAAGCGTCGGCGGTAAATACCGATGGCCAACACGCTGGCGAGCAGCAGCACCACCACGGAAATTGCCCCTAGCAAAGTCGCAGGCAGGTGCAGCGCGGCGGATGCGGCGGGCAGGTCGCTGAGCGTCGCCAGGGCCGCCAACGGCGGCAATGCGCAGCCCAGGGACAGGCTGGCGAACAACGTCATGCGGGCGACATCCGGTGCCCCCAGGCCATGACGTGCATACAGGCGGTAGCGAACCGAGCCGCCCGACAGCAGTGACAGGCCAATGGCATTGCCGATGGCGAACGCGGTGAACCCGCCCAGGACCATGGTTTGTGGCGCCAGCGTCACTCCGGCATAACGGCTGGCGGACCATTCGTAGCCCAAAAGAATGATGAAGCCGGCTACCGTGGCAGCGATCGCGCCAAGCAGGGCTGGCTGGGGCACCTCCAGAATCGAGTCGTGCAGGGCGTACAGATCGAGTTCGCTCAGCAGGTGGCGGCAGGCAATCAATGCAATCGCAAACAGCAGCAGCGTGACAGCAAGGCCAATAGGCTGGCGGTACTGGCTGATCCGATCCAGCCAACGCAGTCGCTGGGCCTTGATCGGTTGTGTCGCAGTAACGGAGTCTTGCGGGTCAGACGAGTGGGCGCGCATCAATCACCTCTTGAGCTATGCGCGACAGGATGGGGGTATGCAGCCAAGTTACCAATCCCCGCGGTAAAAAATAATTACAAAATATTTGTAATGAGACCTTTTTTCACCAGACACAAAAAAGGCCACTCTTTCGAGTAGCCTTTCTTGATATTTGGTTGCGGGAGCCGGATTTGAACCGACGACCTTCGGGTTATGAGCCCGACGAGCTACCAGACTGCTCCATCCCGCGTCTGTGTGGCGGCATTCTACAGGCGAATGCCTGAGTGTCAACCGTTAAAAGGCAATGGGCTCAAATAAACGGTCGATCCGCCCCTTGCCTTCCTAAACGCTCGGAATTTAAAGGAAATTGTCCTACAAGTGGTTGCCTGTAGGGTGTCGCAGGCGGTGACGCTCTGATCAGACGGTCAAAAAACGGCACGCACAAAAAAGGCCACTCTTTCGAGTAGCCTTTTTTGATGTTTGGTTGCGGGAGCCGGATTTGAACCGACGACCTTCGGGTTATGAGCCCGACGAGCTACCAGACTGCTCCATCCCGCGTCTGTGTGGCGGCATTCTACAGAGGATCGCGCTGTTGTCAACCCTGGCTTCATAAAAATCTGTTCCGCTTCAAGTGCTTAGCCTTGGGGAAAGGCATTGTGACAGCGCTGTGACGCAGGCCTGGCAAGGGCTGAAGCTCTATTGGAGGGGGTGTTGCGATTGAAGAAGTAAATTTGTGTAGGCTCTTTCGGGCCTCAACGAAGGATCTTTCAAACTACTGGTGCTATATACAGGTGCCGGTGCGATACTGGTGGCCCGATTCGTCGCACACTCTGCTTCTTTATTTATGACGCAACGTAAGATCATCCACGTCGACTGTGACTGTTTCTATGCCGCCATCGAGATGCGCGATGACCCGCGGCTAGCCGGCAAGCCCTTGGCGGTGGGAGGCTCGGCGGATCGGCGGGGCGTGATTGCCACCTGTAACTACGAAGCGCGTGCCTACGGGGTGCGCTCGGCCATGTCCTCCGGCCACGCCTTGAAGCTTTGCCCGGACCTCACCATCGTCAAACCACGGATGGATGCCTACCGGGAAGCGTCGAAGGAAATTCATACGATTTTCAGCGATTACACGGACCTGATCGAGCCGCTGTCCCTGGACGAGGCCTACCTGGATGTCTCCGCCAGCGCCCATTTCGGTGGCAGCGCCACCCGCATCGCCCAGGACATTCGCCGACGGGTTTCCAACCAGTTGCACATCACCGTGTCCGCCGGCGTCGCGCCGAACAAGTTCCTGGCCAAGATCGCCAGTGACTGGAAAAAGCCCAACGGGCTGTTCGTCATCACCCCCGACCAGGTCGATGATTTTGTCTCGGCCCTGCCGGTCAGCAAGCTCCACGGTGTTGGAAAGGTCACCGCCGATAAGCTGAGCCGGCTCGGCATCGTCGATTGCCTGCAGTTGCGTCAATGGGACAAGTTGGCACTGGTGCGCGAATTCGGCAGTTTTGGTGAGCGGCTCTGGAGCCTGGCCCGTGGGATTGATGAGCGGCTGGTGCACAACGACAGCCGACGGCAGTCCATCAGTGTGGAGAACACCTACGATGTCGACCTGCCCGACCTGGTGAGCTGCCTCGACAAACTGCCGGAACTGATGGAAACCCTCAACGGGCGCATGGCACGGATCGACAGCAGTTATCGACCGGGCAAGCCGTTCGTCAAAGTGAAGTTCCATGATTTCACCCAGACCACGCTGGAGCAGGCCGGGGCAGGGCGGGACTTGGGCAGCTACCAGTTGCTGTTGACCCAGGCGTTCAATCGGGGCGGCAAGCCGGTGCGGTTATTAGGGATAGGGGTGCGGCTGGAGGATTTGCGCGGTGGGTTCGAGCAGTTGGAGTTGTTTGAGCGGTGAGACTGACAATGAGTGCCCTGCTTGGCGCGGTCCTTGTGGCAAGGAAATCTTGTGGGAGCAAAGCTTGCTCGCGATGACATCCTTGAGGCCGCCATCGCGGGCAAGCCTTGCTCCCACAGGCCTTGCTCCTACAGGTCTTGCTCCCATAGGTCTTGCCCTCACGCAATTTCTCTCGCCACAGGGGGCGTTTCAGTTCGCGCCAGGATCCGCCACCAAGCGTCCGCCATCCTTGGTCAGCGCTTTCATGAACTCGCTCTGCAACTCCGGATCATTGCGCGTCAGTTCGATCAGGCTCTGTTCCAGTTCGCTGGCCTCTTCTTCTAGTCCCAGCTCCGACAGGCGCTTGACTCGATGCACCCACTGGCTCACCTCGTCGTCTTCCAAGTCGTCGTAAATCAACGCGTGGGCTTCCAGCAGCTTGCTGCGCAAGGTGCTGCTGATGCTCAGGGATGAGTCGGTGTGCACTTCGTCCAGGGCATCCGTCACGCTGATCTGCAATTTGCCGAATTGGCTCAGGTCCTGCTCGGCGAACGGGCTTTCCAGCAGGTTCAAGCGCAGCACGCCGTTACGGTCGGTGCTCAGCTCGAAGGTCTGCCGGGCGGCCTTGACTTCCACCGGGCGTTCGCTCCAGGGCAGGCTCGAGTGTTCCGTGCGCTTGTCGCGCTGGACTTCGTCAATGCCCGCCAGGTTCTGCTGGGCACGGCCATGGGAAGGGACGTTCATGAACGGGTTGAGCCCGGCGAAACCGTAGCTGATCCAGTCACGGGTCACGGTGTCCGGCAGGTTGCCGAGGGCGAACACATTGACCACGTTCGCGCCGACACCGGCCACCACGGCCACCGCGCCCAAGGGGATCTCGTAAATCTCCCGCCAGGGTTGGTATGGCGTGTAGCGATCGTAATGGCGAGTGACCTCGAACTCAGTGACTTCGAAGGTCTTCTGCTCATTGATCCGCACCCGACGCTGCGGCAGGTCGAGCACCTTGGGTTCGCCTACGTCGATCTGCAGGCTGTGGTCGAGCAATTTTCGCTCGACCCGCTCTTCGTGCTCGCTGCGCTGCGACATTTGGTTGGCACAGCCGCTGACCAGCAGGGCGCCGCACAGGGCGGCGCCACCGAGGCCTAAGGTGTTTCGCTTGAACATGACGTCTCTATCTGGTGTCAGCGGCGGATACGGGCCTGGAGGAACGACAGCACGTCGGCGACCGGCAGCGCTTGCGGCTCGGCCTCGGTGCGGCTCTTGTATTCCAGGTTGCCTTCGGCCAGGCCACGGTCACTGACGACGATCCGATGCGGGATGCCGATCAGTTCCATGTCCGCGAACTTGATGCCGGGGCTGGTTTTCTTGTCGCGGTCGTCCAGCAGCACTTCGAAGCCGGCGGCCGTCAATTCGGCGTAGAGCTTGTCGGTGGCTTCGCGCACCAGGTCGGTTTCATAGCGCAGCGGCACCAGGGCGATCTGGAAAGGCGCCAGTGTGTCGCTCCAGATGATCCCCTTCTCGTCGTTATTCTGCTCGATGGCGGCAGCCACCACGCGGGAAACGCCGATGCCGTAGCAACCCATTTCCAGGGTAACCGGCTTGCCGTTCTCACCCAGCACTTCGCACTTCATCGCCTTGCTGTACTTGTTGCCCAGCTGGAAAATGTGCCCGACTTCGATGCCCCGCTTGATTTCCAGGGTGCCCTTGCCGTCCGGGCTCGGATCGCCGGCCACGACGTTGCGCAGGTCCGCGACGGTTGGAACCGGCAGGTCGCGTTCCCAGTTCACGCCGAAATAGTGCTTGTCGTCGAGGTTGGCGCCGATGGCGAAATCGCTCATCAACTCCACCGAGCGGTCGATAATGATCGGCAGTGGCAGGTTCAACGGGCCGAGGGAGCCGGCACCGGCGCCGATGGCGTCGCGCAGTTCGGCTTCGGTAGCCATGACCAGCGGGCTGGCGACGCCTGGCTGGTTGGCGGCCTTGATTTCATTGAGTTCGTGGTCGCCACGGACGATCAGGGCGATCAGCTTGCCGGCTTCTTCTGCATGCACGATCAGGGTCTTGATGGTGCGCTCGATCGGCAGGTTGTAGCCTTCCACCAACTGGGCAATGGTCTTGGCGTTTGGCGTGTCCACCAGGCGCAACTCTTCAGTCGGCGCGGCGCGGGAGGTTTCCCGTGGCACGGCTTCGGCTTTCTCGATGTTGGCGGCGTAGTCGGAGCCATTGCTGAAGACGATGTCGTCTTCGCCGGACTCGGCCAGGACGTGGAATTCGTGGGAGCCGGCGCCGCCGATAGAGCCGTTGTCGGCTTCAACCGGACGGAATTTCAGGCCCAGGCGGGTGAACACGTTGCAATACGCCTGGTGCATGCGGTCGTAGGTGACTTGCAGCGAGGCCAGGTCGGTGTGGAACGAGTAGGCGTCCTTCATGATGAATTCGCGACCGCGCATCAGGCCGAAGCGTGGACGGATTTCGTCACGGAATTTGGTCTGGATCTGATACAGGTTGATCGGCAGCTGCTTGTAGCTGCTCAACTCGTTGCGCATGAGGTCGGTGATCACTTCTTCGTGAGTCGGGCCCGCACAGAAGTCGCGACCGTGACGGTCTTTGATGCGCAGCAGCTCAGGGCCGTATTCTTCCCAGCGCCCCGATTCCTGCCACAGCTCGGCCGGTTGGGTGCTCGGCATCAACACTTCCAGGGAACCGGCAGCGTCCATCTCTTCGCGAACGATGGCTTCCACCTTGCGCATGACCCGCAGGCCCATCGGCAGCCAGGTGTACAGGCCCGAGGCGAGTTTGCGGATCATGCCGGCACGCAGCATCAACTGATGGCTGATCACGACGGCGTCGGAAGGCGTTTCTTTCTGTGTGGCGAGCAAATATTGACTGGTGCGCATGGTTGGCCGTTGTCGGTTGCTGATGACGAGAAGTGACGGAGCATTGTACGGGCGAGATGCCCTGGCGTACAGGCGCGTGGCCGGTCGCCCGGTGCGAACGCCGGTTTCCCCGGCGTTTTCTGAAGTTTCCTACGATTCTTCCGCGGGCCGGGTGGCCGTCGGTTCCTCAGTGGGCATCGAGCCCTGGCGACGGTTCTCCTGGAACCAGTGCAAGGCGATCAGCAGCAGGGTTGGAACGCCCAGCAGCGCGGTGATCAGGAAAAAGTCGTGATAGCCGAATTTCTCCACCATCACGCCCGAATAGCCACCGATCAGGCGCGGCAGCAACAGCATGATCGAGCTGAGCAGGGCGTATTGGGTGGCGGAGAACTTCAGGTTGGTCAGGCTCGATAGATAGGCGACGAAGGCCGAAGTGGCCAGGCCGGAGCTGAAGTTGTCCAGGGAAATGGTGACAATCAACATCTGCAGATTGGCGCCCATGTCGGCGAGCATCAGGAAGAGGATATTGGTGCCGGCCGAGGCGACACCGCCGATGAACAGGATGGGCAGGATGCCGAAACGTACGATCAGCAGGCCGCCCATGCCGGCCCCGACGAGGGTCATGATCAACCCGAAAATCTTGCTGACGCTGGCGATCTGGTCCTTGGTGAAGCCCTGGTCGATGTAGAACACGTTGGCCATGACCCCCATGACCGTGTCGGACATCCGATAGGTCGCGATCAGCCCGAGCAGCAGGAGGGCCTGCCAGCGGTAACGCAGGATGAAATCGTTGACCGGCGTCAGCACCGGCGCCAACCCGCGGCGACCCACGGCCGAGAGGCACAGGGCGGTCAGGATGATATAGAGGATGGCCCGCAGGAACGCGCGGTCTTCGAGCAGCAGGTCGAGCAGGCTGACGCCCTCGAACAACACGCTGGCGAAGTCGGTGTTGTAGAGCTGGGTGAACATCGCCGGGACAGACACCAGCAGCACGATCAGTACGAACACTGACGCCAGTTGATGGGCGAACGAGTAGCGCCCGGCCTGCAATTGGGTGCGCAGCGGCACCGGTGGTTCGCGCATGAACAGTGAGGTGAGTAGCGCCGGGACCATCAATACGCCGAACAGCAGGTAAGTGCCGGCCCAGGCCGAGTGTTTGTAGCTGAAGCCGGTGGAGCCAAACCCTTCGGCGAAGAACAGGGCGCCAGCGGTAGCCAGCAGTGCGGCGATGCGGTAGCCGGACATGTAGCTGGCGGCGAGGGCGGCCTGGCGGGTGTCGTCGGCGATTTCCAGGCGATAGGCGTCGACGGCGATGTCCTGCGTCGCAGAGGCGAAGGCTACGATGACGGCGATGGCGATCAACCATGACAGGTGTTTCTGTGGGTCGCAGAAACCCATGCCGATCAGGCCGAGGATCACCAGGCCCTGGGAGAGCACCAGCCATGAACGTCGACGCCCGAGCTTACCCAGCAGTGGCAGGCGCCATTGGTCGAGCAGCGGCGACCAGACCCATTTGAAGGCATACGCCAGGCCGATCAGGCTCGCGTAGCCGATGGTTTCGCGGGCCACACCGGCTTCGCGCAACCAGACCGAAAGCGTGGAGAACACCAGCATGTACGGCAAGCCGGCGGCGAAGCCAAGCAGCAACAGCACGAGCGTCGAGGGACTGGCATAGGCGGCGAGGGCGGCGCGCCAGGTTTTACGGGGCATGGGCTGGAGTCTGCCTCAAAAATTGCGAAAACAAAGCGCGCACTCTAACCGCTGTGCTCTACCGGGCGCCAGCCATGGCGCTGAATATCAACACGATTGTTCAGGACACTGATCCCTTCCATGCGTAGGCGTGCGCGCTGTTCATCCCCTGAGGCGCTGCCCGCCGGCAGGCTGATCCGACCGCCGGCACCCAATACCCGATGCCAGGGCAGTTTCGTGTCGTTCGGCAACTGGCTGAGGGTCCGCCCGACCCAGCGTGCGGCACGGCCCAGGCCGGCCATTTCAGCGAGTTGGCCATAGGTGACCACCTTGCCCGCTGGCACCTGTGCCAGGGTCAGGTAAAGGGTGGTACGGCGGATTTGGGCGGCATTCTCGGTATTCAGGGATGCATCAGTCACGTTCAGGCGTCCGAAATAAAGAGGGTGTATGGCCGTTTGTAGGTTAAGTCCTGTAAAGCTGGTTGAGAAATGAACTCATTACAAATACGTTGGTCAGTCCTTGCTGAGGTGTCGTCCCGGGGGATAATGCCGCCTTTTCACCGCGAACTTGAGCTCTTTATACGCTTATGTTGTCTAGAACCCTGCTTTGCCTGGCTGTTGCCAGTGCCTCCATGCCCTTGCTTGCCGACACAGTCTGGTTGAAGAATGGGGACAAACTCAGTGGCAAGATTACCGTTTTCGATGGCGGCAAGTTACTGATCCAGACCGACTACGCCGGTGCGATTCCCATCGACTGGAAGCAGGTCAAGACCCTGGAGAGTGACCAGCAGCTCTTGGTCAAGCAGGACGCCTATACCGGTGAGAAAGCCAAGGCGCTGCAGGCGGCCGAGGATGGCAAGGTCACCTTGGCCAACGGTGATGCGCCCAAGACCGTTGAGCTGGCCAGTATCCAGCAGATCCTCAAGCCCAAGCCGGTGGTCGAGGACTTGGTGTGGAAGGGCAACATCGATGCCGCGCTGGATTACCAGCGTGCGGAAAAAGACACCGACGATTACGACGTCGACTTCAAGACCTCGGCACGTCATGGCAGATGGCGGCACACTGCCGAAGGCGAATACAACCGTGAATTCCAGGATGACGTGGTTTCCACCGATAACTGGCGCCTGGAATATTCCCTCGACCGGTTCTTGACGGACAAATGGTTCTGGCAAGGCCGCCTGAATTACAAGCGTGACAAAGTCGAAGATCTGGCGCGCCAGCGTGTGGTCGGTACCGGTCCGGGTTATCAGTTCTGGGATGATGAGCTGGGCGCGTTCTCGCTGGGTTCGCTGTTGAACCGCACCGATTATGAATACCGCGACGGCGGCAAGGACAACTTCTACTCCGTCGCCATGAAGTGGGACTACAACCGCTACCTGATTGGCAAGCGCGTCGAGTTCTTCACCAACGGCGAAGTGGGCAAGCCGCTGTCCGGCGTGGCGGAGTACGCCTATGACGCCGAAATGGGGCTGCGCTACAAGGTCACCGACTGGGCCTCGCTCAACCTCAAGGCCGAGAAGGATGTCATCGAGGGCACCGAAGACAGCGACTTGAGCAAGACGCGCTACACGGCTGGGTTTGGCGTGACCTGGTAATCCCGGCTAACCAAAAAACCAATGTGGGGGCAACTGTCTTGGATGGTTTATTTAGCCATCCTTTCCAGGGACAGCAAGACTCCCACAGTTTTTTGTGCGCGGGTAAAACTGGGACTCGTTATCAAAAATGCCCTGTCGGCTGATTCGGTTACAGAGCTTTTTGGTAAGCAATGATGATGGGCGGTTCAGTTAGTCGGGCTGGGTCTTTGTCCGCGTTGACATTCCTGCTCGCGTACACCATCGGTGTATTTGCAGTCTTCCACTAGCTTTCCATCGTCAGTCCAGTATTGGCTGGTGCCGTGGCGTTTGTTATCCCGATAGTGAATGGATGAGCGCAGCTGACCGTTTTTCGCCCAGTTTTTGACGTGACTCTGAAGCTGCCCATCTTTGTAAATTTTGTGCTCCTTGAGTTGGCCATTTTCATGCCATTGCTTGAAATCTCCCTGCTCGCGCTTATATTCGTCCCACTGCCATTCGATTGTTTGGGTACCCTGCTCGTTCCAGAGAGCGTAGCTGCGCTGAGTCCCGCGCTGATGGGACTCCTTTCTTTTGGTCTTGCCATTGGGAAAGTATTCGACCACCCAGCCATCAGGCTTACCGTTGAGCAAGTTCCGAGATAGCTGGAGCGCGCCATTTTCAAAATAGATGGGGCTGAAGCCTTGAGCTTTGCCACGAACGAAGAATGTGCGGCTTCTTAGCTTACCGTTCGGGTAGTAAGCCAGGGCAGGCCCGTCCCACACGCCAGCCTTATAGCTGGTTCGGCCAATCACCCTTTGGTTTTCGTCATATTCAAGATACTCACCGTCCTCCAGCGTGCCTTGATGCCACTTGAAGGATTCAGCGATGTTGCCGTTGTCGTGATAGGTGGTTTGCCAACCGTCCAGCTCATTGTTCAGGTGATTTTGTCGCTGGATGATCACGCCATCTTGGGAGTAGGTCAGCGACTCTCCCTGGCGTAGGCCATCCCCATCATTTTGGTAGAGATGGTGTAGCTGCCCGTTTGGATAATAGGCTTTGGCTTCGAATACGGGGCGGCTTGAAGCGAAATCTTCCGCATTTACGAAGTAGTCGTAGCGCAGAGCTCGGGAGTTGACGTAAAAAACTTTCGCCCGCCATGCCTGGCGTTTGCTGTCGTAAGGCATAGGCATTTCCAGGTAATAAGCCGCGAGACTTTTTCCCGTTGGTTTATAGTCCTCGTCCAGAAAAAGTTTTCCGTCGACCAGCGTAGCGGTCAACTCGCCGCATTCTTCGGGGGTACAGGGGCGGACTTTTTCAAGAAAAGCGCGTTTGCGTTCGCAGTTTGAAAGTGTCAAGAGAAGAGGGATTTTCTGGTCTATCAGATCCTGAACTTCGCCAAGTGCTCGCCGAAACGATTCATCTGGCACCCCTATGGATTCAGGGGTGAGGTAAACCTCGTTGCTCCCGCAGGAGTGAGGTGTAGAGAGGGTCAGGCGTGCTGCGGCTCTTAACTGTATTGCGGAGTGGCCGTTAACCTCTGGACCTTTCGCCAGGTACGTGGCGCGAGGATTCATCGCTGTTATGACCGAAGGGTGATCAGGTCGTGATTCTGCATTGAGGGGAGGGGCAAAAACGAGTAGTGCTGCGTGGAGCGCCTTCCAGGAAATGAACTGCATCCTGCTTCTTCCATGTGATTTTCAGGGTGCGAATCATATAGAGCGGAAGCGGGGCTGAGGGCTGGTAAAACACACGGACACAAAAAAAGCCCCGCTTTTGAGGGCGGGGCTTTTTACTAAAGCAAGGACAAGTTAGATAACTTGAACTTCTTCAGCTTGCATGCCTTTCTGACCGCGGGTAGCGATGAAAGAAACCTGTTGGCCTTCTTTCAGGCTTTTGAAGCCGTCGGATTGGATAGCTTTGAAGTGAACGAACAGGTCGTCACCGGATTGTGGGGTGATGAAGCCGAAGCCTTTTTCATCGTTGAACCACTTAACGGTACCGGTTTGGCGATTAGACATGGTGTAACTCCTTGAACAAAGATAACTGCGACTCAGGAAGAACCCTGGCCGAGACTGAGTGCAAAGAGCAGGAAAAATTCTTGTAGATGGTTGGATCGAAATTCAACATATCGTGTAGAGATTCTCAGTGACACAAGCAACACAGTGGCGCCACCTTAACCCTTTTTCCAGAATGTGCCAATGGTCTTTGCGAAGGTTTCTCTTATTTGGTGACTGACGGCGCGGGCGATGGCCGGCAGGACCCGGAAATCAAGGCGGATCGGCGAGATTTGCGTACCGCGCTTTGAACCCGGCCCCGCGCCCCGGTAAGATGCCGGACGTATTTTTTCCACCTCGCTATTTCAGGAAACCGCCATGAGCATCAAATCGGACAAGTGGATTCGCCGCATGGCGCAAGAGCACGGCATGATCGAGCCCTTCGTCGAACGCCAGATGCGTGGCGAAGGCGCCGACCGGCTGATCTCCTTCGGTGTCTCCAGCTACGGCTACGACGTGCGCTGCGCCGACGAATTCAAGGTGTTCACCAATATCAATTCGGCCACCGTCGACCCGAAGAACTTCGACGAGAAGAGCTTCGTCGACGTCAAGAGCGACGTTTGCATCATCCCGCCGAACTCCTTCGCCCTGGCCCGCACTGTCGAGTACTTCCGCATTCCGCGCAATGTACTGACCATCTGCCTGGGCAAGAGCACCTACGCCCGTTGCGGCATCATCGTCAACGTCACGCCGCTGGAACCCGAGTGGGAAGGCCACGTGACCCTGGAATTCTCCAACACCACGACCCTGCCGGCGAAAATCTACGCCAACGAGGGTGTGGCGCAGATGCTGTTCCTGGAATCCGATGAAGAGTGCGAAGTCTCCTACAAGGATCGTGGCGGCAAGTACCAGGGCCAGCGCGGTGTAACGCTACCGCGCACCTGATTCTGACGAACAGTTGGAATTCCTGGGCGGGCAGACACTCTATTGCGTGTACTGCCCGTTTTTGTGTCAGCGCAACGGGCTTCGCCCAGGAGTGCTCTATGAAGATCGATCCGCGAATCAGTGCCGAACTGGCAAGGCTTGAGCCCAATCAGATCGGCGTCATGGCCTGGTCATTGCTGGCCCATCCTGTCGAAGCGGCGGGCGGCATCCCTGGCCAGCCCGATCCCGATACCCCCAACGAACAACCCACCGAACCCGGCGAACCCACCCTGCCGGACGAGCCGCCTCCTGCGCCTGTTGCCTGACGAGACGATGGCCCGCCTGCGATAGCACAGCGTGCTTCAACTGACGGGCCATACTTCGTTATCGCCGATGACAAAAATTTTGCAATCGTTGTCCTGCCCGACCCGGTAGCCGCCCGTGAACGCACCGAAGGCCGGTAGCAGGCTGATGTCACTGCCCAGCCGGAAGCAAGCCAGGCGCAGGTGTTGCCGGCCCTTGCCGCTCAGGTGATAGACCGGGTGCACGTGACCGGCCAACACATGGCGGCTGGGATGTGGGGCAGGCTCGTGTTGCACGGCGAAAGGGCCCAGAAGCAACGGCTCCGGTACGACGCGAATGTTCAGCGCTGGCGGTGGGTCACCGGCGCGTTTGTCGTGGTTGCCACGAATCAGCGTCATGGCCAGGAGCGAATGTCGCTCACGCCAATCGGAAAGTGCCCGCAAGGTGCCGGGCGCATGAGAACCGGGGCCGTGGAGAAAATCCCCGAGAAAAATCAACTGTCGGCACGGCAGGCTTTCCAATAATGCATCCAGTACGGCGATGTTGCTGGCGGTGGTGCCGTGGGGCACCGGTTGCCCGAGGCTGCGATAGGCGGCGGCCTTGCCGAAATGAACATCGGCCACCATCAGGGTTTCCTGGGCGGGCCAGTACAAGGCTTTTTCCGGGAGCAACCAGAGTTCTTCGCCGGCCAGGCTGACGGGATAAGGCGCTGGCATCAGGCGTCACCGCGATCGGCAGTTTTTTCCAGTTCGCTGACCATCCGTCGGATGCGGTCGGCGAGCTTTTCCGAGCTCATGCTTTCCCGGAACCGCTCCACCAGCAGCGGAAACCCGAGCGGGGTGGGGCGCTTGATCATGTGCAGGTCCAGTTTCAGGGTATTGAGACGTTGCAAGGTCTGCTCCAGTCGACGGATATCCAATTCTTCACGCAAGACTTCCTCCCCGGCCTGGGCCAGCAAGAGATTGTCGGCGTCGTATTGCTTGAACACCTGGAAGAACAACCCGCTGGACGCCTGTACTTGCCGGGTGCTTTTCGGCGCACCGGGATAGCCGGCGAAGACCAGCCCGGCGATCCGGGCGATTTCGCGAAAGCGCCTGAGGGCCAATTCCCCGGCGTTCAGGCTCGCGAGCACGTCGGTCAGCAGGTGATCGACGCTCAGCAGGCCCGGGGTCAGGTATTGCGACCAGTCCACTGCCGTGGCACTGAGCAGTTCCAGGCCGTAGTCGTTGACCGCAATGGAAAACGTCAGCGGCTGTTGCCGGCTGACACGCCAAGCCAGCAGGCTGGCCAGGCCCAGATGAACCTGGCGTCCGGCAAACGGGTAGAGGAATAGGTGCCAACCTTCCCGGGACTTGAGGGCTTCGGCCAGCAATGTGTTTTGCGTGGGCAAACCGGACCAGCGTTGTTGGGTAGACAGCAGGGGGTGGACAGCGTGCATCTCCGGGCCCTCGAAGTGGCCTGCGGCGGCTTCGCTCAAACGGGCCACGACGGCGGCGGCCAGTTCGCTGGAGAGCGGCATGCGTCCGCCGTTCCAGCGCGGCACAGCGGCCTTCTTGGCCTGGCTGCGTCGCACGTAGGCGGTCATGTCTTCGACCCGGACCAATTCCAGCAACCGCCCGGCGAACAGGAAACCGTCACCGGGACGCAGGCGGGCGATGAAGCCTTCCTCTACGCTGCCCAGGGTCTTGCCGCCGCCGCCCTTGCTCCAGAACTTCAATTGCAGGCTGGCATCGCTGACGATGGTGCCGATGCTCATGCGGTGACGCCGGGCCAGGCGTGCGTCAGGCACTCGCCAGACCCCGTGTTCGTCCGGTTCGACGCGTCGGTAATCGGGGTAGGCGGTCAATGACAGGCCGCCATGGCGCACAAAAGCCAGGGCCCAGGCCCATTCGGCCGGGTTGAGGTCGCGGTAGGCCCAGGCACCGCGCACTTCCTCGAACAGTTCTTCGGGAACGAAGCCGCCGCCCAGGGCCATACTCACCAGGTGCTGCACCAGGACATCCAACGGCTTGTGGGGCGATTCGCGCGGTTCGATGCGCCGTTGGGCCACGGCGTCCTGCGCGGCGGCAGCCTCGACCAACTCCAGGCTATGGGTCGGCACCAGCGTCACCCGCGAGGCCCGGCCCGGTGCGTGGCCGGAGCGCCCGGCGCGTTGCATCAGCCGCGCTACGCCCTTGGCCGAGCCGATCTGCAGCACCCGTTCCACCGGCAGGAAATCCACCCCCAGGTCCAGGCTGGAGGTGCAGACCACCGCTTTGAGCTGGCCGTTCTTCAATGCCTGTTCCACCCAATCCCGGGTGTCACGCGAGAGCGAGCTATGGTGCAGGGCGATCAGCCCGGCCCAATCGGGCCTTGCCTCAAGAAGCACCTGATACCAGATTTCCGATTGTGCCCGGGTATTGGTGAACACCAGGCAACTGCTGCTGGCGTCGATTTCGGCAACGACCTGGGGCAACATCTTCAGGCCGATGTGTCCGGCCCATGGGAAACGTTCAAGGGCCGGGGGTAATAGCGTGTCGACCCGCAGTGCCTTGCCATCGGCCCCCTGCACGCTGATCCCGTCGCCTTGCGGGATCAATACCTGCTCGGCGTGGGCCTGGTTGCCCAGGGTCGCGGACACGCCCCAGACGATGAGGTCGGGATGCCAGTGCCGCAAGCGCGCCAGGGCCAGTTGCAATTGCACGCCACGTTTATTGCCGAGCAACTCGTGCCATTCATCCACCACGACCATGCGCAGGCTCGAGACGGCGGTGTGCGCATCGGCCCGGGCGAGGATCAGGGTCAGGCTTTCGGGGGTGGTGATCAGCGCAGTAGGGAGGCGTCGGCCCTGGCGCGCGCGTTCGCTGGCGCTGGTATCGCCGGTGCGCAGGCCGACGCTCCACGGCAGGTGCAGGTCTGTCAGGGGCGCTTCGATGGCTTTGCCGGTGTCTGCAGCCAGTGCGCGCATCGGCGTGATCCACAGGACGGTCAGCGGTTCGGCCGACGGCTTGCGTTTGCGCGGTTTATCCGGCGCCGGTGCTGGCCGGGCGAAACGGTTGAGGGCGGCAAACCAGACGGCGTAGGTCTTGCCGGCACCGGTACTGGCATGCAACAGCCCGGACTCCCCTCGCTTGACCGCGGCCCATACTTGCTTCTGAAAGGCGAACGGCTTCCAGCCGCGGGCATCGAACCACTGTTTCGCGAAATTGTTGGATGTCGCCATGCCTGTCGCGTGCGCCCTGAACGTCTTCTTTCAGTGACCACGGCGAGAGATGAAAGGTTTAATGAACAACATCGCGGCGAGGGCGCATGCTCTCGCGGGTCGTAGGAGCTGCCGAAGGCTGCGATCTCTTGATCTTGATCTTGATCTTTCGCTTGAGATTCAAGTGTCTGGGGAAAGATCGCAGCCTCGTTGCACTCGACAGCTCCTACAACGTACCCCTGCGCGAACTTGTTCCCTCGCTACAAAAAGCAGGCTGTCAGGTATGCCGGGGCTTATTTCAGGTTGCCGCTGAGAAACTGCTTGAGCCGTTCACTCGTAGGATTGCCCAGCACGTCTTCCGGCCTGCCTTCTTCTTCCACCAAGCCCTGGTGCAGGAACAATACCTGGTTCGAGACTTTGCGAGCGAAGCTCATTTCGTGGGTCACCATGATCATGGTCCGGCCTTCCTCGGCCAGCCCCTGTATCACCTTCAGCACTTCGCCCACCAGCTCCGGGTCCAGGGCCGAGGTGGGTTCGTCGAACAGCATCACCTCCGGCTCCATCGCCAGGGCGCGGGCAATGGCCACGCGTTGTTGCTGGCCGCCGGAGAGAAACGCCGGGTATTGCTCGGCGACCCGTGCCGGCAGGCCGACCTTGTCGAGATAGCGACGGGCGCGGTCGTCGGCTTCCTGCTTGCTGACCCCCAGCACCCGGCGCGGCGCCATGGTGATGTTTTCCAGCACGGTCATGTGGCTCCACAGGTTGAAATGCTGGAACACCATGGCCAGGCGCGTGCGGATGCGTTGCAGTTCGTCGGCATCGGCCACGTGCATGCCGTGGTGGTCCTTGATCATCTGGATCGGCTGGCCGTCCAGGCTCATGGCGCCGTCGTTGGGTTGTTCCAGGAAGTTGATGCAGCGCAAAAAGGTACTTTTGCCTGAGCCGCTGGCGCCGATGAGGCTGATGACGTCGCCGGTCTTGGCCTTGAGCGAAACGCCCCTGAGTACTTTATGTTCGCCATAGCTTTTGTGCAGGCCTTTGATGGTCAGTTTGTACATGGAGCTTGCATCCTCAAGGCGAAAGTAGGTAGCCGCTGCGATAGGCTTCGGTGCCGGCGACATGGGCGATCACCATGCCGGCCGTGGCCATGCGGCGCAGCGAACGGGCGTATAGCAGCCCGGCGTTACGGCAATGAACAGGGGTGACGGTGTCGTTGACCGGGTCGATGACTTCTGCGATCAGTTGCCCCGCCTCCAGGTATTCGCCGGGCAGGGCGCTGAAGACCAGCAGCCCACCCACGGGCGTGGTCACCGGCTCGACAGCGGCCAGTGGCGTGGCCGGGTAGGGCAGCTTGGGCATTGGCATCGGTTCGCCGTCGATGGCGCCGAAGCGGATCAGGTAGTTGATCAAGGCTTGGCAGTCGAGGCTGGCCAGCCCGTGGTTGACGTCACCCTGGCCACGCAATTCCACGGTGACCGAAAAGCTGCCCAGGGGAATCTCGAAGCGGTCGCCGAAGCGTTCCTTGAGTTGCCACCAGAGCAGGGTGAAGCATTCGTCGAACGACTGGCCGCCCGAATCGGTCGCCAGCAGGCTGGCTCCGGCACCGATGTAGCGTGCCAGCGGCTCGACCTGCGGCCAGGCTTCGGGTGTGGTGTAGAGGTGGGCGACGGCTTCGAAGTCGCAATGCAGGTCCAGCACCATGTCGGCGTCGCAGGCCAGCCGTTGCAGGGCCAGGCGCAGGGATTGCAATTGCGTGCCTGGGGTCTGCCGGGCAAGGGCGTCGCGCAGGCTGGTGCGGATCAGCATCAGGTTGTGCTGCGGATCGTCGGTGAGCAGGTCCTGGATTTCGTTGCCGATCTCTTCGCTCAGGTCGAGGAAGCGGCGGTTGAAGTTCTGCCCGCTCTCGGTTTCGTAGCGACCCAGGGGCACGTCCATCAGCACTTGTTCGAGGCCGATAGGATTGGCGACGGGCACCAGTACGATCTCGTGCCGCAGGCGGCCCGACGCTTCGAGTTCGGCCAGGCGCTGCTTGAGGTGCCAGGCGACCAGCATGCCGGGCAGTTCATCGGCGTGCAGGGACGACTGGATATAGATTTTGCCAACGGCTTTTTCCGGGCCGAAGTGGAAGCTGTGAATCTTGCGTGCGGTCCCCGGTACCGGGGACCGCAGGTCATGGATCTGGTGGCGCATTTGCGTGTGTGTCCTGGAACAAAAGCCCTAGTGGGTCGGCCCGAGAAAGGCCAGCCAGCGGCGTTCGGCGAGGCGGAAGAGGCCCACCAGTGCAAAGGTGACGGTCAGGTAGATCAGTGCGGCGATCCCGAACGACTGGAACGTCAGGAACGTCGCCGAGTTGGCGTCCCGGGCGACTTTCAGCACGTCTGGAACGGTAGCGGTGAACGCCACGGTCGTCGAGTGCAGCATCAAGATGACTTCGTTGCTGTAATACGGCAGCGAGCGTCGCAGCGCCGAGGGCATGATCACGTAGGTGTACAGCTTCCAACCGGTCAAGCCGTAGGCCTTGGCCGCTTCGACTTCGCCATGGTTCATGCTGCGAATCGCCCCGGCGAAAATTTCCGTGGTGTAGGCGCAGGTGTTCAAGGCGAAGGCCAGGATCGTGCAGTTCATCGCGTCGCGAAAGAAACTGTCGAGTATGGGTTGGGCGCGCACCGCCTCGATGCTGTAGATGCCGGTGTAGCAGATCAGCAACTGGATATAGAGCGGCGTGCCACGGAACAGGTAGGTGTAGAACTGCACCGGCCAGCGGACGTAGACCTTGGGCGACACCCGGGCGATGGACAGCGGAATGGATACCACAAAGCCGATCAGCAGCGAGGCGCTGAGCAGCCACAGGGTCATGGCCAGGCCCGTGACGTTGACGCCATCGCTGTAGAGGAACGGTCGCCAGTATTCTTGCAGAAGTTCGATCATCGCACCGCCTCCCGTGCTCCGGCGGCGTACCGGCGTTCAAGCCAGCGCAGGATGATATTGGAGGCGCTGGTGATCAGCAGATAGATCAATGCCGCCAGCACCAGGAAGTAAAACAGCTGGTAGGTGCTCTTGCCCGCATCCTGGGCTGCCTTGACCAGGTCGGCCAGGCCGATGATCGACACCAGCGCGGTGGCCTTGAGCATCACCATCCAGTTGTTGCCGATACCCGGCAGGGCAAAGCGCATCATTTGTGGAAACACCACGAAGCGGAAGCGCTGGCCACGCTTGAGGCCATAGGCCGTGGCGGCTTCGACCTGGCCCCGGGGAACCGCGAGGATCGCGCCGCGAAAGGTTTCGGTGAAGTACGCGCCATAGATGAAGCCCAGGGTGATCACCCCGGCGCCGAATGGGTTGATCTCGATGTATTCCCATTCCATGAAGTCGGTAAACGAGGTCAGCCAGGTTTGCAGGCTGTAGAAGATCAGCAGCATCAGCACCAGGTCGGGCACGCCGCGGATCAGCGTGGTGTAGAGCTGGGCAGGGATTCGTAGCAGCTTGACGCTGGACAGCTTGGCGCTGGCGCCCAACAGGCCGAGCAAGACGCTCAACAACAGGGACAGGGCCGACAGCTTGATGGTCATCCAGGTGCCTTGCATCAGCAGCGGGCCAAAGCCCTGCAGGCTGAAGGCGGAGAGCCCCAGATTTTGTAGGAGTTGTTCGAACATGAAAGAGGCCTTTGGCAGAAAAAAAGCGCCCATCCGAGACCGGATGGGCGCCGCGCATTATTTGCCGCTGTACAGATTCAGATCGCCAAAGTGTTTTTTCTGGATTTCGGCGTACTTGCCGTCGTCGTGTAACGCTTTGATACCTTTATCCAAAAGTGCCTTCAGCTCTTTGTTACCTTTCTTGATACCGATCGCAGTCTTGGATGGCAGCAGTTCGCTGTCCACCGGTTTGCTGACTTCGTAGCCTTCGCCTTTTGGCGACTTCAGGAAGCCCAGCTCTGCCTGGAGCATGTCCTGGATCGCGGCATCGAGGCGGCCGGAGGTCAGGTCGGCATAAACCTGGTCCTGGTTCTGGTAGGCCTGGGTCTTGACGCCGGCCTTGTCCAGCACGGCCTTGGCGTAGGCTTCCTGGATGGTGCCTTGCTCGTAGCCGACGGTCTTGCCTTTGAGCGAAGCAACGTCTTCGCTCAGGCCCGAGCCCTTCTTGAAGACATAGGCCGTTGGGCCGGAGAACAGCTCGCTGGAGAAGTCGATGGCTTTTTCGCGGGCCGGGGTCACGGTCATGGAGGAGATCACGCCGTCGAACTTATTAGCCTTGAGGCCCGGGATCATGCCGTCGAAATCGCTTTCGACCCACCTGCATTTAACTTTCAGTTCCGCGCAGATCGCATTGCCCAGGTCGATGTCGAAACCGACCAGGCTGCCATCGGCGGCCTTGGATTCAAACGGGGCGTAGGACGGGTCGACACCAAAACGCAGTTCCTTGTATTCCTTGGCCGTGGCGACGCCAGCAGCCATGCACAACGCCAGTGCAGAAAGGGTCAGCAGTGCTTTTTTCATTATTCAATCCCTAAAACCAATATGAGCGCGTATGGCGCGTAAGTATTGTTACCGGTGAAGGTGAGAACGGTCTGACGGCATAAAGGTAGCAATTTCCGAACCAGAGTGCCGAACAAGTGTTTTAAAAGCTTCGGCGGCAGGTAACGGAATGCGATGGTGCGCGGGGATGAGCGTACATCAAAAGTTGCACCAGGATGGAGCGAACTCCTGTTGGGCTCTGTAGGAGCTGCCGAAGGTTGCGATCCTTTGATCTTGATCTTTTGCTCAAGATTCAATTGTCTGGGACAAGATCGCAGCCTCGTTGCACTCGACAGCTCCTACACAGCTCCTACACTGCTCCTGCAACGCGCCCGGCGGGAGCAAGTTATTTCAGCAGATCCTGCAGCGTCGCCAGTGTGTCGGCCTCGTCGACGTGCTTGTCCTGGCGCCAGCGCAACATCCGTGGAAAGCGTACGGCGATCCCGCTCTTGTGGCGATTGGACAGGGCGATGCCTTCGAACCCCAGTTCGAACACCAGGGTGGGCGTGACGCTGCTCACCGGGCCGAACTTCTCCACGGTGGTCTTGCGCACGATGCTGTCGACCTGGCGCATCTCAGCATCGGTCAACCCTGAATAAGCCTTGGCAAACGGCACCAGTGTGCGCTCGCGACTGTCCGGCGGGTTGTCCCACACAGCGAAGGTGTAGTCGCTGTACAGGCTGGCGCGCCGGCCGTGGCCGCGCTGGGCATAGATCAGCACCGCGTCGACGCTGAAGGGGTCGATCTTCCATTTCCACCACACGCCCATGTCCTTGGTGCGACCGACGCCGTACAGCGCATTGCGGGCCTTGAGCATCATGCCTTCGACACCGAGGCGACGAGAGTCTTCGCGTTGCCGGGCGAGGTCGAACCAGTCCTGACCGGTAATTGTCGGCGACGGCAACAGCACCGGGCTGTGAACTCGGGCTATCAGCGCCTCCAGCCGTTCGCGGCGTTCGGCCTGAGGGCGGCTGCGCCAGTCCTCGCCTTGCCATTCCAACAGGTCATAGGCCATCACCACCACCGGGGCATCATCGAGGATTTTCTTGCCCAGGGTCTTGCGACCGATGCGCTGCTGCAACAGCGCGAAGGGTTGCACCGCTGGTTGCAGCGGCGTGTCCGGGTCGAAGGCATCATCGGTCACCGGCCGGGCGGTTTTCCACACTACGATTTCGCCATCGATCACGGTACCGTCAGGCAATACCTGCGCCAGGGCGTGCAGTTCGGGGAAGCGCTCAGTGACCAGTTCTTCGCCTCGGGACCAGACCCATAAATGGCCATCGCGCTTGATCACCTGGGAACGGATGCCGTCCCATTTCCATTCCACCTGCCAGTCGCTGGCCGGCCCCAGCAGGGCGTCGAATTGCTCCACCGGGGCAGACAAGGCATGGGCCAGGAAAAACGGATAAGGCTGGCCGCCGCGCTGGGCATGTTCATCGTCGGTTTCGGCCGCGATCAGCTTGAGGTAACTGGCAGCCGTCGGACGATGGGACAGGTCGGTGTAGCCCACCAGGCGCTGGGCCACCCGCTTGCTGTCCAGGTTGGCCATGCCGGCCAGGGCCCGGGTTACCAGCAGTTTGGACACGCCGACGCGAAAGCTGCCGGTGATGAGCTTGATGCACAGCATCAGGCTCGGCCGGTCCAGTTGTGCCCACAGCGTTGGTAATCGCAGCGCCAGCACCTCGGGCGATTCGCCACGCAATGGCAGCAATTTTTCCTCGATCCACAGCGCCAGGCCCTCGTCGGAGCGGTGGGGCGACTCCGGCAGCACCAACGAGATGGTTTCGGCCAAATCGCCCACGGCCTGGTAGCTCTCTTCGAACAGCCACGCAGACAGCCCGGACACCTGCACGGCCAACTCCCGCAGGATTTTTACCGGCACCAGTTGCCGTGGACGCCCGCCGGACAGGAAATACACGGCCCATGCCGCGTCCTGGGGCGGGGCCTTGGTGAAATAAGCCTGCATGGCGGCAAGCTTGGCATTGCTGGAGGTGGTGGCGTCCAGTTCGGCGTACAGCTCGGCGAAGGCTTTCATGGCGCCTCCTCACCGCTGTCGGTGGCCGTGGCGAGGTCTTCTTCGTTGTCGCCGTATTCGGTGCTGAACCCTTGGGCATCGAGGCCTTGCTCGCAGAGGTGGCGCACCAGCACGCTTACCGAACCGTGGGTGACCATCACCCGCTCGGCGCCGGTCTGTTCGATGGCCCAGAGCAGGCCTGGCCAATCGGCGTGGTCGGACAGCACAAAGCCCCGGTCCACGCCGCGCCGCCGCCGCGTACCGCGCAGGCGCATCCAGCCGCTGGCGAAGGCGTCGCTGTAGTCGCCGAAGCGACGCATCCAACTGCTGCCCCCGGCAGAGGGCGGGGCGATCACCAGCGCCTGGCCCATGATCGGGTCGTTCTTGTTGATGTCGCTGGCATAAATTGTCGGCGGCAGGTGAACGCCGGCCTCACGATAGACCCGGTTCAGCGGCTCCACCGCACCGTGGGCCAGGATCGGGCCGAGGCTTTCATCGATGCCGTGAAGAATCCGCTGGGCCTTGCCGAAGGAATAGCAGAACAACACGCTGGCTCGGCCGGCGGCGATGTTTGCGCGCCACCACTGGTTGATCTCGTCGAAGACCTGCGCCTGGGGCTGCCAGCGGTAGATGGGCAGGCCGAAGGTCGATTCGGTGATGAAGGTATGGCATTTCACCGGCTCGAACGGGGTGCAGGTGCCGTCAGGCTCGACTTTGTAATCCCCCGACGCCACCCAGACCTCACCCTGGTATTCCAGCCGCACCTGGGCCGAGCCCAGCACATGGCCGGCGGGGTGAAAGCTCAAGGTTACGCCATGGTGCGACAGGCGTTCGCCGTAGGGCAGGGTTTGCAGGTTGATGTCCTGGCCCAGGCGTGAACGCAGAATGCCTTCGCCGGGGGCCGCTGCCAGGTAGTGTTGGTTGCCGCTGCGGGCATGGTCGCCGTGGGCGTGGGTGATGACCGAACGTTCTACTGCACGCCACGGGTCGATGTAGAAATCCCCGGGCGGGCAGTACAAGCCTTCGGGGCGGGCAATGACAAGATCCATGCAGTCACCGGAGCGATGGGCTTGTCAGGTAGAGGCGAGGGTGAGGGGAGAAGTTCTATCGGATTTTCGGGGGGCAGGATCGGGTGACGGGATGGACAGATGTGGCAAGGAATCTAGCAAAACGTCGCCCCGCCCCGCTGGCCTGTAGGCGCTGTAGGAACTGTAGGAGCCGTAGGAGCCGTAGGAGCTGACGAGTGCAACGAGGCTGCGATCTTTCCCCTGACGCTTGAATCTCAAGCGAAAGATCAAAAGATCAAAAGATCAAAAGATCAAAAGATCAAAAGATCAAAAGATCAAAAGATCGCAGCCTTCGGCAGCTCCTACAGGGCAATGAGCAGCTTGCAGTTATTTGCCAGGCACCAGCGTCAACCGCCTCTTGCCATACGCCCGATCGAAATTCGGCGGTTGCAACGGCAGGCTCTGGTACTGCCCCTTGATCCACGGATCGATGCCATTGGCATAGTTCGGGCTGACCGGGTTGCCGGACTGTCCGGCACCGTCCTGGATCATCAACGGTTCAGGCTGGCCGAAGTCGACGATAAAGCGCATGGCGGGCGCCAGGGTGGTGTTGAAATCCAGCCCGCCAGCGAATGCTGCGGTGTTGAGCGTGGTGGTGTCGCCCCCGGCCGGCAGCGGGCCGCGTACGATCTGGCCGTTGCTGTTCTTCCACGCGTAGCGATGCAACTGACCCCACTGCCAAGCCTTGTGGTCACCGCCCAACTGGCTGTCGCCGACGCTGATGGCGGCGGCCAGGCTGCGGGCGAGGATGACGGCCTTGTCTTCTTTCTGGGGCGTGCGCACATCGTCCCAGAACGGGCTGTCTTCACGCCCCAACAGATGATCGGCCTGGGCCGAGTAGGACAATTGGCCATTGGCGACCAGCGCCTTCCACGCCGGGCTGCTGTCCGGGCCTAGCTCGTCGAGGAAAATCTGCTTCATGCTTTCCTGCAGGAACAGCTCATAGATCGCGGCGTCGGTGGAGGTCGGGCTGAGCCGACCATCGAATGCCATCAGGCGGGTGTAGGCTTCGCGAGCCTTGGCCCGGTCAGCCACCGGCAGGCCTTCGATCGCCTGTTTGAGCGGCTGGGCCATGCCCGGGGCTTCGAAAACTTTCTTGAGCTTGGCCGCGAACGTCGTGCCCTGGTCGTACTGCATGGCGATCAGGCTGCGGGTGTCGTGCTTGCCCGCGCCGGCCAGTTCGGCCATGCGTTCGCCACGCTCTGGCGAAGCCCAGGAATTGGACAGCTGCATGCCGTAGCCGTGGGGAATGACCCGTTGGTTGGATGTGCCGAGCCAGCCCTGGGCTGGGTCCTGATCGTAGGGGTGCAGCATGGGGTCGGCGTAACCGTCCCAATCGTAGCGACCGTCCCAGCCCGGCGACGGCAACAAGCCTTCGCCTTCACGGCGGTTTGGATAGCGACCGGTGACTTGCCAGCCGATATGGCTGGCATCGGCAAATACCAGGTTCACGGCAATGGCGCGGATTTCCCGGCTGGCGTCAGAGGCTTTCTCGACGTTCTGCGCCCGAGACAGGTCGAAGAAGGCATCCAGGGTCTTGTCGTCGCTCAAGCTCGGCGTCTGCAAGGCCAGCCCAAAGCCGTTGGCCATGGCCGGGCCCTGGGCGCTGTTGAGCAACGGGCCGTGACGGGTCTCGAACACCGCTTCACGAATCGGCCGCTGGCCTTTGATGAAATAGGTTTCGTTGCGCACGATCGCTGGCTGCCATCTGCCGTTGACCTCGTAGGACAGGCCGTTGCCCTGGCGTCGGATTTTTTCCAGGAACAGGTCCTGGTTGTCCCCCATTACGCTGGTCATGCTCCAGGCCACTTTGCCGTTGAACCCGGCCAGGATCATCGGGATCCCCGCCACGGAAACCCCGGCCGCCTGGTACTTGGGTGCGCGGATCTGTACGGGGCTCCACAGCCCCGGCATGCCCAGCGGCCCATGGCTGTCGCTGGCCAGCAGGCTTTTGCCGCTGCGGCTGCGTTGCGGCGCGATGGCCCAGTTGCTCGAAGACGCAGCGCTCAAAAGGTTCAGCTCGGCCAACTGGCGGGTGGCCTTGCCGATCTCGTTCAAGCCCGGAATCTGGCCGTTGAGCCGCAAGCCCTGGAGTTTGTCGGCCTCGGCCACGGGCAGAGGTTCGTCCGGGTAGGAGGGGCTCAGCCAGGCGAGCTTGTCGTTGGTGACGGTCTGGGCCAGTACCAGGCTGGCGATTTCTTCCGGCAGGTTGGCCGACTGGCTGAAATTCAGCAGGCAGAACATCAGCGCCGAGTCTTCCGGTTTCCAGTATTCGGGTTTGTAGCCGGTGGCGGCCAGGTCCGACGGCAACTTGTCGCGGTAGCGGAACAGGTAGGCGTTGACGCCGCGGGCATAGACTTCGAAGAAGCGCTTGAGCCGTGGCGAAGACGCCTTGTACAGCTCGTCGGCGTTTTTCCTCAGGTTGACGGCGCGCATGTAGCGGTCGATGTCCAGACGTTCGGCACCAGACATCTCTGCCAGCCGCCCCTGGGCCAGCAGGCGCAGGGTGACCATCTGGGTGATGCGATCGCTGGCGTGGACGTAGCCGAGGGTGAACAGGGCGTCATGGAAGCTGTTGCTTTCGATCAGCGGCATGCCCGTGGCATTGCGCCGGACCGAGACGTTCTGCGCCAGCCCCTTGAGCGGTTGCACGCCGGAAGTCGGTGGCACGGTGTCCTGGGCATTCCAGGTCTGGCATCCGCTCAAACCGAGCACACTGGCCACTGCGGCGGCAACGCCGAGTCGGGGGATAAGGGAAATAGAGGCTGGCGAGGCCATGGCAAAGCTCCTGCGGGAGGGGGGGCACCAATAAAGGCGCTACGTTAGTGAGCAGGAGGGGGCCGCGCAAGCGGGGGCGAGGGTTATTTGTTGGTTTGGCGATGAAACCCGGGGCCGGGGTCATCGCTTTTGCTCGAAGGCTTGCCTGTAGGAAGAGGTGATGCTCAAGTGTGGAAAATTCAATGACCGAGAAGAGAAAACCGGCATGGAGCTACAGAACCAGGCAGCGCTGATCCTCATCGATCAACAAAAAGGCATCCTTCACCCCAGGCTCGGCCCTCGTAACAACCCTGAGGCAGAGCTGTGCATGCTGGAGCTACTGGCGTTATGGCGACACACGGCGCGACCGGTGATTCACGTCCATCACTTGTCCCGCTCGCCGGACTCAGTGTTCTGGCCAGGGCAGTCGGGTGTGGAGGTCCAGCCACGGTTCGAGCCGCTGGCGGGGGAATGGCTGGTGCAAAAACAGGTGCCGGATGCGTTCAGTGGCACGCACCTGGAGGAATACCTGCGCAGGGCGGGCATCGGGCAACTGGTGATCGTCGGCGTGGCGACGCACAACTCGGTAGAGTCTACGGCCCGTACGGCCGGCAACCTGGGATTCGACACGTGGGTGGTCGAGGATGCCTGCTTCACCTTCGACAAGAGCGATTACTTCGGTAACGCCCGTTCGGCGGCCGACGTACATGCCATGTCCCTGGGCAACTTGCATGGCGAGTATGCGACGGTGGTCGCTGTGAAGCAGATTCTGGAGGCGGGCTGATACATAAGCAGCTGTAGGAGCTGCCGAAGGCTGCGATCTCTTGATCTTGATCTTGATCTTTCGCTTGCGACTCAATTGTCTGGGGACAAGATCGCAGCCTCGTTGCACTCGACAGCTCCTACAGCGCAACCGAGCACCGTCATCCCCTCGCCACAAAAAGCTTCCAGGTCTCACACCATCGATTGGTCAATGGCATCACTGTGGGAGCGAGCTTGCTCCGTGCGGCGATCCGACGATGACGACTCAACAGGCGAAGATAATCTTCGCCCGGACCCTCAAGCCCCGTGGCACTTCTTGAATTTCTTGCCATTGCCGCACGGGCAAGGGTCGTTGCGGCCGACATCCTTCAGGGCGTTGCGCACGGGTTCCTGGTGTGCGTGGCCGCAGTTCGGGCCGTGGACGTGGCCGTGGTCATGCTCGTGATGATGGTCGTGATCGTGGTTGCAATCAGGGCCGTGGACGTGGGGTTGTTGGGTCATCGGGGTTACTCCGCAATAAAATCGGCGGCGATTATCACGCCATTGCGTTCCAGGTGCACGTAGTGAGCGATGAATAATCCGGTTTCCAGCTCACCTTCCAGACGATAGGGGATCTGTTCCCGGGGTTTCTCCAGCAACTTCACCACGTGCCGCACCTGCGGCCACAGGTTGGTGCGGATCGGCACCTTGAAGTAGGCGCTGTGCCGGGGGCGAACGGTGAACCAGTGTTCATGCTCACCTTCGGTCAGCAACAGGTCGCCCAGATGGATGCGGTAGGTCAGGCCGCGAACGGTCAGGTCGCTGTCGCCGGGGTTATCGACGCGAAAGTGCAGCATGAACTTCTGTTCCAGTAGCCGGGCCCGCACCACCTCGACCTTGACCAGATGCACCTGCGGTTCAGGCGCATCGTCACTTCGCCAGGACGCGCAACCGCCGAGCCCGACGAACAGCAGCAGGCAGGTGATGCGTAGCAAAAGTGATGTAGGGGTCATGTCCGAGCCTCTGGTTTACCCCCAGTCTAGCCCTCTGGGTCGATGGAAGAGCGTCGGACGTTTACGAAAATCAGTGACTGAAGTAGCCGGCACAGCACTTCTTGAATTTATGCCCGCTGCCGCACGGACAGCTGTCGTTGCGGCCCGCCTTGACCGGGACGGTCGGGTCGATGAAATACCAGCGCCCGTCGTTCTGCACGAACGAGGACTGTTCACGGTGGCTATGCTCGCCCTGGCCGTCGTGCCAGCGTGCCGTGAACGTGACAAAGGCGTGCTCCGGTTGACCACCGAGCACTTCGCTGCTTTCCACTTCCAGCCCCAACCAGATGCTGTTGGCGCTCCACTCGCTGATCGACTGGCGATCGAGGCCTGGCTGCTGGGCGGGCAGGGTGGTGGCGACCAGATAATCCACCAGGCCCAGCACATAGGCGCTGTAGCGCGAGCGCATCAAGGCTTCGGCGCAGGGCGCCGGATGACCATCGTGGTAGTGGCCGCAGCAGGCGTCCAGTGAGTTGCCACTGCCACAGGGGCAAATGGGTGTGTGCGAGCTTGTGTTCACGGTTACCACCAATATTTTCCAAAATTTTCCGGGTTGGCCCAAAAGCGCGAGTTGAGCCAGTCGGGGACTTGTTTGTATTCAAGCAGATCGTAGGTGAACAGGGTCAGCACCTGATCTTCGCGCTGGAATCGCTCGCTGGCTTGCAGGGCCAGGGAAAAAAAGTCCGTCTCTTGCCAGCCGCAGGCGTTGAGGTCTGCCAGCACGGCGATGCGGCTGGCATTGAGATTGCGGATGCCACCCAACAGGTTCAGACCCTCGCGCTTGGGCAAATGCTCCAGGCAATCGAGTGCCAGGGCCAGGTCAAAACGCCGCGCCGCCACGTCCGCCGGCAGCGCGCCGGGGCCGGCATGGACCACTTCGGTGTCGGGATGGGCCTGCTGGAATGCTTCGAGCGCGGGAAAGCCGCTGGCACCGATCAATAGCAGTTTTTGCGGGGTATAGCGATCAAGCACGGCGGCCAGGGCTTGCTGGGGTGTGCGCGAAGAAATGGCAACGGTCATCGAAGTTCCTCAGTCAGAACCATCACGATAGCCTGCCTGGACAGCATGGCCTAGAGCGGTTTGTCCCTGAATGTGCGCAAACGTCGCAAACACGGGGCGAAAACCCGCGATTGCTCAGGCTGGCGCAGATTCGAAGACGGGTCTTTACTCACCTGAATCGGCGCTAGGCCGATCCCCCTAGGAGAAACCCGATGAGCATAGTTCGGACAGCGTTACCCCTGGTTCTGCTAACCAGTGTGTTGACTGGTTGCGCAGGTTTGCAGAAAACCGACTGGCCGACCTGTGCCGCCGTCGGCGGTGTGATCGGTGCAGGCTTGGGCGCCACTGAAAGTACTTCCTGGGCCGGCGGCGGAGCGCTGTTCGTCGGCACCATGGCGGCGGCTTATTGCTGGGTGCACGGCGACGGCGATGAAGACGGCGATGGCGTGCCGGACAGCCGCGACAAGTGCCCGGGCACACCGAAGGGCGTGCAGGTCGATGCTGATGGCTGCCCGCCGCCTGTCCCAGCGCCAATGGTTGAAGAGGCCGTGGTGGTCCAGGAAGAAACCATCGTGATCCGCGATGTGCACTTTGAGTTCAACAAAGCCACGCTGACCCCGGGCGACAAGGATGTGCTGAGCACGATCGCCACCCGGCTGAAACAGGAAACATCCACCGCACAACTGCGGGTCACCGGCCATACCGACAGTGTTGGCAGCGATGCCTATAACCAGCGGTTGTCGGAGAAACGGGCCAATTCGGTGGTGCAATACCTGGTCGAAAACGGCGTTCCGCGTGCCAGTTTTGTCTCGGTGTCCGGCGCCGGAGAGAGCCAGCCGGTGGCTGATAACAAGACCGCCGACGGCCGCGCGATGAACCGTCGCACGGAAATCAAGATCAACCGCTGAAACCCTTGCCATCCGCGGCTTGTAGAGTTGCGGATGCGGGTCTTTACTCCTGTGTGACCGGTATGGGCCGGTGACACAGGAGCCTTCACCATGAACGTTCTAATCAGGGTTGCCTTACCGGTACTGCTGGCCAGCAGTCTGTTGTCCGGTTGCGCCACTCACAGCGACGGTAGCGCACCTCTCAATCAACGCACCTGGCCAATCTGTAGCCTGATCGGCGGTCTGGTCGGCGGCGGGTTGGGGGCCATTGAAAGCAGTGGCTGGGCCGCCGGTGGCGCCGCGCTGGGGCTACTGGGCGGTGGTTTGATCTGTTACGCCCAGGATGGCGATGAAGACGACGACGGTGTGTTCGACCGCCGCGACCGTTGTCCCGATACGCCGGCCAATACCCCTGTCGAGCATCACGGCTGCCCGGTGCCGCAATACCCGGCCAGCGCCCCACCCGTGGAGCCTGAAGCACCGGCGAGCGAGGTCATCACCCTCAACGACGCCGGCAAGGTACTGTTCGATTTCGACAAATCCGACCTCACCGCCGAAGCTCGAAGCCAGCTCGACGGGCTGATGGGCAAGCTCAGCCATGCCAATGTCGCCAGCATCCGGGTAGTGGGCCACACCGACAGTGTCGGCAGTGACGCCTATAACCAGGGACTGTCCGAACGTCGGGCCAGCAGCGTCGTGGAGTATTTGCTGACCCAGGGGCTGGCCCCCGACAAACTCACCAGCGAAGGCAAGGGCGAAAGCGAACCGGTGGCCGACAACGAGACCGACGAAGGGCGGGCGCAGAACCGTCGGGTTGAGCTGCATATCCAGCGTTGAGGCCCGGGCCAGGGCTACCGGGTCGTCGGGAGGGCGATCCGGGGGCCGGGGCTCGGTTAGATTAAATTTGCCTGGCCCTCTGGCTTATCCTGCGCGCAAGCCGTTACTGTGCGCGCAAAGAATAATGCTCGATCAGGGGGCCGTATGAAGGTGTTTTGGGGGCTGGGGCGCTTGCTGACCCTGCTGTTCTGGCTGGTGGTGCTGGTCAATCTGGTCGTACCGTTCGTCCATCCGCTGCATCTACTGGTCAATTTCGCCGGCGTTTTTTTGCTGGCGCTCCATCTGCTGGAACTGCTGCTGTTCAGGGCCAGTTTCCGTGGCCGCCCCGCGCCTGGTCGCGATCGCCTCAGAGTGCTGCTGTTCGGTATCTTCCACTTGCAAACCCTCCCGACCGCGCCAGAGGCTTCCCATGCGTAAATTGTGTCTGCTCGCCGCACTCGTATGTCCATGGGCCTCGGCCCAGGTGGTCCAGGTCGAAAGCCATTCGTTGATGCGCCTGCCCAACACCACCAGCACCCTGACCCTGGAACGGCTGGACGTGGCCGACTACGGCACACTGCTGGTGCCGTCCAATGTCACTGAACTGACCATCGACCAATTGCACCTGGGACGTGAGGCGCGGATCGCCATCGTGCCGGCGCAGCAGGTATTGGAAATGAAAGTGGCCCAGGCCGAGCTGGCCGAGGGCAGCCAGATCACTTCACGCGGCGCGCGGGGTACTTACGCCAGGGTGGCGCGGCCGGGGCGCGATCTCAACCTGCAGTTCAAGGTCTTGAACGCACCGTTGTTGTCGGTGGACGCCCGTGGCGGCACGGGTGCCCCAGGTTACGTCGGTCTTGACGGTGCCAATGGCCGGGCGCCGGGTTGCACCTGGGGTTCGGCCGGTCGCGGGGCCGACGGCAGCAATGGCAGTGATGGCCAGCCGGGTGCGGCCGGTGCGCGGGTACGCCTTGAGCTGCCCCGCGCCTATCCTGCCGAGCAGATCAAGGTGACGGTGGACGGCGGTGCGGGTGGCGCGGCCGGGCGCGGTGGCAAACCCGGGGCGGGAGGCAAGGCCAAGGGCTGTCTGATCTATACCGCTGATGGCGGCAAAAGCGGCCGTCCTGGCGCCGATGGCCAGCCAGGGCCTGCCGGAGCGGCGGGCACGGTGACGGTGCAGCGGTTCTAAGCGTATGACGACCCCTAGTGGGGGCGCGAGCAAGCTCGCTCCCACAGGGTTTTATGTGATTTTCAGAACATCGGTCGCGCCGCGCCAATCGCCACCACCAGCAACCCGATCAACAGGTTGATCCCAACCAGCCTGCGAATCTTCCCCAGCACCGCCGCACCCGCTGGCCAGTCCTGTGCCGTCACGGCGCTACGCAATGCCGGCAGTTGCAGGCCCTGGATGCGGATAAACAGCGCTGTCATCACCACATACAACCCCATCATGACCTGCACATACCGTGGCGCGGTTTCGAAACCGGCGAAGCGCACATGGATCAGGCCTACACCGCTGATCGGTAAAAGCACCACCGCCACCCAGACCCAGACGAAAAAACGCTGAAACACTTCTACCCACAACTTGAGCCGGGCAGGGCCCTCAAGCGCCGTCATTGCGGCGGGACGCAGGATCATCCAGGCGAAGAACATGCCGCCGACCCAGACCAGGGCCGCCAGTAAATGCAGGGTGTAGACGAGGGCAAAGGGTGTCATTGGGTTACTCCGTTCTGCGCAGGATTCATTAGCGGGGTATGATAGCCGCCGATCCGAACCACTGAAAATTTATCCAGCGTTTTTAGCGCCCGACCATTCATGATCAGCACCGAACTCAAAACCACGATCCAGGGCGCCTATTCGCGTTTTCTCGAAGCCAAGAGCCTCAAGCCGCGATATGGCCAGCGCCTGATGATTGCCGAAGTGGCAAAAGTCCTGGGTGACATCGACACCGACGACGAAGGCCGGCGCAGCGGCGAGCCTGCCGTCGTGGCGGTGGAGGCGGGCACGGGTACCGGCAAGACCGTGGCCTACAGCCTGGCGGCGATTCCCACTGCCAAGGCCGCGGGCAAACGCCTGGTGATCGCCACGGCCACCGTCGCCCTGCAGGAGCAGATCGTCTACAAGGACCTGCCCGACCTGATGCGCAACAGCGGGCTGAACTTCACGTTCGCCCTGGCCAAGGGGCGCGGGCGCTACATGTGCCTGTCCAAGCTCGACATGTTGCTCCAGGAAGGCCACGCGCAGACCGCCACGGCCCAGTTGTTCGAAGAAGAAGGCTTCAAGATCGAGGTCGATGAGGCCAGCCAGAAGCTGTTTACCAGCATGATCGAGAAGCTGGCCGGCAATAAATGGGACGGTGACCGCGACAGCTGGTCCACGGCCCTGGAAGACGCCGACTGGTCCCGCCTGACGACCGACCATAGCCAGTGCACCAACCGCCATTGCCCGAACTTCGGCCAGTGCGCCTTCTACAAGGCCCGCGAGGGCATGGGCAAGGTCGACGTCATCGTCACCAACCACGACATGGTGCTGGCCGACCTGGCCCTGGGCGGTGGTGCGGTGTTGCCGGACCCGCGCGACACGATCTACGTGTTCGACGAAGGCCACCACCTACCGGATAAGGCCATCGGCCATTTCGCCCATTACACCCGGCTGCGTTCCACCGCCGACTGGCTGGAAACCACCGCCAAGAACCTCACCAAACTGTTGGCCCAGCATCCGTTGCCGGGTGACCTGGGCAAGCTCATCGAGCAAGTGCCGGAGCTGGCGCGGGAAATCAAGACGAACCAGCAGTTCATGTTCACCGCGTGCGAGCAAGTGGCCGACTTCAAGCCCGGCGAAGACGTCGAGGGCCGCGAGCGGCCACGCCACCGGTTTGTCGGCGGGGTGATCCCCGAGCACATGCGCGAAATGGGCATTGAGCTCAAGAAAGGTTTCGCACGCCTGACCGACCTGTTCACGCGCCTGACCGACCTGCTCAAGGAAGGCATGGATGGCGAGGTCAATATCGGTATCGCCAGCAACCAGGCCGAGGAATGGTACCCGCTGTTCGGCAGCCTGTTGTCCCGCTCCCAGGGCAACTGGGAGCTGTGGACGGCCTTCACCGCCGAAGACCCGCAAGACAACCCGCCAATGGCGCGGTGGCTGACCCTGGCCGAAAGCGGTTCGCTGTTTGATATCGAGGTCAATGCCAGCCCGATCCTGGCGGCGGAAATGCTGCGCCGCAACCTGTGGAACGTGGCCTACGGCGCACTGGTAACCTCCGCCACGCTGACCGCCCTGGGCACGTTTGACCGCTTCCGCATGCGTGCCGGCCTGCCGAAAAAAGCCGTGACCGCCGTGGTCCCGAGCCCCTTCCATCACGCCGACGCCGGTGTGCTGCGAGTGCCGGACCTCAAGGCCGACCCACGGGATGCCGCCGGCCATACCGCAGCGATCATCCGCGACCTGCCGGAACTGGTGGAAGGCTCACGGGGCACCCTGGTGCTGTTTTCCTCGCGCAAACAGATGCAGGACGTGTTCGATGGCCTTGACCGTGACTGGCGCAAGCAGGTGTTCATCCAGGGCAACCTGTCTAAACAGGAGACCCTGAACAAGCACAAGGCGCGGGTCGACGGCGGCGACTCCAGCGTGCTGTTCGGCTTGGCGAGTTTTGCCGAAGGCGTGGACTTGCCGGGTGCCTATTGCGAGCACGTGGTGATTGCCAAGATTCCGTTCTCGGTCCCCGATGACCCGGTGGAGGCTGCGCTGGCCGAGTGGATCGAGGCCCGTGGCGGCAACCCGTTCATGGAAATCTCCGTACCGGACGCATCGCTGAAGCTGGTCCAGGCGTGTGGTCGCTTGCTGCGCACCGAAGAAGACCGCGGCACCATCACCTTGCTCGACCGCAGGCTGGTAACCCAGCGCTATGGCAAGGCGATCCTTAATGCGCTGCCGCCGTTTCGACGCGAGATTTCCTGATACGTGCAATGACTTGCTGTGGCGAGGGCGCTTGCTCCTGCTGGGCTCTGTAGGAGCTGGCGAAGCCTGCGATCTTTTGATCCTGATCTTTCACTCTCGACTCAATGGGCTGTGGAAAGATCGCAGCCTCGCTTCGCTCGACAGCTCCTACGTAACCCAGCCGCCACAGGGGTTGGTTTCAGGCTAACCAGCCGTCCCATGGCGGTTCCCAAAAGCCTGAATGACTGAAACAATGCCAGCCACCTTAAAAGTGTTTGTTTCAAGGGAGTTACGGGTGCAGATTCAAGGCCATTATGAACTTCAGTTCGAGGCGGTGCGTGAAGCGTTCGCGGCGATGTTCGATGATCCCCAGGAGCGCGGCGCGGCGTTGTGCATCCAGGTGGGTGGGCGCACGGTGATCGATCTGTGGGCCGGTACCGCCGACAAGGATGGCCATGACGCCTGGCACAGCGACACCATCGCCAACCTGTTTTCCTGCACCAAGACCTTCACCGCCGTCACCGCCCTGCAACTGGTGGCCGAAGGCAAGTTGCAGCTGGATGCCCCGGTAGCCCGCTATTGGCCCGAGTTTGCCGCAGCCGGCAAGCAATCCATCACCCTGCGCCAGTTGCTCTGCCATCAGGCCGGGCTGCCGGCGCTACGTGAACTGCTGCCGCCCGAAGCGCTTTATGACTGGCAAACCATGGTCGATGCCCTGGCCACCGAAACACCGTGGTGGACGCCGGGCGAGGGCCACGGTTATGCCGCGATCACCTACGGCTGGCTGATCGGCGAGCTGCTGCGCAGGGCCGATGGGCGTGGCCCGGGTGAGTCCATCGTGGCCCGTGTCGCCAAGCCGTTGGGCCTGGATTTTCACGTTGGCCTGGCCGATGACGAGTTTCATCGCGTGGCCCACATCGCCCGTGGCAAAGGCAACGTTGGCGATGCCGCGGCCCAACGCCTGCTGCAGGTGACAATGCGCGAGCCTACGGCCATGACCACCCGGGCCTTCACCAATCCTCCGTCGATCATGACCAGCACCAACAAACCGGAGTGGCGACGCATGCAGCAACCGGCGGCCAACGGCCACGGCAACGCCCGCAGCCTGGCCGGGTTTTATGCGGGGCTGCTGGACGGCAGCCTGCTGGAAGGTGAAATGCTCGACGAACTGACTCGCCAGCACAGCTTTGGCGAGGACAAGACTTTATTGACCCAGACGCGTTTCGGCCTGGGTTGCATGCTCGACCAGCCGGATGTGCCGAATGCGACCTACGGCCTCGGCCCGCGGGCGTTCGGTCATCCGGGGGCCGGGGGCTCCATGGGGTTTGCCGACCCGGAACATGATGTGGCTTTTGGCTTCGTGACCAACACGCTCGGGCCTTACGTATTGATGGACCCTCGCGCGCAGAACCTTGCGAGGGTACTTGCCACTTGTCTATAAAGCGCCATTGAAGGCGGCGGGCACCGGAACCTCGTGGCCTTTTCAGTTTCCAAGCGACTGTTTATGCGGCCAAAACATGGCCTTTTATTTTCAATTTTCATCATTTTGTGGATATCCAATGTCATCGAATAAAACCCTCGCTCTGGCGCTGTGCTTCGCTATCACCGGTTGCGCACAAACCCCACAAAATGATGCCGAGGGCGGCGGTCACTGGTGGTCGTTCGGCTCTTCCGACAAGGTGGTGGCCAAGGAAACGGCGCCAGCGGCGCCTCTGAAACCGGCCGCCGTCGTACCGCAAGCCAAGGCCGAGAGCGCCACCCACTGGTGGTGGCCATTCGCTTCCGATGATGCTGCCGACGTTGCGAAGAAAGATGACGTCAAGCCCCAAGGCAAGCCAGAAGCCAAGGCGCCGGCCGTTGCCAAGGCCGAAGCCGAAAGCAACGGCAAGTGGTGGTGGCCGTTCGGCGGCAAGGATCAGGAAACCGCCAAGGCAGTGCCGATGCCCGATCCGAAAATCACCCAGGCCTGGCTCGACGACTACGAGCCGAAGCTGCGCATAGCCATCAAGGACAGCAAGCTCGAACTCGAGCGCCGCGACAACGTGCTGGTGGTCACCGCGCCCGTGGACGGCTCCTTCAACCCGGACCGTCCAGCCATGCTGCTGCCCGTGACCCTTGGGCCGTTCACTCGCGTGGCGAAGATCCTTGAAGCCGACCCGAAGAGCGCCGTGTTGATCCTCGGCCACGCCGACACCTCGGGCGCCGCACCAGCGAACCTGAAGCTCAGCCAGGAGCGTGCCCAGTCCGTGGCGGCGATTTTCCGCCTCAGCGGCCTGCAACGTGATCGCCTGATGCTGCGCGGCATGGGCGCAGTGGCGCCACGTGCGGCCAACGACAGTGTGCAAGGGCGTGCCCTGAACCGTCGCGTGGAACTGCTGGTCACGCCGGCCAACACCATGGTTGCGCTGCTGAGCAAATACAACATGCCGGCCCCCGCGCCAGTGACGCTGGTGGCGGCCCAGGACGTGAAGCCCGTGGCCCCGGCCCCAGCGCCTGCGGCGAAAAAAGCCGTGACCCCGACCACCAAAAAAGCACCGGCTAAAAAGGCCACAGCCAAGGCGTCTGCCAAGAAAGCCCCAGCCAAGGCCACTACCCCGGCGAAGAAAACCAAACCGGCCAAAGCCGCCACCGATACCAAGAAAGTTGCGGCCGCCAATACCCCCAAGCAGTGATGGGCTAACCACAAGGAACGCGCCATGACCCAACCGCTGGCTGATATGCGCCGCGACTACACCCGCGATGGCTTGACCGAGGCACAAGCCCCGGCCGAGCCGTTTGCACTGTTCCACCAATGGTTCGCCGACGCAGTGAAAACCGAACAGGCTCCAGTGGAGGCCAACGCCATGACCCTGGCGACGGTGGATGCGCTAGGGCGCCCGCACTGCCGGATCCTGCTGCTCAAGGGCCTGGATGCCCTGGGTTTCACGTTCTTCACCAACTACGACAGCGCCAAGGGCCAGCAACTGGCCGCGAATCCATTCGCGGCCATGACGTTTTTCTGGCCGGCTCTGGAGCGCCAGGTGCGCATCGAGGGCAAAGTGGTGAAGGTCTCCGCGCAGGAGTCGGACGACTATTATCAGGTTCGCCCGCTAGGCAGCCGCCTCGGCGCCTGGGCTTCACCCCAGAGCCGAGTGATTTCAGGGCGCGCTGAGCTGGACGACTTGCTCAAGGCCACCGAACAACGCTTCAGCGATAGCCAACCGCATTGCCCCGAGCATTGGGGCGGTTATCGTTTGCTGCCCGAGCGCATCGAGTTCTGGCAGGGCCGTCCGAGCCGCCTTCACGATCGCCTCAACTACCGCCTGCAAGGGGCGAACTGGCTGCGCGAGCGCCTGGCGCCTTAGCGTCGGGGTAACCTGCCGCAGCGGTTTTAAGCCACTGCGGCAAGTCCCGGCGCTTGACCCCTTGCTCCCGGGCGCGGGCCAATTGTTGCAGCATGTAGATCTTTTTCTGCTCATCCTGCCCCGCCAGGGACAGCGCCAAGTCGCGGTCCATCCAGCGTTTGATCCGTACGTACAGCCACCAGTGGAAGTACAAACCGGCCACGGTGACCGCGACGATGATGAAATAATCCATGAAAAAATCCCGGGTTGATGACGCAGGTTTCGGAAATTGGCGCTACTGTTTGGTGAATTTTTCGGGTGCGCCTGTATCCCACCTGAATGAAAACAATTTTATCCCGGCGAGGCCGTGACAGGCGTCAAGCTGCGGAGTTTAATGAATCCCTGTCTTTTGGAGTTGATGCTATGCGTAAGTCTGTTTTGCTGGTTGCTTCCTTTTCCACGATGGCGATGTTGCTCACTGGTTGTCAGTCGAGCCTGACCGGTGACTCCTACTCCCGTGACGAAGCGCGTCGCGTGCAGACGATTCGCATGGGGACCATCGAAGCTCTGCGTCCGGTCAAGATCGAAGGCACCAAGACCCCGATCGGCGGTGCGGCCGGTGCGGTGGTCGGTGGTGTCGGCGGCAGCGCTATCGGTGGTGGCCGTGGCAGCATCGTCGCCGCTGTGATCGGCGCGGTGGCCGGTGGCCTGATCGGTTCCGCTACTGAAGAAGGTCTGACCCGTACCCAAGGCGTGGAAATCACCGTTCGTGAAGATGACGGTAGCATGCGTGCCTATGTACAGCAGGTTCAGGAGAACGAGGTGTTCCGTGTGGGTGAGCGGGTTCGTATTTCCACTGTGGATGGTACGAGTCGCGTATCGCACTAAGCTTGAGTCGGTAAGAGAAAACGGCGCTTATTCCGGGAATGGAAAGCGCCGTTTTTTTTGGGGGGGCTGGTTGGGGTGGTGTGTATATCCGTTTCTTCGGTAGCGGCTACTTATGGTTCCGCCAGCAGCCGTTACCGAAGAAATGGATATACACCCCCCTCGTGATCTATCCGGCAGCCAGGAATCAGCCAGGCAATGCAGGCTGCTTGCGACTGGCCGCTGCCGTCACCATATAACCCAGCACGGCCGCCAGGATCGAACCCGTGAGAATCCCCATCCGGTCCATGCCCGCGTAGTCACTTACGCCAGGCTCGAACGCCAGGGAGCCAACGAACAGGCTCATCGTGAACCCGATACCGCACAGGATCGCCACACCCAGTACCTGGCCCCAATTGGCGCCGCTGGGCAGGCTGGCGATGCCGATTTTCACGGCCAGCCAGGTCAGGCCGAAGACGCCGACGGTCTTGCCCAGCAACAGGCCAATGGCGATGCCCATCGGCACGTGATGGGTGAAGCTTTCGACGGTGACGCCGCTCAGGGACAGGCCGGCGTTGGCGAAGGCGAACAGCGGCAGGATGCCATAAGCCACCCAGGGGTGCAGGGCGTGTTCCAGGGTCAGCAACGGCGAGGTCTCGGCGTTTTTCGTGCGCAGCGGGATGCAGAACGCCAGGGTCACGCCCGCGAGGGTGGCATGGACACCGCTCTTGAGCACGCAGACCCACAGAATCAGGCCGACAACCATGTAGGGCCCGAGCTTGACCACGCCCATCCGATTCAACGCCACCAGCGCGGCGATGCAGGCTGCCGCCAGTATGAGCGACAGGCTGGACAGGGCGCCGGAGTAGAAGATCGCGATGATGATGATAGCGCCCAGGTCGTCGATGATCGCCAGGGTCATCAGGAACAGCTTGAGCGACACCGGCACCCGCTTGCCCAGCAAGGCGAGCACGCCGAGGGCGAACGCAATGTCGGTGGCCGTCGGAATTGCCCAGCCGCCCAGGGCGGGGGGATTGTCGCGGTTGAGGAACCAGTAGATCAGCGCCGGCACCACCATGCCGCCAATCGCCGCCGCACCCGGCAAGACGATTTGCGACGGTTTCGACAGTTGCCCGCCGAGAACTTCTCGCTTGACTTCGAGGCCGATGAGCAGGAAGAACATCGCCATCAAGCCGTCGTTGATCCACAGTAACAAGGGTTTGGCGATTTTCAACACACCGACCTGGACCACCACCGGCGTGTCCAGCAGGCCGTTGTACAGCCAGGAAAGGGGCGAGTTATTGATGACCAGGGCAAGCAGGGCGGCGGCGATCAACAATAGGCCGCTGGCAGCCTCCAGCTGGAAAAAACGGGTCAGAGAATTGCGTAGAGCCACGATCGCTCTCCATTCATTGAATCAAGAAGATGGCACACCCTAACTCGTACTGTAAGTTGTTAAAACAAAAGTTATATTCTTTTTTGTTATATATCGTTACAACGTCTGCGCCACGCAGCCGGGCAGTTATGGGTCATATTGGACCTTAGCTGTACCTGTGCGCGATGTCGGTTTTTTCCTAAGCTTGCCGCTGGTTTTTCCGAGACCAAGTTGCGCCTGCATGACCACGTTTCCCCGCGTCAAACCGAGCCAGTGAGAAAACACCATGAACGATCACCGCCAGTGGGCGCGAGAAGCGATCCGCATCATCGAGGCTGACTTCCAGCGCAGCGCCGATACCCACCTGATTCCACTGCCGCTGCCTGGCCTGCCGGGCATCGAACTGTATTTCAAGGACGAGTCCAGCCACCCCACTGGCAGCCTCAAGCACCGACTGGCGCGTTCGCTGTTTCTCTACGCATTGTGTAACGGTTGGCTCAAGCCCGGTGCGCCAGTGATCGAGGCCTCCAGCGGCTCGACGGCAATTTCCGAGGCCTATTTCGCCAGGTTGTTGGGCCTGCCGTTCATTGCGGTGATGCCGTCGACCACCTCCAGGGAAAAAATCGCACAGATCGCTTTCTATGGCGGCCAGAGCCATCTGGTGGATGATCCTACGCAGATCTACGCCGAATCCGAACGCCTGGCCCGCGAGCATGACGGGCATTTCATCGATCAATTCACTTACGCCGAGCGTGCCACGGACTGGCGGGCCAATAACAATATTGCCGAATCGATCTTCCAGCAGATGCGCTTCGAGCGGCACCCGGAGCCGAGCTGGTTGATTTCCAGCCCCGGCACCGGCGGCACCACCGCCACACTGGGACGCTACGTCCGTTATCGCCAGCACGGCACCCGGGTGCTATGTGCCGACGCCGAGCGCTCGGTGTTCTTTGACTACTACCGCAGTGGTGATGCCAGCCTGCGCCTGGATTGCGGTTCACGCATCGAAGGTATCGGCCGGCCACGGGTCGAAGCGTCGTTCTTGCCCAAAGTCATCGATGCGATGGTCAAGGTCCCGGACGCCTTGTCATTGGCGGCCATGCACTACCTGGCCCAGCGCTTGGGCCGGCGGGTCGGCGGGTCCAGCGGCACCAATCTGATCGGCGCCCTCATGGCGGCCCGGCAGATGGTGGATGCGGGAGAGTCGGGGTCGATCGTGGCGATTTTGTGTGACGGTGGCGAGCGCTACGCCACGACCTATTACGACCCGGTCTGGCTCGAGGCCCAGGGGTATGAGTTGAGCGGTCTGATGGACACCGTGGCGGCCTGTGTGGAACGGGGCGAGGCGCTGCCGGAGAGCGTGTTGCGGGCCAATATCTGACCCTGAAAACAATGAGGTCTTTTGTGGAAGCGGGCTTGTGTGGGCGCTGGGCTTGCCCGCGACAGCATCACCTCGGTTCACCTGATAGACCGAGTTGTCTGCATCGCGGGCAAGCCCAGCTTCCCACAAAGGCTCTCCCGCAGGGGGGCGGGGTCAGGCCTCGAGACCGAGGATATCCCGCGCCACCGCCTCGGCGATCCGGATCCCGTCCACGCCCGCCGACAGGATCCCGCCGGCGTAACCGGCGCCTTCACCGGCCGGGAACAGGCCCTTGACGTTCAGGCTCTGCAGCGATTCGTTGCGGGTAATGCGCAGGGGCGATGAGGTGCGGGTTTCGATGCCGGTCAGCACGGCGTCGTGCAGGGAGTAACCGCGAATCTGTTTCTCGAACGCCGGCAGGGCTTCGCGAATGGCTTCGATGGCGAAGTCCGGCAGGGCCAGGGCCAAGTCGCCCAGGGACACACCTGGCTTGTAGGAAGGTTCGACGCTGCCCAGTTCCGTAGACGGCTTGCCAGCGATGAAATCACCCACCAGTTGCGCCGGGGCCTCATAGTTGCTGCCACCGAGTACGTACGCGTGGGATTCCAGGCGTTCCTGCAATTCGATCCCCGCCAGCGGGCCGCCGGGATAATCGACTTCCGGAGTGATGCCGACGACGATGCCGGAGTTGGCGTTACGCTCGTTGCGCGAATACTGGCTCATGCCGTTGGTCACGACGCGGTTCGGCTCGGACGTCGCGGCCACCACGGTGCCGCCCGGGCACATGCAGAAGCTGTACACCGAACGACCATTCTTGGCGTGGTGCACCAGTTTGTAGTCGGCGGCGCCAAGTTTCGGGTGGCCGGCGTATTTGCCCAGGCGCGCGCTGTCGATCAGCGATTGCGGGTGTTCGATACGGAAACCCACCGAGAACGGCTTGGCTTCCATGTACACGCCGCGGCTGTGGAGCATGCGGAAGGTGTCTCGGGCGCTGTGGCCCAGGGCCAGGATCACATGTTTCGAATGAATCTGTTCGCCGCTGGCCAGTTCGACGCCGACCAGTTGGCCGTCCTCGATCAGCACATCGGTGACCCGCTGCTGGAAGCGTACTTCGCCGCCCAGGGCGCGAATCTGCTCACGCATGGTTTCCACCACGCCTGTCAGGCGGAACGTACCGATGTGCGGCTTGCTGACGTAGAGAATTTCTTCCGGCGCCCCGGCCTTGACGAACTCGTGCAAAACCTTGCGGCCAAGGAATTTCGGATCCTTGATCTGGCTGTAGAGCTTGCCGTCGGAAAACGTCCCGGCGCCGCCTTCACCGAACTGCACATTGGATTCGGGGTTGAGCACGCTTTTGCGCCACAGGCCCCAGGTGTCCTTGGTCCGTTGGCGTACTTCCGGGCCACGTTCGAGGATGATCGGCTTGAAGCCCATTTGCGCCAGCAACAGGGCGGCGAAGATCCCGCACGGGCCGAAGCCGACCACAATCGGGCGCTCGCTCAGGTCGGCCGGTGCCTGGCCCACCACTTTGTAGCTGACATCCGGCGCCTCGTTGACGTTACGGTCATCGGCGAACTTGCGCAGCAGGCTGGCTTCGTCGCGCACCGTCAGGTCGATGGTGTAGATGAAGCACAGTTCGGAGGATTTCTTGCGCGCGTCGTAGCTGCGCTTGAACAAGGTGAAGTCGAGCAGGTCATCGCTGGCGATGCCCAGGCGCTGCACGATGGCCGGGCGCAGGTCTTCTTCGGGGTGGTCGATCGGCAGCTTGAGTTCGGTGATTCGTAACATGGTGGGATCCGGTTCGCGGGATGCACAACTGCACCAGGGCGTGAACCGGCGATTATAAGCCAAAACCGGCGAATCAGTCGTTGCGCGCGCCACCGAAATAGGCGCAGCCACGCTGGACCTGGCCGTTGACCCGCAGTTCGGCGCTCATGTGTTGCACGCTACCGCTGACGTTGTCGACGCAGCGCTGGGGGGCGACCCAGAGCTCGACCTTCTGGCCATTGGCTTCGGTGCTAAGGTTGAAGCGCCCGTCACCCAGTTGCTCCTCCATGTAAGGCACCGCCAGGGGCGGCTGGCCCTCGCGTTCGAGCACCAGGCCCTTGCCGCTGGCCTTGAGGCTCCACTCGGGGCCATGGCCGGCGGCGCGCAGGATCAACAGTCTGAAGTTTCCGTCATCACAAGCGGTGCCTGAGCGTTCCAGGCGATACAACTGCTCCAGGTCCAGCTGGCTGTCGGTGCCGGCCGCTGCGCTGGAGACGATACGGCCGCGCACATCGGCAAACAGCTTGCCTTGGTCATCGGCCAGGCTGGCAGCCTGCTGCAGCACACTGGTGCCACCGCTGTCGTTGACGATGTAGCGGCGCTGTTCCTGGCACGGCTGGAACACCAGCTTGCCATCGGCCGCCGTGAGCTCGCCCTGCATGCGCGTCTGGCCGGCGTGGGGGGCGCTCTGACGTGGGGCATCGAGCAATTGGCAGCCGGGCAAGAGCGGCAGGAGGGCGACAAACAGCAGGGAGCGGGTGGCACGCATCATTGGGTCTCCAGACAAGTGCCGCCACGTTACTCAGACTGATCCCACACCACAACCCGTAGGCGCTGTGCAGGAGCTGTGTAGGCGCTATGTCGGAGCTGTGTAGGAGCTGTGTAGGAGCTGTCGAGTGCAACGAGGCTGCGATCTTTCCCCTGGCAATTGAGTCTCGAGTGAAAGACCAAAGACCAAAGATCAAAGATCAAAAGATCGCAGCCTGCGGCAGCTCCTACGGTTAGAACGTCAGTTAGCCCACGTGAAAGGTCTGACCGGTTTGCAGGCCTTCGACACTCTTGGCGTAGGCCAACGCGACATCGGCGGCCGGGACGGGTTTGTAGCCGCGAAAGTATGGGGCGTACTTGTCCATGGCTTCGAGCAACACAGTCGGGCTCACCGAGTTGACCCGCAAGCCCCGTGGCAACTCGATTGCCGCGGCGCGTACGAAACTGTCCAGGGCACCGTTGACCAGGGCCGCCGAAGCACTGCTCTTGATCGGGTCGTGGCTGAGCACGCCGGTGGTGAAGGTGAAGGACGCACCGTCGTTGGCGAATTCGCGGCCGATCAGCAGCAGGTTGACCTGGCCCATCAGCTTGTCTTTCAAGCCCAGGGCAAAGCTCTCTTCGCACATGTCGTCCAAGGGGGCAAAGGTGACGTTGCCAGCGGCGCAGACCAGGGCATCAAAACGGCCGGTCTTTGCGAACAGCGCGCGGATCGAGGCGCTGTCGCTGATATCCACCTGCAATTCGCCGCTGCGACGACCGATCCGAACGATTTCGTGGCGCGGCGACAGTTCGTTGTCAATGGCCGAACCGATGGTGCCGTTGGCGCCGATCAACAGGATTTTCATGAGCTGTTCCTCAAGGGGTTGAATGAGTTTTCAGTCTAGAGAGGTTCTTTCCATTGATAATCATGCTAATAGGCAACCTTTGGTTTTTAATTGGAAACAATCCAATGAGTGAAATGGATGACCTGGCAGCGTTTGCCGTGTTGATGGAGGCCGGCAGCTTCACTCTGGCGGCCCAGCAGTTGGGGTGCAGCAAGGGTCAGTTGTCCAAGCGCATCAGTCTGTTGGAGAGGCGGTTTTCGGTGGTGTTGCTGCAACGCACCACGCGGCGCCTGAGCCTCACGGCGGCAGGGGCGGCGTTGCTGCCCCAGGCCCAGGCGTTGCTGGTTCAGGTGCAAAGGGCGCGTCAGGCATTGGCCAGGTTGAAGGACGACATTTGCGGACCGGTACGTATGACGGTTCCGGTTTCGTTGGGCGAAACGTTCTTCGAAGGCTTGCTGATGGAGTTCGCTGGCACGTATCCCAACGTGCAGATCGAACTGGAGCTCAACAACGGTTACCGTGACCTGACCCGCGATGGTTTCGACCTGGCGATCCGTTCCGACGCCGCCATCGATGAGCGGCTGGTGGCCCGGCCGTTGTTGGCGTGGCACGAAATGACCTGCGCCAGCCCGGCCTACCTCGATCAATACGGCGAACCCGAGACGCCCCTGGCCCTGGCCGAGCACCGTTGTCTGCTCAACAGCCACTACAGCGGTCGGGAAGAATGGCTTTACCACCAGCGACACGAACTTCTACGAGTGCGAGTGTCGGGGCCGTTCGCCAGTAATCACTACAGCCTGCTGAAAAAAGCTGCCCTGGCCGGCGCCGGAATCGCCCGGCTGCCGTCGTACCTGCTGCATGAAGAATTGGCCGACGGACGCTTGCGCTGGCTGCTGCGCGACTACCTGACCCGGCGCATGCCGATGTACCTGGTGCACCCGTACCAGGGTGGATTGCCCAAGCGCACCCAGGTGCTGTCTGACTATTTGATTGATTGGTTCAAGCGCAGTGGCGAGGCCCTGGATCGGCTGCAACGATAACCCCAGCCACTGGCTCCCACAGGCGTCCTGGGTTCTGTCAGCGGGCGTAGCGCTTGGCAATCAGGTGATCGATCGACAACACCCCCGGCCCACGGGCCATCAGGTAGAGCAATACCGCCGCCCAAGTGCCATGGGTCGGGTAGGCGTCCGGGTAGACGAACAGTTGAATGGTCAAGGTCATCCCCAGCAAGGCCAGCGCTGAAAAGCGTGTCGCCAGACCAAGCAGGATCAGGACCGGGAACACATGCTCGGCGGTAGCTGCCAGGTGCGCAGCCAGTTCTGGCGAGAGCAACGGCAGGGCGTATTCACTTTTGAACAGGGGAATGGTCGAGTCCGCCAGCCGCGGCAGGCCGATCTGGAAGGTGCCGTCGAACAGGTCGATGGCCAGGCCTTCGATTTTGGTCTGGCCGGATTTCCAGAACACTGCGGCAATCGAGAATCGTGCGATGAAGGCGATCAGGCTGTGGGGAATTTTCTCCAGCCATTGAATGGAGCCGGCAATCAGGGTGGTCATTGGGATACCTGTTCAGCTAGGAGGTGAGTGATAGCCTGGTGGCGGATGAGCCCCGCCAGGGTCTGTTCCAGGTCGAGGTCGATCGAGGCTTCAATGGCGGCGGTCAGGGTCAGCCCCTGTTGCAGGGCGGTGATGAACCCATGGGCTGCGTGATTGATCGCGAACACCTGCACGTCGAGGCCGTTGCGCAGCACCAAGGCGTTCTGTGCAGCAAATGCCTCGAACGGCACGGGTGTCTCGTGCTGATGGGCGGCCCAGATCGTCACCACGGCGAAGGGCGATTGCAGCAGCCGCAGTGACGGGTGCAGGCCGATCTTCAGGTGCCTTGTCTGTGTGGGGGACGACAGCGCTTCGACGATCCGTTCTCCGGCCATGGGCTCGGCGTCGGCGGCATGCCAGGCTTGCACGTGCAGTCGCTCCAGCCGGGCGACATCCGCCAGGTACGGTACGCAGGCGGCGGGTTCGAAGCGTTCGACGAACCCGGCAAAATCATCCCCATAGTCGCTCATCATCGGGTTTCGCGGCGGTGCAGACTGGATGTAGACCCCAGCCATGCCTCGGAAAAATTCCTCGCCCACCAGTTGCGCCACCACCGGGTAATTGTCGGCCAGGGCGTTGATCAATGAGCTGAGCACGTTGTTGCGGTAAACCGCGAAGCGGCTCTGCGGGTCGGCGCCGTTGGCGCTGACCAGGCCGGGGGGGCACGCCTTGCGCGGGTCGAGCAGGGCGGCGGCGAATACGCGCTGGCCGCTCATGACCGGGCTCCCACGGCATTTAAAAGTTGATCGGCCTGGCGCGCTTCGGCCAGCAGCACCTCCCATGGCGGGATGTGGTTGTCGCGCTCGATCAAGGTGGCTACCGGCCCGGTCTGCGCCAGAACCCTGAGGTACAGTTGCCAGACTGCGTTGTCGATTGGCGCACCGTGGTCGTCTATCAACAGACGCTCGCCAAGGCTGTCGGTGTCTTCGGCAAAGCCGGCCAGGTGAATTTCACCGGTCGCTTGCAGGGGCAGGGCATCGAGGTAGGCCAGTGGATCGCGGCAGTGGTTGACGCATGAAACGTAGACGTTGTTCACATCCAGCAGCAGGCCGCAGCCAGTGCGACGAATGACTTCGCTAATGAAGTATGGCTCGTCGAGTGTCGAGGCTTCGAACGCCAGGTAGGTGGCCGGGTTTTCCAGCAACAGCGTACGTTTGAGGCTGGACTGCACCTGGTCGACGTGTTCGCAGACACGGTCGAGGGTCGCTTCGTCGTAGGCCAGGGGGAGCAGGTCATTGAGAAACACCGGGCCGTGGCTGGACCAGGCCAGGTGTTCGGAAAAGGACTGGGGCTGATAGCGTTCGATCAATGCGGCCAGGCGCTGCAAATGCACGACATCCAGCGGCCCCTCCCCACCGATCGACAGGCCGACGCCGTGCAGCGACAGCGGGTACTGTTCGCGTACCCGCCCCAGGAAGTGATGAAGCGGCCCGCCGGCCACCATGTAGTTTTCCGCGTGCACTTCGAAAAAGCCCAGGTCCGGTCGGGTCTGGAGCACCTCACGAAAATGCTCGCTCTTGAGCCCCAACCCTGCCCTTGGCGGCAGCCGGCTATCAGTGGCGAGGGATGGGGTGTTCAACATGGTGACGGGCCTCAGGCAGATGCGATCAGGACTTGGCTTTGAACGCTTCGAGCTGGCCGAAACCAGTCGGGGAGGTTTTGCTTTCCATGGTGGTGCAAGTGCCTTTTGGGACCGATTTCCAGGCGTTGCCCTGATAGTCCATTTTGGCTGTACCGGCGCAGGTGGTGCCGGCGCCGGCGGCGCAGTCGTTCTTGCCTTTGAGGGCAACGCCGAAGCATTTTTCCATGGTGTCGTCGGCTGCGTGGACGGTCGAGACGGCTGTCATGCTCAGGGCAGAACCCAGGGCCAGGACCAGGGCGGTGGCGGACAGGGTGCGGGTCGAAGCAGTCATGGTGATTCTCCAGTCATTAGGGAAATGAACCGGCGTTAGCGCCGGTCTGCTGAACTAGAGAGGGGAGGTGGGAAAGCGTTACAGCGTCTGCAGATTTTTTTCGGTTATCCCCAAACCCGTGATGAGGGAGCAAGCTCGCGCTGAGACCTGTAGGCGCTGGCGAAGGCTCGGGCCGCGTTCGGACGATCTTTTGATCTTGATTTTTTGCTTTAGACTCAATTGTCCGGGACAAGATCGCAGCCTCGCTTCGCTCGACAGCTCCTACATTGGGCAAAAAAAAACGGCCCGAAGGCCGTTTTTTTATTGCAGCAGACTCAACCGCCCAGGTACGCCTCGCGCACTTTTGGGTCGGTCAGCAGGGCTTCACCGGTGCCTTGCATCACCACGCGACCGTTCTCCAACACGTAAGCCCGGTCGGCGATTTTCAGCGCCTGGTTGGCGTTCTGTTCCACCAGGAACACCGTCACGCCATCCTTGCGCAGTTGTTCGATGATGTCGAAGATCTGCTGGATGATGATCGGTGCCAGGCCCAGGGAGGGCTCGTCGAGCAGCAGCAGCTTGGGCTTGCTCATCAGCGCACGGCCGATGGCGAGCATTTGCTGTTCACCGCCGGACATGGTGCCGCCGCGCTGGGTAAAGCGTTCTTTCAGGCGTGGGAAAAGGTGCAGGACCTTGTCCATTTGTTCCTGATAGTCGCCCTTGTCGGTGAAGAACCCGCCCATGGCGAGGTTCTCTTCCACGGTCAGCCGGGCAAATACCCGACGACCTTCCGGCACCACCGCGATGCTCTTGCGCATGATCCGTGACGAGTCCTGGCCCACCAGTTCCTCACCCATGTAGCGGATGCTGCCGCTGTGGGCCTGGGGCGAACCGCAGAGCGTCATCAGCAGGGTGGATTTGCCGGCGCCGTTGGCACCGATCAGCGTCACGATTTCGCCCTGGCGGACTTCGACGTTGACGCTGTGCAAGGCCTGGATCTTGCCGTAGAAGGTGGAAACGTTTTCGAATTGCAGCATTTACGCTTCCCCCAGGTAGGCTTTGATCACTTCAGGATTGTCGCGGATCTGTTCCGGCGAACCGTCGGCCAGCGGCGTGCCCTGGTTGATCACGACGATATGGTCGGAAATGCTCATGACCAGCTTCATGTCGTGCTCGATCAGCAGCACGGTGACATCGTGCTCCTCGCGCAGCACGCCGATCAGCGCTTTGAGGTCTTCGGTTTCCTTCGGGTTCAGGCCGGCGGCCGGCTCGTCGAGCATGAGGATCCGCGGACGGGTCATCATGCAGCGGGCGATTTCCAGGCGTCGTTGCTGACCGTAGGCCAGGGTCCCGGCGGTACGGTTGGCGAACTCCTTGAGGTTGACCTTGTCCAGCCAGTACTCGGCGTACTCCATGGCCTCGCGTTCGCTTTTGCGGAACGCCGGGGTCTTGAACAGGCCGGCAAAGAAGTTGGTGTTCAGGTGACGATGCTGGGCGATCAACAGGTTCTCGACCGCCGTCATGTCCTTGAACAGCCGCACGTTCTGGAAGGTACGCACCACACCCTTGCGGGCGATCTGGTGGCCGGGCAGGCCCTGGATCGGCTCGCCGTCCAGCAGGATGGTGCCGCCGGTGGGCTGGTAGAAGCCGGTCAGGCAGTTGAACACGGTGGTCTTGCCCGCGCCGTTGGGCCCAATCAGGGCAACCACCTGTTTTTCTTTTACGGTCAGGGCCACGCCGTTGACCGCCAGCAAGCCGCCGAAGCGCATGCTCAAATTTTCAACCTTGAGGATCTCGCGGCTCATTTGCGCAGCTCCATGTGGGGGCGTTGCATAGGCAGCAGACCTTGAGGACGCCAGATCATCATCAGCACCATCAAGGCGCCGAACATCAACATGCGGTATTCGCTGAATTCACGCATCATTTCCGGCAGCAGGATCATCACGATCGCTGCCAGGATCACACCCAACTGCGAGCCCATCCCGCCCAGCACGACGATGGCGAGGATGATCGCCGACTCGATGAAGGTGAAGGATTCCGGCGTCACCAGGCCTTGGCGTGCGGCGAAGAAACTGCCGGCGAAACCGGCGAACGCAGCACCGAGGGTGAAGGCCGACAGCTTGATGATCGTCGGGTTGAGACCCAGGGCGCGGCAGGCGATTTCGTCTTCACGCAATGCCTCCCAGGCGCGGCCGATCGGCATGCGCAGCAGGCGGTTGATGACGAACAGCGCAGCCAGGGCCAGCAACAGGGCAACCAGGTAAAGGAAGATCACCTTGTTGATCGAGCTGTACTGCAGACCGAAGTACTCATGGAAGGTCTGCAGGCCTTCGGCGGCTTTACGTTCGAAGGTCAGGCCGAAGAACGTCGGTTTCTCGATGTTGCTGATGCCGTTCGGACCGCCGGTGATGTCGGTCAGGTTGCGCAGGAACAGACGGATGATCTCGCCAAAACCCAGGGTCACGATGGCCAGGTAGTCGCCGCGCAAGCGCAGGACCGGGAAGCCCAGCAGGAAACCGAAGGTGGCGGCCATCATCCCGGCGATCGGCAGGCAGATCCAGAAGCTCAGGCCGTAGTAATGCGACAGCAGCGCGTAGCTGTAGGCCCCGACGGCATAAAAGCCGACGTAGCCCAGGTCCAACAGACCGGCCAGGCCTACCACGATGTTCAGGCCCAGGCCGAGCATCACGTAGATCAGGATCAGCGTGGCGATGTCCACCGCACCGCGCGAACCGAAGAACGGCCAGACCAGCGCCACGACGATCAGGGACAGCACGATCCAGCGCTGGGTGGTCGGCAGGGTCAGGAAGTTGCTGGCCTTGGCCGGGATCACCGGCAGGCCGGGCGAGGACTTCCACGCGGCGCTGATCTGCGTGCTGAACAACACCCGCAAAAACATCAGTACGGAACACACGGCGATGGTCGCCAGGATGGCCGGGCTGGTGCCGTGCACTTCCAGGTTGATGCCGACGATGGTCAGTTTAAGACCCAGTACCGGGTAGGCCACGGCCCAGACCAGCAGGGCGCTGAAAAGCGCCGATTTGAGATGCCTAGTCATACTTTCTCAACCTCCGGACGGCCCAGGATGCCGGTCGGCCGGAATAACAGAACCAGAACCAACAAGCCGAATGCCACGACGTCCTTGTACTGGTCGCCGAAGATGTCGGCGCCAAAGGCTTCAGCCACGCCCAGCACCAACCCGCCGAGCATTGCGCCGGGAATGCTGCCGATGCCGCCCAGGACCGCGGCGGTGAAGGCTTTCAGCCCGACGAGGAAGCCGGCGTTGGGGTTGATCACACCGTATTGCATGCTCAACAGCACCGCAGCGACGGCCGCCAGGGCCGCACCGATGACGAAGGTCAGGGCGATGATGTTGTTGGTGTTGATGCCCAGCAGGTTGGCCATCTTGATGTCCTCGGCGCAGGCGCGGCAGGCGCGGCCGAGGCGGGAACGGGAGATGAACAGCGTCAGGCCGAGCATGGCGACCAGGGTCACCACGAACACCACGATTTGCATGTAGGAAATCAGCACTTCATGTGCCCCACCTGGCCCGAAGGCAATATTGCCGGGGATCAGGTTGGGAATGGATTTGTCCTTGGAGTCTTGCGAGAGCAGTACCGTGTTCTGCAGGAAGATCGACATGCCGATGGCGGAAATCAGCGGGATCAGACGGTTGCTGCCGCGCAGGGGGCGGTAGGCGATCCGTTCGATGCTGTAGCCATAGGAGCTGGTGACGACGATGCTCGCGATGAAAGCCGCGGTCATCAACAGCGGGACACTGTCGAGTCCCATCATGCTCAGCCCGGCGATGGCGATGAACGCCACGTAGGAGCCGATCATGTACACCTCGCCGTGGGCGAAGTTGATCATTCCAATGATGCCGTAAACCATCGTATAGCCGATGGCGATCAGGGCATACGTGCTGCCAACGGTCAGGCCGTTAACCAGCTGCTGGAAGAAGTGATAGATGTCAGGCATTACAGCGCTCCTAAAAACCTGATACGCATTTCACTGGTGGAGTCATTTTCCCGCCCGGGTCCCGTGGATCTGCATCCACTTCGAACACGAGGTTTGCCAGCGAACCGCTGATGACGGTTTTGAGATTTTCAGGTGGGGAGGCTGGCGGATCACGCCAGCGCGGCCCAATACATTTAAAACAAAGCCCACGGCACGCCGTGGGCTTTATTGGCAGTCAGTCAGGCCAGGCCTTACTGAGGCGAAGCTTCGGTTTTAGGTTTGCCGAAATGCCACTCGTAGACCACGAACTTGAAGTCCTTCAGGTCGCCTTTTTCGTCGAAGCTCAGGTCGCCGGTTGGGGTCTTGAAGGTGCCTTTGTGGATGGCTTCAGCCACTTTGGTCGTGTCTTCGCTCTTGGCGGCTTCGATACCACCGGCAATCACCTGGACAGCGGAGTAGGACGGGAACACGAACGGACCGCTCGGGTCTTCTTTCTTGGCCTTGAATGCATCGGCCAGGGCGATGTTGGCAGGGTCCTGGTCGAAGGATTTCGGCAGGGTCACCAGCAGGCCTTCGGAAGCTTCCTTGGCGATTTGCGAGATGGAGTCGTTACCCACGCCTTCCGGACCCATGAACTTGGCCTTCAGGCCTTTTTCCTGGGATTGACGCAGGATCAGGCCCAGCTCCGGGTGGTAGCCGCCGTAGTAGACGAAGTCGACGTTGGCTTGCTTGAGCTTGGCGATCATCGAGGAGAAGTCTTTGTCGCCAGCGTTCACGCCTTCGAAGACGGCCACTTTCACGCCTTTCTTCTCGAGGGTCGTTTTCACGGCGCTGGCGATGCCTTCACCGTACTGCTGCTTGTCGTGCAGGACCGCAACGATTTTCGGCTTGACGTAGTCGGCGATGTAGTTGCCGGCCGCCGGGCCCTGGGCGCTGTCCAGGCCGATGGTGCGGAAGATCATCTTGTAGCCGCGAGTGGTGATGTCCGGGCTGGTAGCCGCCGGGGTGATCATGATCACGCCTTCGTCTTCGTAGATGTCCGAAGCCGGCTGGGTGGAGCTGGAGCACAGGTGGCCGACCACGAACTTGACGCCGTCGTTGACGACCTTGTTCGCGACCGCGACTGCTTGTTTTGGATCACAGGCATCATCGTATTCAACGGCTTCGAGTTTCTTGCCATCGACGCCGCCCTTGGCGTTGATTTGTTCAATGGCCATTTTCGCGCCGCTGAACTGCATGTCGCCGTATTGGGCTACAGGGCCGGTTTTTGGGCCGGCGATGCCGATCTTGATGGTGTCGGCGGCAAACGAATGGCTGGCAACCCCGGCCAGAACCATAGCGGCAAACAGTTTGGAAATCTGCTTAGTAGCCTTAGTCATAGTGCTCCACTCATGCTGTTGTAGTTTTTATAGTCCTGGCGCCGTAGCAGCAGAACCGGGTCAGATATCTTGGATATCCTCGCGGAAAATGCCCCCGGCAACTGTACCGGTACAGTGTAGAGCGCCGATTGTTGGCAAGGGAAGCTGGCGCTTGGGGGCAAAACCTGAGGGTGTCGCTTAATTGAAAGAAAAAGACAGAATGGCGGCGGTGGTTGTCCGGTCATGTCGGCAATCCTTGGCTTTCCTGCGCTTTTCAATCGGTACTGCAATTTGCTACCGGGTTTTTCTGCCAGACCACCGACGTTATCATTCGCGCCGATTTCTTTTCCGGACAGGTCCCATGAATCAAGAACCTAGCACCCTCTATGCCAAGCTGCTTGGTGAAACCGCATCCATCACCTGGAAAGAGCTGGAGCCGTTCTTTGCCAAGGGTGCCCTATTGTGGGTCGATCCGGCACTGGATTTGATCGCCGCCGCCGAGGCCGTCGCCCAGGACGAAGGTACCAAAGTCGCCGCCTGGCTGGCCGCCGAGCAGCTCGCCAAGCTGTCTGAAACGCGGGCGCTGGATTTTCTGGAACGCGATCCGCAGCTTTGGGCAGTGGTGGTTTCGCCCTGGATTATGATCCAGGAAAGGGCGTCGAACTGATCGGTGCACCAAGTTGGTTCGTGTTTGGGTGGGCAAGAAAGTGTGTAGGTGAGTAGCGTGATGGCGTCCTGCCGTGGCGAAACGCCACATGAAAGGGTGACGTATACGTAACGGGAACAGTTTATTGGGCAGCCTTTGGGCTGCTCAATTGTTTCTGGATGTTGTCTCGGTGGTGTATTCAAGGCCGCCTTCGCGAGCAAGCCCGCTCCCACATGGAACCGCGTTTCTTCAGAACGAATGCGGTCCACTGTGGGCGCGGGCTTGCTCGCAAAAGGGGCGACGCGGTGTTGCGCCTGCATCAATAAGTCTTGCCCGTATGGTTATTCAGCGAAATAACCTTGGTCTTGCCAATGCGATGACGGTAGATCTCGCGCAGGTACTTGATGGATTTTTTCACGCAGTCGCGGGACAGGCGGATGTCGTTGATCGAGACGAACTTGTCCTTGTCGTTGATCAGCTCGCGGTACTTCTTCTCGTACATCGGCTTGATCGCGTACCAGTTGGTGTCGAGGATCTTCGCCGGGTTTTCGAATTCGTTAAGCAGGTCGTCGATGCGTGCTTCGTCGAAGTCTTCATTGATGATGAAGTCCAGGATCGAGTTGTCCAGGGTGTCGTCGAAGCGGTACGGGGTGCGGGCGAAGCAGCGTTTGATGAAGGCCACGATCAGGGTCAGGAAGTCGTCCGACAGGCACGGGCTCTTGGCGATCAGGGTGGTCAGCGACAGGTTGGCCGACGCGCCGATCACCAACGCGTACCGCTTGAGGGTGGTGTTGGGGAACAGGCTGTTGAGGTGGGTCTTGAGCCGGTTCAGGTCCATGTAGGACAGCTTGTAGTCCTTGGGCAAGGAGACGATGGACACCACCGACGAGCAGTTCTTGAAGAAGTGCAGGTCATGCAGGGCCGCGGCGTCGTAGCCGGAGTTCTTGTATTGCTCAAGTGACGCCCGGTAGCGCTTGGATTCGATCGGCAGCAGGCTGATGCCTTCGATGGCCTGGGTGACTTTGTTGAAGTGCGGCAGGTCGATGGAGCGGAAAAACAGGTCATCGATGTTCAGGCGCGGCGGCTCTTTCTCGAACACCTTGAACTTGTCGCCGCTGGGTGCCGGGGTTTCCGGGACGACGGACTCGGCGTAGGCAATCGCCACCGGGCCGGCCAGGCTCATGAACAGGTCGTTGGCGTCCAGGCGAATGGTTTCGCCAATGTCGATGCCGGCACGGCGGAAGTAGTTCTGGTCGTAGTCGGTGGTGACCGCCTGGGCCGTCAGGATGTTGAAGATCTGTTGGGAGATGTACTGGTTGGCGTGCTTCTCCATGGCATTGACATCGATGTTCTGGATGTTGCCGTCATCGCTTTCTTCGGCGTAGCGCATGATGTCGTTGGAGATCAGCATCATCGCGTTCCAGGGGCGGATACGGCCCATCACGCTGGCTTCGCTGCTGTCTTCGTTGGCGAAGTTGTACGAGAAATCCCATTCTTCCGACAGGTACTTGCACAACAGGCGTCCGGCGTTGATGTGCAACGCCTCGGACATTTCGCTGCGGTGGTCGGAAATGTTCGGCAGCACGCAGATACCGCTGGTGAAAATCGGCTCGAAGACGAAGGAATGACCGCTCTTGCTGTCGTGTTCGTCCATCGGCTTGGTGTCGAACGTCTTGTTCATGTACGAGTATTGCTGGGCCAGGCCGAATTCCGAGGCCATGCCCGAACCAGTACCACCGCCGGCGCTGAAGATCGAGAAGTACAGGCGCGACTGGTTGGCCTTGATGCCGCAGCTGTCGATCAGGTACGAGTGGATCATTTTCCAGTCGGGGCTGGAGAAGCGCTGGGTGTCCTTGTTCAGGATGATCTTGGCCAGGTACTGGCCCAGGATCGGCGCGTTACCGGCGCCCCCGGCATGGACTTCCGAGAGGTCCATGATTTTCATCTTGCTGTAGTCGCGCAAAAAGCCGCTTTTCTCGCCCTTGCGCGAGAAACGGATGCGCCCGGCGATGTCCTTGTCCAAGTCACCCAGCATCACCAGCGGTTCCACCAGGAACACCGGTTTGCTGGCCTTGCTGGTGCCCAGGCGCAGGTTGTTGCGGATCCACTGCGCGGGGCTGTAGCCCTTGTCGCTGTAGGCCTTGTCTTCGGCGTTGAATTCGTTGAGGTAGAACTTGCGGGCGTTGTACACCAGCTCTGCCACGTCCAGGGCGATGTTGGAGCCGCAGCGCCCGAGGCCGATCAGGCACACCGACGGGAATTCCTGCTGGGCGCGGTCGCTCTCGTCTTCCACCAGATGGGGCGGTCGCGGGAACACCGCGTCGCGCAGGCCATCGAGGTTGTCGAGGATCCGGTCGGTGTTGGTTTCGGTGAAATACAGATACTGCTGAGTCGAAAGGGGACGCGAGCTGCTCGATGGTTTCGAGGCTTCAGGGCCATTGGCGGCCGGGCTCAGGGTCAGATCGGATACCGCAGTGGCTGTTTTTTTGGAAGTCATTGTGCGCCATATGCCTGAACTGGTTGGTTCGACGAGCGCTGTCATCGAACCATCGCGGATGGGAGCTCGCGTCCTGGGATGGCGCGAAGGTCGGCCCGAGCGTCCAGGGCTACAGCCTGGGCGCCGCTCGAGAGATTCTTTCCTGATAGGTTGAATCGGCCACCGGGAGACGATCTTTAATCACGAATGGGCGAAATGATGGCAATTGTTACAGGGAGTTGACCGTTATCAAGAAACGCGCTGCTCGCCATGGTCGGGTATCAGCCTTGCGAATGATTGGAGACAGCGCCCGTGCCGCTGTCTAGATTGCATATCCAGGCCACGGATCGTTGGCCCATAACAATAAAAGAGACGGACCCATGCAGAACTCGACCCAAGCGGCGAATGCCTGGCGCATTCTGTTCCTGTTGTTCCTGGCCAATCTGTTCAACTTCTTCGACCGCACCATCCCGGCGATCATCATCGAGCCGATCCGTATGGAGTGGAGCCTCAGCGACTTCCAGATCGGCATCATCGGCACCGCCTTCACCATCGTCTACGCCATTGCCGGCTTGCCATTGGGACGCATGGCCGATACCGGTTCGCGCAGCAAGTTGATGGGCTGGGGCCTGGCGACCTGGAGCGCGCTGACGGCGGTCAACGGCCTGGTGGGCAGTTTCTGGGCGTTCCTGGTGGTGCGCATGGGCATCGGGATAGGCGAAGCCAGCTACGCGCCGGCAGCCAACTCGCTGATCGGCGATCTGTTCCCGGCTCATCGCCGGGCGCGGGCGATGGGTATCTTCATGCTAGGCCTGCCGATCGGCCTGTTGCTGGCGTTCTTCACCATCGGGGCGATGGTCAAGGCCTTCGACAGCTGGCGCGCGCCATTCTTTATCGCGGCGGTGCCAGGCTTGGTGCTGGCGTTGTTCATGTTCTTCATCAAGGAGCCCAAGCGCGGGGCGGCGGAAACCGTGCAGGTGTCCCAGGAAAAGGTCGACCGGCCGATTCGTCGGGTGTTGGCGATTCCTACCTTCCTGTGGCTGGTGCTGGCCGGGTTGTGCTTCAACTTCGCGACCTATGCTTGCAACTCCTTCCTGGTGCCGATGCTGCAACGCTACTTCCTGATGCCGTTGCACGAGGCGGCGGTTGCCACCGGGATCATGGTGGGCGTGACCGGGTTGTTCGGCTTGACCCTCGGCGGCTGGATCGCCGACAAGATTCATCAGCGCGTGCCCAGTGGCCGCTTGCTGTTCGCCGCGTTCAGCCTGGTGATCTCGACGCTCACCACCGCCTGGGCATTGCATGCCGGGCGGATTGAAATCGGCGTGTTCGTCGCGGTGTTCAGTGTCGGCTGGTTGTTCGCCTATACCTTTTATACCTGCGTGTACACGGCGATCCAGGACGTGGTCGAGCCGCGCTTGCGGGCCACGGCGATGGCGCTGTTCTTCGCCGGCCTGTACTTGCTCGGCGGTGGCCTGGGGCCGGTGGTGGTGGGCGGCTTGTCCGACTACTTCGCCCGCACGGCCATGGCGGCCGCGGGTGTCGAGCAAATGAGCGAAGCGTTCAAGGCCATCGGCTTGCACGACGCCATGTACCTGATCCCGGTCGCGTTGTTCCTGACCATGGTGTTCCTGTTCCTGGCGTCACGTTGCTTCGTGCGCGACGCCAAGCGGATGAAGGATGGGATGAGCGCCGTGGTGGTGCCCGAAGGTGTCGTGGCGACGGCCTGACAACGCCATATTCAAGTCCGTGACGAGCGAGCTTTTGTGGCGAGGGGATTTATCCCCGCTGGGCTGCGCAGCAGCCCTAAAGCTGACGCCACGGTGTGTCAGATTAAATGGAGTGCTTTTATGAGGGGCTGCTGCGCAGCCCAGCGGGGATAAATCCCCTCGCCACAAGGGCTAGGCATAAGATCTACCGAGCCTTCTCATCCCGCCCACGCAGCAAGCGATTGGGCATCGCCAGCGCCGCGGCCAACCCCAGCAGCGACACCGCCGCGCTGATCAACAGCAAATGCCGGAATGTCGCCTGCAATTCCTGGCGCAAGGCATTCTGCGTCTCGCCCGGGGCGGCGTTCAGGCCGTCCAGCAAGACGCTGCCGGAGTGCCCTTCACCGATCAGCGATGGGCTGGCGAGTCGGGCGAAGCTTGAATCCTGCAGCAAGGCCAGCAGCAACGCTGACATCAGTGCCACGCCCACCGCGCCGCCGAGGGAGCGGAACAGGTTGGTGGTGCTGGTGGCGACGCCGATGTCCTGTTGGTGTACGGAGTTTTGCGATCCCACAAGCGAGGTGGGGAACTGCATGCCGGAGGCGATGCCGCTGAGCAGCATGAACAGGCTGCTGAGCCAGAACTCGGCGGGTGGAGTGAAGGCCATGCCGAGGATGGCGAACGGGAAGAGCAGGGCACCGCTCAGGATCATCGGCTTGTAGCGCCCCGTGACTGAAGTCCGGCGCCCGGCGAAATACGCGCCGATCGGCAACCCCATCGCCAGCGGCAACAAATGCAACGCCGCGCTATCGGCGCCCGCGCCGGTCACGCTCTGGAAGCGCAACGGTACCAGCACCGTCAGGGAAATCGCCTGGAAGCTGGTGAAGAACACCGTGCACCAACACAGCACCGCGTCGCGGTTGGCGAACAGGTGCATCGGTAGCAATGGCTCCCGCGCCCGGCGCTCGTGCCAGGCGAACATCCCCAGCGCTGCTCCTGCGCAACCCAGCAATCCCAGCACTTCACGGCTGTGCCAGGCATGGCCCTGGCCGATCTGGGTGATCCCCAGCAGCAGCGTCGTCAGGCCGATGATCAGCAACACGGTGCCCAGGTAATCGATGATCGGCGTGCGTTGCGGCACCGGCAGCCCGACCAGGCTGCGTCGGGCCACCCACAAGGCCGCCAGGCCCAGCGGCAGGTTGATCCAGAACACCCAGCGCCATGACAGGTACTCGGTCATGTAGCCGCCGAGCACCGGCCCGGCCACGCTGGCCACCGCGTACATGCTGCTGAAATAACCCTGGTAGCGACCGCGTTCACGGGGCGCGATGATGTCGCCGATGATCGCCTGGCTCACCGAAATCATCCCGCCGGCGCCGATGCCCTGGAGAATCCGCGCCAGCACCAGTTGCTCCATGTTTTGTGCCAGGCCACAAAACAGCGAGGCCAGGGTGAACAGGCCCATGCCGAACAGCATCAGCGGCCGGCGACCGTAGAGGTCACCGAGCTTGCCGTAGATCGGCACCGCTACGGTCATGGCGACCATGTAGCCGGAAATCACCCAGGCCAGCAGGCTGACGTCGGCAAATTGTGCGGAGATGGCCGGCATCGAGACGGCGACGATGGTCTGGTCCAGCGCACCCAGGAAAATCGCCAGCATCAGGGCCACCAGCACGCTGCGGATGGCCGGTTTTGGGGCTTGGAGCGTGTTGAACTGAGTCACGACAGAACCTGCGGGCATTACGCCGGAGAGGCAAAATGAGACGAAGCCCGCAGTTTAAGTCGATAGGCCGCTATTCGATAGCCTCGTAAGGAAGTCCGACGTAATTTTCCGCGATGGTCTTGCGACCGGCCTCGGAGTCGACGAAATATTCCAGCTCGGCTTCGCTGATGCGCTGGTTGAAGGCATCGTCGTCGAAGCGGTGCAGCATCGAGGTCATCCACCAGGAGAAGCGCTCGGCTTTCCAGACGCGCCGCAGGCAGATGGCCGAATACTTTTCCAGCAAATCCACACGGCCGTCGCGATAGACCTTGAGCAGGATGTTGAACAGCGTGCTGACATCGCTGGCCGCCAGGTTAAGACCCTTGGCGCCAGTGGGCGGGACGATGTGGGCGGCATCGCCCACCAGGAACATCCGCCCGTACTGCATCGGCTCGACCACGAAGCTGCGCAGCGGGGCGATGCTTTTTTCGATGGACGGGCCGGTCACCAGGGCTTCGGCCAGGTCGGCGGGCAGGCGGTTTTTCAGTTCATCCCAGAAACGCTCGTCTGGCCAGTCCGCCACTTGTTCCTCGGCGGGCACTTGCAGGTAATAACGGGTGCGGGTCTTGGAGCGCATGCTGCACAAGGCAAAACCGCGCGCGTGGCGAGCGTAGACCAGTTCTTCGTGAACCGGCGGGGTGTCGGCGAGCACGCCGAGCCAGCCAAACGGGTAGACCCGTTCGAAGACCTTGAGTGTTTCCGCAGGAATGGACTGTCGCGCCACGCCATGGAAACCGTCGCAACCGGCAATGTAGTCGCAGTCCAGGCGCCAGGTTTCCCCCTGGTGCTCGAAGGTCACGAAGGGCTGCTCGGTTTGCATGTCGTGGGGTTGGGCATTGCTGGCCAGGTACAGCGTCCGGGCGCCGGCGGCTTGGCGGGCGGCCATCAGGTCCCGGGTCACTTCGGTCTGGCCGTAGACCATGACGTTTTTACCACCGGTCAGGCCCTTGAGGTCGATGTGCACCCGCCGATCATTGAGCACCAGCTCAAAGCCGTCATGGGGCAGGCCTTCGGCGTCCATGCGCTGGCCAACCCCGGCCTGGCGCAGCAGTTCGACCATGCCTTGCTCCAGCACTCCGGCGCGGATGCGGCTCAGGACGTATTCCGGGGTCTGGCGTTCGAGGATGACAGTGTCGATCCCGGCGTTGTGCAGCAACTGGCCGAGCAGCAGGCCAGAGGGGCCAGCACCGATAATGGCGACTTGGGTCTTGAGGGTTTTCATTGTTCTTATGACTCGCACGAAGCACGCGACCAGGGTCGGTGTTGATTATTAGAAATCGAGTGCCTACATTTTTCGCTTGCGGACCTGTCAGTTGAAGGGGAAAACTGAGCCGATACCTGTTCTTTTTGCCAATTGGTGCGATTATCGCCCGCAACCCCTGGCCCGGATCCACGTTATGAAAAAACCTGACCTGCCTTCGATTCCGGTGTTCAAGCTCTACGGCGAGAGCCAGGAATGGCCAACACCGGACCTGTTGCACTGCGAGACCATTTCCAAGCGCAGCCGCGAGCATCAGTGGGAAATCAAACCCCACCGGCATGCCGATCTGTGCCAGTTGCTGTTTGTGTTCAAGGGCCAGGCGGAATTGGAAATCGAAGGCCGGCGCACGCTACTCACCGAGCCGGCCGTGCAGATCCTGCCGCCGCTGTCGGTCCATGGCTTTCGTTTTTCCGAGGATGTGGAAGGTTACGTGGTGACTCTGGCGGCGCCGCTGGTTACGCACCTGCAAGCGCAACTGGGGCATTCGGTCAACGTCCTGGCCCAGGCCGAAAGCTACCCCGCCCTTGAGAATGCCGAGTACCTCAATAGCCTGTTCAGCGCGTTGCAGAATGAGTACGTGGGGCATCAACCAGCCCGGGAAATGCTGATGCATGCGCTGGTCAGCGTGATCATGGTCTGGGTCAGCCGCCAGGTGATGCAGCGCCATACCCAGGCCCAGCGCCCGCAACGGGCCCGGGAATACCTCAACGGCTTCATTCAGTTGGTGGAAGAAACCTATCGCGAGCACGTCAAGGTCGAGGACCTGGCCCACCGCCTGGGCATTTCCGTGTCGCACCTCAACGGCACCTGTCGGGAACTGGCCGGGCAACCGGCGTTGCAGATCATGCATGAGCGCCAGTTGCTGGAAGCCAAGCGCCTGCTGACCTACACCGGCATGACCATCTACGAGATTTCCGAAATGCTCGGGTTTTCCGACCCGACCAACTTCACCCGGCTGTTCCGCCGGCGTGTCGGCATTTCACCCAAGGCGTTCCGGGACCGGCTCAAGACCGATCAGCAGGACGACTGACCACGCCTCAGCGCAGGGCGTTCAGGGTTGCGCTGTGGGGGATGCACCGTTCGAAGTTGCAACTGGCGTATTCACGGGGCAGTTGCCTGGCCTGCTCGACCCGATAGGCCGCAGTGCCATACAACGCAAGCGTGGCGGTGCAGGTGACGAAAATGGCGAGGCGTCTTCTTGTTTTGATGTTCATGGCGGTGACCTCTGAACGAATACCCGGGGGTACTCCTTTCAGAATAGGTCAGCTGTAGCGAGTTGCCAGCCAGGCAGACTTTGTGTGTAACCCGATATTCAGAACACTGATATTCCCTTGTTGGGGTGAGCAGAGCTGTGGGAGCAAGGCTTGCCCGCGATGCAAACACCTCGGTGTAGCTGATAGACCGAGGCGATGCCATCGCGGGCAAGCCTTGCTCCCACAGACCTTGCTCCCACAGGTCTGCTCCCACAAACAGGGGTTGGGGCTTTCGGGGGGTTATGCCAGGTGTTCCGGCTTCATCGGGTCCCCCGGCTTGACGTCCAGTTGCTTGCGCACGTCTTCGAACATTTCATCGTAGTACTTGTGCATCGAGCCGATGCTGGCGGTCTTGGGCAAGCCATATTTCTGGGCGATGCGCGTGGCATGGCGGGCGAAGTCGAAGGCCTGGTCCTTGGCCAGGAAGAACGTCTCGTCCAGGGGCTTTTCTTCGACGGTGCCATGCACCCGGAACGACATGCCAGTGCCTTCCTTGCCGTCCTGGTCGACCTTGTAGTCGATGCACAGGTTGTAGCTGAAATCTTCCTTGTTCAGCGCGTGGCGCTCCATGTGCAGGTGCCCGGGTTCGAATTTGGCCATAAGCAACTCTCCTTTGACGGCATGGGGAGTAGGGCAGACCCTGGATCCGCCCCGCAAGTTTCCTGTTATCGATAAGCGATGCCAGGTGTCGCCGTGCTGATGCGGGTGCCGGCGATGCCCTGGACGATGGCCTCGATGTCCGAGAGTGAACCGATCACCGCGACCTTGCCAGTGTTGCGCGCGAACTCGCAGGCCGCCTGGACCTTCGGCCCCATGGAACCGGCGACGAAGCCGAGCTTTTCCATTTCGTCGGGGTGGGCCTGGGCGATGGCTTTCTGGGTCGGCTTGCCGAAGTCGATGAACGTGGCGTTGACGTCGGTGGCGATCACCAGCAGGTCGCTTTCCAGCTGTTCGGCCAGCAACGCCGAGCACAGGTCCTTGTCGATCACCGCTTCCACGCCTTGCAGCTTGCCGTTGGCGTCGTACATCGTCGGGATGCCGCCACCGCCGGCACAGATCACGATGCTGCCTTTTTCCAGCAGCCATTTGATCGGGCGGATTTCAAAGATGCGCTTGGGCCTGGGGCTTGCGACCACGCGGCGGAACCACAATGGACGGCCGTCACCACCGTGCCCGATGCGCGCCCAGTTCCGCCGCCGGCAAGGTCCATTGCAGCGGCGTCCCGGTGATTTTCAAGGGTACATGCAGGCGATGGGCCGGTCCCCACGGCGTCTGTTCGACCACCAGTCCCTGATCATCCTCAGCCTCGGCTCGCAATGGGCTCGGGTCCCCGGCGCCACGTTCGATCAATAGCTTCGCCGTACGTGCCAGTGACAAGCGTGCCGAGCCGCCGTGACCGCTTGCCAGGCGTCGGGACAACAACACCAGGGCGCTGGCCGCCAGCAGGTAGCCGGTGCCGTGATCCAGCGCTTGCACCGGCAGCGGTGTCGGTTTGTCGGTGCGTTTGCAGCCCATGCCGGCTTCGGCAATGCCGCTGCTCATCTGCACCAGGCTGTCGAAGCCGCGCCGGTTCTGCCACGGGCCGCTCCAGCCGTAGGCATTGAGGCTGACGTCGATCAGGCCCGGGGCCATCTGCCGGCGCTGCTCGGCGCCGTAGCCCAGGTGTTCCAGGGCGTCGGCACGGTAGCCGTGCAGGAGGATGTCGGTGTCCTGGAGCAGCGCCTCGAACGCGGCGCGATCTTCGGCCCGATGCAGGTCGAGGCGGGCGCAGCGTTTGCCCAGGGTGACTTCCGGCACCACGCCGGGTTCGTTCCAGGTGGGTGGGTCGATACGCAGCACGTCGGCCCCCAGGCCGGCGAGAAAGCGGCTGGCGACCGGGCCGGCCAGTACGCGGGTCAGGTCCAGCACCTTGAGGCCCGCCAATGGCTGGGTCACGGAGCCTAGCCAGGGTTTGCGCTGCTCTGCAGTCGTTTGACTCAGGTGCACCAGCGGCTCGGCATTCACCGCCAGGCCTTGGGGGTGGGCCTGCCACGCTTGCCACGAGCGCATCTCGGCGGCGCAACCGCCTGCGTCGACCACGGCCTGCTCCAGCTCGGCCTTGTTCCATCGGGCCACCCTGGCCGCCATGTCGGCGCGGTCGGTGCAGGTGCCGAGGACTTTTTCCGCCGCCAGGCGATGATGCGGTGCGTTGGTGTGCAGGCGAATCCAGCCGTCGGCGCTGGCGTAGTCGCCGGCCACCGGGTCCCACATCGGCGGCACGCTCCAGCCGATAGGGCGCAGGGAGGTGGAGAACCAGAACGACGCCAGGCGTCGGTCGACCTCGACAGGCGGCAGGCGACCGGTTTGTTGCTGGATGAGTTCGGCGATCGCCTGGCCGGCCACGGCGATGCTGGCGCAGGCCAACTCCGTGACGGCGAAGGCCGAGGGCAGGGCACCGTCGCCGGTGAAGGTGATCGGGGTCGTGGGCAAGCCGAGCGCGGTTTGCATGGACGTGAGCAGATCTGACATCGAAAGCCCTCCAGTACGAGAAGGCGATCATAGATCAAAAATCCGTTGGGGGTCGCTACGCGTCCCCGCGGGAGCAAGCGCTGCGCACCTGTTCCGGGCGCGACCAGATCCACAGGTTGCCCAGGCCCATGCCGGCGATCGCAAGGTAAACCGGCCAGCCGTGGTCGAGCAGCACCAGCATCAAGCCTGCACAGAGCAGCATGCTGGTGGTGGCACCGACCTTGGCCCGGCGCGGGATGACCTTGCCGTTGCGCCAGTTGTGCAGCATGGGCCCGAACAGCCGATGGTTCTCCAGCCAGGCGCTCAGGCGCGGCGAACTGCGGGTCGCGGCCCAGGCGGCCAACAGGATGAACTCGGTCGTCGGCAAGCCGGGCACGACGATGGCGACCAGGCCGATGCCCAGGCTGGTGTAGGCGAGCAGGGCGAAGAGCAGTTGGGTGGGTTTTGAGGGGCGGTTCATCAGCGTTTTTCAGTCATGCACCATCCCTGTGGGATGGCGGTGATTTTCAGGCCAACTCGGCCGCATAGGCCTGTTCCAGCAGCACCGTAAAGCGGTTGAAGGCGTCCAGTGCGCCTTGGTCTGCCTCGGCTTCCTGTTGTTCGGTGAAGGCCAGGCCGTCGAGGGTGCGGGTGAAGGTTTTCCAGCCTTCGGCGCGCCCGCCGGCAGGTTCTGCCAGGTGCCGGGCGCCGAAGGTTTCGCTCAGTCCCAAGCCCACGGCACGCTTGATCAAGAACGCGGCGCCGAGCTTGGAGCCCTCGGAGACGAACAGCCAGCCCAAGGCCTCAGCCTGGGTCGGGTTTTTCACCGCACCGGCCACTGGCGCGGGTACTTCGGTGTCCAGGTCGGCCAGGTCCGCCTTGGCCGCTTCTGCCCGGCACCGGGCCGGCAGGTCGGGGATCAGGTTGGACAGTTCGGCGTCGTTGTACAGCGCCACCAGTTCCGACTGGAACAGATACTGGGCGACGACGAAACGGGCAAAGCTGGCCGGGGTTTCGAACGGGGCGTGGGCCTTGACCAGCGCGTCGAGCTTGCTATGGGGCTCGTGGGTGATCTGGTTCAGGCGTTGGGAGCGTGAAGCGGGGCGTTGTGTGGTCATATGAATTCCTTCGAATGCAAGCATTGTGGCGAGGGGCTGTGGGAGCAAAGCTTGCTCGCGAAACAGGCGCCTCGATCTCTGAAAGACCGCATCGCCTTCATCGCGGGCAAGCCTTGCTCCCACATGACTCTCCTCGCCACGGGTATTTGTTTTGCCAGGGCAACCGAGTCAGATATCCCAGATCAGGTTCACCGCGAAGTTACGCCCTGGCGCCGTCAGGCGATCGAGGTTGGCGGGGTTCAGCACCGCCGCTTCGCCGACGCTGTCGTAGCCGCGCACGTCGTCCCACAGCCAGTACTTCTTGTCGGTGAGGTTGTAGAGGCCGCCACTGACGGTGACGTCGTCGGTCACCTTGTAGAAACCGCTCAGGTCGAGGATGCCGAAGCCCGGCGTCTTGAACTGGCTGTTCACGCCATCGGGCGAGTTGAAGTTGCTGTCGTCGACGCGGTCCTTTTTCTTGACCAAGGTCCAACTGAGCAAAGTGCCGTAGCGGTCCTGGTCGTAGCCCAGGCCAAACACGCCGGTCAGCGGATTGATGCTGTTGAGCGGCTCGCCCGTGTCGTTGTTGCGACCATAGAGGTAGGCCACCGAGCCTTGGGTGTAGAGGCCCTTTGGCGCGCCAAACACCTCCAGCTCCAGGCGTCCCCTGGCCTCGGCGCCCTTGATGGTGGCGTGCTTGATGTTGTTGCTCTGGAAGGTCAACTGATCGGCGCCAGGGGTGATGGCATCCTCGTTGATGAAGTCGCGGTACTTGTTGTAGAACACCGCCACGTCGAACGAGCCGGAATCGAAACGGCCACGCAGGCCAGTCTCGTAGCTCTTGCTTTTTTCCGGTTCCAGGTCGGGGTTGGGTTCCACGCTGTAGCCGGCATCGGGGTTGTCGAAACGACCGTACAGGGCCTTGGCGGTCGGGGTGCGGAAGCCTTCGGCGTACTGGCCGTACCAGGTGTATTCATCGCTCAGGGCATAGGTCACGCCGAACTTGGGCGAGACGCGATGCCAGGTCTTGTTCTTGTCGTTGACTGCACCGCCGCCGGTAGGGTCCACGGCGTTGAGGAATTGCTCGGTCAGATGCGGTTTGAGCCGGGTGTAGTCGTAGCGCAGGCCCGGCGTGAAGGTCCAGCGGTCCCAACCGATCTGGTCCTGGGCGAACAGGCTGTAGGTGTTGATGGTCGGGTCAGGGAAATCACTGACCTTTGCCAGCACGTCCCGGGTGCTGATGGCGCCCACGGCGGAGCAACCGACGCCAACCGCCAGGCACACGCCATTGCCGCTGCGCGAGCCAGTGACTTTCTGCTGCTTGAGGGTGGTGCCGTAAGTCAGCGCGTGATCGGTGTCGGCGACGCTGAAGGCCTTGTCCAGTTGCGCGTCGAAGACCCACTGTTTCTCTTCGTAGAGGGTCTCCCGGGTGCGCAGGACCTGGCGGGTGATGGGGAAGTAGAATTCGGCGGTGCTCTGGTCGGTCTTGGCGACCTGGTGATTCAGGCTCCACTTCATGTGATCGGCCAGCAGGCTGTCCAGGGCGAAGCTGTGCTCCAGGCCGAAACGCTCGCGGGTGATGGTGTCGTTGCCAGTGCGCCACTGGTACATGCCGCCGGGCAGCACAGAGGCGGGAATGGCCGGCTGGCCGTCGGCGTAGGGACCGCCGTAGGCGCTTTTCAGGTCGCTGTCGCGGTCGTCCTTGTATTTTTCGTAGACCAGGCCAAGGCGTCCGTCATCGCTGTAGTTCCAGCCGAGCTTGGCCAGCACGTTGTTGGCGCGCACATCTGCGGGGTTGGCGGAGGTGCGGTCCAGGCCGGTGCCGTTGTGGCTGCCGTAGGATTCGGTTTCGTGACCGTCGCGCTGGCTGTAGTGCAACAGGCCGTCGAACGGCCCGCTGCGGCCGGCGACCGTGGCGGACTTGAGCCAGCTCTCGTCGGCGGAGCTGTAGCCGGTCTTCAGGCGGGCGCCAACGTCCTGGCCCGGCTTGATGATGTCGTCCGGATCGAGGGTGAAGTAGCTGACGGCACCGCCTATGGCATTGCTGCCGTACAGCACCGAGGCCGGGCCGCGAAGGATTTCCACGCGCTTGATGATTTCCGGGTCGACGTAGTTGCGCTGGGTCTTGGCGTAGGGGCCGTTGAAGAAGCCGCCGGGGATCTCTACGCCGTCGACCTGGGTCAGGATCCGGTTACCGTCGATACCACGGATGTTGTAGCCGCTGATACCGCCGCGCTGGCCCGCGCCACCCACCGATACGCCCGGCTCATAGCGCACCAGGTCCTTGAGGGTATTGATGTTGTTGCGGTCCAGTTCCTGGCGGTCGTGGACGGTGACCGTGCTTGGCACGCTGGTGATGTCCTGTTCCTGGCGGGTGGCGCTGATGGTCACCTGTTGCAACTCCAGCGCGCTGCCGGCACTGCGTTTTTCCAGGATGATGCTGTTGTCGCCCAGCTTGCGGTAGCTCAGGTTGGTCCCCACCAACAGGCGCGCCAGGGCCTTTTCGGGTGACAGCGAGCCGTTCACCCCTGGCGATGCGACACCTTCGGCCAGTTCCGCCGGCATCCCGACTTGCCAGCCGGTGACCGCAGTGAATGCATTCAGGGCCGAGACCAGGGGCTGTCGGGCAATGGCAAAGGTGTAGTCGCCCATGTTGCGTGCAGGAGGGGGCACGGTGGTGGCGGCCAGGGCGAGCGGCGCGGTGCCGGCCATCAAGAGGGCGGCGGTGAGCAGTGACAGCGTGCAGGAGGGGGCAAGAAACCGGCAAGTAAGGCGAGAGGACATCGATAGCGCTCCGTGTCGCATCTGTTATAGGTGCAGATTCACATCGATGGATGCGAATCAATTGCATTGGCTATAACGAGACGAATCAGCAGAGCCTATCGAGTAAAAATAATTCTCATTTAGTTCAAGATCACCAGCGCCGGGAACTCCTGGAGCTGCGCCGAGGTGATGTGGGCCAGCGAACGGACCACGTCCAGCGGCTGGTCGAGGCGGTAATTGCCGGTCACGGCAACGTTGGCCAATTGTTCGTTACCGTTGATGATCCAACCGGGGTAGTAGCGTTGCAGCTCGGCCAGTACCTGGCTCAGTGGGCGGTTTTCGAACACCAGCCGACCCTGGACCCAGGCCAGGTCGGTGTTGGCATCGAGCCGGGCCGGGCGGTCGAAGCCGTTGGGGCCGATGCGGATGCTTTCGCCGGCTGACAGCCGCACATGGGTGTCGTTGCGAGTGGCCCGCAGATCCACGTCACCGCGCTGCACCTGGACCTGGGCCACGCCGTCGAGGTAACGCACGGCGAACGTGGTGTCGCTGACGCTGGCCGTGACCGGGCCGGCGTCGATTTCCAGCGGCAGGTTGCGGTTGCCCGGGATTTCGAAAAACGCCTCGCCCTTGTACAGGCGGGCCACATGTCGCTGTTCGTTGAACGTGCTGGAGAAGGCCGAATCGGTGTTGAGCAGGACCTTGGAGCCGTCCTCCAACTGCAGGCGCTGGCGCTCACCGACCACGGTCAGGTGATCGGCCTGCAAGCGCAGGGGCAGGTCGCTGAAGTTGAACAGGCCGAGCAACAGCACGGCAGCGGTGGCCAGGGGTTTCCAATGGGCACGCAGGCGCGACAGCGCGGTGACCTTGGGCGTGGCTTCAAGTCGGCGGGCGCTTTCCATCACCTGCGGGCCGTTCCAGATCGCCTGGGCCCGGGCGAACGCCTCGCCGTGGCGTGGGTCGGCCGCCAGCCAGGCGTGGAACTGCCGTGTCTGTTCCTCGCTGGGGTTGTCCAGCAGGATCAGCCAGTCCAGCGCTTGCTCCATCGCATGGGCGGTTTCCGGCGTCGCAGTGGGCTCGGCAGAGCGGTGATTGTCCGTCACAGTGGGTTCCCGGTATTTAGCGGCACGGGCTCAAGCTACAAGCTGTACGCAGCAAGTGGCAAGCGTGTACGCAGCTTTTGGCCTGAGGCGTGGGGCGAGTCACTGCTCGCCGTGGCTACGTTCAGCCACACCCACACAGATCGCCATGATCAGTTTCAGTTCCTTCTGCACAGTGCTCAGCGACACGTCCAGGCGTTCGGCGATTTGCTGGTAACTATGGCCATGCAGGCGGCTGAGGATGAAGATCTGCTGCTGTCGCCAGCTCAGGGCCTGGAGGCTGACGTTCAGGCGCTCGAGCAGTTGTTGGGCATGGGCGGCGTCCTCGGCACTGCTTTGGGGGTCGACGACGTTTTGGACGACCTCCGACGGTATGTCATCCAGCAAGGTCCGCGACTGAATACGCCGGGCACGCAGATGGTCCCGCGCCAGGTTGCGGGCGGTCTGGAAGACAAAGGGTTCGAGGTGCTCGACCGTGCGTTCGCCCAGCGCGCGGGTGACGCGCAGGTAGGTTTCTTGAAGCAGGTCTTCGGCGGTACTGGGGTTGCTGACCATGCGCTCGAGGGTGCGCAGCAGCGGCGTGCGCTGGGCGAGGAAGACGTGATGAAAGCGCGATTGACTCACGGTAGGGCCCGATCCGGTTCGAGTAGATGATAATGCTTATCATCTACTCTTTTGGTCAAGCGCTGATTCTCGTAGGCGCTGCCGCAGGCTGCGATCTTTTGATCTTGATGTTTCGCTCGCGATTCAATTGAGCCGGAAAAGATCGCAGCCTGCGGCAGCTCCTACGGTGCCGAACATTATTCGGCGTTACACAACGCCAGGCAGTTATCCAGCATGCGGTTGGAGAAGCCCCATTCGTTGTCATACCAGGCCAGTACCTTGAGCAGCTTGCCGCTGGCCTTGGTGTGGTTGGCGTCGAAGATCGACGACAGCGGATTGTGGTTGAAGTCACTGGAGACCAGCGGCAGGGTGTTGTAGCCGAGGATCTTCGAATGCTGGCTGGCATGGCGCAGCAGTTCGTTGACTTCTTCGGCCGACGCCTCGCGCTTGAGCTGCACGGTCAGGTCCACCAGGGACACGTTGATCACCGGTACACGCACCGCCATGCCGGTCAACTTGCCCGCCAGTTCCGGCAGCACCAGGCCCACCGCTTCGGCGGCGCCGGTCTTGCTCGGGATCATGTTCTGGGTGGCTGAGCGGGCGCGGTACGGGTCGCTGTGGTAGACGTCGGTCAGGTTCTGGTCGTTGGTGTAGGCATGGATGGTGGTCATCAGGCCACTTTCGATGCCCAGCTCGCGGTGCAGCACCTGGGCCACCGGGGCCAGGCAGTTGGTGGTGCACGAAGCGTTGGAGATGATCTGGTGGGACTGGCGCAGGATGTCGTGGTTCACGCCATACACGACGGTGGCATCGGCACCCTTGGCCGGGGCCGAGATGATCACCTTGCGGGCACCGGCGCTGATATGCGCGGCAGCCTTGGCACGGTCGGTAAACAGGCCAGTGCATTCGAACACGACGTCGATCTTCTCGGCTGCCCAGGGCAGTTCGGCCGGGTTGCGAATGGCGCTGACCGAGATGCGGTCGCCATTGACCGTCAGGCTTTCGTGATCATGCTGCACATCAGCATCGAACGTGCCGTGCACGGTGTCGAACTTGAGCAGATGGGCATTGATGGCACTGTCACCCAGGTCGTTGATGGCGACGATCTGCAGGTCGCGACGATAGCCTTGGGTATACAGTGCACGGAGGACGTTGCGGCCGATGCGGCCAAAACCATTGATTGCGATTCGAAGAGTCATTAACTGCGCCGCCGTCGATTTGTTGTTGGAATTACAAGATTATTCGCATAAAAATAGAAAACAAGCCTTTTTAGTGGCAATATTTTGTTTTATCTACAACGAGTGACCTGAATCAACTGGTCCGAATGGTCAGAAACCGTCTGTCGCCTCGCCCTTCACACAGCGTGCAGCGGGCTTTTGACCAGCATAGACAATCAGGTCGCCACACCCGTTAGCCTGGAGTTCTACACATGCATCCCCGCGTCCTTGAGGTCACCGAACGGCTTATCGCCCGCAGCCGCGCCACGCGTCAGGCTTACCTTGCATTGATCCACGGTGCAGCCAGCGACGGTCCGATGCGCGGCAAGCTGCAGTGCGCCAACTTCGCGCACGGCGTAGCTGGTTGCGGCACCGAAGACAAGCATCACCTGCGGATGATGAACGCCGCCAACATCGCCATCGTGTCGTCCTATAACGACATGCTTTCGGCCCACCAGCCCTACGAAACCTTCCCGGAACAGATCAAGAAAGCCCTGCGCGAGATCGGCTCGGTCGGTCAGTTCGCCGGTGGCACGCCCGCGATGTGCGACGGGGTGACCCAGGGCGAGGCGGGGATGGAACTGAGCCTGCCGAGCCGTGAAGTGATCGCGCTCTCCACGGCGGTGGCGCTGTCCCACAACATGTTCGACGGCGCACTGATGCTCGGCATCTGCGACAAGATCGTGCCGGGCCTGATGATGGGCGCGCTACGTTTCGGCCACTTGCCGACGATCTTCGTGCCGGGCGGGCCGATGGTCTCGGGCATTTCCAACAAGGAAAAAGCCGACGTGCGTCAGCGCTATGCCGAAGGCAAGGCCACCCGCGAAGAGTTGCTGGAATCGGAGATGAAGTCCTACCACAGCCCCGGCACCTGTACCTTCTACGGCACCGCCAACACCAACCAGTTGTTGATGGAAGTGATGGGCCTGCACTTGCCGGGCGCCTCGTTTGTCAATCCGAACACGCCGTTGCGCGATGCCCTGACCCGTGAGGCGGCGTTCCAGGTCACGCGCATGACCAAGCAAAGCGGCAACTTCATGCCCATCGGCGAAATCGTCGATGAGCGCTCGCTGGTCAATTCCATCGTCGCGTTGCATGCCACTGGCGGCTCCACCAATCACACCCTGCACATGCCGGCCATCGCCATGGCGGCGGGTATCCAGTTGACCTGGCAGGACATGGCCGACCTCTCCGAGGTGGTGCCGACCCTGAGCCACGTCTACCCGAACGGCAAGGCCGACATCAACCACTTCCAGGCAGCGGGCGGCATGTCGTTCCTGATCCGTGAGTTGCTGGAAGCCGGTTTGCTCCACGAAAACGTCAACACCGTGCTCGGTCACGGCCTGAGCCGCTACACCCAGGAGCCGTTCCTCGAGGATGGCGAGCTGGTGTGGCGCGACGGCCCGATCGAAAGCCTCGACGAAAACATCCTGCGCCCGGTGGCTCGTGCGTTCTCGTCTGAAGGCGGCCTGCGGGTGATGGAAGGCAACCTGGGCCGTGGGGTGATGAAGGTCTCCGCCGTGGCCTTGGAAAACCAGGTTGTCGAAGCCCCGGCCATGGTCTTCCAGGATCAGCAGGATTTGGCGGACGCGTTCAAGGCCGGCCTGCTGGAAAAAGATTTTGTCGCGGTGATGCGCTTCCAGGGGCCGCGCTCCAATGGCATGCCCGAGCTGCACAAGATGACGCCGTTCCTCGGCGTATTGCAGGACCGTGGCTTCAAAGTGGCGCTGGTGACTGACGGGCGCATGTCCGGCGCGTCAGGGAAAATCCCGGCGGCCATTCATGTCAGCCCCGAGGCTTATGTCGGCGGTGCGTTGGCCCGGGTGCAGGAGGGCGATATCATCCGTGTCGATGGCGTCAAAGGCACCTTGGAATTGAAGGTGGACGCCGAGGAATTCGCCGCGCGCGAGCCTGCCAAGGGCCTGTTGGGCAACAACATCGGCACCGGTCGCGAGCTGTTCGGTTTCATGCGCATGGCCTTCAGCTCGGCGGAGCAGGGCGCCAGCGCCTTCACTTCTGCCCTGGAGACGATTAATTGAAACTGGCTTTGGTCGGTGACATCGGTGGGACCAACGCACGCTTTGCGTTGTGGAAAAACCACACCCCGGAAAACATCCAGGTGCTGGCAACGGCGGATTATGCCTGCCCGGAAGATGCCATTCAGGTGTACCTGAGCGGCCTGGGCCTGAAGCCGGGCGCCATCGGTTCGGTGTGCCTGTCGGTGGCCGGTCCCGTGAGTGGCGATGAGTTTCGCTTCACCAACAATCACTGGCGCCTGAGCAACCTGGCGTTCTGCCAGACCTTGCAGGTGGAAAAGTTGTTGCTGGTCAACGATTTCTCGGCCATGGCCCTGGGCATGACCCGCCTGCGTCCCGATGAATACCGGGTCGTGTGCGAAGGCACCCCGGAGCCGTTGCGTCCGGCGGTGGTGATAGGGCCGGGCACCGGGCTGGGCGTCGGTACGCTTTTGGATTTGGGCGAAGGCCGTTTCGCGGCATTGCCGGGGGAGGGCGGTCATGTCGACCTGCCTATGAGCAGCCCGCGGGAAACCCAGTTGTGGCAGCACATCTACAACGAAATCGGCCACGTCAGCGCCGAAACCGCCCTGAGCGGCAGCGGTTTGCCTCGAGTGTACCGGGCCATTTGCGCGGTGGACGGCCATGTGCCGGTGCTCGACACCCCCGAATCCATCACCGCCGCTGGCCTGGCTGGCGACCCGATTGCCCTGGAAGTGCTCGAGCAGTTCTGCCGCTGGCTGGGACGCGTGGCCGGCAACAATGTGTTGACGCTGGGCGCGCGCGGCGGTGTCTACATCGTCGGTGGCGTGGTCCCGCGGTTTGCCGACTTCTTCCTCGAAAGTGGTTTTGCCCGCTGCTTCGCCGACAAGGGCTGCATGAGCGATTACTTCAAGGGCATTCCGGTCTGGCTGGTGACCGCGCCGTACTCGGGCCTGATGGGCGCGGGCGTGGCGTTGGAGCAAAGTTAAGACCGCGTCGCTTGCATCGCGGGCAAGCCTTGCTCCCACAAGATCTGTTTGATCTTGTGGGGAGTACTGTGGGAGCAAAGCTTGCTCGCGATAAGGTCCGAACAGGCGATAAAAAACTCGATGTCCATCAGGCATAATCGCTCCCATTCAAACAACAAGGACGAGGCCCGTGAGTTCAGTGAACAAATCGATTTTGTTGGTCGACGACGACCAGGAGATTCGCGAACTGCTGGACACTTACCTCAGCCGTGCGGGTTTCCAGGTGCGGACCACGCCCGACGGCGCGGGCTTTCGCCAGGCACTGAACGATGCGCCGAGCGACCTGGTGATCCTTGATGTGATGTTGCCCGACGAAGACGGCTTCAGTCTTTGCCGCTGGGTTCGCCAGCACCCGCGCCAGGCTCATGTGCCGATCATCATGCTCACCGCCAGTTCCGACGAGGCCGACCGGGTCATTGGTCTTGAGCTGGGCGCCGATGATTATCTGGGCAAGCCGTTCAGCCCGCGTGAATTGCAGGCGCGCATCAAGGCACTGCTGCGTCGGGCGCAATTCGGCCAGGAACGCGCCGGCGGCGAAGTTCTGGCTTTCGATGAATGGCGGCTGGACATGGTCAGCCATCGGCTGTTTCACACCGACGGTGAAGAAGTGATTCTCTCCGGTGCCGACTTCGCCTTGCTCAAGTTGTTTCTCGACCATCCCCAGGAAATCCTCGACCGCGACACCATCGGCAATGCGACCCGTGGTCGTGAGTTGATGCCCCTGGACCGGATCGTCGACATGGCGGTCAGTCGTCTGCGCCAGCGCCTGCGCGACACCGAGAAGCCGCCGCGGCTGATTCGAACGGTGCGCGGCAGCGGGTATCAACTGGCGGCCAGTGTGGTTGCCAGCAATGGTCATTGACTGGATCAAGCGAGTAGCCCGACGGGTGCCGGTACCGCGCTCGTTGCTCGGGCGGATGCTGTTGCTGACCTTGCTGGTGGTGCTATTCGCCCAGACTCTCTCCAGCCTGATCTGGGTCGCGCAACTGCGCGCCACCCAGCTCGAAGGCCTGGTCACCAGCGCCCGCAGCCTGGCCCATTCGATGACCGCCAGCGTCAGTTATTTGCGTTCGCTGCCGGTGGCGTACCGGCCATTGGTGCTGGACCAGTTGCGCAGCATGGGCGGTACGCGGTTTGTCGTCACCCTCAACGATAAGCCCCTGGGCATGGACGTGCTGCCAGTCACGCCGCGCAAGCTGGCGGTGCTCAAGGCAGTGGACGATGTGCTGCGCCGTTCGTTGGGCAATAGCGCCGATATCTCGGTGAATTTTGTCAGCCCCGACGACCTGCGAATTTTCAACGCCGGGCTCAAGCTCGATGAGTTGCCCCGTTCATGGGCTCACTACGCCTTGACCCTGGAGCCGGTGAACCCGCCGGTGCTGGTCACGCAGATCCAGATGGCGCCGGGAGAATGGCTGTACATCGCCTCGTTGCTGCCCGAACCCTACACCAGCCTTGAAGAGCAAGACCTGCCCAAGCAACAGGTCGGTTTCATCGTGCTCACCAGCAGCCTGTTGCTGCTGTTCATCGGCTTGCTGGTGCACTGGCAGAGCCGGCCTCTCAAGCGTTTGGCCCGGGCCGCGCGGGACATGTCCCTGGGCGCCGAAGTGGAGCCGGTGGCCGAGGGCGGCGGCAGCGAAGTGGTGGAGGTGGGGCGGGCGTTCAATGCCATGCGCGAACGCATCAGCCGTTACCTGACTGAACGCAGCCAGTTGTTCAGCGCGATCTCCCACGACTTGCGCACGCCGATCACCCGCTTGCGGTTGCGGGTCGAGCTGCTGGAGGACGAAAACCTGCAGGCCAAGTTCGGCCGCGACCTGGATGAATTGGAGCTGCTGGTCAAAGGCGCGCTGCAATGCGTCAAGGACACCGACATCCACGAAAACATCGAGCCGGTGGACCTCAACCATGTACTCGATTGCCTGGTCGAACCTTACCTGGCGCCCAACGGCAACGGCCGTGTGACCCAGGATGGCCGGGCGCTGGCGCCGTATCCCGGCAAGCCGCTGGCCCTCAAGCGCTGCATCGGCAACCTGATCGACAACGCCTTGAAATACGGACAGAACGCCCACCTGCACATCGATGACGATGAAACCGCGTTCATCCTGCACGTCGACGATGAAGGCCCCGGCGTGCCGGAACAGCGCCTGGAGCAAGTCTTCGAACCACACTTCCGCCTCGCCGGGCAGCAGCAAGGCTATGGCCTGGGCCTGGGCATCGCCCGCAACATCGCCCACAGCCATGGCGGGGAAGTGAGCCTGCAGAACCTGCGTGAAGGGGGGTTGCGGGTGACATTGCAGTTGCCGCGCAGTGTGGATTGATCAGATCGCGTTATCGTTCTTCGCGAGCAAGCCCGCTCCCACACTGGATCTTCGGCGCCTCACGACTCCCTGTGGGAGCGAGCTTGCTCGCGATGGCGCCAGTAGCCTCAACGCCTCCCTCAGGTAAATGTCACAACTCGGTGACATAACTCGCCCCTTTCGTTACCTGCCCCTCGCCATCCCTTGTTTAGACTCCCTGCGTCAAAACAACAAAAAAGGTACCACCCAATGGACACCTTCCAACCGGCCTTCAGCAGTTGGCTGAACGCCCCTGCCCACCAGCAATGGCTTGCCGATGAAGGCTTGCGGTTGCTGGCGTTCGCCAAGGCGTCGAAGCTGGCGAACGGCTTTGGCAACCTGGACGAGTGCGGCCACCTGCCGGCCGATGCTTGGGCCGAGACCATGAACACTGCGCGCATGACGCACAGCTTTGCCATGGCCCACATCCAGGGCCTGCCGGGGTTTGCCGAGCTGGTGGATCACGGCGTCCAGGCGCTGAGCGGTCCCTTGCGCGACGCCGAGCACGGTGGCTGGTTTGCCACGACGCGGCCTGATGAAGACGGCGCGGGCAAGGCGGCCTACCTGCATGCATTCGTTGCCCTGGCGGCCAGTTCCGCAGTAGTGGCCCAGCGTCCCGGCGCCCAGGCATTGCTGGACGAAGCGGTGCGGATCATCGATGAGCATTTCTGGAGCGAAGAAGAGGGTGCGCTACGCGAATCCTTCAACCGCGACTGGAGCGAGGAAGAGGCCTATCGCGGCGCCAACAGCAACATGCACGCCACCGAAGCCTTCCTCGCCCTGGCCGATGCCACCAACGACCCACGCTGGCTGGCCCGCGCCCTGCACATCGTCGAACGGGTGATCCATCACCATGCCGCCGCCAACGACTACCTGGTGGTGGAGCATTTTGACCGTCACTGGCAGCCGTTGCGCGAATACAACCAGGACAATCCTGCCGATGGTTTTCGCCCCTATGGCACCACCCCTGGCCACGGCTTCGAATGGGCGCGGCTGCTGCTGCACCTCGAAGCCGCACGGGTCCAGATCGGCATGCTGACCCCAGGTTGGCTGGCCCAGGACGCGCAAAAACTCTTCGACCAGAACTGCCGCCACGGCTGGGACGTCGATGGTGCGCCGGGCATTGTCTACACCCTGGATTGGGACAACCGCGCCGTGGTTCGCCATCGCCTGCATTGGGTCCACGCCGAAGCGGCGGCCGCTGCCAGCGCCTTGCTCAAGCGCACCGACGAGGCGAAGTACGAAGCCTGGTACCGGCGATTCTGGGAGTTCTGTGACAAACATTTCATCGACCGCTGCAACGGCAGCTGGCATCACGAACTCGATCCGCAAAATTGCCCCAGCGCCGACATCTGGCCGGGCAAGCCGGACCTGTATCACGCCTGGCAGGCGGTCTTGATTCCGCGCCTGCCCCTGGCACCGAGCATGGCGTCAGCCCTGGCGCGGTTATCCAGACCTTCACCTGTGTAACCATGTCGTGACATTTGCACGTCCCTTCGTTACCTGCGAAGGGATTCCCTCTGATTAGAATCCATGCAGCGCAAGCACCAGACTTGCATGCATAACAACAAGAAAGGTACTTCTAGATGAATGCGATTTCTCGCCTCGCTACTGTCATTTCTCTTGCTTCCCTGCTTCCCGTCGCAGCATTCCCTGTCACCACCTTGGCCGCTGAATCCAAAGGTTCCGTGGAAGTCGTCCACTGGTGGACGTCGGGTGGCGAAAAAGCCGCGGTCGATGTGCTCAAGGCCCAGGTAGAAAAAGACGGCTTTACCTGGAAGGACGGCGCTGTTGCCGGTGGCGGCGGTTCCACTGCCATGACCGTACTCAAGAGCCGTGCCGTGGCCGGCAACCCACCGGGCGTCGCCCAGATCAAGGGCCCGGACATCCAGGAATGGGCGTCCACCGGGCTGCTCGACACCGACATCCTCAAAGACGTTGCCAAGGCCGAGAAGTGGGACAGCCTGCTCGACAAGAAAGTCTCCGATACCGTGAAGTACGAAGGTGACTACGTCGCCGTGCCGGTGAACATCCACCGCGTCAACTGGCTGTGGATCAACCCGGAAGTCTTCAAGAAAGCCGGCATCACCAAGAACCCGACCACCCTCGAAGAATTCTACGCAGCCGGCGACAAGCTCAAGGCCGCGGGCTTTATTGCGCTCGCCCACGGTGGCCAGCCTTGGCAGGACAGCACCGTTTTCGAAGCCGTGGTGCTCTCGGTCATGGGCGCTGATGGCTACAAGAAAGCCCTGGTCGACCTGGACAACAAGGCCCTGACCGGTCCGGAAATGGTCAAGGCGCTGACCGAGCTGAAGAAAGTCGCGACCTACATGGACGTCGACGGCAAGGGCCAGGACTGGAACCTGGAAGCAGCCAAGGTCATCAACGGCAAGGCCGGCATGCAGATCATGGGTGACTGGGCCAAGAGCGAGTGGACCGCGGCGAAGAAAGTCGCCGGCAAGGACTACGAGTGCGTTGCCTTCCCGGGCACCGACAAGGCCTTCACCTACAACATCGACTCCCTGGCGGTGTTCAAGCAGAAAGACAAGGGTACTGCGGCTGGCCAGCAGGACATCGCCAAGGTCGTGTTGGGCGAGAACTTCCAGAAAGTCTTCAGCATCAACAAGGGCTCGATCCCGGTGCGTAACGACATGCTCGGCGACATGGCCAAGTACGGCTTCGATTCCTGCGCCCAGACCGCTGCCAAGGACTTCCTGGCGGACGCCAAGTCCGGCGGCCTGCAGCCAAGCATGGCGCACAACATGGCGACCACGCTGGCGGTACAGGGGGCGTTCTTCGATGTGGTGACCAACTACATCAACGACCCGAAAGCCGACCCTGCCGATGCTGCCAAGAAACTGGGCGCAGCGGTCCAGTCAGCGAAGTAACTGTTAGCTGCGCAGGCCCCTGTGGGTAAGCCTGTGGGAGCAAGGCTCGCTCGCGATGAACGATAACGCGGTCACTCGAAAGACCGAGGCGCCTTCATCGCGAGCAAGCTCAGCTCCCACACAAGCTCGCTCCCACACAGGGAATGTTTTGTAGTCTTTTTCTCTTGTACTGGATCTTCCCATGAGTTCTGTTGCTGTGTTCAGCAAGGCCTCGCCGTTCGATGCGTTGCAGCGCTGGCTACCAAAGTTGGTGCTGGCGCCGAGCATGTTCATCGTTCTGGTGGGCTTCTATGGCTATATCTTGTGGACGTTCGTCCTGTCGTTCACCACTTCGACGTTCTTGCCCAACTACAAATGGGCAGGCCTGGCGCAATACGCCCGGCTATGGGACAACGACCGCTGGTGGGTGGCAAGCAAGAACCTGGCGCTGTTCGGCGGCCTGTTCATCGGCATTACCTTGGTGATCGGCGTGTTGCTGGCGGTGTTCCTCGACCAGCGCATTCGTCGCGAAGGTTTCATCCGCACCGTTTACCTGTACCCGATGGCGCTCTCGATGATCGTCACCGGTACGGCCTGGAAATGGCTGCTCAACCCGGGCATGGGCCTGGACAAATTGTTGCGTGACTGGGGGTGGGAAGGCTTCCGCCTGGATTGGCTGATCGACCCGGATCGCGTGGTGTACTGCCTCGTGATCGCGGCCGTGTGGCAGGCCTCGGGCTTCATCATGGCGATGTTCCTGGCCGGCCTGCGGGGTGTTGATCAATCGATCATTCGTGCCGCGCAGATCGACGGCGCAAGCATGCCGCGCATCTACTGGAAAGTGGTGCTGCCGAGCCTGCGTCCGGTGTTCTTCAGCGCCGTGATGATCCTGGCGCACATCGCGATCAAGAGCTTCGACCTGGTGGCCGCGATGACGGCCGGCGGCCCGGGTTATTCCTCCGACCTGCCTGCCATGTTCATGTATTCCTTCACGTTCAGTCGCGGCCAGATGGGCATGGGCTCGGCCAGTGCAATCCTGATGCTCGGTGCGATTCTCGCAATCATCGTGCCTTACCTGTACTCCGAGCTGAGGACCAAGCGTCATGACTAGTCTCGCTGCCAAACCTTCCATCAGCCTGAGTCGTATCGCGATCTACGCGGTGCTGATCCTCGCCGTATTGCTTTACCTGGTGCCGTTGGTGGTCATGCTGTTGACCAGCTTCAAGACGCCGGAAGACATCAGCACCGGCAACCTGCTGAGCTGGCCGACCGTGGTCAGCGGCATCGGCTGGGTCAAGGCCTGGGCCACCGTCGACGGCTACTTCTGGAACTCGATCAAGATCACCGTCCCGGCGGTGCTGATCTCTACCGCCATTGGTGCCTTGAACGGCTACGTGTTGTCGATGTGGCGTTTTCGCGGTTCGCAGTTGTTCTTCGGCCTGTTGCTGTTCGGTTGCTTCCTGCCGTTCCAGACCGTCCTGCTGCCGGCCTCGTTCACCCTCGGCAAGATGGGCCTGGCCAGTACCACCACGGGCCTGGTGTTCGTGCACGTGGTCTACGGCCTGGCATTCACCACGCTGTTCTTTCGCAACTACTACGTCAGCATTCCCGATGCACTGGTAAAAGCTGCGCGACTGGACGGTGCAGGGTTCTTCACCATCTTCCGGCGGATCATCCTGCCGATGTCCACCCCGATCATCATGGTCTGCCTGATCTGGCAGTTCACGCAGATCTGGAACGACTTCCTGTTCGGCGTGGTGTTCTCCAGCGGTGATTCGCAGCCCATCACGGTGGCGCTGAACAACTTGGTCAACACCAGTACCGGGGCCAAGGAATACAACGTGGACATGGCGGCGGCGATGATCGCCGGACTGCCGACCCTGCTGGTCTATGTGGTCGCAGGCAAGTATTTCGTGCGCGGTCTGACGGCCGGCGCAGTCAAGGGGTAATCATGGCAACGCTCGAACTTCGCAACGTAAACAAGACCTATGGTGCCGGCCTGCCGGACACCCTGAAGAACATTGAGTTGTCGATCAAGGACGGTGAGTTCCTGATCCTCGTCGGGCCTTCGGGCTGCGGCAAGTCGACGCTGATGAACTGCATCGCGGGCCTTGAGACCATCACCGGTGGCGCGATCATGATCGGCGACCAGGATGTCAGCGGCATGAGCCCGAAGGATCGCGACATCGCCATGGTGTTCCAGTCCTACGCGCTGTACCCGACCATGAGCGTGCGCGAGAACATCGAGTTCGGCCTGAAAATCCGCAAGATGAACCAGGCCGCCATCGACGAAGAAGTCACCCGCGTGGCCAAGCTGCTGCAAATCGAACACCTGCTCAATCGCAAGCCCGGCCAGCTTTCCGGTGGCCAGCAACAGCGCGTGGCCATGGGGCGGGCACTGGCGCGGCGGCCGAAGATCTACCTGTTCGACGAACCGCTGTCCAACCTCGACGCCAAGCTGCGGGTCGAGATGCGTACCGAAATGAAACTGATGCACCAGCGCCTGAAGACCACCACGGTCTACGTGACCCACGACCAGATCGAAGCCATGACCCTGGGCGACAAAGTGGCGGTGATGAAGGACGGGATCATCCAGCAGTTCGGTACGCCGAAAGACATCTACACCAACCCGGCCAACCTGTTCGTGGCGAGCTTCATCGGTTCGCCACCGATGAACTTCATCCCGCTGCGCCTGCAACGCAAGGACGGTCGCCTGCTGGCTCTGCTCGATAGCGGCCAGGCCCGTTGCGAACTGCCGATGGACATGCAGGACGCCGGCCTGGAAGACCGCGAAGTGATCCTGGGCATGCGCCCGGAGCAGATCATGCTGGCGGGCAGCGAGCCCAATGGCTTGCCGACCATTCGCGCCGAAGTCCAGGTCACCGAACCCACCGGGCCGGACACCCTGGTGTTCGTCAACCTCAATGACACCAAGGTCTGCTGCCGCCTGGCGCCGGACTTGGCGCCGCAAGTCGGGGAGACCCTGACGTTGCAATTCGATCCATCGAAAGTGCTGTTGTTCGACGCCAAGTCCGGCGAACGCCTGGGCGTGGCCGGCCAGCCGCAAACAGATGCCCGGACGGCCAACGTGGCGCAGTTCAAAGGCCGGTGAAGAACAGGTGTGGGAGAGGGCTTTGCTCCCCCCAAAAAAGAGTATGCGGTGGATGGGGACATCCGCCGCAATCGTTGTAAACCGCGTTAGATAAAAACAGTTAATAACAATAAAGACGAGGATGTAGGGATGAAGAAGAAAAACAACGCCCAGCTTATCTGCCAGTTGTCAGCCGTTGCGGCGATGATGCTGGCCGGTAGCGCACACGCTGCCGACGCGTTCAGCGCCGATTCGCAGTGGATGACGGGTGACTGGGGCGGCGAGCGGACCAAACTGATCGAACAAGGTATCGATATCAAGGCTGACTACGTCGGTGAGGTGGGCGGCAACCTGCACGGTGGCTACAACAACGACAAGACGGCGCGTTACGCCGACCAGTTCGGTCTGGGCGTCGCGCTGGACCTGGAAAAGCTGTGGGGCTGGGATAACACCCAGGCCAAGATCCAGCTCACCAATCGTAACGGTGAAAACATTTCCAATGACCGTGTGGGCGACCCGCGTGCGGGTACCTTGAGTTCCTCCCAGGAAGTCTACGGCCGTGGCCACATGGTCCGTTTGACCCAGTTGTGGATCAAGCACCAGTTCCTCGACGGCAAGCTGGACGCCAAGGCCGGTTATTTCGGTGAAGGCGAAGACTTCAACACCTTCCCTTGCGAGTTCCAGAACCTGGCGTTCTGCGGTTCCCAGGTGGGTAACTGGGCAACCAACATCTGGTACAACTGGCCGGTCATGCAGGCCGCGATCCGCGTGAAGTACAACCTCACGCCTGAGTTCTACGCGCAGATCGGTGCGTACAACCAGAACCCATCGCAACTCGAGCATGGCAATGGCTTCAAGCTCAGCGGCAGTGGTACCAAGGGTACTGTCATTCCAGTCGAGTTGGTCTGGTCGCCGAAGGTCAACAACCTGCCGGGCGAATACCGTGTCGGTTACTACAAGAGCACGGCCGATGCCAATGACGTCCGTGAAGACGACAATGGCGATGACGCCGCGACCACCCGCAACGCCTATCGCAGTCACAACAGCAAGCACGGCTACTGGTTCGTCGCGCAACAACAACTCACCACTCACAACGGTGACGCTTCCCGTGGCCTGAACATCGCGGCGAATGCGACCTTCCACGACAAGGACACCAACGTCGTCGACAACTACCAGTCGCTGATGTTCGTGTACAAGGGGCCGTTCGATGCGCGTCCGAAGGATGACATCGGGATCGGTTTCTCCCGTATCCACGTCAACGAAGACGTGAAGAAAAACGCCGAGCTGACCAACGCTGCCAATGGTGTTTCCGACTACAACGATCCGCTGTTCGCGCCGTTGCGGGACACTGAGTACAACTACGAACTCAACTACGGGATCCATGTAACCAACTGGCTGACCGTACGTCCCAACCTGCAATACATCACTCACCCTGGTGGTGTGGATGAAGTCGACAACGCGCTGGTGGCCGGTCTGAAAATTCAGTCGGTGTTCTAACGCTGTTGCGATAAGCTCCTCTCTATGTGCGCATATTTGCGGACAGCCAAGGCTGTCCGCTTTTTTTTGCAAGGTGGCTGGCACAGAACCTGTGGCGAGGGGATTTATCCCCGCTGGGCCGCGCAGCGGCCCTAAAACAGGCGCCTCGGTGTTTCAGTCACTGCTTTGGGACTGCTTCGCAGTCCAGCGGGGATAAATCCCCTCGCCACAATCAGTGTCGCAGACAGATCGGTAACTCAGTGATTTCCAGGACCGCGGCCCATGCATGAGCATCCGCTACAACGCTTTTTCAGATCCTTGCGCGAACGCCCGGTGTTCGCGTGGGAGCGCTATCAGCAGCGCGACGTGTTGGTGATCGATCACCCGTTGTGCCAAGCGGTGTTCAGTCGTCAGGGCGCACAGTTGCTGCATTTTCAACCCAAAGGCCAGAAGCCCTGGTTGTGGTGCGCGGCCAAGTGGCCGCAAGTCGGTGCGATACGCGGTGGGGTGCCGGTGTGCTGGCCTTGGTATGGCCGTCATCCCAGTGAAAACGCCTGGCCGTCCCACGGTTGGGCGCGGTTGATCGACTGGAAACTGCTCGACAGCCGCAGCGATGAAGACGGTGTGCATTTGCACTGGCAACTGCAGTTGTGCGACTGGCAAGTGGACCTGCATGCAGACCTGGGTGAGCGCATGGAGCTGCGCTTGAGCACCGAGCATCAGGACAGCCTGCCGTGCCAGTTGAGCCAGGCCTTGCACGCCTATTGGCGCATTGGTGATGTTGGTGAGGTAGCGCTGTCTGGGCTCGAAGGCGCTCAAGGTTACGACCAGTTGAGCCGTGCGGTTTGCCAGCAGGAAGGCGAATTGCGGGTCGAGGGTGGCTGTCAGCGGGTGTTCCAGCATGAGGGGGAGTTGCAGCTCAAGGACCACGCCTGGAAGCGCGAGTTGTGCATCGACACCGGCGACAGCGCCGACACTGTGGTCTGGCATCCCGGCGCACGGCCTTTGTTAGGTGTGAGTTGGGATGAAGTCAGCGAATTCGTCTGCGTCGAAGCGGCCAGTGGCGGCACCGACAGCCTGTGTCTGGCGCCGGGGGAGCGGGCGCATCTGAGTTTGCAGGCGTGGGTGGGGGGTTAGCTCTGGATGATCGTTCCCACGCAGAGCGTGGGAGCGATCAGGATGGATCAGTTGAACTCATCCCCCACCGGATACCGGCTGGCATTCAAGCTTTCCTTGATCTTGCGCAGATGCGGCTGGAAATCCACGCCCCGACGCAGGGTCATGCCGGTGGCGAGTACGTCCAGCACGGTGAGTTGGATGATCCGCGAGGTCATCGGCATATAGATATCAGTGTCTTCGGGCAGTGGAATGTTCAGGCTCAGGGTGCTGGCCTTGGCCAGTGGCGAGTTTTCGGCAGTCAAGCCCAGCACCGATGCGCCGTTTTCCCGGGCGATGCGCGCCACTTCCACCAGTTCACGGGTGCGGCCGGTGTAGGAAATGATCACGAACAGCTCACCGGTATGGGCCACCGACGCGATCATGCGCTGCATCAGCACGTCGGCGTGCGCGGTCACCGCCAGGTTGAAGCGGAAAAACTTGTGCTGGGCATCCAGGGCCACCGGGGCGGAGGCGCCGAGGCCGAAGAAGTGGATCTGCCGGGCCTGGATCAGCAGGTCCACGGCGCGACTGATCAAATTGGGATCAAGGGCTTGGCAGGCGCTGTCCAATGAGGCAATGGCACTGCCAAAGATCTTCCGGGTATAGGCTTCCGGGTTGTCGTCGGCTTCTACCGCACGGCTGACATAAGCAGCGCCACTGGCCAGGCTTTGGGCCAGTTGCAGCTTGAGTTCCGGGTAACCGCTGACGCCGAACGAGCGGCAGAAACGGTTGACGGTCGGTTCGCTGACCGAAGCCGCCTGGGCGAGGGCGGCGATGCTGAAGCGGGTCGCCTGCTGTGGGTTTTGCAGGATGATCTCGGCCACCTTGCGTTCTGCCTTGTTCAGGTCTTCAAGGCGACTCTGGATCTGTTCCAGTAAATTTCGCACGCGGTCCATACAAGATTCCTAGAAAGACGGGTCTTTGATACGACCCTTTGCGGTGGCCTATCCTACTGATGGCTCCAGCGGACCACCACTCGGAATCGGTATTTTCGAAAAATGTTGTGGTTATTACTACATTTTTCCTTGAGTGATACCTTGAAAAAAGGTATTTGTAGCTTAACTTGATAAAAGAACAAACATCATGCCTTCGATTACGGTTGAACCGTGCACCTTTGCCTTGTTCGGCGCGTTGGGCGATCTGGCCTTGCGCAAGCTCTTTCCTGCCCTGTATCAGCTCGATGGCGCCCAATTGTTGCACGAGGACACGCGAATCATTGCGCTGGCCCGTGAACCCGGCAGCGAGCAGCAGCACCTGGCATTCATCGCCGCCGAGTTGCGTCGCTACGTCGGTGAAAAAGACCTGGACCAAGCCGTGCTCGAGCGCTTCCTGGCACGCTTGACCTACCTGCACGTGGATTTCCTCAAGGCCGACGATTACGTCGCCTTGGCCGAAGCGGCCGGTTCGACCCAGCAGGTCATTGCCTATTTCGCCACCCCAGCGGCGGTGTATGGGGCAATCTGTGAAAACCTGGCGAAGGTTGGCCTGAGCGAAAACACCCGTGTCGTGCTGGAGAAGCCCATCGGCTCGGACCTGGAGTCTTCGCGCAAGGTCAACGACGCCGTGGCGCAGTTCTTCCCGGAAAACCGTACCTATCGCATCGACCATTACCTGGGCAAAGAGACGGTACAGAACCTGATCGCGCTGCGGTTCGCCAACAGCCTGTTCGAAACCCAGTGGAACCAGAACTACATTTCCCATGTGGAAATCACCGTGGCCGAGAAGGTCGGTATCGAAGGCCGCTGGGGCTATTTCGACAAGGCCGGGCAACTGCGGGACATGATCCAGAACCACCTGTTGCAGCTGCTGTGCCTGATCGCCATGGACCCACCGGCCGACTTGTCCGCCGACAGCATCCGTGACGAGAAGGTCAAGGTGCTCAAGGCCCTGGCGCCGATCAGCCCGGAAGGCCTGACGACCCAGGTGGTGCGTGGCCAGTACATTGCCGGCCACAGCGAGGGCAAGGCGGTGCCGGGCTACCTCGAAGAACCCAATTCCAACACCCAGAGCGACACCGAGACCTTCGTTGCCCTGCGTGCCGACATCCGCAACTGGCGTTGGGCCGGTGTGCCGTTTTACCTGCGTACCGGCAAGCGCATGCCGCAGAAGCTGTCGCAGATCGTCATCCATTTCAAGGAACCGTCCCACTACATCTTCGCGCCCGAGCAGCGTTTGCAGATCAGCAACAAGCTGATCATCCGCCTGCAGCCGGACGAAGGGATTTCCTTGCGGGTGATGACCAAGGAGCAGGGCCTGGACAAGGGCATGCAACTGCGCAGCGGTCCGTTGCAACTCAACTTCTCCGACACCTATCGCAGCGCACGGATTCCCGATGCCTACGAGCGGTTGTTGCTGGAAGTCATGAACGGCAATCAGAACCTGTTTGTCCGTAAAGATGAAATTGAAGCCGCGTGGACATGGTGTGACCAGTTGATCGCCGGGTGGAAGAAATCCGGTGATGCGCCCAAGCCGTATGCGGCCGGGTCCTGGGGGCCGATGAGCTCCATTGCACTGATCACGCGGGATGGGAGGTCATGGTATGGCGATATCTGAATTGAAACTGCCGCAGGGCGTTAGCGCCCATGAATTCAAGAACCCGGTGGTGCTGGCCGAAGGCCTGGCGCTGAAGGTGGCCGAGCAGTTGCGCAGCGCGATCGACGCGCGCGGTGCGGCGACCCTGGTGGTTTCCGGCGGTCGCAGCCCGGTGGCGTTTTTCCAGCACCTGGCCAAGCAGGCGCTGGATTGGTCCAACGTGGTGGTCAGCCTGGCCGACGAGCGCTGGGTACCGGTTGAACACGCCGACAGCAATGCCGGCCTGCTCAAGCGTTACCTGCTGCAAGGCGCGGCGGCCAAGGCCCAGTTCCTGAGCCTCTACAGCGCCAGCACCAACCTGGAAGCGGCTGCCGAGCAGGCCGATCGTCTGCTGGCCGAGCTGCCGCCGATCGACGTGCTGGTATTGGGCATGGGCGATGACGGGCACACCGCCTCGCTGTTCCCCGGCAGTCCGAACCTGGCCCAGGCCCTGGACGCCAATGGCACACGCCGCTGCTGGCCGATGCTGGCGCCAACCGTGCCGCACCAGCGCTTGACCATGAGCCGCGCCTTGCTGGCTTCGGCCCAACACAAAGTGCTGTCGATTTCCGGTCAGTCGAAATTGACCACCCTGAACGCTGCGGTAGCGGGTGACGATGTCGCCGAAATGCCGATCCGCGCGTTTTTGCAACCTACGTTAGAGATTTACTGGTGCCCATGAACCAAGGATCAGCCGCTATGACAAACCCATCCCCGACCGTTTCCATGGCGGACAAAGTTGCCCTGATCGACAGCCTCTGCGCCAAGGCGCGGATCCTGCCGGTGATCACCATCGCCCGTGAACAGGACATCCTGCCGCTGGCCGATGCCCTGGCGGCCGGTGGCCTGACGGCGCTGGAAGTGACGCTGCGTTCCCAATACGGCCTCAAGGCCATCCAGGTGCTGCGCGAGCAGCGTCCGGAACTGGTGACCGGTGCCGGTACGGTGCTCGACCGCCACATGCTGGCCGCCGCCGAGGCTGCCGGTTCGCAGTTCATCGTCACTCCGGGCATCACCCGTGATCTGCTCGAGGCCAGCGTCTACAGCCCTGTGCCCTTATTGCCAGGCATCAGCAACGCCTCGGGCATCATGGAAGGCTACAGCCTGGGTTATCGCCGCTTCAAACTGTTCCCGGCCGAAGTCAGCGGTGGCGTTGCGGCCATCAAGGCCTTGGGTGGCCCGTTCGGCGAAGTGAAATTCTGCCCGACCGGCGGTGTGAGCCCGGCCAACATCAAGAGCTACATGGCGTTGAAAAACGTGATGTGCGTGGGCGGTAGCTGGATGCTTGATCCTGAGTGGATCAAGAACGGCGACTGGGCCCGCATCCAGGAATGTACCGCCGAGGCCTTGGCGCTGCTGGACTGATTGTTTTACCGAACCTCGTTGGGTGTTCTACGGTTTTACGGTGCGCTTGGTCGGCGCGCCGTTTTTTTTTGCCTGGTTTTTTATGGCAGCACAAATTTCCTGTGGCGAGGGAGCTTGCTCCCGCTGGGCTGCGTGTAGGAGCTGAGTGGGAGCTGTGTAGCTGTGTAGGAGCTGACGAGTGCAACGAGGCTGCGATCTTTCCACTGACAATTGAGTCGAGAGCGAAAGATCAAGATCAAAATCAAAAGATCGCAGGCTTCGCCAGCTCCTACAGGGTCCAGCGGGAGCAAGGGGGCTAGGTACCGCTCAGTTCGAGCAGCGCTTGGGTCAACCGTTCGATATCGCTCGTCAAGGTAATCAACCCCGGGGTAATGCGGATGCACGGCCCGACGCTGGTCTGGCGCACTACCGTGAAGATCCCATAGTCATTGAGCAATCGATCGGCCATTGCCTGCTGGTCTGTATGGGCGGTGAAGCGCATCGCGGTGATCCCGCAATAGAGGCGCCGGTCATCCGGGGTCATGACTTCGATGCCCGGCACATCGCGCACGGCGCTCACCCATAGATCACGCAGGTAACAGAGTCGCGCGCCTTTGGCTGAAGCGCCACCCAGGGCCTGGTGTTCTTCGAAGACCAGCGGCAGGGTGAGCAAGGCAGGGATGTTGGGCGTGCTGTGGGGCGTGCGTGAGCGGACGTCGGTGGCGGGGTAGCTGTCTTCGTCCATGTCCGGGTCGATGTCGGCCAACCGCTGCGGGGCGATGTACAGGAAGCCCTGGGAGAGGGGCCCGCCGATCCACTTCTGCAGGTTGAAACCGGCGAATTCGATCCCGAGCTTCTTCAGGTCGAAATCGATCTGGCCCAGGGCGTGGGCACCGTCGAGGATGATATCGACGGCAAATTCCTGGGCACTCTCGGCAATGGCCTGGACCGGCATCACCAGCCCGGTGAGGTGGTTGACGTAGGTCAGCGCCATCACCTTGAGGCGCGGGTAGCGAATGAACGCTTCGCGATAAGTGCCCACCAGGCTTTCGAAACTGGCGGGGTGCTGGTGGACGATTTCGATCACCTCCACGCCACGCTGGCGGGCCAGCCAGCGCATGGCGCTTTTGACCGAGGCATATTCCAGATCACAGATCAGCACTTGATCGCCAGGCTTGAGGCCGTTGTAGTTGCGAATCAGCGTCTGCAAGGCATCCACGGCGCTGCCGGCCAACCCCACGCTCTGGGGTGAAGCGTGGATCAGCCGGGCCACCTGCCGCCGAATGGCTTCGCCGTGTTCACGGTCGAAATGCTGGCGCACGTACACCGAGTTGCCCCGGTTGATGAATTCGATGTTGCGCTGGTACTCCTCCACCACGGTACGGGACATGCGCCCGAAGTAACCGTTTTCCAGATTGAGTGGCCCGGCGGGATCGACGTCGTAGCGGCCGACAAACGTCTGCCAGAAAGCTTCATCGTGGGCGCGTAGCGTGTTTTCGGGCATGACGGGGGCTCAACTGGTCAGGGGCGAGGCTTGGGCTTGCCGTGTTTGGCGCGCAATGGATCGAGCAGGTCCGACAGCCCGTTATGATCGATTTCCTGCATCAGTGCCAGCAAACCACCCAGTTCACCGTGAGGAAAACCCTCGCGGGCGAACCAGTTCAGGTACTGACCGGGCAGGTCAGCGAGGATTCGACCCTTGTATTTGCCGAACGGCATTTGACGCGTGATGAGCAATTCGAGCTTTTGCGGGTTCATGGCGATCGTCTGATTCAAATCTGCCTCGAAAATACAGGCATTCTGCATGCAGGCCAAATGACAGATCATGCAAATAGCGCGGATACAGATTTTAGAGTTATTGTTAACTAATTGATTTTTAAATGATTTATTGAAATTGGTGGCTGGCATGGCCGATGCAATATCCCTTGCAGGTTTTTTATTCACCAGCAAAGGAACTGAAAAATGACTGACATCAATAAAGAATCCATCTCTGTCTTGAACGACCTGATCGAGACCAGCAAGGATGGCCAGGAAGGCTTCAAGACCTGCGCTGAAGACATCAAGCACCCAGAACTCAAGGCGCTGTTCGTCAAGCGCGCCGCCGATTGCGCGACCGCTGCGGCCGAACTGCAAGCGGCGGTTCGCTCCCTGGGCGGCGATCCTGAAACCTCCACCAGCGTCGCAGGTGACCTGCACCGTCGTTGGGTGGACGTGAAATCCATGTTCACCGGCAAGGATGAAGAAGCGGTGCTCAACGAAGCCGAGCGTGGCGAAGACCATGCGCTCAAGGCCTACAGGGAAGCGATCGAGAAAATCAACAAGCACAACCTGGTCGGTATCCGTGACCTGGTCGAGCGTCAGTACCACGGCGTGCAACGCAACCATGACCAGGTCAAGGCACTGCGTAACCAGGCGCGCGCCAACAGTTAAACACGCGGTCAACGCCAAAAAAAACGCCAGCATGCCTGGCGTTTTTTTTGTCGACAGCGATCACCTCACTGGGCCCATAGGCGCTGTGTAGGACTGTGGACGAGCTACGTAGGAGCTGTGGTGTAGGTCTATGTAGGAGCTACGTAGGAGCTATGTAGGAGCTGTCGAGTGCAACGAGGCTGCGATCTTTCCCCAGACACTTGAATCTCAAGCGAAAGATCAAAAGACCAAAAGACCAAAAGATCAAAAGATCGCAGGCTTCGCCAGCTCCTACAGGTCCTGGCGGGAGCAATCTGCGACCGCCAAAGCGTTTGCATGATTGGGCGACAAACAACTCTGGACTCGAATAGATAGCTAGCTAATAATTGCGTCGCCTATCTCCTTGCATTGCATCTATCGTTACTGGCGTCCCCCAAAGAGTTTTTCGCGTGCCCATAACCTTCCAGGCCTTGTTTGCCCCCGACCGCCTCGCTTTGCAGTTCGCCATCAAGACCGTGCTTGGCGCTGGGCTGGCGTTGTGGCTGGCGCTGCGCTGGGGGCTGGAGCAACCGTCATGGGCGCTGATGACCGCGATCATCGTCGCCCAGCCCCTGTCCGGGATGGTGGTGCAGAAGGGGTTGGCGCGATTGGTTGGCACGCTGGTGGGCACCGTCATGTCGGTGGTGTTCATGGGCCTGTTCGCCCAGGCGCCCTGGTTGTTCCTGCTGGCCTTGGCGCTCTGGCTGGGGTTGTGCACGGCCTGTTCGACGCTGCTGCGCAGTGCCTGGTCGTATTCATTCGTTCTGGCCGGTTACACGGTGGCGATCATTGCCCTGCCGACCATTTCCCATCCGCTGAGTGTGTTCGATCAGGCGGTGGCCCGTTGCACCGAGATCAGCCTGGGCATCGTCTGCGCCACGGCGGCCAGTGCCTTGCTCTGGCCGTTGCGGGTCGAGCGGCAACTGGCCGGTCAGGCCCTTGCGGCGTGGCAGAGCGGCATGCAGGCCGCCCGTGCGACCCTGGCTGGCGATGTCCAGGCCCGAAAAGGGTTGCTGGAAATTCTGGGCAGGATCGTCGCGGTGGATGCCCAGCGCGAACATGCCTGGTTCGAGGGCCGCCGTGGCCGACAGCGAGCCCGGGCCATCAGCGGCTTGAGCCAGAAATTGCTGATGCTGCTGCGCCTTTCGCGCTCGGTGCGACGGCAGTGGAAACAGCTCGATCCCGAGGAGGCCGAGGCCCTTCAGCCGTGGATGGACGAGGTACAGCAGGCCCTCGACGCCGACAGCGCGACCCTGCAAGCCTTGCGCCCTCGGGTATGGGATGCGTCTCACGATCCGCAGATCAGCTCGGCGCAGAGCTACTGCCTGGCGCGGTTCGCCTTGTTGCTCGATACCGCCCTGGCCGCCTGCGCTGCCTTGACGGCGGTACAGGAGGGCAGGGAGGCGGCGGATCCACCGCGAACCCTGGCGCCTCATCGTGATTTGTCCCTGGCCATGGTCTTTGGTGCGCGCAGCGCCTTGGCATTCCTGACGGTTGCCTGTTTCTGGCTGGCGACCGCCTGGCCCGCCGCATCGGGGGCAATGCTGCTGACGTGCGTGGTGTGCAGCCTGTTCGCCAGTCGCGAAAATGGCGCGCAGATCGGCATGAGTTTTCTGCGGGGCATCCTGTTGGCCGTGCCGACGGCGTTCGTGATCGGTGAGCTCGTTCTCCCGCAATGGAGCAGTTTTGCGATGCTGTGCATGGCCATGGGCGTGCCGTTGTTTTTCGGCGCGCTGGGTATGGCCAAGCCGCAGATTTTTGCCACGGCGACGTCGTTCTGCCTGCATTTCGTGGTGTTGATTTCACCACTCAATGCCATGAAGTACGACGTCGCGGCGTTCTTCAATAACGCCCAGGCCATGATGATTGGTGTGGGCGCGGCGGTGCTGGCCTTCAATCTGCTGATTTTGCGCAACCCGGCCTGGCACAGCCGCCGCCTGCTGGCCGCGACCCTCCACGACCTGGTGCGCCTGACCCATCGCAGCCTGCGTGGCGCCGAGAGCTGGTTCGGCGGGCGCATGGCCGACCGGCTGTTGCAGTTGGCGCGGCATTACCCTGAGTTGCCGGTGCAGGCGCGCAGCCGTTGGGATGATGGTTTGCTTGGCCTGGACATTGGCGATGAATTGTTGCATTTGCGTCTTAGCCTGGCCGTCGCCCAAGTGCCTGATAGCCGGGCGCAGCGTCGCTATTTCGAAGCGCTGGAGCAGGTGCTCGAACATGGCCCGGCCGGTGACAAGGCCGATGCGCTGGCCTCGGCAAGCGCCGAGTTCCTGAACGTGTTGTCGACCCAGCCGCCCGGTGACGCATTGAAGCTGGCCCAGGGCGCGGTGGTGCAATTGCAAAACAGCTGGCGCGCCTGGTGCCACCAGCACGAACCTGAACGACGGGAGCACAGCCATGGGCTTGCGTGAGTGGTCGATTGGCGGGGTGTTGCTCAGCCCGTTCCTGATTTATGTGGTGCTGGCGTTGCTGGTGACCGGTGCGTTGCGCCTGCTGCTCAGCCTGGTGCCGGCCGGGCGTTGGATATGGCATGAAGCCTTGTTCGACTGCGCCCTGTATGTCTGTGTCCTGACCGTTATTACCGTGGTCCTCGGGCCGCTATAGGAGTTGAACATGCGTACATCCGTACGTGTCGCCGTCACGCTGTGCATGGTGGCCGTGGCGATTTTCGCCGGGTTTCACTTGTGGCAGTACTACATGCTCACACCTTGGACCCGCGATGCGCGGATTCGCGCCGACGTGGTGGTGATTGCACCCGACGTGTCGGGTTGGGTGCGCGAGCTCAAGGCGGTGGATAACCAGCAGGTCAAGGCCGGCGATGTGTTGCTGAGTATCGACCGCGAGCGGTTCGAGGCGGCGCTGGAGAAAGCCCGGGCCGTGGTCCAGACGCGCCAGCAGCAATTGAGCCTGCGCGAACACGAAGCCAGCCGCCGCGCGGCTCTTGGGCCCCAGGCCATCAGCGCCGAACTGCGGGAAAATGCCCAGATCAACGCCGGCATCGCCCGAGGCGAACTGCGCGAAGCCCAGGCAGAGGCCAAGGTGGCCGAGCTCAATCTGGCCCGCAGCCAGGTCCTGGCCCCGCGTAACGGCCACATCACCAACCTGCGCCTGGCCGAAGGCAACTACGTGAATGCCGGGCAGCCGGTGATGGCGCTGATCGATGACTCGACGTTCTATGTGCAGGCCTATTTCGAAGAGACCAAGTTGCCGAGGATCCGTGTGGGCGATCCGGTCAAGATCTGGCTGATGAGCGCCGGCCATGCGCTGGAGGGCCATGTCGAGAGCATCAGCCGTGGCATTACCGACCGCAACACCAACCCCGATGCGCAGTTGCTGGCGGAGGTCGAGCCGACCTTCAACTGGGTGCGCCTGGCCCAGCGGATACCGGTGCGGATCAAGTTGGACAAGGTGCCGGAGGGGGTGAACCTGAGCGCCGGGATGACGGCGAGCGTGCAGGTGCGCGAAGACTTGCCTTAAATGTGGGAGCAAGGCTTGCCCGCGATGAAGATAACTCGGTCTCTCAGGGAACCGAGGCGCCTGCATCGCGAGCAAGCTTTGCTCCCACACAATGGCTTGCCACAAAGTCACTCACAGTAGGCGCCTGTGAGTCAGCCCACAGTGATCGCCGGCAACGTCGGCAAGGTCACGGTCTGCTGCTTGCGCGGTGCGAGGATTTCGGCCTCGCCGTCCACCACCAGCTCGTCGCGTTGGTTGAACACGCGCGTGGCGATGCGCACACGGAACTTCGGCAGTTTCTCCAGGATTTCCAGGCGCACGGTCAGGGTGTCGCCGATTTTCACCGGTTTCTGGAAACTCATCTGCTGGCCGATATAGATGGTGCCCGGCCCCGGCAACTCGCAGGCCACTGCCGCGCTGATCAGCGCACCGCTGAACATGCCATGGGCGATGCGCTCTTTGAACATGCTCGCGGCGGCGAACTCGGCATCCAGGTGCACCGGGTTGTGATCGCCGGACATCGCCGCGAACAGCTGGATATCACGCTCTTCGACGGTCTTGCTGTAGCTGGCGGTCTGGCCGATTTCGAGGGCTTCGTAAGGGGTGTTGGTAACCTGGGTCATCTGTTTCAAATCCTGTGAAGGAGTAAAGGAAAAACGCTGCAAGCCTACTCGCTGCGTGGCGGCCGCTTGTGGCTCAAGGCTTGGGCAATCCAGGCCAGCACGTCGGCGGTCACTTCATCGCGGTTGGTTTCATTGAACAGTTCGTGACGGGCCTGCGGGTAAATCGTCAATTGCAGGTGCCGGATGCCGGCGTCACGCAGGGTGTCGGCCAGATCCTTCAGACGCTTGCCTTCGCTCACCGGATCACATTCACCACCGATCACCAGCAGGGGCAGGCCCGGATCGATCTGGGCGAGATTGGACGCTTTGCTGATTTGCTGCAAGCCACCGAGCAGGTCGACCCACAGTTGATTGGTGCAGCGAAAGCCACACAGCGGGTCCTGGGCGTACTTGTCGACTTCGGCCGGGTCGCGGCTGAGCCAGTCGAAAGGGGTACGCGTGGGTTTGAATTTCTTGTTGAAACTGCCGAACGACAGCCACTCGATCAACGCGCTGCGCCCGGTGGCTCCCTGGCGCCAGCGTTCGAAGCGGGCGATCAGGCGAGCGCAGCGGTAGAGCGTCACCGGCTGAAAGTTCGAGCCGCTGAGAATCGCCCCGTGCAGGCTGGCGCTGTGATGCAACAAATAACCCTGGGCGATGTAGCTGCCCATGCTGTGGCCTAGCAACACGATGGGGGTTTCGGGATGTTGTTGACCGATGTGCTGGTTGAGGCTGGCCAGGTCGCCCACGACCTTGGTCCAGCCGTCCTCGTCGGCAAAGTGGCCGAGAATCGCTTCCTCGCCGGTCTTGCCATGGCCGCGCAAGTCCATGGCGCAGACACCGTAGCCTTCGTCGCACAACGCCTGGGCCAGGCGTGCGTAGCGGCCGCTGTGTTCGGCCATGCCATGGGCCAGCATGATCACCGCCAAAGGGGCGGTTTCGGGCAGCCATTGGTTGACGAACAGGCGGCTATGGTCGGTCGCGGTCAGCCAGAACGTTTGGTGGATCATGGCGATTCCTTTGCACAAAGTCAGACGCAGCCTCGCTGCATTGTATAGCGCATCCGTTGCGTCTCGCCTGATCAGCCTTCGTCGTGGCAAGAAGATTCACACAATCTATGACGCAGGTTGCCATATTTGCCTGATTGGCCATAGCTGCTAGTGTCCCAAGAGCTCCGCGTCTGCAAGCGATGCAGACGCGGCCCGGACATGCTCAGGTAAAGAGGACAAAAACAATGCAGCCTGATTTCTGGAATGACAAACGCCCGGCCGGCGTGCCCCTGGATGTTGACCTTGGGGCCTACAAGTCGGTAATCGAGGTGTTCGAGCGTTCCTGCAAGAAATTTGCCGACCGTCCGGCGTTCAGCAACATGGGGGTGACCCTCACCTATGCCGAGCTCGAGCGCTACAGCGCGGCTTTCGCCGGCTACCTGCAAGCCCATACCGACCTGGCACCGGGCGATCGTATCGCAGTACAGATGCCTAACATCCTGCAGTACCCGATCGCCGTGTTCGGTGCCTTGCGCGCCGGGCTGATCGTGGTCAACACCAACCCGCTGTACACCGCGCGGGAAATGCGTCATCAGTTCAAGGACTCCGGTGCCCGGGCGCTGGTGTACCTGAATATGTTCGGGCAAAAAGTCCAGGAGGTGTTGCCCGATACGGACCTGCAGTACCTGATCGAAGCGAAGATGGGTGACCTGATGCCCACCGCCAAGGGCTGGCTGGTCAACACCATGGTGAGCAAGGTCAAGAAAATGGTGCCGGCCTATTCGCTGCCCCAGGCCATCGCCTTCAAGAGCGCCTTGCGCCTGGGACGCGGCCAGGGCATCAAGCCGCTGAAAGTCAGCCTCGACGACATTGCGGTGTTGCAATACACCGGCGGCACCACCGGGTTGGCGAAGGGCGCAATGCTGACCCACGGCAACCTGGTGGCCAACATGCAACAGGCCCGGGCCTGCCTGGGGCAGCTCGGTGATGACGGTCATCCACTGTTGCGCGAAGGCCAGGAGGTCATGATCGCGCCGTTGCCGCTCTACCATATCTATGCGTTCACGGCGAACTGCATGTGCATGATGGTGACCGGCAACCACAACGTGCTGATCACCAACCCGCGGGACATCGGTGGTTTCATCAAGGAACTGAAGAACTGGCGTTTCTCGCTGCTGCTGGGGCTCAACACGTTGTTCGTGGCATTGATGGACCATCCGGATTTCAAGACCCTGGATTTTTCCAACCTCAAGGTCACCAATTCGGGCGGCACGGCGCTGATCAAGGCCACCGCCGAGCGCTGGGAACAGATCACCGGTTGCGGCATCACCGAAGGATATGGCCTGACCGAGACCTCGCCAGTGGCCAGTGCCAATCCTTATGGGGGCAAGTCCCGGTTGGGCACGGTGGGGATGCCGGTGCCGGGCACGCTGATGAAAGTGATCAACGACGATGGCGTCGAGCAGTCCCTGGGCGAGCGCGGCGAGCTGTGCATCAAGGGTCCGCAGATCATGAAAGGCTACTGGAACAAGCCTGAGGCCACGGCCGAAGTGCTGGACCACGAGGGCTGGTTCAAATCCGGCGATATCGCGGTAATCGATCCGGACGGTTTCGTGCGCATCGTCGACCGCAAGAAGGACATGATCATCGTCTCGGGCTTCAATGTGTACCCCAACGAGATCGAAGACGTGGTGATGGCCCATCCCAAGGTGGCCAACTGCGCGGTCATCGGCGTGCCGGACGAACGTTCGGGGGAGGCGGTGAAGCTGTTTGTGGTGGCACGCGAAGCCGGGGTCAGCCTTGAAGAACTCAAGGCCTACTGCAAGGAGAACTTCACCGGCTACAAGGTACCCAAGCACATCGTGCTTCGGGAATCGTTGCCAATGACTCCGGTGGGCAAGATCTTGCGGCGGGAGCTGCGGGATATCGCCTGAGGCCAGAGAAGTCCAGTAGAAACCCTGTGGGAGCGAGCTTGCTCGCGATGGCGGTGTATCAGCTAAATCCAATTCAGCTGGTCCACCGCCATCGCGAGCAAGCTCGCTCCCTCAGTTTTTTGGCTATTCAGAGCGATTTAAACGAGGCTTAGAATTTTTACTCTAAAAATGACCATAAAATATTCATGAGTCATGTTTGTGACTGTAGGGGCTGCTTTTGGCTCTAGGCGGCCCTTGGCAAAGCTGCTACTCTCGGCGCGCTTTTGTGACTTCTCGGCCTTGATTCAAGCCAGATTCACCAATAAACACACACCAATAATAATCGCATCAAATGCGGTGAGAATTCGCGTTGCTGAGGAGTGGGCTTCCATGATCGAAGACTTTTGGAAGGATAAGTACCCAGCTGGGATTGCTGCCGACATCAATCCAGACGAGTATCCGAATATTCAGGCGGTGTTGAAGCAGTCCTGCCAACGCTTTGCCAACAAGCCGGCATTCAGCAACCTCGGCAAGACGATCACCTACGGTGAACTCTACGAGTTGTCCGGTGCCTTTGCCGCGTACCTGCAACAGCATACCGATTTACAGCCGGGCGATCGAATCGCCGTGCAGCTGCCCAACGTTCTCCAGTACCCGGTGGCTGTGTTCGGTGCGATCCGCGCCGGGCTGATCGTGGTCAACACCAACCCGCTGTACACCGCGCGGGAAATGGAACACCAGTTCAACGACTCCGGGGCCAAGGCACTGGTATGCCTGGCGAACATGGCACACCTGGCCGAGACCGTGGTACCCAAGACAGGCGTCAAGCACGTCATCGTCACCGAAGTTGCCGATCTGCTGCCGCCGCTCAAGCGCCTGTTGATCAACAGCGTGATCAAGTACGTCAAGAAGATGGTCCCGGCCTATCACTTGCCCAAGGCCGTCAAGTTCAACGACGTGCTGAGCAAAGGCCACGGCCAACCCGTGAACGAAGCCAACCCCACCAGCGACGATGTGGCCGTGCTGCAATACACCGGCGGCACCACTGGCGTGGCCAAGGGCGCGATGCTCACTCATCGCAACCTGGTGGCGAACATGTTGCAGTGCAAGGCGCTGATGGGCTCCAACCTCAATGAAGGTTGCGAGATTCTGATCACGCCGCTGCCGCTGTACCACATCTATGCCTTCACCTTCCATTGCATGGCGATGATGCTGATCGGCAACCACAACATCCTGATCAGCAACCCGCGTGACCTGCCGGCGATGGTCAAGGAGTTGTCGAAGTGGAAGTTCAGCGGCTTCGTCGGCCTCAATACGCTGTTCGTGGCCCTGTGCAACAACGAAGCCTTCCGCAAGCTCGATTTCTCTGCCCTCAAAGTCACCCTGTCCGGCGGCATGGCCTTGCAACTGGCAGCAGCCGAGCGCTGGAAAGCGGTGACCGGCTGCCCGATCTGCGAAGGCTATGGCATGACCGAGACCAGCCCGGTGGCTACCGTCAACCCGATCCAGAAGATCCAGGTCGGTACCATCGGCATTCCGGTGCCATCGACGCTGTGCAAGGTGATCAATGACGCGGGCGTCGAACAGCCATTGGGTGAAATCGGCGAATTGTGTGTGAAAGGTCCGCAGGTCATGAAGGGTTACTGGCAGCGTCAGGAAGCCACTGACGAGATCCTCGACAGCGAAGGCTGGCTCAAGACCGGTGACATTGCGCTGATCCAGCCGGACGGCTACATGCGCATCGTCGATCGCAAGAAAGACATGATCCTGATCTCCGGTTTCAACGTGTACCCCAACGAACTGGAAGATGTGCTGGCAACCCTGCCGGGCGTGCTGCAATGCGCGGCCATCGGCATACCGGACGAGAAGTCTGGCGAGGCGATCAAGATCTTCATCGTCGCTCGACCGGGTGTCACGTTGACCAAGGAACAGGTGATGGAACACATGCGTGCCAACGTCACCGGCTACAAGGTGCCCAAGGCCGTGGAGTTCCGCGATGCCTTGCCGACGACCAACGTGGGCAAGATTCTGCGGCGCGAGTTGCGGGATGAAGAGCTCAGGAAGTTGGGGCTGAAGAAATAATACCGTTGCCAATAAAAAGCCCCGTTGATGCGGTGATGCTCTTCACTTAAAGAAACGGCGCTTTTCCGAGGGAGGGAAAGCGCCGTTTTCTTTTGGGCTTGGTTTTGGGTGTATATCCGTTTTTTTTATAACGGCGGCTTATGGTTCCGCCCAACGTCAGGGCGGAACCCTAAGTGGCTGTTACCGCAGCAACGGATATACACACCAAAGCTAGGAAATCGCGTTACAACCTGAACTGCGCAAAATCCAGATTGGTGCCACCCGGCCGCATGTCCTGAAGATAGGAATCCTTGTCAGCGCTCAGTTCCAGGCTCAGGGCCGCCTTGCGCTTGCCCTGGTTGCGCACTTCCAAACCTTCCATTTTCTCGCGCAGGAACACGGTCGGCACCTTCAGGTGCAGCAGCTCATCGGTCGCTGGCGTGTGCAGCAGCAGGTGAATCCATTCGTATTGACCGATGGCCAGGCGCGCCACCGGGATATCGAACCAGAAGATGTTGCGGTTACGGTTCAATTCGCTGAAGTGGCAGTTGTTGACGCCCAGTACGGCGCCGCCCAGTTCCTGGTTTCTGCGGGCGATGGCCTGCTTTTTATCGAGTTTCATAACGTTCCTACGAGATTGAAGCTTCAGGCCGCAGCCTGAATACGTGGGGCATTCTCGGGTGTGGATCGGCAAACATAAAGCGCAACCTGCATCTGACGATGAAATGCGCTGCTGAAAAAATGAAACTCCCCGCAAACGGACTCGGTCAACCCTTATGTAATGACTTTTCGTACAGTTGTTAACAGGGAGAGACATCATGGGTAGCACGAGCGATAAAGTGAAGGGCGTTGCCAACGAAGCCGTCGGCAACATCAAACAAGGCGTCGGCAAGGCCACCGACAATGACCGCATGCGCGCCGAGGGCGTGGTCCAGGAGAAAAAAGGTGAGGCCCAGCAAACCGTGGGCAAGGCCAAGGATGCAGTCAAGAAAGGCGTTGACGAGGCATAACCGGTGTGTTGAAAAAGCGATTGGAACGGCCATCCGCGGGTGGCCGTTTTCGTGTCGGCTCGAACTTGCTCCGGGGAAATTGTTCCAAAGTCGCCAAACAGGTTACTTTTGTCTTGGATAGCAACCCCGTGAGTCGCCAAGCGACCAGCCTTTATTTGCGGCGAAAGGAGACGCACATGATGTTCCCGGCCTTGAAAGGCTTGCCTTTGCATCGTGTGATGATGCGCACCGTGACTGAGTTTCTCGACGACGAGATGTCGACCTATGCCTCGGCATTGGCGTACCAAATGCTGTTTTCGCTATTTCCTTTCATTCTCTTTTTGATCGCGTTGATCGGCTTCCTGCACCTGCCGGACTTTTTCTCCTGGCTGCGCCTGCAATCGGAGCTGGTGCTGCCGCCCCAGGCCCTGGAGCAGGTCAATCCGGTGATCGACCAGCTCCAGCAATCCAAGGGCGGATTGTTGTCGGTGGGTATCGTCATTGCGTTGTGGACCGCCTCGGCGGGCGTGCGGCTGATGATGAGCGCGATGAATGCCGCCTATGATGTGGTGGAAGGCCGCCCGGCCTGGAAGCGCTTTCCGCTGTCGATCTTCTACACCATCGGCATCGCGGGCATGTTGCTGGCCGCTGCGGCGCTGATGGTGCTCGGACCGCAGGTGATGGGCTGGATTGCGGCCCAGGTCGGCCTGGAGGCGTTCATCGTCACGCTCTGGACGATCGTGCGCTGGCCGGTGATCGTGATCTTGCTGATGGTGGCTGTGGCGCTGATCTATTACGTGATGCCCGACGTCAAGCAGGAGTTTCGCTTCATCACCCCGGGGTCGGTGCTGGCGGTGGTGGTGTGGATCATCGCCTCCCTGGGCTTCGCGTTTTACGTCAAGACCTTTGCCAACTACAACGCCATGTATGGCAGCATCGGTGCGATCATCGTGTTGTTGCTGTATTTCTATATTTCTTCGGCGGTGCTGTTGCTCGGTGCGGAGATGAATGCGGTGATCGAGCACATGTCCACCGAGGGCAAGAACCCGGGCGAAAAGAGCGCGGGCGAGCACGAAAAACAGCATGTGTCGGGCCTGGGCCGCGACCATTCCATCCCTCATCCCCACCCTGACGAAGCCCGACCATGATCCGTGACATCCTGAAAATGGGCGACGAACGCCTGCTGCGCATCGCCCCGCCGGTGCCCGCCGACATGTTCGACAGCCCAGAATTGTGGCAATTGATCGACGACATGTTCCAGACCATGGAAAGCGTCGGCGGTGTCGGCCTGGCGGCGCCACAGATCGGCGTGGACCTGCAACTGGTGATCTTCGGCTTCGAGCACAGCGAGCGTTACCCCGACGCCGAGGCAGTGCCCCAGACCATCCTGATCAACCCGCTGATCACCCCGCTGGGCCCGCAGAGGGAAGAGGGCTTCGAAGGTTGCCTGTCGGTGCCGGGCCTGCGCGGGGCGGTCGAGCGCTACCAGCACATCCGCTACGAAGGCTTCGATCCCAAGGGCGAGCCGATCGTGCGTTACGCGTCGGGCTTTCATGCGCGGGTGGTGCAGCATGAATGCGATCACCTGATCGGGCGCTTGTACCCGTCGCGCATCAGTGATTTCAGCAAGTTCGGGTTTACCGAGGTGATGTTCCCGGATCTGGACCCGGCTGCAGACGATTGATCCCCCACCCCCGCTCCCACATTGGATCTGTAGTGCACTTCAGGATTTTGCAGGCGCAAGCCCCATCGCAATCATCGGCTTGCTGCGCGCATACCGGCTCAGGCGTTCGGCCATCGCATAGGGCAGTTCGGGGTCGAAGCTGAAACCACGCCGCTCATAAAACCCGCGCAAATCCGGGTGGCAGAACAGCCACACCGGCTCATTCACACCGTTCACCGCTTCGGCGATCAACCGTGCGGCGATGCCTTGTCCGCGGTACGCCGAGTCGACGAACAACCCTGTCAACCAATGCCCGCCCGACACTGGTCGCAGGCACAGGGCGGCGACGATCTCATCGCGTCGCGCCACCCAAAGCTGCGCGTCACGCACGGCTTTCATGGAGGATTGGTGGGCGCGATAGAACTTGTTCATCAGCGGCCAAAGCGATGCTTCGAGCGCTGCGTAATGGATTTCGGACATGGCAGGGTCGTGGGCGATAAGGGGAGGGCGATTATAAAAGAACGCAGGTGCGGCGATAGGTGTATACCTGACTTCACATCCCGTATGAGTGGAGTACGTATCATGGCCAAAGGCATGGATTCAAAAAAAGCGGCAAAGAAAAAACCGGCGAAGACTGCCGATGAAAAACGCGCCGACAAAAAAACCAAGAAGGTGAACCTGTTCGGTCATTGAACCGATAACGCTTCGGTTGGCCTCAGGATTGAGCTGGGGCGCCAACCCCCAGCTCAAACGCTGCGCCATGTGCCGAGGCTTAAAGCGAGGCGAGAAACATGTCCGTGGCCGAGGTTTTGTCGTCGGTGCGGCTCTCCTGGGCCTTTTCCACTTGTGCCATCGCCGACTTGTCCTGCATGCGCTGGGCAATCTCCTGGCTGACCGCCATCTGCTTCTCGGGCGGCATCGCCTCGAACTCTTCCTCAGAAATGCCCATCTCTTCGAGAATGCTGTCGCGCAGGCGCTCTTCGGGCGTCTTGCTCATGTAGTCCTTGAATTCTGCCGTCGCGGAGCCGCCAAGCGCCGTGGTTTCTTCCGACGCTGGTGAAGCGGCGGTCTGCAATTGCACGCGGGTCTTGGCGAACGCCTCGTCCACCTTGTCGCTGATGGCGGTGGCGGCGTTGACCTGTTGCGTGGCTTGTCGGGTGAAGGAATCCTGGACTTGGGCGGCGCCCTGGCTGGCCTGGGTCTGGACGTTATCGCGCAAGGCCTGCAACGCGGCGCTTTGCAGGCCGCTGGCGGCTTCGGCGGTGGGATCTTCGCCCGGGCGTTTGAGCGGCAAGACCATCGATTGCTGTTTTGCACTGACCAACATGATGAGCACCTGGAGGTAATGACTGAGCGATGGGCAGGAGCAATTCCCATGCCGTCGTCCCAAGGCCTCTATTCCAAGGGTTGTGGGCAGGCGCCGCGAGCGGGGCGGCCAACCCTTGCCGGTGGACGGCATGGATCGACCGCACCAGTGCAGAGGATCGGCTCAGGTGCTTTCGCGGACCTTGAGCTCAAAGCCCATGTCCACCACCGGCTGTGCGATGCGGTTGCCGGCCATCAACGTCAGCATCTGTTCGGCGGCGCGTCGGCCGATGGCTTCCCGTGGGGTGCTGATGCTGCTCAGGCGCGGCACCATGTGGGCCGAGGCGGGCAGGTCGTTGAAACCCAGGACCGAGACCTGCTCGGGGATCTTGATACCGCAGCGCAGCGCCTCCAACAAGGCGCCGTGGGCCAGGTCGTCGTTGCCGAAGAAGATCGCATCGACATCCGGGTGGTTGTCCAGCAATTGCAGGAACAATTCACCGCCCAGGCCTACCGATGACGGGCGCGGGGTCAGCAGTTCCAGGTCCGGGTCATACAGACCGGCTTTCTGCAGGGCGCGGCGAAAACCTTCGCCACGCAGCAGGGTGCGTTGGTCCAGTTGCGCGCCGATGTAGGCCAGGCGCTTGCGGCCTTTGGAAATCAGGTGCTCGGCCGCCGTTTCGCCGGCCTTGAGCTGGGAAAAGCCGACGCAGTTGAGCCCGGCGCCGGGGTCCAGCTCCATCATGTACACGCACGGAATGTTGCTGGCCTCGATCATGCGGCGGGCGCTTTCGGTACGGTCGAAACCGGTCAGCAACAAGCCACGCGGCTGATAGGCCATGTAGTTGCGCAGCAGGTCTTCTTCCTCGTCCCGGGAGTAGTGGTAGTTGCCGATCACCACTTCGAAACCCTTGGGCCGCAGCACCCGATGAATGGCTTCCAGGGTGTCGATGAACAACAAGTTGGACAACGATGGCACCAGCACCACCACCGAATGGCTCTGGGCCGAAGCCAGGGCGCGGGCGGCGGGGTTGACGACGTAGTTGAGCTCCACGGCGGCCTGGCGGACTTTTTCCACCAGATCGACGGCTACGGTGCTGACGCCGCGCAAGGCACGGGAGGCGGTGATGGGGCTGACACCGGCCAGGCGTGCGACTTCGTTGAGCGTAGGGCGACCGGTGGTGCGAGTATTCTTATCGTTTTTAGGGGCGGTCATCAGGGTGGCTTGCCAAACAAAAATCAAGGCACTAAGGTAGCGCTGTCTCGACGCGGCTGCAAATGCGTAAGTGGGGTTTGCCTGATCCCCGTGTGCTGGTGTCGTGAACGAACATGCTGCAACCACAAAAATGACAAGAAGGCGTCGGCAACTTCTGCTTTTGCTGCGGTGTCATAACTGGCAAAGGTAGCGCTGTCTGCGCGCTGAGGTGTTACATGAATAATCCCATCACCGCCCTGGTCATCATGGGCGTTGCCGGTTGCGGCAAAACTTGCGTCAGCCAGGCGCTGTGCCAGTTGAGCGGCGCCACCGCCATCGAAGGCGACACTTTCCACCCTGCGGCCAACATCCAGAAGATGAGCGCCGGTATTCCCTTGAACGACGACGACCGTGCCGGCTGGCTCGACAGCCTGTGCGATGAGTTGCGCCGTGTCGACGCCACGGGCGAGCGCCCGGTGCTGACCTGCTCGGCCCTCAAGCACAGTTACCGCGAGCGTCTGCGCAGCGCCTTGCCAGGCCTGGGCTTCATATTCCTTGAATTGACCCCCGAAGTGGCCGCCGACCGCGTTTCCCATCGTCCTGGCCATTTCATGCCGTCGACCCTGATCGACAGCCAGTTTGCCACCCTTCAATCCCCTGTCGGCGAGCCCCTGACCCTGGCTCTGGATGCGTCCAGCCATAGCGTTGAGGAACTGGCGCATCAGGCTTACGTCTGGTGGTTGGACCATGGTTTGAAGCTTGCCGGCTGAGTTTCAAAAAATTTGCGTCAGAAAGATAGCGCTACCCCGACGGCTAACCAATAACTGCTTCAATAACAACAACAAATCAGGAGACACCTCCCATGTTCGGCATGTCCCACGAGACGTTCCTGCTGCTTGATGCAGTGGTCACGGTGATCGGACTCATCATCCTCATCACCAAGTTCAAATTCCACCCGTTCATTGCACTGACCATCGCCGCCGCATTCCTCGGCCTGACGTCGGGCATGCCGACCGGCACCATCCTCAAGGCGTTCCAGGACGGCTTCGGTGGCGTGCTGGGTTTTGTCGGCATCATCCTGGCGCTGGGCACGATGCTTGGCAAAATGATGGCCGAGTCGGGCGGGGCCGATCAGATCGCCCAGACCCTGATCCGCGCCTTCGGCAAGGACAAGGTGCAGTGGGCCATGATGTTCGCCGCGTTCCTGGTGGGCATCCCGCTGTTCTTCGAAATCGGCTTCGTGCTGCTGATCCCACTGGTGTTCATCGTTGCGCGCCGCACCGGCGTGTCGATCATCAAGATCGGTATCCCGCTGCTGGCCGGTCTTTCCGCCGTCCACGGCCTGGTGCCGCCGCACCCGGGGCCGCTGCTGGCGATCGGGGTGTTTGGTGCCGACATCGGCAAGACCATTCTCTATGGCCTGATCGTGGCGCTGCCAACGGCCATCATTGCCGGGCCGATCTTCGGTACGTTCATTGCCAAGCACATCCCTGGCCATCCGAACCAGGAACTGGTGGACCAACTGGCCCGCGAGACGAGCTCCACCGAACTGCCAAGCTTCAGCATCACCCTGATCACCGTGCTGTCGCCGGTATTCCTGATGCTGCTCAAGACCTTCGCTGACGTGGCGCTGCCCGATGGCAACCTCTTTCGCGCCTGGATGGACATGATCGGCCACCCGATCTCGGCCTTGCTGCTGGCGCTGTTGCTGTCGCTGTACACCTTCGGCTACAAGCAGGGCATCGGTTCCAACCAGATGCTCAAATGGCTGGACGCCAGCCTTGCGCCGACCGCCGCGATCATCCTGATCATCGGTGCCGGTGGTGGCTTCAAGCAGATGCTGGTGACCAGTGGTGTGGGCGATGTGATCGGTCACATGGCGGTAAGTGCACAGATTTCCCCGATCCTGCTGGCGTGGCTGGTGGCTGCGGTGATCCGCATTGCCACAGGCTCGGCGACGGTAGCGACCATTACCGGTGCCGGGATCGTGGTGCCGGTGGTGGGGATGATGCCGGGTGTGAACCGTGAGCTGCTGGTGCTGGCGACCGGTGCCGGTTCGTTGATCCTGTCCCACGTCAACGACGCAGGCTTCTGGCTGGTCAAGCAGTACTTCAACATGACCGTGGCCGAAACCTTCAAGACCTGGACCGCGATGGAAACCATCCTGTCCGTGGTGGGGTTGATCTTTATCCTGCTGTTGTCGCTGGTGGTCTAAACCTGTGGGAGCGAGCTTGCTCGCGATGGCGGACTGACAATCGACTCTTTCGTTGACTGTTATGCCGCTATCGCGAGCAAGCTCGCTCCCACACTGGTTTCTGGTGATCAGAAGATCCAGGGTGGGAGCAAACTCCCACCGTTGGTTTTGAGTCAGGCGCCAGGTTTGTTTATCAACCCATCCGCCCGGAACATCCCACGTATCCCGCGCACGGCCTGGCGAATCCGGTCCTGGTTTTCGATCAGCGCGAAGCGCACGTGATCATCCCCATATTCCCCGAACCCTACCCCCGGCGAGACGCAGACCTTGGCTTCGGCCAACAGCTTCTTGGCGAATTCCAGTGAGCCCAGGTGGGCATAGGCTTCGGGAATCTTGGCCCAGACGTACATCGACGCCTTGGGGTTTTCCACCATCCAGCCCAGTTCATGCAGGCCCTTGACCAGTACGTTGCGGCGTTGGCGGTACTGCTCGGCGATGTCGCGCACGCATTGCTGGTCGCCTTCGAGGGCGGCGATGGCGGCCACTTGCAGCGGGGTGAAGGTGCCGTAGTCGTGGTAGCTCTTGATTCGCGCCAGGGCGTTGACCAGTTCCGGGTTGCCCACCATGAAACCGATGCGCCAGCCGGCCATGTTGTAGCTCTTGGACAGGGTGAAGAACTCCACCGCGATGTCTTTCGCACCGGGCACCTGCATGATCGACGGGGCTTTCCAGCCGTCGTACACGATGTCGGCGTAGGCCAGGTCGTGGATCACCAATACGTCGTACTGCTTGGCCAGGGCGATGACCCGTTCGAAGAAATCCAGCTCCACGCACTGGGCGGTGGGGTTGGATGGGAAGCCGAGGATCATCATCTTCGGCTTGGGAATCGAGCCGCGGATGGCCCGCTCCAGTTCATCGAAGAAATCCACCCCTGGCACCAGCGGCACCGAACGCACCTGGGCGCCGGCGATCACGGCACCGTAGATGTGGATCGGATAGCTGGGGTTGGGCACCAGCACTGTGTCGCCCTGGTCCAGGGTCGCCAGCATCAGGTGGGCCAGGCCTTCCTTGGAACCGATGGTGACAATGGCTTCGGTTTCCGGGTCGATGTCCACCTCATAGCGGTCCTTGTACCAGCGCGAAATGGCGCGGCGCAGGCGCGGGATGCCTTTGGAGGTGGAATAGCCGTGGGTGTCTTCACGCTGGGCGACGGTGACCAGCTTTTCCACGATGTGCGGGGGTGTGGCGCCGTCGGGGTTACCCATGCTCAAGTCGATGATGTCTTCGCCGCGCCGACGCGCAGCCATCTTCAGCTCGGCAGTGATATTGAATACGTACGGGGGGAGTCGATCGATGCGCGCAAAGCGGCGCGGCGAACCTTGGTCGGCCATTGTTGCCTCGAGATACGTGAGCGCCCGGAACCGTCCGAGCGACGTTGGCCACTGCGGTGGCCTGCGGCGCAAGATAATCGGGCGGATATCGGATTGTCCAGTAGCGGTGCGCAACTATTTTCGACGACACTGTCGACCTCGCCACGCAGCCATCAACGCCGGCTGCGGGCAGTTGAATTCGCTGTACCCAATCGAACGGAATGAATGATGGAATTTTCCAGCGGTTTCCTGCTGAGTCTCTCCCTGTGCCTGGACATTGGCGTGGCCAATATCGCGATGATCACCCTGGCGATGCAGCGCGGTTATTTCCAGGGTTTCGCCCTGGGCCTGGGCACCTGCGTGGGCGACCTGGTCTACGCCGTCCTGGCCCTGGCGGGCATGACGGTCCTGCTGCAATACGAAGCGGTGCGCTGGGTGCTGTGGCTGGGTGGCTCGGTGCTGTTGCTGTATTTCGCGGCGAAGATGATCCATTCGGCGATCTATCACAGCGCCGTGCTCGCCGAGGCCGGCGAGGTGCAGGGCAACTCCTCGCGCCAGGAGTTCTTTCGCGGGATTTTCCTGGCCATGTCATCGCCCAGTGCCATCCTCTGGTTTGCAGCGGTGGGCGGTACGTTGATCGCGCGTTCGGGCGGCGGAACCTTGCTCAGCTCGGCGCTGTTCCTCAGCGGTTTTCTCTGCGCCGGGCTGTTGTGGTGCGCGGCCCTGTGCCTGGCGGCGACCCAGGGCGGCAAACTGTTGGGGGATAAACTGTTGCGTTACTCCTACTGGGCATCCGCGGCGATCTTCTGTTATTTCGCGGTGTACGTGATTGTTTCTGGGTACAACGAGTTCGTCGCAAAGGCCGTCGCCGGCGTCTTGCCGGGCATTTGACCAGCGAAACGACCCTGGCAATTACGGTTTGGCTTCTATACTGCCAAGCCCGACTTCACGTTTGCTGGAGTGTTGCCGCATGGAAAAGCACAAACGCGATTACACCGCCGAACCACGCTTTGAACAGGGACGTTTTCAGCTCATCGCCGGCTTTGGTGCCCGGTTTACCCAGGACACAGCCCAAGATATCCCTTTGCTCTGGGAAAAGTTCCTGCCCTGGCTCGGCAAAGTGCCAGGGCAGAAAGATGAAGTGACCTACGGGGTGTGTTGCAACCCAGACGGGAAGGGTGGGTTCGAATACATCGCCGGCGTGGAGATAGGCCGGCTCGACGATCTGCCGGAACAATACCGCTGGATCGAAATCCAGCCTGGGTATTACGCCGTCTTCGAACACAAGGGGCCGTTGAAACTACTACCGGACACGTTCCAATACATCTGGAACGAGTGGCTGCCGCATTCCGGCCATACCGCGGCGCAATTACCAGAGTTCGAGCGCTACAGCGAGGACTTCAATCCCAGGACCGGCGAAGGCGCCCTGGAGATCTGGATACCGCTCAAGCCGAGCTGATCGTCGCTGCTTCAGTACAAGCTGGCCTGCACCCGCGCAGTTGCTTCACGGTCATAAGTCTCGGCATCGAATTGCCCATCATTCAAGCGCTTGTGGATCGCCCCGGCGCTGGGTAGGGCCGAGCGCTCGAGGTGGCGATGCGGGTTCCACAGGTCTGAGCGCACCATGGCTTTGGAACAATGGAAAAACGCCGCTTCGACCGCCACCAGCAGTACGGTGCGAGCCGGCTTGCCATTGACGGCAAAACGCTCCAGCAGTGCGGGTTCGGCGCTGATCCGGGCAGTACCGTTGACCGCAAGGTCTCGCCAATTCCGGGAATGAGGAACAGCAGCGATACCCGCGGATCGTGCAGGACGTTGCGCAGGGTGTCGATGCGGTTGTTGCCGGGGCGATCCGGCAAGGCCAGGGTGCGCTCGTCGAGGACCTGCACGAAACCCGGCACATCGCCCCGGGGCGAGCTATCAAGTCCGTCGGGCCCTGCCGAACCGATGACCACCAGGGGTGAGGCCCGGACCATCGCCTGATAATCCTCGTTCAGGAAGGGGATCTGTTTGCGCACTGCCCGTTCGTGGGGCAGGCCATAAAGGGCTTCCAACTGTTCAATCGACGTCAACATCATCCATTCATCCCGAGTCTATGGGTCAAGGTCCATCAAAACACCAACCCCATCCGCCGCTCATAACCGATGCGGCCCTTGTAGGCTTCGCCAATGTCGACCCAGCCCAGCCGGGTGTACAGGCCGATGGCCGAGTCGTTATCGGCGTCAACCGAGAGCTCCAGCCCGCGGATTTCCGGCCAGGCGGCTCGCGCCACGGCGGGCAGCGCCTGCAGGCAGGCCTTGCCATAACCTTTGCCCTGGGCCCGATGGTCAACTTGCAGGGCATGCAGGGTGGCACTGTGTTCATTGGCCCAGGCGGGCAATACCGGCGGGCGCTTGAGCAGCAGGAAGGCCACCGGCACCTCTTCAGCCAAGAGCGCATACCCTTTGACCCCGGGGCTGGGCTTGGACAGCAGCGTGTGCAGGGCACCGTGGATATCGCCGGCGAACTTGATCTGTCCGGGATGGATTTCGATGGCGCTGACCTGTTCGCGTTGAAGCGGAGTCAGGTCTTCGTAGGGGACGAGCTGAGCGGTCACAAAAACGTCCGTTGTTTGCCAGCAGAATAGGATCTGGATTCTAACGAATTTTTTTCTTTGAATTATTTTTGTTGGGTTGTCGATTCGCGGTTTCTCCAAACGACAAAGGGTGTCTTCAACAAAAAACCTGCGGAGAATCACCATGAATACCCAAGCCACTGAAACTGAAATCCAGGCCCTGATCGACACCTATCGCCAAGCCGTCATGGCCAAGGACGTTGAAAAGGTCATGGCGCTCTATGACGAAGACATCGTCTCGTTCGATGCCATCCAGGCCTTGCAATTCAAGGGCAAGGCCGCTTACCGGGCCCATTGGCAAGCCTGCATGGAAATGTGCCCCGGCCCGCACAAGTTCGACTTCCATCAGGTCAAGATTACCCCGGCCGAGAACATCGCCTTCGCCCATTGGCTGGCCTATTGCGGCGGCACCAACGACAAAGGCGAGGAGCAGGCCTGCTGGATGCGCGTGACGGCCTGCTACCAGCGTGTAGCCGGGCAATGGCGGATCGTCCATGAACATTGGTCTGCGCCGTTCGACCCGATGGCGGGTACGACGCTGTTCGACCTGCAACCCTGATCGTCGGTTTTTTTGCCGAGCCTCATTCTGCCGTCCATAGTTGATCAGTCCTCTTACGGAGCCTTCCATGAAGTACCTATGCCTGGTGTATAGCAACGAACACACGCTGCACAACTCGCCCGACAGCCCGGAGGACGCCGAGTGCATGGCCTATGCCGAATCGATCCAGGGCAGTGGGCGCATGCTGGCCGCCGAAGCCCTGGAGTCGGTGCAGACTGCCACCACGGTGCGCATGCGCGCCGGCAAGCTGTCGATCACCGATGGCCCGTTCGCCGAAACCAAGGAGCAACTGGCGGGCTTCTACCTGATCGATGCCAAGGACCTCAACGAAGCCATCCAGGTCGCCGGCAATATCCCGGCGGCCCGGGTCGGCTGCGTCGAAGTGCGACCGGTACGCCAACTGAACCCCTGAACAACAAGCACAAACAGGATTTCATTCATGAACCTTGCAGCTGCCACTTACGCGTTATCCATCAGCCGAATGATCGACGCCCCGCGTCAGAAAATTTTCCGCGCCTGGACCGAGCCAGCCTTGCTGGTCCAATGGTGGGGGCCCCATGGCATGACCACGCCTGAGTGTGAAATGGACCTGTGGGTCGGCGGTCAATTTCGCACCCTGATGCGCGCGCCCGACGGCAGTGAATACCCGACCATGGGCGTGTTCCTGGAAATCCTCGCCCCGCAGCGCCTGGTGTTCACTGACGCGTTCGTGCCTGGCTGGATTCCCTCCGGCAAGGCCTTCATGACCGCTGAGGTACTGCTCGAGGAGGTGGACGGTAAAACCCGTTACACCGCCCGTGCCCTGCATTGGAGCGAGGAGGATCGTCAGGCACACGAAGCCATGGGCTTCCATGAGGGGTGGGGCCAGAGCCTGGACCGGCTTGAAGCATTGGTTACCCAAGGCATGCCCGACTGATGTCGGCCGAAACGGTCAAGGCGCGGGTCGAGCAGGTTTATCGGCAAGACTCGCGGCGGATCCTGGCGACACTGATTCGCCTGCTGGGAGACTTCGACCTCGCCGAAGAAGCTTTGCATGAGGCCTTCTTCATTGCGGTCGAGCGCTGGCAGCGCGACGGGGTGCCGGACAACCCGCGAGCCTGGCTGGTGTCTGCCGGGCGTTTCAAGGCCATCGACGGTTTGCGCCGGCGCGCGCGTTTTGCCGCGTCCCGTCCGCTGTTGATCGCCCAGCTCGAGGAGCTGGAGCAGGCCGATTGGAGTGATGAGGACGTGGAAGACGATCGTCTGCGGCTGATTTTCACCTGTTGCCATCCGGCCCTGGCCGCCGATGCCCAGGTGCCCCTGACGCTGCGGGAAGTCTGTGACTTGACCACCGAGCAAATCGCCCGGGCTTTCCTCGCCGCCCCGGCGGCCATTGCCCAGCGCATCGTGCGGGCCAAGGCGAAAATTCGCGATGCCAGGATCCCCTACCAGGTGCCGTCCCGCGCGGAGCTGCCGGAACGGCTGGACAGCGTGCTGCGGGTGATCTATCTGGTGTTCAACGAAGGTTATTCGGCCTCGATGGGTGCAGAGCTGACCCGCGAGGACCTGACGCGCGAAGCCATCCGCCTCGGGCGCCTGCTGATGGAGTTGCTGCCCGAGGCCGAGGTCATGGGATTGCTGGCGTTGATGCTGCTGCACGAATCCCGGCGCCCGGCACGAACGTCATCGACCGGTGAACTGATCCTGCTGGATGAACAGGTGCGATCCTTGTGGGACGCCGAGCTGATCACCGAGGGCTGTGCGTTGGTGGAAGCCGCGCTGAAGACCCGCCGGTTCGGGCCGTATTGCCTGCAAGCGGCGATTGCGGCGGTGCATGCCGAAGCGCCGGCGGCAGAGCAGACCGATTGGCCGCAGATCGTCGGGCTTTATGATGTGCTGCTGCGCGCGGTGCCGTCGCCGGTGATCGAACTCAACCGTGCCGCCGCCCTGGCCAAGCGCGATGGGCCGGAGGCTGGCTTGCGCCTGGTCGAGGCGATCCTGGGGCGTGGGGAGTTACTCGACTATCACTTGGCCTACTCGGCGCAGGCGGAATTCTGTCGTCAACTGGGACGATTGGACGAGGCGAGGGCGGCGTATCGACGCGCGCTTGAGTTGACGCAGCAATTGCCGGAGCGGCGGTTTATCGAAGGGCGGCTTGCGGGGTTGCAGTGATGACCCACCAAGGGCCAGCAAGCACCGAAATCTGTGGCGAGGGGATTTATCCCCGTTGGATTGCGAAGCAATCCTGAAATTCTGTGCAGCGCCGCCAGTTGTTGGCGAGCGCTGCGCACTCGAGCGGGGATAAATCCCCTCGCCACAAGAACGGTTTTCGGCTCTATTTCTCCTGAGTGACGGGCATTCAGACAAAAAAAGGCGACCCGGAGGTCGCCTTTTCAGCCAGCCGGCGTTGATCAGAACTCGTGATCAGCGCTGTCCGGGTTCAGGTCGCTGATGCCCAGCTTGCCCGCAGCCTGTTCGATCGCACCGGTCTGCTTGACCAGTGCGGCGATGGCATCGCGCACGATCTGGTTGCCGGCAGTGTTGCCGGCGGCGATCAGTTGGTCGTAGTGCTCGCCTTTGTTGGCGTGATCGACCATGACCTGGATCTTGGCCTCGGTGTCGGCCAGGTCGGCCTTGAGCGCGGTGTCCGCGGCCGGATCGGCCTTGGCGATCAGGGACGACAGGCTCGCGCCGGTCATCTTGGTGCCGTCGACGCGAGTGTATTCGCCCAGGTACACGTTACGTACGCCCTTGGCATCGTAGAAGTGCGAGTTATGGGTGTTGTCGCTGAAGCAATCCTGCTCGTCTTCTGGCGAGTTGGCTTCCAGGGACACCTTCATGCGCTCGCCCGCCAGTTCACCCAGGGACAGGCTGCCCATGCCGAACAGCATCTTGCGCAGGCCGCTTTCGGCGGGTTCGGCTTCCAGGGTGGCGCGGTAGTTGTCGGCCACGTTCGGCTTCCAGTTGCCGACCATCTCTTCCAGGTCGTTGACCAGCAATTGGGTCACGGACTTGAGGTAGGCACGACGCCGGTCGTTGTGGCCACCGGTGGCGCCGGCACCTTCCAGGTAGTCGGACGCCGGGCGGTTGCCGGCACCCGGGCCGGTGCCGTTGAGGTCTTGGCCCCACAGCAGGAATTCGATGGCGTGGTAGCCGGTGGCGACGTTGGCCTCGGAACCACCCAGCTCGTTCAGGCCGGCGAGTTTTTCCGGGGTGATATCTTTCACGTCGACCTTGTCTTCGCCGACCTGTACTTCGGTGTTGGCGATGATGTTGGCGGAGGCGCCCGGGTTACCCAAGGCGTGCTCGTAGGATTTGTCGACGTAGTCGATCAGGCCCTCGTCCAGGGGCCAGGCGTTCACTTGGCCTTCCCAGTCGTCGATGATGGTGTTGCCGAAGCGGAACACTTCGCTTTGCAGGTAAGGCACGCGTGCGGCGACCCAGGCAGCCTTGGCGGCGTTCAGGGTCTCGGCGTTCGGCTTGGCCAGGAACGCGTCGACGGCGGTTTGCAGGGTTTTTGCCGTGGATTCGGCATCGCTGTAGACGGCGTAGACGATGTCGGCATAGTGCGCGACAACGGCCTTGGCGGCAGCTTCGTCGATTTTGCCGGCAGCAGCAGGGGCGACCGGTGCCGTGGTGCTGGCGGCAGGCGTTGGCGCTTGCAGCGCGGCGGCCTTGTCTTTGCCTTCGCCGCAACCGGCGAGGGAAATAGCGATGGCCAGCAGACTGGCGGTAGCCAGGGGCATACGAATCATGGCGAACATCCTGCTTCGGTAATGGATGGGACAGGCGCGAGGGTGCGCAAAACTGCGACATAATGCGAAAGATTTGCATTATGTGTAAAGGGTGCAGGTGTAAATATTTCTTATTTGATGATACGAGATGGCGCCTGCAGGCACGCCCGGAGCTGTCGAGCGAAGCGAGGCTGCGATCTATGCGCTGACGCTTGAATCCCAAGCGAACAAACCAAAGATCGCAGGCTTCGCCAGCGCCTACAAAGGCCTGGCGCCCGGGGGAGAAATCAGATGATGGAAACCTTGCTACGCTCGGCCTGCTTCAGATAAGCGCCCAGTTCCCGTGCCGGCAGCGGTTTGCTGTAGTAATAGCCCTGACCTTCGTGGCAGCCTTCGGCGATGATGTAGGCTTCCTGCTCGACCGTTTCGACGCCCTCGGCAATGACCTGCATCCCCAGGCTCTTGCCCAACTGGATGATGGCCCGGACGATGGTTGCATCGTCCTCGTCGTCGAGCAGGTCCTGGACGAAGCTCTTGTCGATCTTGATCTTGTCCAGCGGCAGGCTCTTGAGGTAGCTCAGGGACGAATAGCCGGTCCCGAAGTCATCGATGGCAATCAGCGCCCCGGAGCGGCGCAGGCTCAGCAAGTGCTGGGCAGCGGTGGTGATGTCTTCCATCAGTCCGGTCTCGGTGACCTCCAGCTCCAGGCTGCGCGGCGGCAGCCGGTACATCTGCAGGAGATTGTTCACCACCCGCGGCAGTTCGGCGTGGTGCAGTTGCACCGTCGACAGGTTGACCGCCATGCGCAGGTCGAGGAAGCCCTGGTCGTGCCATTCGCGCAACTGCCTGCAAGCCTGGTCCAATACCCATTCACCGATGGCGATAATGGTGCCGTTCTGCTCGGCCAGGGGAATGAACAAGTCCGGCGGCACCAGGCCGTGCTCGGGATGGTGCCAGCGGATCAGGGCTTCGGTGCCCACCACCCGTAGGTCGCGGTAGCTGATCTGCGGCTGGTACACCAGGCTGAACTGCTCGAGGGCCAGGGCCTCGCGCAGGTCTTTCTCCAGTTCGCGACGGCGGCGCATCTCACTGTCGACGCTGGCAATGTAGAACTGGTAGCGATTGCGCGAGCGGCTCTTGGCCAGGGTCATGGTCTGTTCGGCTTTCTGCAACAGTTTCTCGGTGCTGTCGCCGTCTTCGGGGAACAGAGTGATGCCGATGGTGGCCCGCAGGCGGATTTGCTGATCGTCGATGACGAATGGTGCTTCCAGGTCATCAAGGATGCTCTGGGCCAGTTCAGCGGCCTCGTAAGGCTGCTCGATGTCGGCCTGGACCAGGGCGAACTGGTCGCCCCCCAGCCGCGCCAGTGCGCCGAGCCGACCACTGTGGGCTCGCAGCCGATCGGCCAGGGCCAACAGCAGTTGGTCGCCGGTCTGATAGCTGAACTGTTCGTTGATGCCCTTGAAATCATCCAGCCCCACACACAACACCGCCACCCGGCGTTGCAGGCGCCCGGCATCTACCAGGATCTTGTCCAGTTGCTGTTGCAACTGCTGGCGGTTGGGTAGGCCCGTGAGGAAGTCGTACTGGGCCATGCGCAACAGGCTGTTTTCCGCTTCGTGGCGCAGGTGCGTGTTGCGCTCGATGGATTCGAGCAGTTGGTTGGCCGTATTGATCCACAGGCCCAGCTCGTTTTGCTCGTGGCCGCGCAACTGCGGGATCTTGTGCGCGCTGGGGCGATCAGGGTTGATTTCGGTCAGGTGCTCGATGATCCGCGACAACGGTTTGGTCAGCAGCCAGTGATAGACCAGGTACAACACCAGGCCCATGGCCAGGGCCCGTAGCATCCCGGAAATGAAAATGATCACCGAACTGATGATGAAGCCCTCGCCGTAGGTGGCGGTGTCGAGGGTAATGCTCAGGTCGCCGTAATATTCGCTGTAGGGCCCGCGTCCCACCAGTTGTGTGGTGAAGGTGCGCTCCTTGCCCAGGATCAGGTCGGTCAGCCAGCGGCTCTCGGAGTGCTGCAAGGGCCGGGTTTTTTCGGCGAGCATGGTTTCGCGGGGATGGCCGATGGAAGCCATGCGTACGGCTTCGTCCTGGAACAGGCCCTCGATCACCTGCATGCCCATCTCCCGGTCCAGGCTGTAGACGGCCTGGGTCGAAGGATCGCGGAACATGTCGAGGATCCGCTGGGCGTCACTGGCGACGGCCTGGTTGGTTTTGTAGGCATCGAACACGATCTGGGCGCAGCTCAAGACCATGCCAACGATCAATGCCGAGAGGAGCACGACCCGGAGCAACTTCACAGACAAGCTGTTCTTGAGTTCCAGCTTCAAAGAGTGGTTCCTTGTTCCGTGCGGGTAGCGTCAAGTTGCCATGAGTATTGGCAATCCTGTGATGTCAGTCAAAGGGACAATCAAACACAAGGGTTTTCGCTTGAAACCTGACCGATGTACGTTTTTTCCAGAGTGATTGCTCTACGACCATTGTGTCGGTTGGAAGGGGCCGCAACTTGAGGCCTCCAGGGATTTTTTCTTGGGTTCCAGGCCCTGGGTATTTGCCTGCGGTCATTTTTGCCCGGCAAAAAAAACCCGGCACGATGCCGGGTTCTCTTGTCTGGCATCGGCGCTTAGGCGGTGAAGGCTTTGCCTTCGAACTGCTCGGCGACGAATTTCCAGTTGACCAGGTTCCAGAACGCTTCGACGTATTTCGGACGAACGTTGCGGTAGTCGATGTAGTAGGCGTGTTCCCAAACGTCGCAGGTCAGCAGCGGAGTGTCGCCGCTGGTCAGCGGGTTGCCGGCGCCGATGGTGCTGGCCAGGGCCAGGGAACCGTCAGCCTTTTTCACCAGCCAGCCCCAGCCGGAACCGAAGGTGCCGATGGACGTCTTGCTGAATTCTTCCTTGAACTTGTCGAACGAACCGAAGGCCTTGTCGATGGCTTCAGCCAGTGCGCCGGTTGGTTGACCGCCGGCGTTTGGCGCCAGGCAGTTCCAGTAGAAAGTGTGGTTCCAGACCTGAGCGGCGTTGTTGAAGATACCGCCCGAGGAAGTCTTGACGATTTCTTCCAGGGTCTTACCTTCGAACTCGGTGCCAGGCACCAGGTTGTTCAGGTTCACGACATAGGTGTTGTGGTGCTTGTCGTGGTGGTATTCCAGAGTCTCTTTGGAGATGTGCGGCTGCAGTGCATCGTGTGGATAGGGCAGCGGCGGCAATTCGAAAGCCATGGTGATTCTCCTAATCAGGTCAGTTGCGGTGAGCGCAAGGCCGATCACGGGCGGCCAGACTAGCGCCGGGGAGTTTGTACTCTTTGCGGCGCAGGAGTCGGATCATAGCACCGGGGGTGCGGCATAACCACGCAACAACTGTGTGGAATAGAGGTTCCAGAGCGGTTTGGAATAATCAGCCGTTGACGATCAATTGCACCGCCACGGTAAACATCATCACCGCCACCAGCAGGTCGAGAATCCGCCAGGTGCTTGGCCGAGCCAACCAGGGGGCCAGCCACGCCGCGCCGAAGGCCAGGGTGAAGAACCACAGCAGCGAGGCACTGGCCGCGCCCACGACATAGGCGCCGGGCACGCTCTGCTGGGCACCGAGGGAACCGATCAGCAGCACGGTGTCGAGGTAGACGTGGGGGTTGAGCAGCGTCACCGCCAGCGCACTGAGCAGCACCGCCCGCAGCGAGCGCACGGCCTGGTTTTCGCCCTGTTGCAGGCTTTGCTTCGAGCAGGCCCGGCGCAGGGCCAGGCTGGCGTACCAGAGCAGGAACGCCGCGCCTCCCCAGCGGGCTATCGACAGCAGCAACGGACTCTGGGCCAGCAAGGTCGCCAAGCCGAAAACCCCGGCGGCGACCAGCAGCGCATCGAACGTGACGCACAGCGCCGCCACGGGTAGATGATGTTCGCGGCGCAGGCTCTGGGCCAGCACAAATGCGTTCTGGGCGCCGATGGCCATGATCAGCCCGAGGGCCACCAGCAGGCCGTTCATATAACTTTGCCACATAGGTTTGATCCCCGGTTTGTGTACGAATGCTGGCCATTCTCCTGTGAAGAGTTGTATAAGAAAAACAAATCCTGCTGATCGCTCATTAGGAAAACTGATGTTCGACTACAAATTGCTCTCCGCCCTGGCTGCCGTCGTCGAGCAGGCCGGTTTCGAGCGCGCGGCCCAGGTATTGGGTTTGTCGCAATCGGCCATTTCCCAACGGATCAAACTGCTGGAAGCGCGCGTCGGCCAGCCCGTGCTGGTACGTGCCACGCCGCCGGCACCCACGGAGATCGGCCGCCGGCTGCTCAATCACGTGCAACAGGTGCGCCTGCTTGAGCGCGACCTGCAAAGCCTGGTGCCGGCCCTGGATGAAGAGGGCCTGCCGGAGCGTTTGCGCATCGCCTTGAACGCCGACAGCCTGGCAACCTGGTGGGCGGCGGCCGTGGGCGATTTCTGCGCCGAGCATCACCTGCTGCTTGACCTAGTGGTGGAGGACCAGACCGTTGGCCTCAAGCGCATGCGCGCCGGTGAGGTGGCGGCGTGTGTCTGCGCCAGCGAACGTCCGGTGGCGGGCGCCCGTAGTGTTTTGCTGGGGGCGATGCGCTACCGGGCGCTGGCCAGCCCGGCATTCATCGCCCGGCATTTCCCCGGCGGGGTGCGGGCCGATCAACTGGCCCGTGCGCCGGCATTGGTGTTTGGCCCGGATGATTTCCTGCAGCATCGCTACCTCGCGTCCGTGGGCGTGGAGGGCGGTTTCGAGCATCATCTGTGCCCCTCGTCCGAAGGTTTCATACGTCTTGCTGAAATCGGACTGGGCTGGGGGCTCGTGCCGGAACTGCAAGCGCGCGAACAGCTGGAGCGAGGCGTGCTGGTGGAGTTGCTGGCAGATAAACCGATCGATGTGCCGCTGTACTGGCATCATTGGCGCAATGGCGGGCAGTTGCTCGGCTTGTTGACCGAGCAGTTGATCCGCTCCTCCCGGCAGTGGCTGGTGCCTTGGGAGGCGCCGTAGACGTCAAGCTGCAGGTAAAAGCGGCGCACAGATAAATTTGCAGGTTGTAGCGCGAGGCTCGTAACCGCATTTCTTAGGAGTATTCATGAAAATTCTGGTCACCGGCGCGAGCGGCTTCATTGGCGGACGCTTTGCGCGTTTCGCCCTGGAGCAAGGCCTGGATGTGCGGGTCAATGGTCGCCGGGCCGAGAGTGTGGAACACCTGGTGCGTCGCGGTGCACAGTTTGTCCAAGGGGATCTGAGCGACCCGTTGCTGGCCCGCGATTTGTGCCTGGATGTCGAGGCCGTGGTGCATTGCGCCGGCTCCGTGGGGCTCTGGGGCCGCTACCAGGATTTCCACCAGGGCAATGTCCAGGTCACGGAAAATGTCGTCGAGGCCTGCCTCAAGCAAAGGGTTCGCCGCCTGGTTCATCTGTCCTCGCCGTCCATCTATTTCGACGGTCGTGACCACCTCGGGTTGACCGAAGAGCAAGTGCCCAAGCGCTTCAAGCACCCTTACGCCGCCACCAAATACCTGGCTGAGCAGAAAGTCTTCGGCGCCCAGGAGTTCGGCCTCGAAGTGCTGGCCCTGCGCCCGCGCTTCGTGACTGGCGCCGGTGACATGAGCATTTTTCCGCGCCTGTTGAAAATGCAGCGCAAGGGGCGCCTGGCGATTGTCGGCAACGGGCTGAACAAAGTGGATTTCACCAGCGTGCAAAACCTCAACGAAGCGCTACTCAGCAGCCTGCTGGCTACCGACTCAGCGTTGGGCAAGGCCTACAACATCAGCAATGGGGCACCGGTTCCGCTGTGGGATGTGGTCAATTATGTGATGCGCCAGATGGAAGTCCCACAGGTCCGGCGTTATCGTTCCTACGGCTTGGCTTACAGTGTCGCGGCGCTGAACGAAGGTTTCTGCAAATTGTGGCCGGGGCGCCCCGAACCGACGCTGTCGCGCCTGGGCATGCAGGTCATGAACAAAAACTTCACCTTGGACATCAGCCGGGCCCGGCATTATCTCGATTACGATCCGCAGGTCAGCCTGTGGGCCGCCCTCGATGAATTTTGTGCCTGGTGGAAGGGGCAGTGGCCTGTATGACTGGTTCTGTTAGCTCAACTTCGGCGCCAGAAACCCATATCCTGCGTTGCTGCTCCTCGCCATAGCGGGCTATGACTCGTCGCAGCGCCTTGGCTATGAATTTCTGGCATCCGAATTTGAACTAACGAACTAGCCATACAGGCCACCGAACGCCCGCTGATCGCCCCGTCATGAACCGAGTGCCAGGTTCGGGGTCAATCGGTGCGGCGGGTGAGGGGGTTATACTCACCGCAATAAGCCATCACCGGTTTCCCAAAGGTTGAACCATGCCCATGCGTAACGATGCCAACGACGACTTCGATGATGTACCGAGCCTGCGGATGCGGGCCGACATTCCCGATGACGATGATTTCCTGCCCAACCGCCAGCCTCACGTGCAAGCGCGCCCGGTGCCCGTTGCCGCGGCCAAGGTCAAGGGGCCCAGCACCGGGCCGCTGTGGGCATTGGTCGGCGCGCTGCTGTGTGCGTTCGGTTTCCTGGCCTGGTGGAGCTTCCAGCAGATTTCCCTGATGGAGCAGCAACTGGTGGCGACTCAGGAGAGCTTCGCGCGGATCAGTGAGGATGCGGCGGGGCGTTTGCAGGACATTTCCGGCAAGGTGGTCGCTGGCCAGTCCAATGTGATGAGCGACAGTGAGGCCTTGAAGCTGCAGCTCAAGCAGTTGGAAAGCAAGCTGCAGGATCAGGGCAAGCAATTCGACAGCAAGTTGCAGGAGCAATACAGACTGCAGCAAGCCACGTTCGGTCCGTCCGCCGACCTGGACAAGGAACTGGCCCAGCTCATTGCCCAGGCCACTGAACAGCAGAACACCAACACTCAGTTGCAAGCTTCCAACAAGGAGCTCCAAGCCCAGGTCAAGACGCTGGCGGCTGAAGTTACCGCCCTGAAAAACCAAGGCGAGGGTGGTGCCCTGGATGCCCAGCTCAAGAGCATCGGTGCCGACATCACCGCCCTGAAAAGAGCCACCTCCAATTCTGCCATCGATCGCCTGGAGCAGGACGTGCTCGTACTCAAGAGCCAGCAGGATAAGGGCGGCAGCACTGCCGAGTTCGACGCCTTCCGCGGCCAGGTCACCCGTAACATCAACACCCTGCAGGCGCAGATCCAGCATTTGCAGCAGCAACTTAGCGCTCGGCAATAAGCCTGAGTGCACCTGATGTTCGGCCCGCGCCTACCCCTGTAGGAGCTGCCGAAGGCTGCGATCTTTTGATCTTTCGCTCAAGACTCAATTGTCTGGGAAAAGATCGCAGCCTCGTTGCACTCGTCAGCTCCTACTTACCCCACGCCGTCTACGCTCTTGAAACACCAACAAGAACGAGGCGCGCGCATATGGTTTTTTTTCACAGGATGGTCTGGCTGGGCGCAATGCTTGTGCTGGGGCTGGCACCGGTTCATGCCGCGACACCGGATGACGGCCAGGCGGCCCGTGCGCTGCTGGAAAAGGCCTTGGCCTATTACCACGACAACGGCGACAAAGCCTTCGCCGCCTTCAGTCGCCAGGGGGAATTCGTCGACAAGGATCGCTACGTATTCGTGGTGGATACCCAGGGTGTGATGCTCGCCAGCGGCGGACCTTCCTCGGCGCTGATCGGGCGGGATGTTTCAGAAGTGCTGGGCCCGGACCTGCGCAAAGCCTTCAAGGACGCCTTGAAAACGCCCGAAGCCAGCGGCATCCAGCAGGCCGAATACCGCTGGCAGAACTGGGCGGACGGCAAGGTCGAGCGCAAGCATGTGTATTTCCAGCGCGTCGGCGAGCGAATCCTGGCTGTCGGCTACTACCTGCCACGGGCCTCCGCCGAACAGGCCAGGGCGTTGCTGGACAAGGCCTCCAGCGACCTGCTGAAAAACGAGAAAGCCACGCTGACGGCGATCAATTCCCTCAAGGGCGGGTATTTGCAGGATGACTTGTATGTCTTTGTCGTTGACCTCGATACCCGACGGTATGTCGGCCACGGCACCAACCTGCGCTTGATCAATACCGATTTCGCCAAGGTCAAGGACCCCGATGGCAAGCCGGTGGGGGAACCGATTCTGGCCATGATCGGCAAGCAGGATGTGGGGGAGTATGAATATCGCTGGAAGAACCCGGTGACTGGCAAGGTCGAGGACAAGCATGCTTACCTGAAGAAGGTTGGGCATTTTCTGGTGGCGGTGGGGTATTACAGTCCTTGAGGGGGGCGTTTGGGGTGTATATCCGTTACCGCAGCAACGGATATACACCCGATAAAACCACCACAGCGGGGACCCATATCGGGACCCCCCGCCAAACTCAGCCCGCTACCAACACCCGAATCGCCTCCAAACGCAACGCCGCCTTCTCAAGCATCGCCAGGCCTTGCTCGCGCTGTTGGCGCAAGGCCACCAGCTCGCTGTCGCGCACGGTCGGGTTGACCGCTTGCAGGGCGGTCAGGCGGGCCAGTTCCTCGTCGGTATCGGCGGCCAGGCGCCGCTGGGCTTCGGCCACGCGTTCGGCGTGCCGCGGGGCGATCTTTTCTTCGCCGGCATTGATCCTTGGCGTGAGCTGGTCGCGCTGGGCCTGGATGAACTTGTTGGCGCTGGCGCGGGGCACGCTTTCGAGCTGGTCGTTCAAGGTTTCGAACGAGACCCGGGCGGCCAGGTCGTTGCCGTTGGCGTCCAGCAGGCAGCGCAGGGCGGCCGGCGGCAGGTAGCGGCCCAGTTGCAGCGAGCGCGGGGCCACCACTTCGCTGACGTAGAGCAGTTCCAGCAACACGGTGCCGGGCTTGAGGGCCTTGTTCTTGATCAGCGCCACGGCGGTGTTGCCCATGGAGCCGGACAGCACCAGGTCCATACCGCCTTGCACCATGGGGTGCTCCCAGGTGATGAACTGCATGTCTTCGCGCGACAGCGCCTGGTTGCGGTCGTAGGTGATGGTCACGCCTTCGTCGTCGCCCAGCGGGAAGCTGGCGTCGAGCATTTTTTCGCTCGGCTTGAGGATCAGCGCGTTTTCCGAATGGTCCTCGCTGTCGATCCCAAAGGCGTCGAACAGGGTTTCCATGTAGATCGGCAGGGCAAACTGATCGTCTTGTTCGAGAATGGCTTCCACCAGTGCATCGCCTTCACCGGCGCCGCCGGAGTTGAGCTCCAGCAAACGGTCGCGACCGGTGTGCAGCTCGGCCTCCAGTCGCTCGCGTTCGGCGCGGGCCTCGTCGATCAGCGCTTGCCACTGGCCATCGTCGGCTTCTTCCAGCAATGGCAGCAGGCGCGGGCCGAACTGGTGTTGCAGGGCGTTGCCGGTCGGGCAGGTATTGAGGAATGCATTCAAGGCTTCGTGATACCACTGGAACAGCCGCGCCTGCGGGCTGGTTTCCAGATACGGTGCATGCAGCTCGATGGTGTGCTTCTGGCCGATCCGGTCCAGACGACCGATACGTTGCTCGAGCAGGTCCGGATGTGCCGGCAGATCGAACAGCACCAGGTGATGGGCGAACTGGAAGTTGCGACCCTCGCTGCCGATTTCCGAACAGATCAGTACCTGGGCACCAAACTCTTCGTCGGCGAAATAGGCCGCCGCGCGGTCGCGCTCCAGGATATTCATGCCTTCGTGGAACACCGTGGCCGGGATGCCGGAGCGCACGCGCAGGGCGTCTTCCAGGTCCATGGCGGTTTCGGCGTGGGCACAGATCACCAGCACTTTGGTGCGCTTGAGCATCTTCAGGGTGTCGATCAGCCACTCGACCCGCGGGTCGAAACGCCACCAGCGTTCTTCTTCGCTGGCGTCCGGCTGGGCCTGGAAGCTGACTTCCGGGTACAGCTCGGGGTGATCGCCCAAGGGCAGCTCGAGGTACTCGTCCGGGCACGGCAGCGGGTAAGCATGCAGCTTGCGCTCGGGGAAGCCCTGCACAGCGGCGCGGGTGTTGCGAAACAGCACGCGGCCAGTGCCATGGCGGTCCAGCAGTTCGCGTACCAGACGGGCACTGGCTTCGACATCGCCATCATTGACCGCGGTCAGCAGCGCTTCGCCTTCATTGCCCAGGAAGCCTTGGATGGTCTTGTGGGCTTCAGGCGAGAGACGGCCTTTGTCCAACAGCTCCTGCACGGCTTCGGCCACCGGGCGATAGTTTTCGCTCTCGGCGCGGAAGGCCTTGAGGTCGTGGAAGCGATTCGGGTCCAACAGGCGCAGGCGAGCGAAGTGGCTGTCCTGGCCCAGTTGTTCCGGGGTCGCGGTCAGCAGCAGCACGCCCGGGATCGTCTCGGCGAGTTGTTCGACCAGGGCGTATTGCGGGCTGACCTGATCTTCGTGCCACACCAGGTGGTGGGCCTCGTCGACCACCATCAGGTCCCAGCCAGCGGCGAACAGCGCGTCCTGGGCCTTCTCATCGTCCACCAGCCACTCCAGCGCCACCAGGGCCAGTTGAGTGTCTTCAAACGGGTTGCTGGCATCGCTTTCAATGAAGCGTTCTTCGTCGAACAGCGCGACCTGCAGGTTGAAGCGCCGACGCATTTCCACCAGCCACTGGTGCTGGAGGTTTTCCGGCACCAGGATCAGGACGCGGTTGGCGCGGCCGGACAGCAGTTGACGGTGGATGACCAGGCCGGCTTCGATGGTCTTGCCCAGGCCCACTTCGTCCGCCAGCAATACCCGCGGCGCGATGCGGTCGGCCACTTCACGGGCAATGTGCAATTGGTGGGCGATAGGCTGGGCACGGACGCCGCCCAGGCCCCAAAGCGAAGACTGCAACTGGCGGCTGGTGTGTTCCAGGGTGTGGTAGCGCAGGGAGAACCAGGCCAGCGGGTCGATCTGGCCGGCGAACAGACGGTCGCTCGCCAGGCGGAACTGGATAAAGTTCGACAGTTGGGTTTCGGGCAGGGTGACGACTTCGTTCTGCCCGTTGAGGCCGTGGTAGACCAGCAGCCCATCGACGTCATCGACTTCGCGCACGGTCATTTTCCAGCCTTCGAAGTGAGTGATCACATCGCCCGGCGAAAACCGTACACGAGTGAGCGGCGCATTCCGTAGCGCGTACTGGCGAGTGTCGCCAGTGGCCGGATAGAGCACGGTCAACAAGCGGCCGTCCTGTGCCAGAACGGTGCCTAAACCCAGCTCGGCTTCGCTGTCACTGATCCAGCGTTGCCCCGGTTGATACTGCTGCGCCATGCTGCCTGACTCCCGCCTTGAAAAAGCCGGTTATCTTAACGGAAGGATCCTTCAGACCAAAGGATTTACGTACGCTGATTCGTTACCGACGACAGGGAACTTAAGCTTGGCCAGCGATCAAACAAGCTCGACCCTGGGATTGTTGCAATGCCAACTGGGTCACAAGTTTCGGACCGGCGGTTCAAGCTGCCATTTTCCCAGCCGACAACCTGAAGACAGGAGATCTTTATGTTGCCACCCATGCTCCCTTTGAGCGCCGTACCCATCACCGCTCAACAGGATCCGGTTCGCCAGCGACCGGACATACCGCCCGTGGTCCCGGTGCAGCAAAGCTCCAACGAAAGCACCATCGACCTGCAAAAACGCGACCCGGAAGAGGCCGCGCTGCTGTTGCGCGAGGAACAGCGTCGCCAGCAGGAACGCGACAGGCGCCGCCGCGAGGCCGATGAAGACCCTGAAGAACACCTGGCCGTGCCGGGTACCGAACTCAATGCCGACAATACTGTGCCGGTGGCGCCGCTGATAGACGAAGAGTCGCGCCAGGGTCTGTGGGTCGATATCCAGATCTGATTCAGGCGTTTGCCGACGTACGCAGGCTGGTCAACGCCGCGAACAGCCCGCATCATGGGCGCATCCGCAATTCACTGCACGATGCCCACACGCCATGAGCCAAGACGACAAGCTGATCGACCTCAGTGCCGAGCGCGCCAAGCGCGTTCACGACCTCAACGAAAAACGCCTCAATGAAGTCCGCCAGGCTTTCGAGCAGGCCATGCCGTTGGGAAAAACCAAGAAAAAGCCGAAAAACAAACCGAAAAAGCGCTAAGCCCCCCTCGATCCATTGATGCAGATCAGTTATTTCCCCACCTTTGCGCCCCGTTGCGGGCGTTATTGACCCCGGTCAATTTTCATCCAGGCCTGATTGGTTAACTTGAACCCATCGCAACAGGGGCAAGACCAGGAGGCCAGTCATGTTTTTCGATAATGTGGTGTTTGCCGGAGTGCTGACGGTTGGCCTCATGGTCGTATTTTTCGCAGGCTTTGGATTCTTCATCTGGAAAGACGCACATAAGCGGAAAAAACCGTAGGTCTTTCTGGCTACAACGAGCACGCAAGGCATTTTGGGCGACTTCGGTCGCCCTTTTTTTTTGCGCGCGTTTCTGAGGCAGCGCTCCCACAAGTTGTTCAGTGTTGGCATAAAAAAAGGTGCGAACCGCAAGGATCGCACCTTTTTTCTAAGCCGTTGGTATCAACTGCCCAGGGCCTTGGACGCCAGCCAGAACAGCCCGGCCGACAGCGCCACCGTTGCCGGCAGGGTCAACACCCAGGCCAGCAGGATATTGCGCACGGTGCCACCTTGCAGGCCGCTCTTGTTAGCGACCATGGTGCCAGCCACGCCCGAGGACAGTACGTGGGTGGTGGAAACCGGCAGGCTGAAGATGTTCGCCATGCCGATCATGCACGCAGTGGTGATCTGCGCCGACATGCCCTGGGCATAGGTCATGCCTTGCTTGCCGATCTTCTCGCCGATGGTCAGTACCACACGCTTCCAGCCGACCATGGTACCCAGGCCCAGCGCCAGGGCGACCGCCAGGATCACCCAGAACGGGGCGTACTCGGTGGTGGCGGTCAGGTCCTTGCGCAGCTTGTTCAGGTCGTCTTTCTCACGGGCTGCCAGGCCCGGCAACTTGCCAACTTTCTTCGCCGTGTCGTCCAGGCAGAGCAGGTAGCGACGAACCTCGATGCGTCGTTCCGACGGCAACGAATGGTAGTCCGCCACGCCTTTGAGCGTGTCGAGCAGGGCATTGATGGTCGGCTCGGTCTGCTGCGGGTTGCAGCGGAATTTCTCCGGCAGATCGCCCTTCACGCTTTTGCCCAGCGCCAGGTATTCACCCAGGGACTCGTTGTTGCGTTGATAGAACTGGCTCAGGTGCAGGGTCGCGTCACGGGTCCGTTCGATCTGATAGGTGGTGCTGCCCAGGTCGAGTACGAACTGCGCCGGCACGATACCGATCAGCACCAGCATGATCAGGCCGATACCTTTCTGACCATCGTTGGAACCATGGACAAAGCTGACAGCCATGGCCGAGATCACCAGTACCAGGCGATTCCAGAACGGCGGATGCTTCTTGTCGTCGATCTTGCGGCGCTGTTCCGGTGTCTTGTGCATCTTCGACAGCGGACGCCACCATTTCAAACCGATCAGCAGCAGGGCGGCGATCAGGAAACCGGCCATGGGCGAGAACACCAGGGAGGCGCCGATATCGATCGCCTTCTGCCAGTTCACGCCGTCGGCCAGCGGGATATCGTTGATCAACGCGTTGGCCAGGCCTACGCCGAGGATCGAGCCGATCAATGTGTGGGAGCTGGATGCCGGGATACCGAAGTACCACGTGCCCAGGTTCCAGGTAATGGCCGCTGCGAGCAGCGAAAACACCATGGCCAGCCCGTGTCCGGTATTCACATTGATCAGCAGCTCCACGGGCAGCAGGTGAACGATGGCATACGCCACCCCCACACCGCCCAGTAGCACGCCGAGGAAATTGAACACCCCGGAAAAGAACACCGCCAGATGAGGCGGCATGGCTTTGGTGTAGATAACAGTGGCAACCGCGTTAGCGGTGTCATGAAAGCCGTTGATGAACTCGAAGGCGAGGACAAAAGCCAGGGCGAGCAAGAGGCTCACAAGCACCCAAGCATCCAGTCCGCTGAATAAATCGATCATGAAGGTTTTCTGACCCGGTCATAAGGGGGCGCGATTATGCCAGAAAACCTTGGCAATCGATGCATTGCCTGCTCATCGGTAACATTCTTCAACGAAATAATTTGTAGGAAGGCCTTTGGCGCGAGGTTTTTCGCGGGGTACGTAACCCCTTGATTCATTGGCGCAAAGCGTACCGCACAGGGTCGCCGCCGCTGTAAGGCGCCTTGAGCGGTTGTATGAAATATCTGAAAAGAAGGTCGCCATGACCCTCCTCGACTGTCGGAGGTGTGCGGATGGCGGCCCGCTCATGGCGGGCGTGCGCTGCGGTTTCCGGCCTGGGTGGCGGCCGGGGACCTCTTCACAAGAACATCAGGCCCAGAGCGTCACTGCTCTTCGGCTTTGAGTTCTTTTTCCATTTTCTGGAGTTCCTGGGTGAAGGCCTGATCCTGAACGGTGGCGCGCTTACGCCAGGGTTTGCGTTCCGGTTCCGGTTGCGCGGCGTAGGTGGTGATTTCCCCGCCGTAAACTTCCTTGTAACGTTGTTCCTGGCGCTCAAGTTCCGCGCGCAGTTCGTCTTTCGTCACAGTTTTACCTAATTGATTGAAATTGAATCTGGTGATACGCACTGCATGCAGACATGCAGACGGCCACGGCACCAGAGCTGACAGCTGACGTAGCATCAGGGCTTCGTGTTGTTGCCAATACAGGGGAAGCGACCTTAAAGGTGCTTCGGGCGCCACGGTGTTAACCAAGGTGCCTGCGTACGGGAGCGGACGATTGGCCGTACCGTCGCTGAATTGCATTATAGCGGTCCTGCGGAATAACACTATCGGGAAAAACTTAAAGGGCCTGTTGTTGTGTGAATTGATGTTTATATGTGCAAACTTGTGTCAAGCAGGTTTCAGAAGAGGTTTGATAGTGCCGATATCCTGATACCGTTCAAGGCGACAAGTTCAATATCGCCCACACCTTCACCTCAAATTGCTTGTCACTCACGTTCAACTTGTTATCGAACGTTCGATGGTGAGTAAATTCATGCTGCCCGGCAGGATTGCGATTATCGGTTGCTGGTTCGATAATCGAACGCTGTTGACGGTCCGACCCTTGTCTGTCGTCGGACAGCCGCTTGTAATAGCCGTCATTCCCGGGGAAGGACCAGACATGAACGACCAATTGCGCAATGCCTTCACTTCAGTCGCGCCACCGATCGTCGCTTCGCCGGCCAAGCGGATCCAGGCCCTGACCGGCGATCCTGATTTCATGACCTCCCTGGCCCGCGGATTGGCCGTGGTCCAGGCTTTCCAGGAGCGCAAGCGGCACCTGACCATCGCGCAGATCAGCCATCGCACGGAAATCCCTCGCGCCGCCGTCAGACGTTGCCTGCATACCTTGATCAAGCTTGGCTACGCCACCACGGACGGACGCACCTATTCGCTGCTGCCCAAAGTACTGACCCTGGGTCACGCCTATCTGTCCTCGACGCCCCTGGCCGTTTCTGCCCAGCCGTACCTGGACCGCATGAGCGAACAATTGCACGAAGCCTGCAACATGGCGACGCTCGAAGGCGACGACATCCTCTATATCGCCCGGTCAGCCACCACCCAGCGCCTGATTTCGGTCGATCTGTCGGTCGGCGGGCGCCTGCCGGCGTATTGCACCTCGATGGGCAGGATTCTCCTGGCGGCCCTGGATGATGCTTCGTTGCGCGACTACCTTGACCACGCCGACCTGCAAGCCAAGACCAGCCGCACCTTGCACACCCCCGAGGCATTGCTTGAATGCCTGGAGCAGGTGCGGCAGCAAGGCTGGTGCATCGTCGACCAGGAACTGGAACAGGGCCTGCGGTCGATTGCCGTGCCGGTGTACGACGCTTCCGGCCAGGTGGTGGCCGCGCTCAACGTCAGTACCCATGCCGGGCGAGTCAGCCGCAATGAGCTGGAACAGCGCTTCCTGCCAGGCCTGCTGGGGGCCAGTCGCGACCTGAGCGCGCAGTTGTTCACTTAAGCTGTTCGATAAACGCACACAGTCGACGGCGATGAATTGACGGTATTTGCCTGCCCTCATTAATGTCGCGCAGCGTCATCCGGCGTGTTTCGCCGGTCCCTGATCGTTTGCCTGCGTTTATCGCTTGGAATAAAAATAAAATGAACCAGCCCCAGACCTCCGTCGGCAACTGCCTCGATGTGCAGTCCTTCATCAACGCCCAACCCATTTCGCGCTATCAGTGGCGGGTGGTAATTCTCTGTTTCCTGATCGTTTTCCTCGACGGCCTCGATACGGCGGCCATGGGCTTCATTGCCCCGGCGCTGTCCCAGGACTGGGGCATCGATCGCGCCAGCCTTGGCCCGGTGATGAGTGCCGCGCTGATCGGCATGGTATTCGGCGCACTGGGCTCAGGGCCGCTGGCTGACCGCTTCGGGCGAAAAGTCGTACTGGTGGGCGCGGTCCTGCTGTTCGGCGCGTTCAGCCTGGCGTCGGCCTACAGCACCAACGTCGATCAGTTGTTGGTATTGCGTTTCCTGACCGGCCTGGGTTTGGGCGCCGGGATGCCAAACGCCACCACCTTGCTCTCGGAATACACCCCGGAGCGCAAGAAATCCCTGCTGGTAACCAGTATGTTCTGCGGCTTCAACCTGGGCATGGCTGGCGGCGGGTTCATCTCCGCCAAGCTGATACCGGCGTTCGGCTGGCACAGCCTGCTGCTGATTGGTGGGATCCTGCCGTTGATCCTGGCGGTGGTATTGCTGTTCTGGCTGCCGGAGTCGGCGCGTTACCTGGTGGTACGCAACCGTGGCACCGACAAGGTGCGCAAGACCTTGGCGCCGATCGAACCGAACGCGGTTGCCCAAGCGGCGAGCTTCAGTGTGCCGGAACAGAAAACCGTGAAAGCCCGGAACGTGCTGGCGGTGATTTTCTCCGGCACCTACAGCACAGGCACCTTGCTGCTGTGGCTGACCTATTTCATGGGCCTGGTGATCGTCTACCTGCTGACCAGTTGGCTGCCGACCCTGATGCGCGACAGCGGCGCGAGCATGGAACGGGCAGCGTTTATCGGTGCGTTGTTCCAGTTCGGCGGCGTGTTGAGCGCTGTTGGGGTGGGTTGGGCGATGGACCGGTTCAATCCGCACAAGGTCATCGGCCTTTTCTACCTGATGGCCGGGTTGTTTGCCTACGCGGTGGGGCAGAGCCTGGGCAACATCACTTTGCTTGCCACCCTGGTGCTGGTGGCGGGCATGTGTGTCAACGGCGCGCAATCGGCGATGCCTTCCCTGGCCGCGCGTTTCTATCCGACCCAGGGCCGGGCCACCGGTGTCTCGTGGATGCTGGGCATTGGTCGCTTCGGCGCGATCCTCGGCGCCTGGATGGGCGCGACCCTGTTGGGCCTGGGCTGGAACTTCGAACAGGTCCTGACCGCCCTGGTGATCCCGGCAGCCCTGGCGACCACGGCGGTGGTGATCAAGGGCATGGTCAGCCATGCGGATGCGACCTGAGCCCACGGCATAACCCTTGTGGGAAGACAGATCTGAGGGCAAGCCCGGCTCCCACAGGGGCCTCTCCCATAGGGTCTCTGTGTACTTGAATAAATCGATAGCCAAACAACAATCTGTTCGATAAACGAACACTCAGTCGATTATCGGATTGTTTGGCTTTTCCCCCAGGCTTAATCTTCAGTCACTCCGGCGCTTAACCTCGCGCCTTTTTCTTCATGTCGGTCTACTGGAAAACGGGAGCCTGCCCCATGGCTGAAATCCTTTCGCTGCACGACGCGGTGAAGCAATTCGTCAACGACGGCGATACCGTCGCGCTCGAAGGCTTCACTCACCTGATTCCTACGGCGGCGGGTCATGAAATCATTCGTCAGGGAAAGAAAGATCTGACCCTGGTGCGCATGACACCTGACCTGATCTATGACCAGTTGATCGGCGCCGGTTGTGCTCGCAAGTTGATTTTCTCCTGGGGTGGTAACCCTGGCGTAGGATCGTTGCACCGCTTGCGCGATGCCGTGGAGAAACAATGGCCGCACCCGCTGGAGATCGAAGAACACAGCCACGCCGACCTGGCCAACGCCTACGTCGCTGGCGCCTCCGGCCTGCCGTTCGCGGTGCTGCGGGCCTACGCCGGTTCCGACCTGCCGAAGGTCAACCCGCTGATCAAGAGCGTGACCTGTCCCTTCACCGGTGAAGTATTGGCCGCGGTACCTTCGGTGCGCCCGGACATCACGGTGATCCACGCCCAGAAAGCCGACCGCAAGGGCAATGTGCTGCTGTGGGGCATCCTCGGTGTGCAGAAAGAAGCGGCCCTGGCCGCCAAGCGTTGCATCGTCACTGTGGAAGAAATCGTTGACGACCTGAACGCACCGATGAACGCCTGCGTGTTGCCGACCTGGGCATTGAGCGCCGTGTGCCTGGTACCGGGTGGCGCCCATCCGTCCTACGCCCACGGCTACACCGAGCGTGACAACCGTTTCTACCAGGCGTGGGATCCGATCGCCCGGGACCGTGAGACCTTTACCGCATGGATCAACGAATACATCCATGGCACTAAAGACTTCAGTGAATTCCAGGCCAGACTGGCAGCCGCTTCGCAGGTGAAACCATGACCTACTCCACCAACGAAATGATGACCGTCGCCGCGGCGCGTCGCTTGAAAAACAATGCCGTGTGCTTCGTCGGCATTGGCCTGCCGTCGAAAGCGGCCAACCTGGCGCGGCTGACTTCGTCGCCAGACGTGGTGCTGATCTACGAATCCGGCCCGATCGGTGCCAAGCCCAGCGTACTGCCGCTGTCCATCGGCGATGGTGAACTGGCGGAAACCGCCGATACTGTCGTACCGACCGGTGAGATTTTTCGCTACTGGCTGCAGGGCGGACGCATCGACGTCGGTTTCCTCGGCGCAGCCCAGGTCGACCGTTTCGGCAACATCAACACCACGGTGGTGGGCGACTACCATCAGCCGAAAGTCCGCCTGCCGGGTGCCGGTGGCGCGCCGGAAATCGCCGGCTCGGCCAAGAGCGTGTTGATCATCCTCAAGCAGTCGGCTCGCTCGTTTGTCGACAAGCTGGATTTCATCACTTCGGTCGGCCACGGTGAAGGTGGCGATTCGCGCAAGCGCCTGGGCCTGCCGGGCGCCGGTCCCGTGGGCATCATCACCGACCTGTGCATCATGGAACCGGAAGCCGGCACCCATGAGTTCGTGGTTACTGCGTTGCACCCCGGCGTGACCCGTGAGCAAGTCATTGCGGCCACCGGGTGGGCGATCCGTTTCGCCGACCAGGTGCAAACCACCGCCGAGCCGACCGAGGTGGAGCTGCGCGCACTGCGTGACCTGGAAGCTCGTACCGCGGCGGCCCACGGCCAAGCACCGGGAGAAGCCTGATGCGCGACGTTTATATCTGTGATGCGATTCGAACCCCTATCGGTCGGTTTGGCGGCGGTTTGTCCGCCGTGCGTGCCGATGACTTGGCGGCCGTGCCGATCAAGGCGCTGATGGAGCGCAACCCCTCGGTGGATTGGAATGCCGTGGATGAGGTGTTCCTCGGCTGCGCCAACCAGGCCGGCGAAGACAACCGCAATGTGGCGCGCATGGCGCTGCTGCTGGCGGGCCTGCCGGAAAGCATTCCCGGCGTGACCCTCAACCGCCTTTGCGCCTCGGGCATGGACGCCATCGGCACGGCGTTCCGCGCGATCGCCAGCGGCGAAATGGAACTGGCGATTGCCGGTGGGGTGGAATCGATGTCCCGTGCGCCGTTCGTGATGGGCAAGGCCGACACCGCGTTCTCCCGCAACATGAAGCTGGAAGACACCACCATCGGCTGGCGTTTCATCAACCCGTTGATGAAAGCCCAGTACGGTGTGGACGCGATGCCGCAGACCGCTGATAACGTGGCTGATGACTACGCCGTGTCCCGCGCCGACCAGGACGCTTTCGCCTTGCGCAGCCAACAGCGCACGGCAGCGGCCCAGGCGGCAGGTTTTTTCGCCGAAGAAATCGTGCCGGTGCGCATCACCCATAAAAAAGGCGAAACCGTGGTCGAGCAGGACGAACATCCGCGCGCCGACACCACGCTGGAAACCTTGAGCAAACTCAAACCGGTCAACGGCCCGGACAAGACCGTTACTGCCGGCAACGCCTCGGGTGTCAACGATGGCGCGGCGGCGTTGATCCTGGCGTCGGCCGAAGCCGTGAAGAAACATGGCCTGACACCCCGCGGCAAAGTGCTGGGCATGGCCAGTGCCGGCGTGGCACCGCGGGTGATGGGCGTCGGCCCGGTGCCAGCGGTGCGCAAGCTCACTGAACGCCTGGGCCTGGCGGTCGCGGATTTCGATGTGATCGAACTCAATGAAGCGTTTGCCAGCCAGGGCCTGGCGGTGTTGCGCGACCTCGGTCTGGCGGACGATGCGCCCCAGGTCAACCCGAACGGCGGTGCCATCGCCCTCGGTCATCCCCTGGGCATGAGCGGGGCGCGTCTGGTGCTGACGGCGTTGCACCACCTGGAAAAGACCGGCGGCAAAAAAGGCCTGGCGACCATGTGCGTCGGCGTCGGCCAAGGGCTGGCGCTGGCGATCGAACGCGTCTGACGCGTCGTTCTACTAATAAGAAACCGAGGAACGCTGCATGACTGACAAGCCTGGTTATCGTCGCCCCCAAGCGGGCACCCAGCCGGAGTATCTGCACCCGCCGTACCAGTCCACCAACCTGCGCTCGCCGTCCAAGCCGTTGGTGTTTCTACCGCATTCGCTGTCGGAAATTACCGGCCCGACTGTCGGTGCCGACCGTGTGCAAGAGAAGGACCACGACCTGACCGCCCAGCATGCCGGCGAGCCGCTGGGGGAACGGATCATCATTCACGGGCGCGTGCTGGACGAGCATGGCCAGCCGGTGCCGGGCATCCTGGTGGAGATCTGGCAGGCCAACGCCGCCGGTCGCTACAACCATGACCGCGACAACCACGACGCGCCGCTGGACCCGAACTTCACCGGCACCGGGCGCACCGTCACCGACGCCGACGGCTGGTATCAGTTCCAGACCATCAAGCCTGGCGCCTATCCGTGGGGTAATCACCACAACGCCTGGCGCCCGGCGCACATCCATTTCTCACTGTTCGGGCCGAGCATTCTGACGCGCCTGGTGACGCAGATGTATTTTCCTGGCGATCCGTTGCTGGAATACGACCCGATCTACAACTGCGTGCCGGACACCCGCGCCAAGGAACGTCTGATCGCTCGTTTCGACCTGGAAAAAACCGTCCCTCACTACGCCCTCGGTTACCGCTGGGACATCGTCTTGCGCGGCCGCGATGCCACGCCGATGGAGAAATAAGATGACGCTCACCGCCACCACGTCCCACACCGTTGGCCCTTACTACCACATCGGCCTGACCTGGCTGAACCGCGAAGACCTGACCGTCACCGAAACCCTCGGCCAGCGCGTGGCGATTACCGGGCAGGTAGTCGACGGCAATGGCCAGTTCGTCAACGACGCGATGCTGGAAGTCTGGCAGGCCAACGCCGCCGGTAAATACGCTCACCCGGAAGACGACCAGGACAAACCCCTGGACCCGCATTTCGAAGGCTTCGGCCGGGTGCCGGTGGATGCCGAAGGGCGCTTCCGATTCACCACTATCAAGCCGGGCACTGTGCCAGGGTTGAAGGGGACGACCCAGGCACCGCACTTGGTGGTACTGGTGTTTGCCCGCGGGCTGGTCAAGCATTTGCTGACGCGCATCTACTTCGACGGCGAACAGGCCAACGAAACCGACCCGCTGCTGGCCTGCGTACCTGAGGAGCGTCGCGCCACGATCGTAAGCAAGCCCGATGCGTCGGGTGTGTATCAGTGGAACGTGGTCTTGCAGGGCACGGATGCCGAGACGGTGTTCTTCGATTATTGAGTGAAACCCTGTGGCGAGGGAGCTTGCTCCCGCTGGCTTTGTAGGAGCTGGCGAAGCCTGCGATCTTTTGATCTTTCACTTGAAACTCAAGTGTCTGGGGCAAGATCGCAGCCTCGCTTCGCTCGGCAGCTCCTACGGGAGCAAGGCTTGCCCGCGAAAGCGTCAGTCCAGGCAATGCAATATTGTGGAACGTGGGTGTTACAAAGTGTGTCTAGAGTTGTTCAGTCCCCAACAAGTGAGTAACCCATGACCATCCCAATCAGTCACTACACCGGTGAAGAACGCAGCAAGCGTATCTTCGCCATCGTCGGTGCCTCATCCGGCAATCTGGTCGAATGGTTCGACTTCTACGTCTATGCGTTCTGCGCGATTTATTTTGCGCCGGCGTTCTTCCCGTCGGACAACCCCACGGTGCAACTGGTCAACACCGCGGGTGTGTTCGCCGCCGGGTTCCTGATGCGGCCCATCGGCGGCTGGATTTTCGGCCGGGTGGCGGACCGTCACGGGCGCAAGAATTCGATGATGATCTCGGTGCTGATGATGTGCTTCGGCTCGTTGCTCATCGCCTGCCTGCCCACCTACAAGGACATCGGCGTCTGGGCGCCGCTGTTGCTGTTGCTCGCGCGCTTGTTGCAGGGCCTGTCGGTGGGTGGCGAATACGGCACCACCGCCACCTACATGAGCGAAGTCGCCTTGAAGGGCCAACGCGGCTTCTTCGCTTCGTTCCAGTACGTGACGCTGATCGGTGGGCAACTGCTGGCGGTGTCGCTGGTGGTAATACTGCAACAGTTCCTCAACGAAGACGAACTGCGCGCCTACGGCTGGCGGATTCCTTTCGTGGTGGGTGCGGTGGCGGCGTTGATTTCCCTGCTCCTGCGGCGCTCCCTGAAGGAAACCAGCAGCAAGGAAATGCGCGAGAACAAGGACGCCGGCAGCATCGCGGCGCTGTTTCGCAATCACAAGGCCGCGTTCATCACCGTGCTGGGCTACACCGCCGGTGGTTCGCTGATTTTCTACACCTTCACCACCTACATGCAGAAATACCTGGTGAACACTGCCGGTCTGCACGCCAAGACCGCCAGCTACATCATGACCGGCGCGCTGTTCCTCTATATGTGCATGCAGCCGCTGTTCGGCATGCTGGCGGACAAGATTGGCCGGCGTAATTCCATGCTCTGGTTCGGTGGCCTGGGGGCGTTGTGCACGGTGCCGATCCTGTTGACCCTCAAAAGCATCAGCAGCCCGTTCCTGGCGTTTGTCCTGATTACGTTGGCGCTGGCGATCGTCAGTTTCTATACCTCCATCAGCGGCCTGGTGAAAGCGGAAATGTTTCCACCTGAAGTGCGGGCACTGGGAGTAGGGTTGGCTTACGCGGTGGCCAATGCGATTTTTGGCGGCTCGGCCGAGTACGTTGCCTTGAGCCTGAAGGCCCAGGGTATGGAGAACACCTTTTACTGGTATGTCACGGTGATGATGGTGGTGGCGTTCCTGTTCAGCCTGCGCCTGCCCAAGCAGCCGGCGTATTTGCACCACGACCTTTAAGGCTTGTTTGATTCATTGTGGCCAGCGATTGCACCGCCGGGCCCTGTAGGAGCTGGCGGAGCCTGCGATCTTTTGATCTTTTGATCTTTTGATCTTTCGCTTGAGACTCAAGTGTCTGGGGAAAGATCGCAGCCTCGTTGCACTCGACAGCTCCTACACAGCTCCTACACAGCTCCTACACAGCTCCTGCGGGGGTAAAAGCCAGCAGGAGCAAGCACTGGCCACAAAGGTATCCATTTTCCGAAGGATTGTTTATGAGCGAACGACCGGGCAATCAGCTGTTCGATGCCTACTTCACGGCCCGCGACATGCGCGAGGTGTTCTGCGATGCAGGGCGGGTCCAGGCCATGCTGGATGTCGAGGCCGCGCTGGCCCGGGCCGAGGCGCGGGTAGGGGTGATCCCCCAGGACGTGGTGGCGTCGATCGAGAACGCTTGCCGCGCCCAGCTGTACGATTTTTCCGCGTTGAGCGAAGCGATTGCCAGTGCCGGTAATTCGGCGATCCCGTTGGTCAAGGCACTGGGCAAGCGCATCGCCACCGAGCGCGCCGAGGCTGAGCGCTATGTGCACCTGGGGGCAACCAGCCAGGACGTGATGGACAGCGGGCTGGTGCTGCAACTGCGCCAGGCATTGGGCTTGATCGAGGCGGAGCTGGCGCAACTGGCCGGCACCCTGGCCCGACAAGCCGAACGCTACGCAGCCACGCCTTTGGCCGGACGCACCTGGCTGCAGCACGCCACGCCGGTGACCCTGGGCATGAAAATCGCCGGTTGGCTGGGGGCGATCACCCGCAGTCGCCAACGCTTGCGGGAACTCAAGCCCCGCTTGCTGGTGCTGCAATTCGGCGGCGCCTCCGGGACGCTCGCCGCCTTGGGCGATCAGGCGCTGCCGGTCGCCGAAGCCCTGGCCGCCGAGCTGCAACTGAACCTGCCGGAACAGCCGTGGCACACCCAGCGCGATCGCTTGGTGGAGTTCGGTGCGGTGCTGGGTTTGATCGCCGGCAGCCTCGGCAAGCTGGGCCGCGACATCAGCCTGTTGATGCAGACCGAGGCCGGCGAAGCGTTCGAGCCGTCGGCACCGGGCAAGGGCGGTTCGTCGACCATGCCGCACAAGCGCAACCCGGTGGGCGCGGCGGTGCTGATCGGCGCGGCGACGCGAGTGCCTGGCTTGTTGTCGACGCTGTTCAGCGCCATGCCCCAGGAACATGAGCGCAGCCTGGGCCTGTGGCACGCCGAATGGGAGACCCTGCCGGAGATCTGCTGCCTGGTATCGGGTGCCTTGCAACAGGCGCGGCTGCTGGCCGAAGGCCTGGAAGTGGACGCGGCGCGCATGGCCCGCAACCTGGAACTGACCCAGGGGCTGGTGCTGGCCGAAGCGGTGAGCATCGTCCTGGCCCAGCGTGTCGGGCGCGACACGGCGCACCATCTGCTGGAGCAATGCTGCAAGCGCGCGGTGGCCGAGCAACGGCATTTGCGGGATGTGTTGGGGGACGAACCCCAAGTCACCGCGCAGCTATCCGCGACCGAGCTTGATCATCTGCTCGACCCGGCGCACTACCTCGGACAAGCCCAGACCTGGGTCGCCCGGGCCGTGGCCGAACACCTTGCCTTGAACGCCTGAAAGGAGATTGTTGTGGGATTCGTCAAACTCGCCGAAGGCGATCTGAACTATCGTTTTGATGGGCCGCAAGACGCCCCGGTGTTGGTGCTCTCCAACTCCCTGGGCACCGACCTGCACATGTGGGACGCACAGGTCGCGGCCTTCAGCGAACACTTTCGCGTGTTGCGCTTCGACACGCGCGGCCATGGCCAGTCGCTGGTCACCGAAGGGCCGTACAGCATCGAACAACTGGGCCGCGATGTATTGGCGATGCTGGATCAGTTGAACCTGGACAAGGTGCATTTCTGTGGCTTGTCCATGGGCGGGTTGATCGGCCAGTGGCTGGGAATCAATGCCGGCGAGCGCCTGCACAAACTGGTGGTGTGCAACACCGCCGCCAAGATCGGCGACCCGTCGGTGTGGAACCCGCGCATCGAAACCGTGCTGCGTGACGGCAAGGCGGCGATGGTGGCGTTGCGTGATGCCTCGATTGCCCGTTGGTTTACCCCCGACTTTGCCGAGGCCCAGCCTGCGACGGCAAAAAAAATCACCGACATGCTCGCCGCCACGTCGCCTCAGGGTTATGCCGCCAACTGTGCGGCGGTGCGTGATGCCGATTTCCGCGAGCAATTGTCGTCGATTCGCGTACCGCTGCTGGTGATCGCCGGCACCGAGGATGCTGTGACGCCGCCGTCCGGTGGGCACTTTATCCAAGAGCGGGTCGCTGGGGCCGAGTACGCCGATTTCTACGCCGCGCACCTGTCCAACGTCCAGGCCGGCGCCGCGTTCAGCGCGCGGGTACTGGATTTCCTGCTTGATTCTGGCCGTGCCTGAGGAGTTTTTTGTGGACGAGAAACAACGTTACGACGAAGGCATGCAAGTGCGCCGCGCGGTGCTGGGCGATGCCCACGTCGATCGCAGCCTCAATGCCCTGACCGAGTTCAACAGCGAGTTCCAGGAGATGATCACCCGCCACGCCTGGGGTGACATCTGGACCCGCCCGGGCCTGCCGCGCCATACCCGCAGCCTGATTACCATTGCCATGCTGATCGGCATGAACCGCAACGAAGAACTCAAGCTGCACCTGCGTGCCGCCGCCAACAACGGCGTGAGCCGCAGCGAGATCAAGGAAGTGATCATGCAGAGCGCCATCTACTGCGGCATCCCGGCGGCCAACGCCACCTTCCACCTGGCCGAATCCGTCTGGGATGAATTGGGCGTCGAATCGCGGGCTTGAGAACCACCGCCAATCCCTGTGGGAGTCAATCCTGTGGGAGCAAAGCTTGCTCAGAAATGCCACTGACCCACCGCTATCGCGAGCAAGCTTTGCTCCCACACTGGATCTTCAGTGAGCACAGATTTTGTGCTCGGCACTGACCCTCCTGTGGGAGCGAGCCTGCTCGCGATGACGGTGGTACAGCCTCCCTCCATGTTGATTTTTACAGCAGGCTGATCGGATAGCTGACGATCAACCGGTTCTCATCGAACTCATTGGTGCTGTAATCCCGACGCATCGTCGAGTTGCGCCATTTCACATTGAGGCTCTTCAGCGCACCGCTCTGCACGGTATAGGCCAGCTCACTTTCGCGGCCCCATTCCTTGCCGTCATCAACCGTA
>NZ_JBWLPW010000011.1:0-225399 GCF_056521845.1 Pseudomonas sp. PF05 | reverse complement strand
TCAGAGGCTCAAGCGCATCGACAGATCCACTGCCTTCACATCCTTGGTCATTGCGCCGATCGAGATGTAGTCCACCCCTGTCTCGGCAATCGGGCGCAACGTGCTTTCGTTGATCCCGCCGCTGGCTTCCAGTTTCGCCTTGCCGCCATTGAGACGTACGGCTTCACGCATGTCGTCCAGGCTCAACTCGTCGAGCATGATGATGTCGGCGTTGGCCGCCAGCGCTTCTTTCAATTCCGCCAGGCTTTCGACTTCGATTTCCACCGGTTTGCCCGGAGCGATCTTGTGGGCGGCAGCGATGGCCTGGGCGATCCCGCCGCAGGCGGCGATGTGGTTTTCCTTGATCAGGAAGGCATCGTACAGGCCGATGCGGTGGTTGTGGCAGCCACCGCAGGTGACCGCGTACTTCTGGGCCAGACGCAGCCCGGGCAGGGTCTTGCGAGTGTCCAGAAGCTTGACCTGGGTACCGGTGACAAAGTCGGCCAGGTAACGAGCCCGCGTGGCAACGCCGGAAAGCATTTGCAGGAAGTTCAGCGCGCTGCGTTCGCCGGTCAGCAGCGAGCGGGCCGGACCTTCCAGGTGGAACAGCGCTTGATCGGGTTTGACCCGTTCGCCGTCGGCTACTTGCCAATGCACCGCGACACGCGGGTCCAGTTGCCGGAATACGGCATCGACCCAGGCCGTGCCACTGATGACTGCCGCGTCGCGGGTGATGATGGTGGCCTTGGCCAGGCGTTCAGCGGGGATCAGTTGCGCAGTGATGTCGCCGCTGCCGATGTCTTCAAGCAACGCACGGCGCACGTTGGCTTCGATTTCGGCGGTCAGATCGGCGAGGCGTAGATTCGGCATAACGGGCTCCACAAACAAAGTGGCCTGATTATAGGGTGTCGAAACCTGCATTTGGTCGCGTCCTCGCAACATTTCCTCATTTCCCCGGTCACTTATTGCGCCGTATTTCGAGATGGATCACAGAGTGTGCTGGTGCGACGGGGTTCTTTTACCTGATAATCCGCCTTTCGATTGACGTCATGACTTTGACGTTGCGAACCGAAGAAAGCCGCTTCAGGAGGCCAGGATGCACAACGACGGGAATGTAGTGCCTTTGCACAAGGTCGCTACCGATCAGGCGAATCCCTCGCCGCTCGCCCGCCTGCCTGTGATTCTGCTTCAGGTTCGCGACAAGGCCGCCCAGCAGTTGCGCCTGGGTTTGCAAGGGCTGTTCGATAACGCCGACGACACCTTGTTTGAAATGGCCGACCGGGCGCGCGACGACGTCGAGCAGAACCTGTACTTCGAGGCCATGCGGGACCTGCGCCTGAAGCGCAAAAGCATTGAACGTGAGTTTATCGAGCAGTTTTTCGAGACCTTCGTCAACCTCGCCCAATACGACCAGACCCACGCCAGCCTGGCGCCGAACCTGGCGCCAGACAGCCACATCCAGCGGTCCCAGGACGAGCTGGAGCGACAACTGGCGGTCGAGGCGATGGTCACTCGGGTGCTTCGGCGCGATGGCGTGTCGCTGGAACAACTGACGGCCCGGCTCGGCGTGCTGTTGGCCCGCCCGCTGGCCAATCAGCACAATCCCCTGAGTCCGGCGCTGCTGTGCGAGAAGTTCCTGCAGGCCGGGCGCAACCTGGGTGTGGAAATCAAGGTCAAGCTGATCCTGCTCAAGCTGTTCGAGCGTTATGTGCTCAGCGATTGCGACCAACTCTATACTGAGGCCAACCAGTTGCTGGCCGCCACAGGCATCCTGCCAGAGCTCAAGGTCACGTTGGCGCGCCGGGCGTCGGATCGCCCTGAGGAAACTCCCCGGCCGAACTCGGAGATCGCTGCCAAACCCGGCGATGACGAGGTCGATGACAGCGTGCAGGAAGTGTTCGCCGCCTTGCAGAAACTGTTGATGCAGGTGCGGGGCACTGTGGCGCCGACCCTGGAGCCCAGCGTGCCGCCCCAGCCGATTTCTACCCGTGACCTGCTGCGGCTGCTCTCTCATTTGCAGCAATACGTGCCGGCGCCTACTGTTCACGACGAGTTCGATTTGCGTAGCCAGCTCGAACAACTGTTGACCCGGGTCAGCGTGCGCAGTGGCAAGTCTCGCGTGGTCGAAGGCGCCGATGAAGATGTGATCAACCTGATCTCGATGATGTTCGAGTTCATCCTCGACGATCACAACCTGCCGGACTCCTTCAAGGCCCTGATCGGCCGCCTGCAAATCCCGATGCTCAAGGTCGCGGTGCAGGACAAGAGTTTCTTCAGCCGTGGCAATCATCCGGCCCGGCGACTGCTGAACGAAATCGCGGCCGCGGCCATGGGCTGGGGCGATTGCGACGATCATCAGCGCGACAGCCTCTACCTGCGCATCGAGCAGGTGGTGCAGCGCTTATTGAATGATTTTGTCGATGACCCGGCGATTTTCTCCGAGCTGCTGGCCGACTTTCTGGCCTTCACCAGTGATGAGCGGCGCCGCAGTGAGCTGCTCGAACAGCGTATCCGCGATGCCGAAGAGGGCCGGGCCAAGGCCGAGCTGGCGCGCCATCGCGTCGAAGGGGCGCTGAACCAGGTGATGTTGGGCAAAGTCTTGCCGCAAGCCGTGGTGGAGTTCGTGCAACACGCCTGGAGCCAAGTGTTGCTGCTGACGTGCTTCAAGCATGGCAAGTATTCCGCCGAGTGGCAGGCCGACGTCTTGACCCTGGAGCAATTGATCTGGAGCGTCCAGCCTCACGACGAACCCGATGCCGGCCTGCGTTTGCTGGCAATGGTGCCCGAACTGCTCAAGGCCTTGCGTGAAGGCTTGAGTCGCTCGGCGTTCGATCCGTTCGCCACCAGCGATTTTTTCAGTGAGCTGGAAGTCCTGCATGTGCAGGCGCTCGAGCGCATGGGCCAAGCGACGGAACAGGCCCAGTCGTTCACTTCACCGGTCATGGTCGAGGTGCGGGAAAAAATCGTCTTGCGTCCCCCTCAAAAAACGACGGGGGAGAGCGTGGCGGTGCATTTGCCGGCGGATGATGTGGGCCTGCTGCAGGTCGACCAGTTGCACCTGGGGAGCTGGGTCGAGTTCCAGGAGGACGATGACAATACCCTGCGCTGCAAGTTGGCGGCGATCATCGAGGCCACCGGCAAGTATGTTTTCGTCAATCGCACCGGCCTCAAGGTGCTGGAGCATAGTCGCACCAGCCTGGCCCTGGAATTTCGCCGGGGAGCGGCGCGGCTGTTGGACGACACCCTGTTGTTCGACCGTGCGCTGGAGTCGGTGCTGGGCAATCTGCGCCAGCTCAATCGCGGCAAGTGATCGCGCAGCCCGGCCCGATCACGGCATACTGACGGCATTCACCGTCGTCATCGAAGGAACCTGTATGCAGTTGGACTCCGCGAGCGGTTGGTGCGAGGGGGTGCGTCATTGTCCATCGCCCAACTTCAATGCGCGCCCGGAAGGCGAAATCTCCCTGCTGGTGATCCACAACATCAGCCTGCCACCGGCACAATTCGCCACGGGCAAGGTGCAGGAGTTCTTCCAGAATCGTCTGGATGTCACGGAACACCCCTACTTTGTCGGTATCGCTGACCTGCGCGTTTCTGCGCATTTTCTGATCGAGCGTGACGGCGCCGTGACCCAGTTTGTCTCTTGTCTGGATCGCGCGTGGCATGCGGGTGTCTCGTGCTTCGAGGGGCGTGAGACCTGTAATGATTTTTCCCTGGGCATCGAGCTCGAGGGCACGGATGATCTGCCGTTTACCGACGCGCAATATGCCGCGTTGGTGGACCTGACCCGGCAGTTGCAAGCGGCGTTCAGGGCGATCACAGTGCAGCGTATCTGCGGGCACAGCGACATCGCACCGGGGCGCAAGACCGATCCGGGACCGGCATTCGACTGGGTGCGCTATCGCGCGGCCCTGACAGAAGGGGAAGGACAATGAGTTTTCTGGTGTTGCTGCTGGCCGTCTGGATCGAGAAGTTCTCGGCCTTGCGCCAGCGGGTCCAGCGCGACGGCGGTTGGCTGCACGAGCTGAACAAGCTCGAGGCGAGCCCACGTTGGATCAACCGACCCTGGCTGGTGCTGACGATTTTGGTCCTGCTGCCTGTGGCGCTGCTGGCGTTGCTGCTGTGGGTGCTGGAACCGGTGGCCTACGGTCTGTTGGCGCTGCCGGTGCATTTGCTGGTGGTGATTTACAGCCTGGGACGCGGCGATCTGCTGGCCGGCCTCGGGCCGTTTCGCGACGCGTGGCGTCGAGAAGACCTGCAAGCGGCGGCCCACGTGGCCAAGCGCGACCTGGACATTGAAGCCGATGATGGCGAGCAGTTGCTGGAGCGGGTCCAGGGGCATTTGTTGTGGCAGGCCTACCAGAGCTTTTTCGCGGTGATTTTCTGGTACTTCCTGTTGGGCCCGGTCGCGGCCCTGAGTTATCGACTGCTGGCGCTGGCCGCCGAGCACAGCCAGAACCCCGGCGTGGCCGAGCGGGCCGCGCAAATGCGCCATGCTTTCGATTGGGTACCGGTGCGGTTGCTGGCGGCGAGCTTCGCCCTGGTGGGCAATTTCGTCGCGGTGAGCCGGGTCATGCTGCATGAGCTATTGAACTGGAACATCAGCGCCGCCGCTCTCATCGACAAAGTCGGCCTGGTGGCCGGCGAGATCCCCAGGCCCGTCGCCGGACCGGACGGCATCAACAGCCTGGACCGCCTCTGGGAGTTGCTGCTGCGTGCGGCGGTGCTCTGGTATGCCGGGTTTGCGTTGTGGACGGTGTTGGCCTGATCAATGTAGGCCTAGGAGCTTTTGTGGCGAGAGCTTGCTTGCGCTCGGTTCTGTAGGAGCTGGCGAAGCCTGCGATCTTTTGATCTTTTGATCTTTTGATCTTTCGCTTGAGATTCAAGTGTTTTTGGAAAGATCGCAGCCTCGTTGCACTCGACAGCTCCTACACAGCTCCACAGTTCCTACACCGTTAACCTTAAGTTACAAATCTCTCCGCCGATTTAGGCTATACAGGAGCAGCGCCCGAATAGTGGCTTTCTGCTCTCTCCGTGCGCGAGCCCATAACAATAAGAACACTACCGGGAGGCTTCCTAGTGAAGAGTTTGCTCTGGCCCGCCGTCGCGCTGATGAACCGCCTGAGCTTCGGCATGAAGTTCAGCCTGATCAGCGTGCTGTTCCTGTTGCCCATGCTGGTGACCAACTTCTTTCTGGTGCGCGATTCCTATCGGGAATTCCAGGGCACGCAAGTGGAGCTGCAAAGCCTCGACCTGCTGGGCAGCAGCCTGATCCTGCGCCGGGACCTGGAAACCCTCAATAACCTGGTGCAGATCAATGCCAGCCTGGGCCAGTCCGGCAAGGCCGGTGATGTGGAGGCGAAGATCGGCAGCCTGGAGCAACAGGTCCTCGCGCGGCTGCAAGGCATGGTCGCCATGGCCGTCGAACCTGAGCAGATCAGTGCCTTCGATGCCAAGCGCGACGAGATGATCGGTGCTTTCAAGGCCCAGCAGGCCGAAAGATCCCTGCAGAGCAAAAGTGCACTGATTGGCAAGTTGCTCAACAGCGCCCAGATGTTCAGCCAGATCATCGCCAGCCAGGCGGGGCTGAGCCGCGACAACCAGAGCGATATCCGCCAGCTCAGTGAGCTGATCATCGGCACGACCCCCAAGGTCACCCAGATCCTCGGCGAAGGCCGGGCGCTGGGCGCGTCCTCGTTGGGGCTGGGGTTTCTCAATTCGGCGTCGAGCACCCGTTTCGACGAGTTGCTGGGGCAGATCGAAAAGCTCCAGGGCGAGTACGACTTGAAACTGCAGGACGCCCTCGGCTCCAGCCAGGCTGCCGGACAAACCCTGGCCGCCCAGGCCGACGGCAGCAAGAGCACGCTCAAGAAAGCCTCGGAGCTGATCGAGGAGCAGGTGGTGATGGCTGATACCCTCGATGCGCCGTGGCCGGCATTCTTTGAGCAGGTCAGTGGCTTGATGGAGCAGACCTATCGGCTGAACGAGGCGACCCAGACTTTTCTCGGCGTGCAGTTGCAGCAGCGTCTGGAGCAGAATCGCAGCCACATGGTGCTGCAAGCCGTGGCGTTGGTGCTGGTGTTCCTGTTGATTTTTTACCTGTACGCGGGTTTCTACGCGTCGACCCGCACCACCCTCCAGCACCTGGGCCAGATGATGGACAAGGTGGCAGCGGGGGACATGACGGTCAATTTTGTCGCCCGCAGCAAGGATGAGCTGGGTGAATTGGGCGAAGTGTTCAACGGCACGGTGGCGAAGATCCATGACCTGATCGAGCAGGTCGGCCGCACCGTTGCTGAAGTCGAACGCCAGGCCGGGCAGGTGGAAACGGTATCGGCCCGCAGCAACCAGGCCGTCGCTGGGCAGCGCAGCCAGATCGAGTTGGTGGCCACGGCGATGAACCAGATGTCGGCCACGGCCCAGGAGGTTGCCCGCAGTGCCGCCGCCGCCGTGAGCAGTGCCCACAGCGTGAACGACGAAACCCTCAGCGGGCGCGGGCTGGTGGAATCCCAGCAGGGCAGCATCGCCCGCCTGGCCAGCGAGATCGATCAGTCAGTGCAGGTGATCAATCAACTGGCGACCGACAGCCAGGCCATCAGTCGCGTGCTGGATGTGATCAAGAGCATCGCCGAGCAGACCAACCTGCTGGCCCTCAATGCCGCCATCGAGGCGGCCCGGGCCGGTGAGCAGGGGCGCGGCTTTGCGGTGGTGGCCGATGAAGTGCGGACCCTGGCCAAGCGGACCCAGCAATCGACCGAAGAAATCGAAGCGATGATCAGCCGCTTGCACGGCGGTGTCGGCGCCGCGGTCAAGGCGATGGGCACCAGTCATGAGATGGCCAGCGGCACGGTCGGTCAATCGGAAAAGGTCCAGCAGGCCTTGGAAAACATTCTTGGCGCGGTGGGCATGATCGTCGACCAAAACCAACAGATTGCCGCAGCGGTAGAGCAGCAGACGGCCGTGGCCCATGACATCGACCAGAACATCGTCGAGATCAACCGCGCCGGCGAACGCACCGCCGAAGGTGCCCACCAGACCGAAGACGCCAGCCGCGAACTGTCCGCCCAGGTGGTGGTGCTCAAGCAGTTGATCAATGCGTTTCGGGTGTAGTTCCTAGGCCCACCACAGATCCAATGTGGGAGCGGGCTTGCTCGCGATAGCGGTGCATCAGTCGCCAAATAGGTTGCCTGACACTCCGCTTTCGCGAGCAAGCCCGCTCCCACAGGTTTTTTACCAGTTGAACAATGTTCGGGCGTTGCTGGTACTGGCCTCGGCCAATCGTTCTGGGCTGATATCCATGATCCCGGCCAACGTCTCACAAATCGCAGGCAAATGTGCCGGCGTATTACGTTGGCCGGGGAACATCGCCGGGGCCATGTCCGGGGAGTCGGTTTCCAGCACCACCGCGTCCAGCGGCAATTTCGCCAGCACACGGTGCATGCGCAAGGCCTGGGGCCAGGTCGCGGCACCGCCCAGGCCGAGCTTGAAGCCGAGCTTGATGTACTCGCGGGCCTCTTCAAAACTGCCGGCGAAGGCGTGGATGATCCCTGCGCGTTTGGGCCCCGTGCGCTTGAGGGTCGCGATCACGTCGGCATGGCTGCGGCGCACGTGGATCAGTGCTGGCAGTTCGAACTCCACCGCCAGTTGCAGTTGTGCGTCGAACAGCCTCTGCTGACGTTCGCGGTCCAGGGTCGGGATGTAGTAATCCAGGCCGATTTCCCCCACGGCACACAATTGCCGGTGCCCGGCCAGGCGGCTCAGCCACTCGCGCAGTAGCGCCACGTCGTCGGGGCGATGCTGGTCGAGATACACCGGGTGCAGGCCCAGCGCGGCATGCAGGTCCGGGTCGCTTTGCACCAGGTCCCAGACCCGCTGCCAGTTGTCCCGGTACACACCCAGCACCACCATTTGCCGCACGCCCAAGGCGCGGCTTTCGGCCAGCAGTGCCGGGCGGTCCGCGTCGAAGTCCGGGAAATCCAGGTGGGTGTGGGTATCGATCAACTCCATGCATCAATCCTGAAGAAGCTTCAGCCCTGGTGAATACGCTGCTTGAACGTCCGCGCGATGGCCTGCACGCCTGGCTGGTAGTCATCGTTTTCGATGGCCGCCAGGGCCAGTTCCAAGGCTTTTTCGGCGATCAGTTGGTGCTGTTGGGACATGGCATTGACCGGTAGCGGCAGGAAATCCAGCAACTGCGTGTCACCAAACGTGCCCAGGCGCAACGGCCGCGACTTGAGCGGGAAATCGTGGAGGGCGTCGAACACCCCTTGCAGCAGCACATAGGACGTGGTGATCAGCGCATCGGGCAGATGCCCCAGGCGTGCGAGCATTTCATCCATCAACTGGCGGCCGCATTCACGGCTGAACGACTCGCCATGCTCGATCAGCACCTGGCCCTCGAACCCGGCCAGTGCTTCGCGAAAACCTGCGGTGCGTTCCTGGCTGATGCTCAACTCGGGACGAGCGCTGATCAGCGCGATTTGCCGAGGGTGGGTTTGCAGCAGGCTACGCGTCAGTTGCAGGCTGGCCTGGCGGTCGTCGCTGATCACCGAGCAGAACCGCGCAGGGTCCATGACCCGGTCGATGGCGATGATCGGAATGCCCTTGGCCTGCAGTTGCTGGTAACTGTCGTCGCCGGTCGGCAGGCAACTGGCGACGATCAGCGCATCGCAGCGGCGGGCACGGAACAACTGCAACAGTTGCCGTTCGCTGTCGGGGGCGTCGTCGGAACTGGCGATCAGCAACTGGTAGCCTCGGGCCCGTGCGCCTTGTTCCAGCAACTTGGCGATGCGTGCGTAACTGGGGTTTTCCAGGTCTGGCAGGATGAAGCCCAGGGTGCGGGTGTGTCGGCTGCGCAGCCCGGCGGCCTGGGGATTGGGCGTGAAGCCGTGTTCCTGGACCACCGCCCGCACCCGTTCGACGGTGGCGCTGCTGATGCGTTGTTGTTCGGCCTTGCCGTTGATGACGTAACTGGCGGTGGTCACGGACACACCGGCCAGTTGGGCAATATCACTGAGTTTCAACCCGGTTTTCCTTGTTTTTTCGAGTTAGCCCCGACGATAAGGGCCATCCTACCCGATTCAAGCTGACGGTCACCGTCCAAACGCTTACGACAAGTTGCACTTCAAGGATGAGAGATTATCGAGTAACGTGCCAATCTTTCTAGATTAAACGTTTCAGCAAGCGTATTTTCAAGGCTAGCAGGATTTTTGGCCCTTCTGCCGTGATCACGCCAAAAATCATCCTGCAACGCTAAGCTGATTCATTCAAAACAATACCTGGCGCCAACCGGACGCCAAAAAGGAGAAAGCATGCTCGAGCTCACTCTAGAGCAGATATCCATGGCTCAGACGGCTGTGGATAAAGACGCTGCACTGCAACTGCTCGCCGACAAACTGGTGGCCGATGGCTTGGTGGCTGAGGGGTACCTCGCCGGCTTGCAGGCTCGTGAAGCCCAGGGCTCGACCTTTCTTGGCCAAGGTATTGCCATTCCCCACGGCACCCCGCAGACCCGCGACCTGGTTTATTCAACCGGTGTGCGCCTGCTGCAATTCCCGGAGGGCGTGGACTGGGGCGATGGTCAGATCGTCTACCTGGCGATCGGTATCGCGGCCAAGTCCGATGAACACCTGCGCCTGCTGCAACTGCTGACCCGCGCCCTCGGCGAGACTGACCTGGGCCAGGCCCTGCGCCGTGCCAGTTCCGCCGAAGCCTTGCTGAAGCTGCTGCAAGGCGCGCCGCAGGAACTGGCCCTGGATGCCCAGATGATCGGTCTGGGTGTGTCGGCGGACGATTTTGAAGAGCTGGTATGGCGTGGCGCCCGCTTGCTGCGCCAGGCCGATTGCGTGAGCAATGGCTTTGCCGGGGTGTTGCAGCAAGTCGATGCGCTGCCCCTGGGCGATGGCTTGTGGTGGCTGCACAGTGAACAGACCGTCAAGCGTCCGGGCCTGGCGTTCGTCACGCCGGACAAGCCCATCCGTTACCTGGGTCAACCGTTGAGCGGTCTGTTCTGCCTCGCCAGCCTCGGCGAGGCTCACCAGGCTTTGCTGGAAAGGCTCTGCGCCTTGCTGATCGAAGGCCGAGGCCACGAACTGGGTCGCGCCACCAGCAGCCGCAAGGTGCTGGAAGTGCTCGGCGGCGAACTGCCCGCCGATTGGCCCAGCGCGCGCATCGGCCTGGCCAATGCCCATGGCCTGCATGCACGCCCGGCGAAAATCCTCGCTCAGTTGGCGAAAAGCTTCGAAGGCGAGATCCGCGTGCGCATCGTCGACGGCCAGGACAGCGCGGTGTCGGCCAAGAGCCTGAGCAAGCTGTTGAGCCTGGGCGCCCGTCGCGGCCAGGTCCTGGAATTCATCGCCGAGCCGAGCATTGCCGCCGATGCGTTGCCGGCACTGCTGGCGGCCATCGAAGAAGGCCTTGGCGAAGACGTCGAACCGCTGCCGCCGCCGAGTGCACCGCGGGAAACGGTAATTGCCGAAGTGGCGACTGTCGTGCTGGCGCCCGAATCCGGCAGCCTGATCCAGGCCGTCGCCGCCGCCCCGGGCATCGCCATCGGCCCGGCCCACATCCAAGTGCTGCAGGCCATTGACTACCCGTTGCGCGGTGAGTCGGCGGCCATCGAGCGCGAGCGCCTGCAAAACGCCTTGAACCAGGTGCGCCGCGATATCCAAGGCCTGATCGAACGCGCCAAGGCCAAGGCCATCCGCGAGATCTTCATCACCCACCAGGAGATGCTCGACGACCCGGAGCTGAGCGACGAAGTCGACACCCGCTTGAAGCTGGGCGAGAGTGCGCAAGCGGCATGGATGGGGGTGGTTGAAGCTGCCGCGAAAGAACAGGAAGCCTTGCAGGACGCCTTGCTGGCCGAACGTGCCGCCGATCTGCGCGACGTCGGCCGTCGTGTGCTGGCGCAACTGTGTGGCGTCGAAACCCCGAACGAACCCGATCAACCCTACATCCTGGTGATGGACGAAGTCGGCCCGTCCGATGTGGCCCGCCTGGACCCGACGCGGGTGGCGGGGATTCTCACCGCCCGTGGCGGCGCCACCGCCCACAGCGCCATCGTTGCCCGGGCCTTGGGCATTCCAGCGCTGGTGGGCGCCGGTACGGCGGTGTTGCTGCTGGCGCCGGGCACGTCCTTGTTGCTGGATGGCCAGCGCGGTCGCCTGCACGTGGACCCTGACGCCGCCACCTTGCAACGGGCTGCCGAGGAACGCGACACCCGCGAGCAGCGCCTCAAGGTCGCTGCCCAGCAGCGCCACGAACCGGCGCAGACCCGTGAGGGTCATGCCGTGGAAGTGTTTGCCAACATCGGCGAAAGCGCCGGTGTCGCCAGTGCGGTGGAGCAGGGCGCCGAGGGCATCGGCCTGTTGCGCACCGAATTGATTTTCATGGCCCACAACGAGGCCCCGGACGAAGCGACCCAGGAAGCCGAATACCGCAAGGTGCTCGACGGCCTGGCCGGTCGACCGCTGGTGGTGCGCACCCTCGATGTGGGCGGCGACAAGCCGCTGCCGTACTGGCCGATCGCGAAAGAAGAAAACCCGTTCCTGGGCGTGCGTGGCATTCGCCTGACCTTGCAGCGTCCGCAGGTCATGGAAGCGCAACTGCGTGCCCTGTTGCGCTCGGCGGACAACCGCCCATTGCGGATCATGTTCCCGATGGTGGGCAGCGTCGATGAATGGCGCCAGGCCCGGGACATGACCGAACGCCTGCGCCAGGAAATTCCCGTGGCGGACCTGCAACTGGGGATCATGATCGAAGTGCCGTCCGCCGCGTTGCTGGCGCCGGTGCTCGCCAAGGAAGTCGACTTCTTCAGCGTCGGCACCAACGACCTGACGCAATACACCCTGGCGATCGACCGTGGTCACCCGACCCTTTCGGCCCAGGCCGATGGCTTGCACCCGGCGGTGCTGCAACTGATCGACATCACCGTGCGCGCCGCCCATGCCCATGGCAAATGGGTCGGCGTGTGCGGCGAACTGGCGGCCGACCCGCTGGCGGTGCCGGTGCTGGTGGGCCTGGGCGTGGACGAACTGAGCGTCTCGGCCCGCAGCATTGCCGAGGTCAAGGCGCGGGTCCGCGAATTGAGCCTGGCGCAAGTACAAACCTTGGCCCAAGAGGCCTTGGCCGTGGGCAGCGCCGATGACGTGCGCGCATTAGTGGAGGCGCTGTAATGGCGAAGATTCTTACCCTGACCCTCAACCCGGCGCTCGACCTCACGGTAGAGTTGGCGCGCCTGGAGCCGGGCCAGGTCAACCGCAGCGACGCCATGCACGCCCACGCCGCCGGCAAGGGCGTGAACGTGGCCCAAGTGTTGGCCGATCTCGGCCATACGCTGACGGTCAGTGGTTTTCTGGGCGAAGACAATGCCCAGGTGTTTGAGACGCTGTTTGCCCAGCGTGGTTTTGTCGACGCCTTTATCCGTGTTCCCGGCGAAACCCGCAGCAATATCAAACTGGCCGAGCAGGATGGGCGCATCACTGACCTCAACGGCCCGGGCCCGGTGGTTGATGAAGCCGCTCAGCAGGCCTTGCTGGCGCGCCTTGAGCAAATCGCCCCCGGTCACGACGTGGTCGTGGTGGCGGGTAGCTTGCCTCGGGGCGTCAGCCCGCAGTGGTTGCAGGCCTTGATCATGCGCTTGAAAACCCTCGGCCTGAACGTGGCCCTGGACACCAGTGGCGAAGCCTTGCGCGTCGCCCTGGCGGCGGGGCCGTGGCTGATCAAGCCGAACACCGAGGAGTTGGCCGACGCGCTGGGTTGCGAGGTGGTGAGCGAATTGGCCCAGGCGCAAGCGGCGCAGCGCCTGCATGCCCAGGGCGTCGAACATGTGGTGATTTCCCACGGTGCCGATGGCGTGAACTGGTTCAGTGTCGGTACGGCGCTGCATGCTTCGCCACCCAAGGTCAGCGTCGCCAGCACCGTGGGTGCCGGGGATTCGCTGCTGGCGGGCATGCTGCACGGCTTGCTCAGCGCCGACACCCCGGAGCAGACGCTGCGCACCGCCACGGCCATCGCCGCCATGGCGGTCACGCAGATCGGTTTTGGCATCCACGACACCGCGTTGCTGGCGTCGCTTGAACAGGGCGTGCGCGTGCGCCCCCTGACAGAACAATAAGAGGGTTCGCAAGAATGAAACTAGCCATTGTGACGGCCTGCCCCAACGGCATGGTTACCAGTGTGTTGTGTGCCCGCCTGCTGGACGCCGCGGCGCAGCGCCAGGGTTGGAGCACCAGTGTCGAAGTCCATGACGCGGCCCATCCGGAACGCCAGTTGTCGGCGGCGACCCTCGAAGCAGCCGAGTGGGTCTTGCTGGTTGCCAGCGGCCCGGTGGACCTGTCGCGTTTCGTCGGCAAACGCCTGTTCCGCAGCACCCCGGCCCTGGCCCTCCAGGATGTTGATGCGGTGCTGCGCCGCGGCGCCGAAGAGGCCGAGGTTCTTCTTGCCTCGGATGTCGTGGAGCAAGTGCCGGCGGTGTCGACCGAGCGTGCGCCGCGCCTGGTTGCCATCACCGCATGCCCGACGGGCGTTGCCCATACCTTCATGGCCGCCGAGGCATTGCAGCAGGCGGCGAAGAAGCTCGGCTACGACCTGCAAGTGGAAACCCAGGGGTCGGTCGGTGCGCGCAATCCGTTGAGCGCCGAGGCCATCGCCGAGGCGGACGTGGTGCTGCTGGCGACCGACATCGAAGTCGCCACCGAGCGTTTTGCCGGCAAGAAGATCTACCGCTGCAGCACGGGCATCGCCTTGAAACAGGCCGAAGCGACGCTGAACAAAGCGCTGGTCGAAGGTCGCCAGGAAAGCGCCTCGAGCGCTGCCGGCGCTGCGGCCAAGTCGGAGAAGACCGGCGTCTACAAGCACCTGCTGACGGGCGTGTCGTTCATGCTGCCGATGGTGGTGGCCGGTGGTCTGTTGATCGCCTTGTCGTTTGTATTCGGCATCACCGCCTTCAAGGAGCCCGGCACGTTGGCGGCCGCGCTGATGCAGATCGGCGGCGACACCGCGTTCAAATTGATGGTGCCGCTGCTGGCCGGCTACATCGCCTATTCCATCGCCGACCGTCCGGGCCTGGCGCCGGGGATGATCGGCGGGATGCTGGCGAGCACCCTGGGCGCCGGCTTCATTGGCGGGATCATCGCCGGTTTCCTGGCCGGTTACGTGGCCAAGGCGATCAACCGCTACGCACGCCTGCCCCAGAGCCTGGAAGCACTCAAGCCGATCTTGATCATCCCGCTGCTGGCGAGCCTGATCACCGGCCTGGTGATGATCTACATCGTCGGCAAACCGGTGGCAGGCATGCTCGAAGGCCTGACCCATTTCCTCGACAGCATGGGTACCACCAACGCGATCCTGCTGGGCGTGCTGCTGGGGGCGATGATGTGCGTCGATCTCGGTGGGCCGATCAACAAGGCCGCCTACGCCTTTTCGGTGGGGCTGCTGGCTTCCCAGAGTTATGCACCGATGGCCGCGACCATGGCCGCCGGCATGGTGCCGCCCATTGGCCTGGGCATCGCCACTTTCATCGCCCGGCGCAAATTCGCCCAGACCGAACGCGAGGCCGGTAAAGCTGCGTTGGTGCTGGGGCTGTGCTTCATCTCCGAAGGCGCGATTCCGTTCGCCGCCAAGGACCCGCTGCGGGTGATCCCGGCCAGCATCGCCGGCGGCGCGCTGACCGGTGCGCTGTCGATGTACTTCGGCTGCAAGCTCATGGCCCCCCACGGTGGTCTGTTCGTGATGCTGATCCCCAACGCCATCAACCATGCGCTGTTGTACCTGCTGGCGATCGTAGCGGGGAGCCTGCTGACGGGGGTGGCGTATGCGCTGCTCAAGCGGCCTGAGGTGGTGGAGATGGCGTTGGAGCCGGCCAAGGCCTGAGATCACACTGCTTTGCCTACTGTGGGTGTTCATGAGTTCCTGTCACACCCACTTCACAGAGCCATGCTTAAGTTTTCCCATTTCAAGGGAGAACACCATGAGCGAATTCGACCTGGGCCGCCGTCGTGTGATGCAAGCCGTGGGGGCGGGGTTGTTGTTGCCGGGGCTGGCGCCGGCGGTGATGGCTTCGGTCAAGGATCGGCCGGTGCTCACCGACGGTGTGCAGTCCGGCGACTTGCAGGGCGACCGGGCGATGATCTGGAGCCGCAGCGACCGTCCGGCGCGGATGGTGGTGGAGTGGGACACCCGCAGCAAGTTCAGCAATCCGCGTCGCTTCGTCTCGCCCATGGTCGATTCGCGCAGCGATTTCACCGCCCGGGTCGAACTCACCGGCCTGCCGCCCGACCAGGCAATTTTCTACCGGGTGCATTTCGAAGACGCCCAGAGCGGTGCTGCCAGCGAACCCTGGTTGGGCCACCTGCGCAGCGTGCCGCAGTTCAAGCGCGACATCCGTTTTGTCTGGAGCGGCGACACCGTCGGCCAGGGCTTCGGCATCAACCCGGACATCGGCGGCATGCGCATCTACGAAGCCATGCGCCTGCGCCTGCCGGACTTTTTTATCCACAGCGGCGACACCATCTACGCCGACGGCCCGGTGCCGGCGCAAATCACCGCCGAGGGTGGACGCGTCTGGCGCAACCTCACCACCGAAGCCAAGAGCAAGGTCGCCGAGACTCTGGATGAGTATCGCGGCAACTATCGCTACAACCTGATGGACGAAAACGTACGTCGCTTCAACGCCGAAGTGCCGCAGATCTGGCAGTGGGACGACCATGAGGTGGTCAACAACTGGTCGCCGGGCAAGCAACTGGACGAGCGCTACCAGACCCAGGATATCCACAGCCTCGTGGGGCGCGCGCGACAGGCCTGGCTGGAATACGCGCCGATGCGCCGGCAGAAGGCCGATGGCGGCGGACGCATCTACCGCAAGCTCGGTTACGGGCCGCTGCTGGATGTGTTCGTGCTGGACATGCGCAGCTACCGTGAAGCCAACGACGCCAACCTTGGCGCGGCCAAACCGTTCCTGGGGCGTGAACAGTTGAATTGGCTCAAGCGCGAATTGAAGCAGTCCCGTGCCCAATGGAAAGTCATTGCCGCCGACATGCCCATCGGCCTCGGTGTGCCGGATGGCGAGGTCAGCCCCGGTGTGCCGCGCTGGGAAGCGGTGGCCAACGGTGATCCGGGCGCAGCCCAGGGCCGTGAAGTGGAGATCGCCGAACTGCTCGGCTACCTGCGCAAGCATCAGGTGCGCAACTACGTCTGGCTCACCGCCGATGTCCACTATTGCGCCGCCCATCACTACCACCCCGAACACGCCGCGTTCCAGGATTTCGAACCGTTCTGGGAGTTCGTCGCCGGGCCGCTCAATGCGGGCAGCTTCGGGCCCAACGCCTTGGACAAGACCTTTGGGCCCGAAGTGGTGTTCCAAAAAGCCCCCCCGGCCCAGAACACCTCGCCGTTCGCCGGGTATCAGTTCTTTGGCGAAGTGAACATCGACGGGCCGAGCGGGGAGATGAGCGTGGTGCTGCGGGACCTGGAAGGTGTGGCGGTGTTCGAGAAGAAGTTGCAGCCGGTTTGACTGTCAGTCGTGCCAGGAACCTCTGTGGGAGAAGCCTCTGTGGGAGCAAAGCTTGCTCGCGATAACGGTACATCTGTCAATAAATGGCTGGCTGACAGTCCGCTATCGCGAGCAAGCTTTGCTCCCACAGGGGTACTAAAGATGGGCGTTTGTCAGTAGACATCCCGCCGATACCGACCCTGCTCGATCAGCCGCTCCACTTCCTCGCGCCCCAGCACGTTGTTGAGCACGTGATCCACCCCGGATGCCATGCCCTGCAAGCTGCCGCAGACATAGATCACCGCGCCGTCGGCCAGCCATTGCTTGAGCAGCGCGGCTGATTCCAGCAGGCGGTCCTGGACGTAGACTTTCTGCTTCTGATCCCGGGAGAAGGCCAGGTCCAGGCGTTCCAGGTCGCCCGAGGTCACCCATTCCTGCAATTCATCGCGGCAGTGGAAATCGTGTTCGCGGTTGCGCTCGCCAAACAGCAGCCAGTTGCGCTGCATGCCCTCGGTGACGCGCGCCTTGAGCAGGCTGCGCAGGCCGGCCAGACCGGTGCCGTTGCCCAGCAGGATCATCGGCACGCCTTGGGCCGGCAGATGGAAGCTGCTGTTGCGGCGCAGCCGCAGGCTGATGGCGCTGCCCAACGGTGCGTGCTCGGTCAGCCAGCCCGAACCGACGCCGAGGCTGCCGTCGGCGTGACGTTCCTGGCGCACGATCAGTTCCAGCACACCGTCGGCCGGGATCGAGGCGATGGAGTACTCGCGTATCGACAGCGGCGCCAGGGCATCCACCAGTGCCTGGGCATGCAGGCCGACCAGGTGGGCACGGTTTTCCGGGAGTTGGCGGGTCGCCAGGGCCTGGTCGAGGCTCTGGGACAGGCCATCGACCTGTACGCGCGCGTGGCCGGAGAGGCCGAGCCCGTCGAGCAAATGTTCGATGGCCAACAGGTCATTGCGCGGCAGGATTTCCACCAGGTCACCGGCCAGCCAACTGCTCGGGCCAGGGGCGGTGAGGCCCAGCAGGTACACGCCCGAGCTGCTGCTGTCGGGGTTGAGCAGGGTGCGTTGGCTCAGCGTCCAGTTCTCGAAGCTTGGCGCTTGCCAGGCATCCAATGGCGCCTGGCCGGTCAGTTCGGCCAATTGCTGTTGCCAGTGACGCAGGGCGTAAGGGTCGCCGCTGTCCACTTCCACTGGCGCGAACAGGGTCTTGCCGCCGTGTTCCGCCAGCCAGGCGTGCAGGCGCCGGGCGAAGCCGCAGAAGTGTTCATATTGCCGGTCGCCCAGGCCCAGCACCGAATACTGCAGGCGCTCCAGGCTCAAGGCCTGGCCCAGCACCTTGCGTTCGAAACCGCGGGCGCTGTCCGGTCCTTCGCCGTCGCCAAAGGTGCTGACGACAAACAGCGCGTGGGTAGCGTTGTTCAGGTCCTGCTCACGAACGCTGGCCAGTGGCTGGACGTTCACGGGCAAGCCAGCGGCCTGAAGTTGGCCGGCGGTCTGCCAGGCCAGTCGCTCGGCGAAACCGCTTTGGCTGGCGAAGCCGATCAGCCAGGCCGGCGCATTGCCCGGGTTGGCGCTCAGGGCCTGGCGGGCGTTTCTGGCCTGGCGCTTCTTGCGGCGACGGTCCAGGTACAGCAACCAGCCGGTGATGAAGAACAGCGGCATGGTCAGTGCGGCGACGGTCATCAGGATCCGCCCGACCAGGCCGAAGTAACTGCCGACATGCAGGGCATAGACACTGGTCAGCAACTGCGCCTTGAGGCTCTTGTCGCTGTAGCGGCTGTGTCGGCTGACAACGCCGGTGGCCGGGTCGAGGGTGAGCTGGTTCAGCGCCCGGTCGTGGGGCGAGTTTTTCAGCAGGTAGAACACGGTCGCCGGTTGTCCGGCCACGGGCGGCATGCGCACGTTATAGGCCGACAGTCCGGGGCCGGCAGCGCTGTAGATGCTGCTCCACATGGCCCGGTAATCGGCCACGGGAAGTGGGCCGCTTGGCACCGGGCCGCGATTGCGCACCCGTTCCTCTTTCGGTGAATCGGAGAGCAGGCGGGTCACGCCTTTGTTGTACCACTCGTAGGACCAGGTCAGCCCGGTCAGGGCCGCCAACAGATAGAACACCAGGCACCAGGTGCCCGCCACCGAGTGCAGGTCCCAATTGAAGCTGCGGCCTTTTTTCCCCCAGTCGAGGGTCAGCCAGGCGCGCCAGCTTTTCCATTGGCGCGGCCAACGCAGGTACAGCCCGGACAGGCAGAAAAACACCAGGATCAGTGTGCAGGCACCGGTGATTTGCCGACCGACATCATCCAGGGTCAGGACGCGGTGCAACCTGAGTATCAGGCCGAAGAAGTCCTGGCCCGTCACATCGCCCATGAACTGTGCGTTGTAAGGGTTGAAATAGCGCACGGCGCCACGTTTTTCCCCAGCAGGCGCCGCAAAGATCACCCGCGCAGCGTTACCGCTGTCGGTCTCGACCCAGAGCATGGCGACAGTCTTGCCGGCGGCGGCTTCGATCTGCTCTACCAGCTCGGCGGGCGGCAGGACGCCGGCCGGCTGCTTCTCGACCATCAGCACTTGCGGATTCAAGGCCCGCAGGATTTCATCCTGGAACGACACCACAGCCCCGGTAACGCCCATCAACGCCAGGACCAGTCCGGCACTGATGCCGAAAAACCAGTGCAACTGGAACAGGGTTTTCTTCAACACGTCGCTCGCCTTGTTCATTTACTGTTCATCACGGCGTGCATTATGCCGTGTGTTATCGAGAAGCATTCATAAACACACGCAAAAGCCTCGATCATTTGCATGAGCGGGGCTTGTTGCCGCTGTGACCAAGCCGCTAGCGCCCTGGCCCGCGTCCGTAGGAACTGTGTAGAAACCGTAGGAACCGCAGGAGCTGTAGGAGCTGTAGGAGCCGTAGGAGCTGTCGAGTGCAACGAGGCTGCGATCTTGTCCCAGACAATTGAGTAGAAAGCGAAATCGAAATCGAAAGCGAAAGATCAAGATCAAAAGATCGCAGACTTCGCCTGCTCCTACAGAGCCCAGCGCTCGCCGCGTCGGCACGGTGTTGATGTTGTATGCGAATTTTCGCTGGTTCACGGCTCAACTCGATACGGCACCCACCTGTCGCCTAGTTGATTGTCATCGTGGATGGACGAGTATCGGGTGCGCATCGAACAGTTGGAAAATCAGTTGAATAGTTGCTCTATGGGGCGGTTATTTATTGCTCGGTCAGGGGTGTTTATTGTTGTTGTCCTGCTTTGGTATTGTTCTCTAATATTTGAATTTTTTTTGCTTTTGACTGGGTTTGTCCTGATGGATTAGTGTTGGTGGCGCTGCACTTGCTTTTACCCTTGATGTAAGCGAGTGAGTAATTTGGAGCAGTAATTTAATTAAAGGATTAATTATGAATGCTAATAGTCTATGGAACGATGCACTTGAAAATGCCTCTGCCGACGACCTTGCCCGGTTTGCACAACTTGTGCCCAAGACGCTCGCCAATGCCTCTGCGCCAGAGCAGGAAGGCAACTCTCGTGGCAAAGGGTTATTGCTGACGAAAAAACAGATCATTGACCTGCGCAAATACGAAGCCGCCGCCCTGGCACTTCCCTTCACCCTGGCGGATGTGAAGGATTACTTGAATTTTGGCGCCGACGCAGGCGCGGGGCTCAAACATGAGGATTTTTTAAGGACCTTCAGCGCCACTCGCCGTCATGCCCAACGTTGGTCGCCGTTGCGCGAAGCAATCATGCTGACCGGTAGTCAATTGAAATTATTTGCTGCAAGCATGACCCTTTACGGTCGAGATATAGAAGAAGTCTATGCCGATGTCAGGGCTTGCGGTTTGCTGGATAAACATAACATCAGGAACTTGGAAGAGTTAAAACGCCTGGAGCTGGAACTGGGAGATAAATTTCCGGGTATTGAATTGGAATCTGACACCGTCAGCGACTTGGGATACTACCTGGACCAGATTTTCAAACGGATCAAGGACAATCTGGACGGTGTCACCGCGATCAAGGAACAGTTGGCTTCGTTTGGTTATGATTTACGCGAGTACATCCTTCCTGAAATAAAGTTGCGCATCAGTTTGATTGGCAGCAACTCGCTGCCAGCCGACATCGAGACGCTCAAGCAGCAAATTGATGAGCGGTCCCGGCAGATCAACGAGAAAAACGCCGACTACAAGAATGCCGTGGAAAAATCCATCGGGGCTGCTGCAGGAATGAACCTGCTCGGCCTGGCGCTGGCGATCTACCTGGGCGTAGAGGCTGAGAACATCCGGGCGCAAAGGAATAGCCTCTACAAGGAACAGGAAGAGGCGATTGAAACGCTGAAGAGTAAGAACCAGACACTCGGCTCCTTGACGCGCGTAAAGCACGACCTGCAAGGACTGGAACTGGTCGCTGTCGATGCGGATATCGCCACGCAGAACCTGATGCATGTCTGGAACGTCATGCATCTATACGTGAAAGATTCCCAGGATGCGGTTTCCAGGATTACCGACGCTTTAAGTCTGAGGCGCTTTATGTCGGCATTCCGAGAAGTGGTCAAACCGTGGAGTCAGATCGAGCATGATGCCGATGCGTTGATTGCAGTATTCAAGGAGGCCGACGCGGAGTATGAGCGCAATTATCGCGTCCAGCCTCGACTCGAATTCTATCGGGCACTGCCCAGCGCTTATCCGGCTGTGGACCGCCAGATCATGGCTGACAGCCACACATTGATGCGAGACGGAGCGGTTAGATCCAAGGCGCTATTCATCAATTGGAACTACCTGCCGCAACTGCATGATCGGTTCCGTGATCTGGTGGGCAATGTGAGTCAGAGCAGCGGCGTTCTGAGTACGTCTGCTCTGAACATGAAGGTGGGACTCGACGGCAGCATGCGGCGCCTGGAACGTCTCGAAAAAGAATTGGCGGATGCGTCGGATCAACAAGAGATAGAAGAAATCGAGGCTGACCGCGCGGAGGAGTTGCTCAGGATCGCTTCTCTAGTGGTTCGGCCCGTCCAGCAACTCGCCAGTCAATTGTCGGCGATCGATGACCGTTTTGATCGACGCTTGACGTTGGGTTTCATTGACGACCTTGGCAACGAGCAACAAACCGTCCAGGCATCTCTGGATCGAATGAATGATGAACGTACCGAGCGCCAGAACGAACGCGCAGTCATCAACGAAGCCATTGAGGCGCTGAAGACGGGCGGGGTTGAGGTGATTGGCAACGATTTGCTCCTGACGCTGGAAGAAGTCATGAAGCTCGGTATTGCACCCCCTCAGGTGCAATTGGTCATGTTCGCCATCGAACAACTTAAAAAGACCCTCGGACAAATCGGCGATGGGCTTCGGTTCCTCGACATGGTGCGCGAGCGGGACAAACTGGTTGAGAAAATCGAGGCGCTGGCACGCGATATCGAGACGAAAACCCGAGTCCTGGCCTCACTCAAAGGGAAAGTCGAGTTTCTCCAGAACATTCACACCCTTGACGACCAGCGCCAGCGCTACGTGGGTGAATACCAGCGCGCAGTAGAGGCTTTCCAATCGTTCGTCTCGCAGATCGATGCCGGCAAGCAAGCCGATGACGCGCAGCGCAGTCGCGAATTCATCAATCACGCGCAGCTGTTCAGCGCCTTCTTGACCCCGCTGGCACTGCCTTTGACTGCACATTGAGCCTCGACACGCAGCTATAGCTGTCTGGGCTTTGAAACAATGACGAAAGGCTGTCGGGGATCTGCCGCCTCGCGGCATCTACCGACAGCCTTTTAGCTTGGTAACCGATCATGTTTGATTTCTTGTTGGATAAGAAGAGTGTTTCTTCGTTGAAAGAGTACATAGGTTTTTTGAACGACCTGCCCGTCGTCTTGGATGAGATCAAGCGTTTTTCGGATTCTTTCCAACGGTCGGGCCATGCGATGATGACTCCGCCTGATGCGCAGGCGCTGACTCGGGCGGCCGTCGCCAATGAAAGTCGTTGGCGAGCGATTCTCATGGTTGTTCCTTCACTGGCGACAATGGGGCGTCATCTGGTCGCCGAGACCGATACGTTTACGCAAGAATTTGCACAGGTGGCTCAGCACACTGCCGGTGCTGCGGGTCGTATGCCGATGCAAAATGTCGACCCCGTGCGCTTCACCCCCATCAACGCCGGTCAACAGGGCACCAACCGTCCGCCCAACGTCTTGTATCTGATCAACAATCTCTGCTTGCGCCTGGATCAATGCGCGAAGGTCGCGGCGCATTTCAAGACGTTGATTACTGAGGTTTCCCAGACGATCCACAGTATTTTCGTGCGCTTCATCGACTCATTGGCATTGAGGTTGTGCATCTGTGATGCGCCTGTCTCAAAGATCGAGGCTTACTACAGCCTCGGGCGAATAGGCTTGCCGAATATGCCGTACGACACGGACAGCTATTATTCCCAAGAGCAACGACGGGAAAAAGCCAGGGAACATTTGAAAATTTTGGGTGAGATCTATGTGCGGGCCATTTCAGCCGGTAACAATTTCGCCGATTTTTGTCATCGCCTGAACCATTTCCTGACCTGCGTTAAGGTTGAGCTTCAATCCAACGATCCGCAGCGCAGCCTGCGACGAGCGAAAAGTTCGATGGCGCAAGTCGCTTATCCGTTGCAAGAACTGGATGTCATGGTAAGCGCCTTGGAGCGTCTTTCTCCCAAATACCAGTCATGAAAAAGCCCGTGACGCTGTCACGGGCTTTCGACTTCAAGCGTTCAGCAGTTACACGTAGAACGACTTCAACGGCGGAAAGCCATTGAATTCCACCGCGCTATAGCTGGTGGTATAGGCACCGGTCGACAGCCAGTACAGGCGATCCCCAATGGCCAGGTTCAACGGCAAACCATACTTGTAGTTTTCATACATGATGTCAGCGCTGTCGCAGGTAGGCCCGGCGATCACCACTTCTTCCATCTCGCCTTTCTTCTCGGTCCAGATCGGAAACTTGATGGCTTCGTCCATGGTTTCGATCAGGCCGGAGAACTTGCCCACATCCGTGTACACCCAACGCTCGACGGCGGTACGGGACTTACGCGCCACCAGCACCACTTCGCTGACCAGGATACCGGCGTTGGCGATCAACGAACGGCCCGGCTCCAGGATGATTTCCGGCAGGTCGTCGCCGAAGTCTTCCTTGAGGAAACGGATGATTTCCTCAGCGTAGGTTTCCAGGCTGTTGGTGCGGGTGATGTAGTTGGCCGGGAAGCCACCACCCATGTTGATCAGCTTCAGGACGATGCCGTCTTCTTCCTTCAGGCGTTCGAAGATTACCTTGACCTTGGCGATCGCCGCGTCCCAGACGCTGATGTCGCGCTGTTGCGAGCCGACGTGGAACGAAATGCCGTACGGCACCAGGCCCAGGTCGCGGGCCAGGATCAGCAGGTCCATGGCCATGTCGGTCTGGCAGCCGAACTTGCGCGACAACGGCCAGTCAGCGGTGGTCGAGCCTTCGGTGAGGATCCGTACATAGACTTTCGAGCCCGGTGCGGCCTTGGCGATGTTACGCAGGTCGGCTTCGGAGTCGGTGGCATACAGGCGCACGCCCTTCTCGTAGAAGTAGCGAATGTCGCGGGATTTCTTGATGGTGTTGCCGTAGCTGATCTGATCCGGGCCGACGCCACGGCTCATGACCTTATCCAGCTCATAGATCGAGGCGATGTCGAAGTTCGAGCCTTTATCCTTGAGCAGGTCGATGATTTCCACCGCCGGGTTGGCCTTGACGGCGTAGTAGACCTTGGCGAATTCGAAACCGGCGCGCAGGTCGTCATAGGCCTTGGAGATCATCGCGGTGTCGATCACCACGAACGGGGTTTCCTGCTTGTCGGCGAACGCTTTCATTCTCTGGAAGGTTTCGCGCGCGAAATAATCTTCGACCTGGATCGACATACTTGGGACTCCTACTGGCAAACATCAGGATCAATGGGTGTGAGGGCAAGCAGCCCCCGTGAACGTCCTCCGTATCCCCACTTTGGTTCGCCTACTTCCCAAGGCATGTCGCCGAAAGCAAAAAGGCCATGGGACGCTTGATTCCCTTGGCCTTGCTGTCTCGTCGTCAGTACTTGAGCCGGATGGATCGTTTCCAGCATGGACGTTCGGCGCGAACTTTAGGGCGTGAGGGGCCTGAGATCAACTAAAAATGTCGCGTTTTTGCACTCATTCGTCGTGCGGTGCGCGACAGCTCCTGATGTAACCGACCTGCGTGACAGATTGATGTTCCCATCGATTGGTTTTTCAGGCCGCAAAGCTGCCAGCAGGCAAGTCATAACCAGCCTCACACTGAACCTGTGGCGAGGGGATTTATCCCCGCTCGAGGGCGTAGCACTCGCAGGCTCTAGAGCACAGCAAAAATCTCGGGGCCGCTTCGCGACCCAGCGGGGATAAATCCCCTCGCCACAGGGGTTACCTTTCACAAGGTATCAGGCCGACGCAGTCTCCGCCGGCGAGACAATGCTGGTCTTGCCCCCACGAGAGCGCCCCGAGCTCAGGTACTCGGCAATCGATTCCTGCGTCACCTCGCCGAGGAATACCCGCTCGGCATCCATCACCGGCAGCCACGAACGGTTGAACTCGTACATGCGCGACAACAGGATCCGCAGGTGTTCATCGTAAGCCGCTGTGGCGTTGAATTTGCTCAGGTACTGCGAGCAGGCGCCGGTCTGACGGTGCAGGTCGCGACGTCTTACAAAGCCCAGGGCCTTGTTCTCGGAGCAGGTCACCACCAGGTAGCGACGGTCATGTTCGTCCATCAGTTCCAGTGCCTCGCCCACCGGTGTCTCGGGGCTGACTGACGGGGCGTTGTCGGCCGCATCTTCAGCCTTGACCAGCAGCAGGCGCTTGAGCGTGCTGTCCTGGCCGACGAAGCTGCTGACGAACTCGTCGGCTGGATGCGCCAGCAGCGTGTCCGGGTGATCGAACTGGATCAGTTTGCCGGCGCGGAAGATCGCAATCTTGTCCCCCAGCTTGATCGCTTCGTCGATGTCGTGGCTGACCATGATCACGGTCTTGTTCAGCGCCCGCTGCATTTCGAAAAACTCGTTCTGGATCATCTCGCGGTTGATCGGGTCCACCGCGCCGAAGGGTTCGTCCATCAGCAGCAGCGGCGCATCGGCCGCCAGGGCGCGGATCACACCGATCCGCTGCTGCTGGCCGCCGGAGAGTTCACGCGGGTAGCGATGCAGGTACTGCTTGGGTTCGAGCTTGATCATGCTCATCAATTCGCGGGCGCGGTCGTGGCTCTTCTGCTTGTCCCAGCCGAGCAGGCGCGGGACCACGGTGATGTTTTCCTCGATGGTCATGTTCGGAAACAGGCCGATCTGCTGGATCACGTAGCCGATGTTGCGGCGCAGGGTCACTTCGTCCAGGCCGGTGGTGTCTTCACCGTTGATCAACACCTTGCCCGAGGTGGGCGCGATCAGGCGGTTGATCATCTTCAGCGTGGTGCTTTTGCCACAGCCCGATGGCCCGAGGAACACGCAGATCTCGCCTTCGTTGACGGTCAGGCTCACCGAGTCCACGGCCTTGACGTCCTTGCCGTTGCTCTTGAAGGTTTTGCTGAGGTTTTGAAGTTCGATCATTTCAGTAATCCTTTTGGGGTCAGCGAACGTTGCAGCCATTGCAGAAGCAGGTCGGCGAAGATGGCCAGGAGACTGACCAGCACGGCGCCGACGATCAGCATCGACATGTCGCTGCGGCTGATGGAAGCGAGGATGAGTACGCCCAGGCCACCGGCGCCGATGGTGGCGGCGATGGTCATGACGCCGATGTTCATGACCACGGCGGTGCGCACGCCGGCCAGGATCACCGGCACGGCAATGGGCAGTTCGACCATGCGCAGGCGCTGGCCGAAGGTCATGCCGATGCCGCGAGCGGCTTCACGGATGCCCGGTTCGACGCCGGTCAGGGCCAGGTAGGTGTTGCGCATGATCGGCAACAGGGAATAGAGGAACACGGCGGTGATCGCCGGCATCGGCCCCAGGCCCTGGCCGAATGTGGAATAGACCGGCAGCAGGAGGCCGAACAAGGCGATTGATGGAATGGTCAGCAGCACCGTGGCGCTGGCCTGCAATGGGCCGGCGAGCGTCGGGAAGCGGGTCATGAAAATGCCCAGCGGTACGCCGACCAAGATCGCCAGGGTCACGGCGATGCCCACCAGGGTGATGTGCTGCCAGGTCAGGTGCAGCACCAGCGGCCAGTCCAGATGGGAAAAGGCGTCAAGAAAATCCATGGCTTTTCCTCCAGGTCATTGGGTTGAGAGCAGCGAATGCTGGCGCAGGAAATCGGCGGCAACGGCCGAAGGGCTTTCGTGGTTGACGTCTACGCGGGCGTTGAGCTGGCGCATGGTTTCATCGTCAAACAATTCGGCCAGGGGTTTGAGCTGCGCGGCCAATTGCGGATTTGCATCCAGAGTCGTCTGGCGCACCACGGGCGCGGCGGTGTAGTCCGGGAAGTATTGCTTGTCGTCTTCCAGCAGTTTGAGTTTGAACGCGCTCAAGCGCCCGTCGGTGGTGTACACCAGCCCGGCGAATACTTGGCCGTTGCGCAGGGCGGTATAGACCAGGCCCGCGTCCATTTGCCGGATGTTTTCGCGGGTCAGGTTCATGCCGTACAGCTTGACCATGCCATCCAGCCCGTCGGAACGGTTGGCGAACTCGGTGTCCAGGGCCACCAGGTGATTTTCATCGGCCTCGGCCTGTAGCACAGTGTTCAATTGGCTGATGGTGTTGATCTGTGGATATTGCTGGGCGATTTTCTCCGGCAAGGCCAGGGCATAGGTGTTACTGAATTTCGACGGCGTCAGCCAGGTCAGGCCTTTTTTTGCGTCGATTTCTTTCACCCGGGCGTAGGACTGGGCGCTGTCGAGTTTCTCCGTAATGTGGTTGTAAGACACCAGCGAGACGCCGGTGTATTCCCAGAGCAGGTCCAGTTGACCACTCTCCTGGGCGCTACGGGCCAGGTTGCTGCCAAGTCCGCCGGTGATCTGCGCGTCGTAGCCTTTGCCACGCAGGTATTGCGCAGTGATTTCTGCCAGCAGCGTCTGCTCGGTGAACACTCGGGCGCCGAGGCGAATCAGCGGTTTTTCAGCGGCCTGGGCGAATCCTGCGAACAGCAGGACGCAGCCCAGTATCAAGCTCAACTTCTTCATAAACGATTTCCTTTATCCAGCCGGGCTTATGACGGTCGTAGACCGCGTTCCAGCCAGAGACGGCTGGCCAGTGTCACCAGGCCGTCGAGCAGCAACGCCAGCAGAGCGGTGCAAACCGCGCCGAGCAGCAGTTGCGGCTGATTGTTCAAGGCGATGCCAGGGAAGATCAGGCTGCCGAGGCTGTTGGCGCCGATCAGGAATGCCAGGGGGGCAGTGCCGACGTTGATCGCCAGCGCCACGCGCACACCACCGACGATGATCGGCACGGCATTGGGCAACTCGACTCTCCACAGCACCTGGCGCGGGGTCATGCCGATGCCGACGGCGGCTTCCTTGAGGGAGCCCTGGACATTTTTCAGGCCTTCGTAGGTGTTGCGCACGATGGGCAGCAGCGAGGCGAGGAACAGGGCGAAGATGGCGGGCCCGCTGCCGATACCCAGGAAGCCCAGGGCGATGGCCAGCACGGCCAGGGGCGGCACGGTGTTGCCGACGTTGAAGACTTGCATGAAGCGCTCGGCGCGCCCGACCATCGCGGGGCGGCTGAGGGCGATGCCGGCGGGGATGCCCACGATCAGGGCTGCCAACATGGACGCCACAACGAGCATCAGGTGAGCTTGCAGGTAAAACAGTAGATCGTCGTGGTAACGCTCAATCGTATCGATACCGATCCAATAGACCAGCAGGGCCAGGAGAGCGACGACGATCGCGCCCCCTGTCAGCCCTTTGCCATAGCGGATAGCCACAGGCGGACTCCTTTGTATTTCAGTCGGCGCGCGCTTTCCCGTGCGGCAAACCGTCAGGTTGCCGGGAAAACGTTCGCGAGAAGCAGCTCTGTTCAGTGCCGGTAAAACGGCCTGTAAATTGAGCCATGAGCGCAGCCTCGTCAGGCTAACTTGCTGATTTTGCAGACCCTGACGAACAGCCGTGTCAGGGGGGTGGACGTCTTCACGGGGCGAAAGGTTCCCACGTAAGGGGGCATTTGGCCACCCCGAATGTGCCCAATGGTTCGGTTCCTGGCGCAAGTTGAGCTATAATCGCCGCCCTTTTTTGAATCACCTGCCAGGCGATTTCCCATGACCAAACAGGCCGCCGAAGTCGCGAAACGCCGCACTTTCGCCATTATTTCCCACCCCGATGCCGGTAAGACCACCATCACCGAGAAGCTCTTGCTGATGGGCAAGGCGATTGCGGTCGCCGGCACGGTGAAATCTCGTAAATCCGACCGCCATGCCACCTCCGACTGGATGGAAATGGAAAAACAACGGGGTATTTCCATTACCACGTCGGTCATGCAGTTCCCCTATCGCGATCACATGATTAACCTGCTCGACACCCCGGGCCACGAAGACTTCTCCGAAGACACCTACCGCACCCTGACGGCAGTGGACTCGGCGCTGATGGTCCTCGACGGCGGTAAAGGCGTCGAGCCACGGACCATCGCGCTGATGGACGTCTGCCGCCTGCGGGACACGCCGATCGTCAGCTTCATCAACAAACTGGACCGTGACATCCGCGACCCGATCGAACTGCTCGACGAGATCGAAGCGGTCCTGAAGATCAAGGCGGCGCCGATCACCTGGCCGATCGGCTGCTACCGCGACTTCAAGGGCGTGTACCACCTGGCCGACGACTACATCATCGTCTACACCGCCGGGCATGGTCATGAACGCACCGAAACCAAAATCATCGAGAAGCTCGACTCCGACGAGGCCCGCGCCCACCTGGGCGACGAGTACGACCGTTTTGTCGAGCAACTGGAACTGGTGCAGGGTGCCTGCCACGAGTTCAACCAGCAGGAGTTCCTCGACGGCCAGCTGACCCCGGTGTTCTTCGGTACTGCCTTGGGCAACTTCGGTGTGGACCATGTGCTCGACGCCGTGGTCGATTGGGCCCCGCGCCCGCTGGCCCGTGTCGCCAACGAGCGCACCGTGGAGCCGGTGGAAGAGAAGTTCACAGGCTTCGTGTTCAAGATCCAGGCGAACATGGACCCCAAGCACCGCGACCGCATCGCCTTCATGCGCATCTGCTCCGGCAAATACGAAAAGGGCATGAAAATGCGCCACGTGCGCACTGGCAAGGACGTGCGCATCGGCGACGCCTTGACGTTCTTCTCCTCGGAACGCGAGCAGTTGGAAGAAGCCTTTGCCGGTGACATCATCGGTCTGCATAACCACGGCACCATCCAGATCGGCGACACCTTCACCGAAGGCGAAACCCTGGGCTTCACCGGCATCCCGCACTTCGCCCCGGAACTGTTCCGCCGCGTACGCCTGAAGGATCCGCTCAAATCCAAGCAACTGCGCCAGGGCCTCCAGCAACTGGCCGAAGAAGGCGCCACCCAGGTGTTCTTCCCGACCCGCAGCAACGACATCATCCTCGGTGCCGTCGGTGTGCTGCAGTTCGACGTCGTCGCCAGCCGCTTGAAAGAGGAATACAAGGTCGAGTGCTCCTACGAGCCGATCACCGTGTACTCCGCGCGTTGGGTCGAATGTGGCGACAAGAAGAAACTCGAGGAATTCTCCAACAAGGCCGTGGAAAACCTCGCGCTCGATGGCGGCGGTCACCTGACCTACCTGGCCCCGACCCGGGTCAACCTGGCGCTGATGGAAGAGCGCTGGCCGGATGTGAAATTCCGCGCGACGCGTGAGCACCACTAAGCGCTGAGCGTTGAAACCGAAACCCCGTTGCGAAAGCTGCGGGGTTTTTTATGGCTTGTCCCGTGTCCTGAACATAAATAATTCACTGTGGGAGCGAGCCTGCTCGCGAAAGCGGCGGGTCAGTGTGCCTGGATGTTGGATGTACTGGCGCCATCGCGGGCAAGCCTTGCTCCCACACTGGATCTTCAGTGGGCAAGAAACGTGTGTTAGGCACCGTTTCCTCTGTGGGAGCAAAGCTTGCTCGCGATAGCGGTGGGTCAGTGTGCCTGGATGTTGGATGTACTGGCGCCATCGCGGGCAAGCCTTGCTCCCACACTGGATCTTCAGTGGGCCAGAAACCGGTGTTAGGCACCGTTTCCTCTGTGGGAGCAAAGCTTGCTCGCGATAGCGGTGGGTCAGCTTGCCTGGACGTTGGATATGCCGCCGCCATCGCGGGCAAGCCTTGCTCCCACAGTGGATCTTCAGTGGGCCAGAAACGGGTGTTAGGCACCGTTTCCTGTGGGAGCAAAGCTTGCTCGCGATAGCGGTGGGTCAGTGTGCCTGGATGTTGGATGTACTGGCGCCATCGCGGGCAAGCCTTGCTCCCACAGTGGATCTTCAGTGGGCAAGAAACGTGTGTTAGGTACCGTTTCCTCTGTGGGAGCAAAGCTTGCTCGCGATAGCGGCGGGTCAGCTTGCCTGGATGTTGGATATGCCGCCGCCATCGCGGGCAAGCCTTGCTCCCACAGTGGATCTTCAGTGGGCAAGAAACGTGTGTTCGGCACCGTTTCCTGTGGGAGCAAAGCTTGCTCGCGAAAGCGGTGGGTCAGCTTGCCTGGATGTTGGATGTACTGGCGCCATCGCGGGCAAGCCTTGCTCCCACAGTGGATCTTCAGTGGGCCAGAGCTTGTGTTCGGCACCGTTTCCTGTGGGAGCAAAGCTTGCTCGCGATAGCGGTGGGTCAGTGTGCCTGGATGTTGGATGTACTGGCGCCATCGCGGGCAAGCCTTGCTCCCACACTTTTGGGCGTTAGTTGCTTTGGAGATAAGTCTTATTCGAAACCAATCTGTCGGGCGGTGGCATTTATGGTGGTTTGGGAGCGTCTTATCTGGTGAACCGGCCTGTTCAGAACTAGATTTTCTTGAGCACCGTCAGGTCCCGGCTTTATCCGGAAAAGAAGGAATTGGCTATGAACAAGCTGCTACGCATGATGTTTTTGCTGAAGGTGTTGGTGATGTTGTCGCTGGGCTCCACAGCGGCGTGGGCGGAGTGCGATGAGCACGAGCAGCACGCGTCGAGTGGCTCGGTGGCGCAGGGTGAGTTGATGCTGGCCGCGACGGATGCGGACGCAGGTGATCCAGACGATGGCGAGGATGATGATGGTTCGCCAATCGACACGCCGGATGACGATGAGGATGCGGAGGGCGATAGCCAGACGTAGATTTCTGACCTAAAGAAAACCCCTCCAGCCCCAACTGAGACTCAGTCGGGGTTGGAGGGGTTTTTTATCGCAGGTACCTGTTACGCCGCGCCATCGAGGAATTGCTCGGCGTAGTGACACGCCACCTGCCGGTTATCCAGCAACCGCAACGCCGGTTCTTCAGTCTGGCAGCGCTCGGTGGCATACGGGCAGCGCTTGTGGAAGGCGCAGCCGGACGGCGGGTTGAGCGGGTTGGGCAATTCGCCGACGATCTTGATCTTCGGCTTGTTCGGGTCCGGGTGGATGGTTGGGGTGGCCGACAGCAGCGCCTGGGTGTACGGGTGCAACGGACGGCTGTAGATGGACTCGTTGGGGCCCATTTCCACCGGGCGGCCGAGGTACATCACCATCACGTCGTCGGCCACGTGCTGCACCACCGCCAGGTTGTGGGAAATGAACACATAGGCGGTGTTGAATTCCTCCTGCAGGTCCATGAACAGGTTCAGCACCTGGGCCTGGATCGACACGTCCAGCGCCGACGTCGGTTCGTCCGCCACCAGCACCTTGGGTTGCAGCATCATGGCGCGGGCCAGGGCGATACGCTGGCGCTGGCCGCCGGAGAACATGTGCGGGTAGCGCTGGTAATGCTCGGGGCGCAAGCCCACCTGCTTCATCATCGCCTGGACTTTTTCCCGCCGTTCGGTGGCCGACAGGCTGGTGTTGATCAGCAACGGCTCGGCCAGTTGATCACCGACTTTCTGCCGTGGGTTGAGGGACGCATAGGGGCTCTGGAACACCATCTGCACGTCTTTGCGCAACTGCTTGCGTTCGGCCTTGTTGGCGCCGCTCACTTCCTGGCCGGCGATTTTCAGGGAGCCGGTGGACGGCTCTTCGATCAGCGTCAGGGCCCGGGCGAGGGTGGATTTGCCGCAACCGGATTCGCCCACCACGGCCAGGGTCTTGCCGGCTTCCAGTTCGAACGACACGCCGTTGAGGGCGCGCACGGTCGCATGGCCCTTGAACATGCCGCGGGACACTTCGTAATGACGGGTCAGGTCACGGGCGGTAAGTACGACGGCCATCACGCCACCTCCTGGTTCAACGGGTAGAAGCAGCGGGCGAGGCTGTTGGATTTCGGATCGAGAGCCGGGCGTTGTTGACGGCAGTTGTCCTGCACGTACGGGCAGCGCGGCGACAGCAGGCAACCCTGTGGACGGTCGTAGCGACCGGGGACGATGCCGGGCAAGGTCGCCAGGCGCTCGGCGCCCATGCTGTGCTCCGGAATCGCCGCCAGCAGCGCTTCGCTGTACGGGTGGGCGGGGATGTCGAACAGTTCGGGCACCTTGCCGACTTCCACCGCTTGGCCGGCGTACATCACGCACACGCGCTGGGCGGTTTCAGCCACCACGGCGAGGTCGTGGGTGATCAGCACCAGGCCCATGTCTTGCTCTTTTTGCAGGGCCAGCAGCAGGTCCATTATCTGCGCCTGGATGGTCACGTCCAGGGCGGTGGTCGGTTCGTCGGCGATCAGCAGCTTCGGCTCGCCGGCAATCGCCATGGCAATCGCCACGCGCTGGCTCATGCCGCCGGACAGTTGATGCGGGTAGGCGTTCATACGGCTGGCGGCGCCCGGGATCTCGACTTTTTCCAGCAGTTCGATGGCGCGCTTGCGGGCGGCCTTGCCGGACATTTTCAGGTGCAGACGCAGCACTTCTTCGATCTGGAAACCCACGGTGTAGCTGGGGTTGAGTGCAGTCATCGGGTCCTGGAAAACCATCGCCAGGTCCTTGCCGACGATCTGCCGGCGCTGGCGGTTGCTCAGCTTGAGCATGTTCTTGCCGTCGAAGTTCAGCGCATCGGCGGTGACGATGCCAGGGTGCTCGATCAGCCCCATCAGCGCCATCATGGTCACGGATTTACCCGAGCCCGATTCGCCGACGATGGCCAGGACTTCGCCTTTGTCCACGGACAGGTCCAGGCCGTCGACCACCGGTACGGCGGTGGCGTCGCCGAAGCGAACGTTGAGATTCTTGATTTCTAGCAGTGACATGGGAATCTCCTCAGGCGGCATTCTTGAGTTTCGGGTCCAGCGCATCGCGCAGCCCGTCGCCCATCAGGTTGATTGCCAGCACGCTGAGCAAAATGGTCAAGCCAGGCAGGCTCACGACCCACCAGGCGCGTTCGATGTAGTCGCGGGCCGAGGCCAGCATGGTGCCCCACTCCGGGGTGGGCGGCTGGACGCCGAGGCCGAGGAAGCCCAGGGCGGCGGCGTCGAGGATCGCCGAGGAAAAGCTCAGCGTCGCCTGGACGATCAGCGGTGCCATGCAGTTGGGCAGCACGGTGATGAACATCAGGCGTGGCAGGCCGGCACCGGCCAGGCGGGCGGCGGTCACGTAGTCGCGGTTCAGCTCGCCCATCACGGCGGCGCGGGTCAGGCGCACGTAGGACGGCAGCGAGACAATGGCGATGGCGATCACGGTATTGATCAGGCCAGGGCCGAGGATGGCGACAATCGCCACGGCCAGCAGCAGCGAAGGCAGGGCCAGCATGATGTCCATCAGGCGCATGATGGTCGGGCCGAGCAGGCGTGGGAAGAACCCGGCGAACAGCCCCAGCAGGATGCCCGGGATCAGCGACATCACCACCGACGACAAGCCGATCAGCAGCGACAGGCGCGAACCCTGGATCAGGCGCGAGAGCAAATCGCGGCCCAGTTCGTCGGTGCCCAGCAGGAACTGGATTTGCCCGCCCTCAAGCCACACCGGTGGCGTCAGCAGGAAGTCGCGGTATTGCTCGCTCGGGTCGTGAGGCGCGACCCACGGGGCGAAGATCGCGCAGAACACGATCAGGGTCATGAACAGCAGCCCGGCCACGGCGCCCTTGTTGCGGGAAAACGCGTGCCAGAATTCTTTGTACGGGGACGGGTACAGCAGGCTTTGATCGACTGCTACCGCGGTAGTTGGAGTACTCATGGTTTTGATCTCAGCGCTGGTGACGGATGCGTGGGTTGGCAAAGCCGTAGAGGACGTCCACGACGAAGTTGACCAGAATCACCAGGCAGGCGATTAACAGGATGCCGTTCTGCACCACGGGATAGTCCCGGGCGCCAATGGCTTCGATCAGCCACTTGCCGATGCCCGGCCAGGAGAAGATCGTTTCGGTCAGCACCGCGCCGGCCAGCAGCGTGCCGACTTGCAGGCCGACCACGGTCAGCACCGGGATCAGCGCGTTGCGCAGGCCATGCACGAACACCACGCGCGAAGGCGACAGGCCCTTGGCGCGGGCGGTGCGGATGTAGTCTTCGCGCAGCACTTCGAGCATCGAGGAGCGGGTCATGCGGGCGATCACCGCCAGCGGAATGGTGCCCAGCACGATGGCCGGCAGGATCAGGTGGTGCAGCGCATCGAGAAACGCGCCCGGCTCATCGGCCAGCAGGGTGTCGATCAGCATGAAGCCGGTTTTCGGCTCGATGTCGTAGAGCAGGTCGATCCGTCCCGATACCGGGGTCCAACCGAGGGACACCGAGAAGAACATGATCAGGATCAGGCCCCACCAGAAGATCGGCATCGAGTATCCCGCCAGGGAGATACCCATCACCCCATGGTCGAACAGGGACCCTCGCTTGAGTGCCGCGATCACCCCGGCCAGCAGGCCCAGGATACCGGCGAACAACAGCGCGGCCATGGACAGCTCCAGGGTCGCGGGGAACAGGGAGCTGAACTCGGTCCATACGCTTTCACGGGTACGCAGCGATTCGCCGAGATCGCCGTGGGCCAGTTTGCCGATGTAGTCCAGGTACTGGGCATACAGCGGTTTGTTCAGGCCAAGGCGTTCCATTGCCTGTGCATGCATTTCGGGATCGACCCGACGTTCGCCCATCATCACTTCCACGGGGTCGCCGGGGATCATGCGAATCAACGCGAAGGTCAGCAAGGTGATGCCGAAGAACGTGGGGATCAATAATCCCAGTCGGCGGGCAATAAAACTAAACATCTTCAGGTGTACCTCATCAGCCGGTTAGGCGTGCCCGGCAGCCCTTGGGGTCAAGGGTTGCCAGGCGTTTTCTTATCTACTTCACCTGGGTGGTGGCGAAGTTATTGGTGGTGAGCGGGCTAATCACGTAGCCCTCTACGTTGTTGCGCATTGCCGTGAACATGCGAGTGTGGGCCATGCTGATCCAAGGCTGGTCCTGGTTGAAAATCACCTGGGCCTGTTCATAGAGCTTGGCGCGTTCCTCGGGGTTCACTGTGGCGCGTGCCTCGTCGATCAGCGCCTGGAATTTCTCGTTGCACCAGCGCGCGTAGTTTTCGCCGTTCTTGGCGGCCTCGCAACTGAGCATAGGCGTCAGGAAGTTATCCGGGTCACCGTTGTCGCCCGCCCATCCGGCGGAGACCATGTCGTGCTCGCCGTTTTTCGCGCGCTTGAGCATTTCGCCCCATTCCATCACGCGGATGTCGACCTTGATTCCGACTTTCGCCAGGTCCGCCTGCATCATCTGCGCGCCGAGCATCGGGTTGGGGTTGGTCGGGCCGCCGCCGTTGCGCGTGAACAGGGTGAACACGGTGCCTTCCGGCACGCCGGCTTCCTTGAGCAACTGACGGGCTTTGTCCAGGTCGCGGGTCGGGTTCTTCAAGTCGTGGTTGAAGCCCAGCAGGGTCGGCGGGTACGGGTTGACCGCCACGGTGGCGTTGCCCTTGCCGAACAGCGCGTTGACGTAGGCTTCCTTGTCGAAGGCCAGGTCGATGGCTTTGCGCACCCGCACATCGCTCATGTATTTGTGGCTGGTGTTCAGGGCGGTGTAGGAGACGGTCATCGCATCCAGCTCGGCGACCTTCAGGTTCGGGTCTTTCTTGATGCTGGGGATGTCATCGGGTTTGGGGTACAGCGCGATCTGGCACTCGTTGGTCTTGAGTTTCTGCATGCGCACGTTGTTGTCGGTGGCGATCGCCAGTATCAGCGCATCGGCTGGCGGCTTGCCACGGAAGTAGTCCGGGTTGGCCTTGAAGCGCACCTGGGCGTCCTTGCTGTAGCGCTGGAAGATGAACGGGCCGGTGCCGATCGGCTTGCTGTTGAGGTCGCCGGCCTTGCCTGCCTTGAGCAACTGATCGGCGTATTCGGCCGGGTAGATCGAGGAGAAGGCCATGGCGATGTCGGCCAGGAACGGTGCTTCGCGGCGGGTCAGGGTGAACTTGACCGTGTGCTCGTCGACTTTCTCGACGCTCTTGAGCAGTTCCTTGAAGCCCATGCTTTCAAAGTAGGGGAAGCCCACGCTCGACAGTTTGTGCCACGGGTGATTCGGGTCCAGCTGGCGCTGGAAGCTCCAGACCACGTCGTCGGCGTTCATGTCGCGGGTCGGCTTGAAGTAGTCGGTGGTGTGGAACTTGACGCCCTTGCGCAGGTGGAAGGTGTACGTCAGGCCATCGTCACTGATGTCCCAGGATTCGGCCAGGGCCGGAATCACTTCGGTGGTGCCGGGCTTGAAATCGGCCAGGCGATTGAAAATGGTTTCCGCCACGGCGTCGGCGGTGACTGCAGTCGTGTACTGGACCATGTCGAAGCCTTCCGGGCTGGCTTCTGTGCAAACCACCAGGGGTTTGGCCGTGGCGCCAACGGCAACGCTCAGCAATGCGGCGGCGATGGCGGCGCGTAGGGGAATCATGTTCATCGTCAATCCTCTGCAATCGGGTAATTGGCAAAAGACCGGACGGTCAACCTTGTGAGTCGACCGCCCGGTGGCAGTTTAGAGAATGTTGAACGGGATGGTGGTGACCAGGCGGAACTCGTTGACGCTGCCGTCGGCCTGGTTTTCGCTGGCGCGGTGCGTGGTGTAAGTGGCGCGTACCGCGGTGGCTTTCAGCGGGCCGCTTTGTACGGCGTAAGACGCACCGATGCCGTATTCGTAGTGATGTTCACCGTCCATGGCTTTCACATCGGTATAGCCGGTGCTGTTGTAATGCGTACCATCGATGCCCCAGCCGCGAGCCTGGTAGATGTTGAACTTCAGGCCTGGCACGCCGTATTCAGCCATGTTCAGGCCATAGGCGATCTGGAAGGATTTCTCGTTCGGGCCGTTGAAGTCCGACAGCAGGGAGTTGGCCAGGTAGATGCCGTTGGTTTCGTGCAGGTAGTCGAAGTACTCGTTACCGTCCACTTCCTGGTACGAGAACGTCAGGCTGTGGGCCTGGTGAGTCAGCCCGAACGACAGGGAGTAGGTATTGTTGTCGATATCACCCAGTTTGCTTTTGCCCGAGTCCACAGTCCTGTAGTAGTTCAGGCCGGTGGTCAGGCTCAGTACCGAGCTGTCGCCCAATACGTGGCTGGCGCCGAAGTAGTATTGGTTCCACAGGTCTTCGGCCTGGGTACCCCACAGGCTGGTGGTGAGGCTGGCGAACGGCTGGTAAGTGATACCGGCGGTGTTCACATGATCAGCTTCGGCCGAGGAGCTGCCGTATTCGGAGCGGAACTTGGCGAGGCTTTGCTCGGTACGGGGAGAGTTACGGTCGAAGGTCGCGACGTCGAATGCCAGGTTTTCCAGCTCTTCGCTGTGCAGGCTCACGCCCTGGAAGCTCGAAGGCAGGGCGCGGTTACCGATCACGTCGACCATCGGGCTGCTGAAGTTTTGACGACCGGCGGTCAGGGTGGTGTTGGAAACGCGTGCCTTGACGTTCGCCAGGCCCAGTTTGCTCCACTGGTCGACGGCGTCGCCATCGGAGTGCGCCAGGGTACGGTTGGAACCGCCCATGATGTCATCGTGATCACCGAGCAACGCGATAGCGTTATAGGCCGCGACTTCGGTGCTGAAGCCAACGGTGCCTTGGGTGAAGCCGGAGGTGTAGTTCAGGATGGTGCCCTGGACCCAGTTGGTCCGGCGCGAATCGCTGCGATCAACACCGTCGCGCGTGTAGCTGAAGGCGCCGCCGCGGCGTTTCAGTTCGTTGGAATACCAGTTGCGAGTGCTGCCACTGACCGACTGGCCTTCTACGAAACCGGTGGCTTCGGATTGAGCGCTGGTGGTCTTGACGGTCACCGGATTGAACGCCTGGCTCTGCGATTCTGCGTAGGCCGTGGCGGTAATGCTGCTGATGGCCAAGGCCAGTATCGCGGTGCTGCTCAGTTTCATGGGTAAAGCTCCTTTTCTTTCTTTTAATGCCGTTCTTTTTTGGTGATACGGCTATTGGTTTTTGCAACTAATTCACAGCTAGCAAACGTTTGCATGGCGCCTGATCGGCGAATTCAGGCAAGACGTCTGCGTGAGGGCTTCCAAGGGAAGCCCTCGCTGTGTGGCTAAGCGGTTATGGGTTCAGGCTGACGCCCGAGAACACGTTGCGACCGAAGGGGCTGACTTTGAACCCTTCGACTTTGGCACTCAGCGGCTGGTTGACCGTCGAGTGGGCAACAGGGGTGATCGGCACTTGCTGCTTGAGCAACTGCTGGGCCTGTTTGTAGAGCACGGTGCGCTGGTCGCGGTCGGTGACGACCTTGGCCTGCTTGATCAGCTTGTCGTAGTCCTGGTCACACCACATGGAGTAGTTGTTGCCGCCAATGGCGTCGCAGCTGTACAGCGTGCCCAACCAGTTGTCCGGGTCCCCGTTGTCACCGGTCCAGCCGATCAGGCTGATGTCGTGCTCGCCGTTCTTGGTGCGCTTGATGTACTCGCCCCATTCATAGCTGACGATCTTCACCTTCAGACCGATCTTGGCCCAGTCAGCCTGAAGCATTTCGGCCATCAGCTTGGCGTTGGGGTTGTACGGGCGTTGTACCGGCATGGCCCAGAGGGTGATTTCGGTGCCTTCCTTGACCCCGGCGGCCTTGAGCAATTGCTTGGCTTTTTCCGGGTTGTAGGGAACGTCCTTGATGGTGTCGTCGTAGGACCATTGGGTTGGCGGCATGGCGTTCTGCGCCAATTGCCCCGCGCCCTGGTACACGGCATTGAGAATGCTTTGCTTGTTCACCGCCATGTCCAGCGCCTGGCGCACTTCGACCTGGTCGAACGGCTTGTGGCGAGTGTTATAGGCGATGTAGCCCAGGTTGAAGCCGGGCTTCTCGATCAACTGCAGCTTGGGGTCGTTCTTCAAGGCCGGCACATCGGCCGGACGCGGATGCAGGGTGACCTGGCATTCGTTGGCCTTGAGCTTCTGCACCCGCACCGAGGCGTCGGTGTTGATGGAGAAAATCAGGTTGTTCAGCTTGACCCGTTCCGGCGCCCAGTACTGCTTGTTGGCGACGTAGCGGATGTTGGAGTCTTTCTGGTAGCTCTTGAACTCGAACGGCCCGGTGCCGATCGGCTTCTGGTTGATGTCGCTCGGCTTGCCGCTCTTGAGCAGTTGGTCGGCATATTCGGCCGAGAGGATCGCGGCGAAGCTCATGGCGATGTTCTGGATGAATGCAGCGTCCACGCTGTTGAGGGTCATGACCACGGTCAACGGCCCGGTCGCTTCCACCTTGGCGATGTTCTTGTTCAGGCTCATGCCGTTGAAGTACGGGAACTCGGTGGGGTAGGCCTTGCGGAACGGATGCTGTGGGTCAAGCATGCGGTTGAAGGTGAAGAGTACGTCGTCGGCGTTGAAATCCCGGGTCGGTGTGAAGTAGTCGGTGGTATGAAACTTCACGCCTTCGCGCAGGTGAAACGTGTACGTCAGGCCGTCTTCGGAAATGTCCCAACGGGTCGCCAGGCCTGGGACGACATTGGTCGCGCCTTTTTCAAACTCGGCCAGGCGGTTGTACAGCGGCTCGGCGGCATCGTTGTCGGTGGCCGTGGTGTATTGCGCGGTGTCGAAGCCGGCGGGGCTGCCTTCGGAACAGAACACCAGGCTGCCGCCAGCGGCCTGGGCTGCGGATGTGGCGGCCAGCAGGCCGGTGCCCAGCAATGCGGATAAAACCAAGGTATGGCGCATGACGCTCCCTCTCTCGTTCGGGGTGTTTAACAGTGAACCGGTGTCCTTCCGGGGACAGGTCCGGAGCACTGAGCTCATTCCATTGCGTAGCGATGCCGCAGGGTTGGCAAGCCGTCCAGGCCTCGACGGTAGGAGTCGTGGGCCAGGCGGTAAATGCGTAATGCCTGAAAGACTTGTGGGAAAAGGCGATACGTCCTAAACCAACTGCTGTGGTACGCAGTGCTTTTGGATGTAGGCGATTTCCTGAGTCTTGGTCTCGGCAGATACAGCAACGGCGACGTTGAGGACGCCGCCGTTGCCTGTCTTTATTTGCTGACGCTGACGCCGTAGAAGGAGTTCAAGCCAAATGGGCTGATCTTGAAATCCTGCACGTTGGCGCGCATGGGTTGATACACCGTCGAGTGAGCGATAGGTGTCATTGGCACGGCATCCTTGAGGACGTGTTGTGCCTGTTTGTACAGTTCGGTGCGCTTGGCTTGGTCGGTGGTGCGCTTGGCTTCCTTGACCAGACCGTCGAATTTCTTGTCGCACCATTTGGAGAAGTTGTTGCCGGCCAGCGAGTCGCAGCCGAACAGCACGTTGAGCCAGTTGTCCGGGTCACCGTTGTCACCGCTCCAGCCGATGATCATCGCCTGGTTCTCGCCGCCTTTGGAACGCTTGATGTACTCGCCCCATTCGTAGCTGACGATGTTGACGTTCAGGCCGATTTTCTTCCAGTCGGACTGCAGCATCTCGGCCATCAGCTTGGCGTTCGGGTTGTACGGACGCTGGACCGGCATCGCCCACAGGGTGATGTTGGTGCCTTCCTTGACGCCGGCTTCCTTGAGCAGCTCCTTGGCTTTCTCAGGGTCGTACTTGGCGTCCTTGATGGTGGTGTCGTAGGACCATTGGGTCGGCGGCATGGCGTTGACCGCCAGCTGGCCAGCGCCCTGGTAGACCGAATCGATGATCTGCGGCTTGTTGACCGACATGTCCAGCGCCTGGCGAACTTTCAGGTCGGCCAGAATGTTTGGCTCATTGCTGCCCTTGATCTTGTCCATCACGTTGTAAGCGATGTAGCCCAGGTTGAAACCCGCCTGGTCAGGCATCTTCAGCGCTTTATCTTCCTTCAGGGACTTGAGGTCGGCCGGGCGTGGGAAGAGGGTGATCTGGCATTCGTTTTTCTTGAGCTTTTGCATGCGCACCGACGGGTCGGTGGTGATGGCGAAGATCAGATTGTCGATCTTCACGTCTTCAGGCTTCCAGTAGTTCTTGTTCCCGGTGTAGCGGATGTTGGAGTCTTTCTGGTAGCTCTTGAACACGAACGGGCCGGTGCCGATCGGCTTCTGGTTGATGTCGGAGGCCTTGCCTTCCTTGAGCAGTTGGGCGGCGTATTCGGCGGACTGGATCGAGGCGAAGCTCATGGCCATGTTCTGGATGAACGCGGCGTCGACATCCTTGAGGGTGAACTTGACGGTGTGGTCGTCGACTTTATCGATCTTGGTGATGTTGGTGTCCATCCCCATGTCGGTGAAGTACGGGAACTCGGTCGGGTAGGCCTTACGGAACGGGTCGTCCTTGTTGATCATGCGATTGAAGGTGAACAGCACGTCGTCGGCGTTGAACTCGCGGGTCGGCTTGAAATACGGGGTGGTGTGGAACTTGACGCCTTCACGCAGGTGGAAGGTATAGGTCAGGCCGTCGTCGGAAATATCCCACTTGGTCGCCAGGCCAGGAATCACGGCGGTGCCGCCACGTTCGAACTGGGTCAGGCGGTTGAACATGGTCTCTGCAGAGGCGTCGAAGTCGGTTCCGGTGGTGTACTGACCAGGGTCAAAACCGGCCGGGCTCCCTTCGGAGCAGAACACCAGGTTAGTCGCGGCGGAAGCGAAAGGAGCGCTGGCTAGTAAGCTTGCGCCGACTAAAAACGGAATGACCGCTTGTTTAAGCATGTTGGCCTCATGATTTGTTGTCATTTTTGGATTTGAGGGCGACCTCGTGAGTCGTCCTGCGGATACTTATGCAGGCCCCATACCCAATGCAAGATCCAGAGCCGTTACAAGCCTGAAACAGTGGCACGGACGTACCTTAATGTCGCATCTGTGTAACTTCTGACGCATTTGATCGTTTGCGCGTGTTTTTTTGGGGCTGATTGCGCTCTTTTCCGGTGCGCCGCGTGGCGCTGGCGCACCGGGAAGGGGCGGGTATTACTTCTTCAAACCCACGCCGTAGAAGGGTGTAAGGCCGAAGGGGCTGAGTTTGAAATCCACCACCTGCCTGTTTATCGGCTGGAATACCGTGGAATTGGCGATCGGGGTGATCGGCACCTGTTGCTTGAGGATTTTCTGCGCTTGTTGGTACAAATCGATCCGTTTCTGGCGGTCTGTCGAGACTTTGGCCTGCTGGATCAAGCGGTCATACGCCGGGTCGCACCACTTGGCGTAGTTGCTGCCCTTGACCGCCGCACAGCTGTACAGCACCCCCAGCCAGTTGTCGGGGTCGCCGTTGTCGCCGGTCCAGCCGTAAATCATTGCATCATGTTCGCCATTTTTTGCACGCTTGATGTACTCGCCCCATTCATAACTGACGATGTTGGCCTTGATCCCGATCTTGGCCCAATCCTGCTGGATCATCTGCGCAGACATTCGCGCATTGGGGTTGGAGGCGCGCTGCACCGTCATCGCCCATAAATCGATGGTGGTACCCGGCGCAACCCCGGCTTCCTTGAGTAGCGCCTTGGCCTTGGTCACGTCATGAGGCGCGTCCTGGATGGTCGGGTCGAACGACCACTGGGCCGGCGGCAACGCGTTTTGCGCCAGCTGCCCGGCGCTCTGGTACACGGCCTTGATGATTGCCGGCTTATCGATGGCCATGTCCAGCGCCTGGCGGACCTTGAGCTGATCCAAAGGCGGATGCGTGACGTTGTAGGCCAAAAAGCCCAGGTTGAAACCGGGCTGCTTGAGCACTTGCAGGTTGGGGTCTTGCTCGATTACCTCGATGTCGGCCGGACGCGGATAACCACTGACCTGGCATTCGCCACGCTTGAGCTTTTGCAGGCGCACGGCGGCGTCGGGGGTGATGGAAAAGATCAGGTTGTCGAGCTTCACGTCCTCGGGTTTCCAGTACGCGGTGTTGGCGGCGTAGCGGATCTGCGAGTCCTTCAGGTAGCGCTTGAACATGAACGGCCCGGTGCCAACGGGTTTCTGGTTGAGGTCGCCGGCCTTGCCTTGTTTGAGCAACTGCGCGGCATATTCGGCTGATTGCACGGAGGCAAAACTCATCGCCAGGTTCTGTACGAAGGCGGCGTCGACGTTGTTCAGATTGAAGCGCACGGTGTGTTCGTCGACTTTTTCAACGCTCTTGATCGTGGTGTTCAGGCCCATGTCGGTGAAGTACGGCGACTCGGTGGGGTAGGCCTGGCGAAACGGGTGTTGTGGGTCGAGCAGGCGCTGGAAGGTGAACAGCACGTCGTCGGCGTTGAACTCGCGGGTGGGGGTGAAGTAGTCGGTGGTGTGGAATTTCACCCCGTCGCGCAGGTGGAAGGTGTAGGCCAGGCCATCGGGGGACACCTCCCAGCTCGTCGCCAATCCGGGTTCGACCTCGGTGCCGCCGCGCTTGAATTGGGTGAGGCGGTTGAAGACGGTTTCGGCTGAGGCGTCGAAGTCGGTGCCGCTGGTGTATTGGCTGGGATCGAACCCGGCGGGGCTGGCTTCGGAGCAGTAGACCAGGGTGGTGGCGGCCTGGGCCATTGGGGCGCTGCTGATCAGGGCCAGGGTCAGCAGGAGGGGCTTGAAGGTGGTTCTGTCCATGAAATCCCTTGGGGGTGGTGAGGTTTTTCAGGAGAGTAGCGTTGTGGGCGGGGGTGTTGGAAATATCGAAAAGTGAGGGGGACCGTTGGGTTTGGGTATAGCCTCTTGGACGAGGCGGCTTTACAGCCGACCTGGCGCTCCCGGTCGTACACCCGTCAGGTCTGTGGGAGCAAAGCTTGCTCGCGAGGCGGCCTTATAGCCGACCTGGCTCTCCCGGCTGTACCCCCGATCCAAGTGTGTGCGGGCTTGCTCGCGAAGGCGGCCCAAATGAGTTGATTGTTAAGCGGGGATTTGAACGACTATCCAGGAGACGTCGTCATCGATAAGGAGGGGGCTTAACAGCTCAGATCCAAGCAACTGGGCCTGTGTCACATCGCTCAAGTCAGCCCAAAAGCCATCGGTTGCAAAAGCCAGTTTTTCACCTCCAATGGTCGTCCTTGTGACAATCTCGGGATCTGGTCTATTCCGTGCTTTGAAACACCGGCTTATCCGATGCCGGCCTGGATCTGCTGCCAGTTGTCGGTGGTCACGATCGCGCTTCCAGTTGGCAAGACAGTGAGGTGCTGTGAACCAGGTGATCGGGCGGTTTGAAGAAACAATGCCGGCGCAGCAGTCGCCTTCGTAAGCGATGGTGAGAAGTCCTGCAGCGGCTACACCGACCAGATAGCTCGCTGACCCTGTGAAGGCTGTTGAAAAGAGTCGCTCGTGTACGTCATTCAATACCTCCTTGAGTAACGCCGCCGCTTCTTCATGGCTGTTATCCGAACAACCCTGTGCGACTTTCTCGAAATACAGTGTGAGTATTTGATCGACCAGCGCCTGTGCGAGCAGGCCACTGCCTGGTCTTGACGTGCCGTCTACGACGACAAGCAGTCCTCGTGCTCCGTCGAACCTTCCCCCTACACCGTCTCGGTTTTCATCTCTTGCCCGACCTTTAATCGACCTGGCTGAGTGAATCATTGGATGTCGCCCAACTGTTTCAGGCGCTGATAAATCAGTTTGCCTCGGCCTGGGTTTGCGCTGACGGAATGGAAGCTTTGTATTACATAATCCAGTGAATTGAGTGCCAGCAGCTCGGTGATGCCGGTCGCAACATACGTTCGTAGTGCCTGATCTGCCTGGCGAACCTCCTCCAGCAAACTCTCTCGGCCGTCTATGACGAGAACGATATCCTCGACATCTTTGTGGTAGGCATCGCCGTTGCCGCGGCCTTTGAATGCTTCGAGCTTGGTCGCGATAAAGTAGGCGGGTTTGAAAATTTTGATCGCAATCCCGCTGGGCAGCGTGAAGGTGTCTGCGTTCGCCAGGCCGTCCACAAACCAGCGGTTTTCATAACCGAGCACCTCCTTCACGGAGGGCATCACGTCGACGATCACATCGTTGAACTTGAACCGGCACGTTACGTCGCTGTACTCGGCGGTAATCTTGAAACCCTTATTGGCCAAGCGCTCTGTCAGTCTTTGCCAGTCAGCGATGCCTCCTAGCTCAATCACCAGGTCCACGTCGTCAGTGCTGCGAATATCGTCCAGCACAATGTCGTCAGTACACAGAAGCCAGGTGGTCGAGCCGCCAACGAAGGCGACCTCTTTTAAAAGCTCGTCACCCAATCCCAGTGCGACGGCACTCAACATCTCGTAGTTGTGATCGGAGGCAATGCTCAAAGGCCCATCCCTTTTTTAAGCAGTTGAATGGCGACGCTGGTTTCGCGAGGTCCGCCCAACCGTATTGAGTCCACCAAGGCCAAGTAGTGATAGAGGGTTCGGTCGTTCTTCACGGCTTCCGGCACTGTCTTATAAATCGGTTCGATGGTTTGGCCGCGTTCTGTGCCGTGTGGGTCGGGCCAGACATGGATATTCCCGCCGACGCTTTTAAGGTGTTTGGACAGCACCGGTGATGCAAAGCCTGTTGGAATTCCGCGCGCCAGGGCGCCAGGCTTGACAGGGAAAAAGTACTTCAGCGCGTGCTCGGTAATCTTTAAAAGCGCCAGGCGATTCACTTTGGGCAAGGAGGTTTCATAGTCGTTTGTTACCAGTCCAGCCTCCCGGCACCGGGCGATCGAGTTCGATATCTCGCTTTTGCTCAAGCCCAAGGATTCAGCCAGGGCTCTGAGGGTGTAGCGGTCTTCCCATTTGGCGGCGGTCCTTTTCTGGGAAAGATTATCGTCGGCGTCCCAGCCTTCCCACTGGAACGAGTCTGCGTCGATGATGCGTTTTATGGCGAGCTCTAAGTTGTCCCAGGGTTTTTCAGGCGGCGGGGCGGTGATGAATGTTGGCTCAGGGCTGTAGTCATCCGGCAGTAAGTCAATCTGGGATAAGCCGCCCCATGCCACTGTTTGGCTGCCTGTCGGAGACACTTCCTCCTGCGCGTGAAGGCTGGTCATTTTGTACATGAGCAAAATATCTTGACTTTTCACGTCGGTTAAATCTCTGTTTGTCCACATTCCATAAAATGTGGACAAGTGTTGCTCACTGTTTTTTATGATGTCAAATATTATTTTAGGGCGAGAAGCGGAAAAGTAACCAAAACGCTACCTGCCCCCACTACTCGGCACTTCGCCTAGGCTCGGTGTGCCCGAGCGCAGGCATGGTTAACGGGGAGCCTCAGATCAACGTCCATCGCGAGGCGGCCTAGTAGCCGACCTGGTTCTCCCGGTCGTACACCCATCAGATCTGTTTGAGCAGGATCTGTGGGAGCAAAGCTTGCTCGCGAGGCGGCCTTACAGCCGGCCTGTTTCTTCGGCTGTCCCCAACCCAAATTGTGGGAGCGAGCTTGCTCGCGATGAGGCCAGTAAGCTCAACATCCATGTGACTGAACCACCGCCATCGCGAGCAAGCTTTGCTCCCACAGGAGAAACGCGGTCTCACCAAGAGTCAGGTCGGCTACTAGGCCGCCTCGTGGCGGACGTTGATCTGGGGTGCCCCGTTAACCACGCTGGCTGAACGAAGGTATTGCGCAGTGGGCAACCCGGCATGGATGCCGGGTTAGCCGCGCTGGGCCATGGATGGCCCTTCGCGGCGGCCCACGGAGCAATGCCTGCGTTCGGGCATGCCGAGCCTAAGCGAGGCACCGAGTGGTGGGGCCATGAGCGTTTTGCTTACTTTTGCGCTTCTCAAAAGTGAGCCGCCGTCAGGGCGGAACCATTAGTCGCCGTCACCAAAAAAACGGATATACACACATCTCTGAAAAGGGGCCGCTGCGCAGCCCAGCGGGAGCAAGCTCCCTCGCCACGGGGTTTGCAGCGCCAGGAAGTGTGATGGGTCATTCATTTGTGTAGGAGGGATCACCAGTCCTGAAACGAAACATCCCACAGCTTTTTAGGGTTGCCGCTCGGAAGTGGGCTCTCTAACCTTTGAACGTCGCTGCCTAATCAGCGACCGGGTGTGGAAACCTGAACCTTTAGCAGTGGCATGGCTGAACATCGTGTTGCCGACGTCTGGTTTCGTCTGCAAACTGCGTCTTGGCGGCTGTGCGTGGGCAGACTTCGTCTGGCCGGGTCCTGCTAACCGGTATTTCCACCCCACGTACCGCTGCCACCTATTGTCGCGTGGAAACGACACAGGGATGGCTCCAACTTTAAGCAGGAGAATTGAATATGGATAAGTCAGTCCCCGACCCACCCTTCAACAAAACCAACCCCCTTTCCGGCTTCGACTCCATCGAAGACCTACTCAAAGACCGCGCCGCCGCCGAGCGTGCTCTCAATCATTACCTCAACCCAAAACCTCCAGAATCAAGCACCGACCCGCGCATCGACAGCCTGTTTTCCGTCACCGCCAAAGCCGACGCCGACACACTACTGACCAGCACCTCCGAAACCCTGGCTTCGATAAAAGCCATGGCCGAGGACCTGGCTTTCGAAGTAGAAGGCACGCGGCGCAGCGTGGCGTTGGGGATTCATCAATTGGTGGAGTTGTGCCAGTTGCTGGTGGACAAGGCGTTGGATCAGTTAGAGGCGACGGTCAGTTCTGCCGAGGTACAGGGTTAACCATTGCTGTACGGCCATTCACCTGTAAGTTCTGACAGTAGACGGATAGCGCGCTTGATCATACGGTGAACTCAAGCGCGCGTTCCGTCAGTAGCGATGCCCAAATCATTGTTTCAACGAAAGGGGCGTAACCATGGCTGCTAAAGAAATTCGCATGTCGTTTGAAGACTTTGAGGGCGACGGTAAAAAAGAAATGGTGATCGAGTTTTATTCCAGAAAGAAACTCGAGTTTGCGACGTATCTTACGTCCTCGAAGAACGATGGAAGGTACGACAAGGTCGAGGTCAAAGGTGACGTCGATGGAGACGGCGACTTCGATTCGCATGATAAGAAATTGGTCCTCAAGCTCGCTCAAGCCGCCGTGGCGATGCTGAAGTAAGTGTCACGGCCTACGCTGCGCCTTGCTCTGCGTGCAGCGCCGATGCAACCCAATGGATGAGGTGTCGCGATGGTTGCCGAAGAAGTTCGCATAACGCTCAGAAACCTTGACGGTGACGATTGTCCCGAAGTCAGGTTTGAATTTTACTCCGATCAAAAGCGTTATTTCGTTACCTTTGTTTCCTCGTCTTTAAAGAATGGAGTCTATAACGATGTGCGTATAAAAATTGACTTGAACGAGGATGGCAAGCGAGATTTGAAAGATGTTTCTTTACTGGCTCGCCTCGCTCAAGCAGCTGTACCTCTGTTGAAGATAGCGACCAAGTAAACATTCTCAAATCGAGAGCGATATTGGGGAACCGGTTTGAGGCGTTTTTTAAAACTGCAGATTCCACCGCTCCAACTGACGCATACGATGACTTAGGGGTTCATGTTTATTTTGATAAGCAGGATACCGTTATCGGCCTGGAGTTTTTGAAGTGGAGCGATCTCAGTTGGCGGGGGCAACGTTTGGTTGGCGCAGGGGCTCCATCTGCCTGACACACCGAGGTGTCAGGTTTGGGTCTGCTGCGCAGCCCAACGGGGATAAATCCCCCCGCCACAAGGGCTTCATTGGGCTGCACAGTCAGCGCATCGATTACTGCATCAACACCTCAACCACCCCATCCGCCGTCATCGTCACCTTGCTGGTGCCCGCTTCCACTTCCGGCGTGACCGACTCCGCATCCATCGAAGCCCCTTTCATCATCATCTGCGGGCGCATGTACGGTTGTGGATAACCGTTGGTATTGAAGTTCAGGTTGACGATCTTGTAACCCTTGCCGCCCAAGGCTTCGGTGGCCAGTTGGGCGCGGGCCTTGAAGGCGTTGACGGCGTCCTTGAGCAGGGCGTCTTCGCTGCTTTGGCGGGTGGCGGTGGCGATGGCGAAGTCCATACCGCCCATTTTCAGGTCGCCCAACAGTTCGCCGGTGAGTTTGGACAGCGCGGCGAAGTCGGCGCTTTCCAGGCGCAGTTCGGCGCGCTCACGCCAGCCGGTGATTTTCTGGCCTTTGTTGTCGTAGATCGGGTAGCTGTTGCGGCTGCCTTGGCGCAGGTTGATGTCCTTGACCTCTTTGGCCTGGCCGATGGCTTTGTTCAACGTGGTGCTGACGGCGGCGGCGAGTTTGGCCGGGTCCGTGTTCTGTTCTTCGGTGTAGAGGGTGACGATCATCAGGTCGCGGGCCACTTCCTGGCTGGCTTCGGCGCGCAGGGATATCTGGTTGTAGTGAAGCTCGTCGGCGGCCAGGGCCGGCAGGCTGGCGACGGTGCCGAGGCTGAGGGCGAGCAGGGCGGCGGGGCGACTGAACGTGTGCATGAAAGCTCCTTGGAATGATGCGCAGGGGTGAGGTCCGGGCCTGCGTGAACGTTAAGACTCTAGCTTTTATGGGCGGGTTCGCACAGTTACAACTTCTATACAGATGTGCATGAGTCCAATGGACAGGGGGTGTGTCATTTCGAGGCTGTGGCGCTTTGCCGCATAGCTGCCTGTGCAAGCCGCGCCTTGGTTATACTCCGTGCGATTCGCCTGGAGCGCTCATCAGGAGAGCTCATGCTCACCCCTTTGCAAATGACATCCGCCTCTCGCCAGAACCTCTGGCGCCTGACATTCATCCGTATCCTGGTCCTGGCGGCCCAGGCCGGCTCCGTGGGGCTCGCCTATTGGTTCGACCTGCTGCCGCTGCCCTGGCTGCAACTGGCGATCACCCTGGCTTGCTCCAGCGTGCTCTGCGCACTGACGGCGATTCGCCTGCGCACCTCGTGGCCGGTGACCGAGCTGGAATACGCCGTACAGCTGGCCGGCGACCTGTTTATCCACAGCGCGCTGCTGTATTTCTCCGGCGGCTCCACCAACCCCTTCGTTTCCTATTACCTGGTGCCTTTGACCATCGCAGCGGTGACGTTGCCGTGGCGCTATTCGCTGATCCTTTCAGGCATCGCCCTGGCGCTGTATACCTTGCTGCTGGCACGGTTCTACCCATTGGAAACCTTTCCCATCGCCCGGGAAAACCTGCAGATCTACGGCATGTGGCTGAGTTTCGCCCTGGCCGCGGCGGTCATCACGTTTTTTGCCGCGCGCATGGCCGAGGAGCTGCGCCGCCAGGAAGAACTGCGGGCCATCCGCCGTGAAGAGGGCCTGCGCGACGAGCAATTGCTGGCCGTGGCGACCCAGGCCGCTGGCGCAGCCCATGAATTGGGTACACCGCTGGCGACCATGAGCGTGCTGCTCAAGGAGATGCGCCAGGATCACCACGACCCGGCGCTGCAGGACGATCTCAGTGTGCTGCAGGACCAGGTCAAGCTGTGCAAGGAAACCTTGCAATACCTGGTGCGCGCCGCCGAGGCCAATCGGCGGTTGGACATCGACATGCAAGCGGTCACCTTCTGGCTCGACGATGCCTTGAACCGCTGGCACCTGATGCGCCCGGAAGCCAGTTATCGCTTCCAGTGCCTGGGCAAGGGTGTGGTGCCGCGCATGGCCCCGCCGCCAGACCTGACCCAGGCGCTGCTGAACCTGCTCAACAATGCCGCCGACGCTTGCCCTGAAGGGCTGGAAGTGGCGTTGGACTGGAACGCCTATGAGCTGACCATCAGTATTCGCGACCACGGCGCCGGTGTGCCGCTGGCGATTGCCGAGCAAATCGGCAAGCCGTTCTATACCACCAAGGGCAAAGGTTTCGGCCTGGGCCTGTTTTTGAGCAAAGCCAGCGTGACACGCGCCGGCGGCTCGGTGAAACTCTACCCCCATGAGGAAGGCGGCACGCTCACCGAGCTGCGCCTGCCCCATGCCGACCGAGGAGACGAACATGAGTGACGAGATCCAAGTCGACGGCGAAGAACTGCCGCACCTGTTGCTGGTAGATGACGACGCCACGTTTACCCGCGTGATGGCCCGGGCCATGTCCCGTCGCGGTTTTCGCGTCAGTACCGCAGGTTCTGCCGAGGAAGGCCTGACCATCGCCCAGGCCGACCTGCCGGACTACGCCGCCCTGGACCTGAAAATGGACGGCGATTCCGGCCTGGTGCTGTTGCCCAAGCTGCTGGAGCTGGACCCGGAGATGCGCGTGGTGATCCTCACCGGCTACTCGAGCATCGCCACCGCGGTCGAGGCCATCAAGCGCGGCGCCTGCAACTACCTGTGCAAACCGGCGGACGCCGATGATGTGCTGGCGGCGCTGTTGTCCGAGCACGCCGACCTCGACACCCTGGTGCCGGAAAACCCCATGTCGGTGGATCGCCTGCAATGGGAGCACATCCAGCGGGTGCTGACCGAGCACGAAGGCAATATTTCGGCCACGGCTCGCGCTTTGGGCATGCACCGGCGGACTTTGCAGCGCAAATTGCAAAAGCGTCCCGTGCGTCGCTGAACCTGCGCTGAACGAATGCTGTCCACCCTCGCGGCACGTCGGGCCGTTGTTTTATGATCGGCCCGAGTTTTTTCCCTATTGAGCCTTAACCATGAATCAGAACGCTGAATATTCCGCGGTCAATGACGCGGTGCGCGGGCAGTTTTTCCGCCGTGTCTGGCAAATGACCACGCCGTACTGGCGCAGTGAGGAGAAGGGCAAGGCCTGGACGTTGTTGATCGCCGTGATTGCGCTGTCGCTGTTCAGCGTGGCGATTTCGGTGTGGATCAACAGTTGGTACAAGGATTTCTACAACGCCCTGCAAGAGAAGGACAGCGCGGCGTTCTGGCAGTTGATCCTGTATTTCTGCGGTATCGCAGCGGTGGCGATCCTCGGCGCCGTCTACCGCTTGTACCTCACGCAGATGCTCACCATCCGCTGGCGGGCCTGGCTCACCGAGCAGCATTTCGCCCGTTGGCTCAGAGACAAGAACTATTACCGACTGGAGCAGGGCGGTTATACCGATAACCCGGACCAGCGGATTTCCGAAGACCTCAACAGTTTCACCACCAATACCCTGAGCCTGGGCTTGGGACTGCTGCGCACCGTGGTCAGCCTAGTATCGTTTTCGATCATCTTGTGGGGCGTGTCAGGCAGCATCGAAGTGTTCGGCTACACCATCCCAGGCTACATGTTCTGGTGCGCGCTGGTGTATGCGGCGGTGGGCAGTTGGCTGACGCACTTGATCGGCCGCCGGTTGATCGGCTTGAACAACAATCAGCAACGCTTTGAAGCCGACCTGCGTTTCTCCATGGTTCGGGTGCGCGAAAACGCCGAAAGCATTGCGCTGTACAACGGCGAGCCGAACGAAAACCGTCGCCTGAGCGGGCGCTTCGGCCTGGTCTGGCATAACTTCTGGGACATCATGCGGGTGTCCAAGCGCCTGACGTTCTTCACCTCCGGCTATGGCCAGATCGCGATCATCTTCCCGTTCATCGTCGCCGCGCCGCGTTACTTCGCCGGCAAGATCCAGCTGGGTGAGCTCATGCAGATCAACTCGGCCTTCGGCAATGTGCAGGAGAACTTCAGCTGGTTCATCAGCGCTTATGCCGACCTCGCGGCGTGGCGCGCCACCTGCGATCGTCTGCTGAGCTTTCGCCAGGCCATGAGCGACAACGAAGACCGCGTGCCGGCCATTGACGTGCAAAACCAGGGCAGTGCATTGCAAGTGCAAGAACTGGGGTTGGACCTGGCCGATGGCCGCCATCTGCTCAGCAAGACCAATATGACCGTCGAGCCGGGGGAGCGGGTGATGCTCAGTGGACGTTCGGGCAGCGGTAAATCCACGCTGTTCCGGGCGATGGGGCACCTGTGGCCCGAAGGACACGGCGCGATCCGCTTGCCCGCGGCGCGTTATTTATTCCTGCCGCAAAAACCCTACCTGCCCATTGGCACGTTGCGCGAGGTGCTGAGTTATCCACAGCCGGGCGACACGTACCCGCACGAGCGTTACGCCCAAGTGCTGGAAACCTGCCGCCTGCCGCATCTGGTGTCGCGACTGGACGAGGCCAACCACTGGCAGCGCATGCTCTCGCCCGGCGAGCAGCAACGCCTGGCTTTCGCCCGCGCATTGCTTTATGCACCGCAATGGTTGTACATGGATGAGGCCACGTCGGCGATGGATGAAGAAGACGAGGCGACGCTGTACCAGGCGCTGATTGACCAGTTGCCAGGCCTGAGCATCGTCAGCGTTGGTCACCGAAGCAGTTTGAAACGTTTCCATCCACGACATGTGCGTATCGAAAATGGCCAACTCGTGGAGCGCACCGTGGCAGCATAAACACCGAAAACCTGTGGGAGTGAGCTTGCTCGCGATAGCGATGTATCAGTTGATATTGATGTGGCTGACCCTCCGCCATCGCGAGCAAGCTCGCTCCCACAAGGTTTTTTGGTGAACCTGATGCTTGTGCACGCAACCGCTCTAGTGCGGGAGTGAGCCCGCTCGCGATGACTGCGAATCGGTTTCAGCGCCAGACTCGCCACTTCACCCACGGTGATCGTACAACCACGTTGCGCTATGATGATGCCATTCAGCCGTTTAACGAGACACAGCCCCATGGAAAGACCGATCGACGTACCACGCCTTCCCCGCAAGCGCCGCAGCCTGGCGCAGGAGCTGGTGACGGTGTTGACCGAGCAGATTCGCGACGGCCTGCTCAAGCGTGGCGATAAATTGCCCACCGAGTCGGCGATCATGGAAGCCCATGGCGTCAGTCGCACGGTGGTGCGCGAGGCGATTTCCCGCTTGCAGGCGGCCGGCCAGGTGGAAACCCGCCATGGCATTGGTACTTTCGTGCTGGACACACCCAGCCCAAGCGGTTTTCGCATCGACCCGGCCACCGTGGTCACCTTGCGTGACGTGCTGGCGATCCTGGAGTTGCGCATCAGCCTGGAAGTGGAGTCCGCGGGGCTTGCGGCGCAGCGCCGCAGCGACGAGCAACTGGCCGCGATGCGCGCCGCCCTCGACGCCTTGAACGAAAGCGCCGCCCACGCCAGCGATGCGGTGGCCTCGGACTTCGCCTTCCACCTGGAAATCGCCCTGTCCACCGGCAACCGCTACTTCACCGACATCATGACTCACCTGGGCACCAGCATCATTCCGCGTACCCGGGTGAACTCGGCGCGCCTGGCCCACGATGACCAGCAGCGCTACATGAACCGCCTGAGTCGTGAGCACGAGGAAATCTACGACGCCATCGCCCGCCAGGACTCCGAGGCGGCCCGTGCGGCCATGCGTTTGCACCTGACCAACAGCCGCGAACGGCTGCGCCAGGCGCATGAAGAGGCGCAGGCGCAGGGCTAGCCGCTCGTCACTGCTGCTTGCTTGCGCTTGGCTGCATCGTAGGCGCTCTGTAGGAGCTGCCGAAGGCTGCGATCTTTTGATCTTGATCTTGATCTTGATCTTGATCTTTCACTTGGGACTCAAATGTCTGGGGAAAGATCGCAGCCTCGTTGCACTCGACAGCTCCTACACGGCTCCTGCATAGCTCTTACCTAGCTCTTACATAGCACCTACACAGCTTCTAGGACGCAGCCCGGTGGGGGACGAGCCCTTTGCCGCCGGGGCGCCTGTTGGCAGCGTTGACAGTGACGATGAGCGGCCTTGCTCCTTGGCGAGGGCAAGTTTGAGCGGTCTTCCAATCTGCTCAAAAGCCGCGAGTTACAAGGCTTGGCCACAAATACCCCCGGACCTGGCATTCGACAAAAGACGAAATGCAGTTGACGTTCACATTTTAAGTTGTACGATGACCTACAACTTCACATGAAGCTGAACCGTTTTCCTACAACACAACATTGCGTCCAGGGTGTTCGAATAATGAATCCACAAGAACTGAAGTCCATCCTCTCGTCTGGCCTGCTGTCGTTCCCGGTCACCGATTTCACTGCTCAAGGCGATTTCAATCGCGACAGCTACATCAAGCGCCTCGAGTGGTTGGCCCCGTATGGCGCCTCTGCATTGTTCGCAGCGGGCGGCACCGGTGAATTCTTCTCCCTGGCCGCCAGCGAGTATTCCCAAGTCATCAAGACCGCCGTCGATACCTGCGCCACCAGCGTGCCAATCCTCGCCGGTGTTGGCGGTGCCACTCGCCAGGCCATCGAATACGCTCAAGAAGCCGAGCGCCTGGGCGCCAAGGGCCTGTTGCTGCTGCCGCACTACCTGACCGAAGCCAGCCAGGACGGCGTAGCCGCCCACGTTGAGGCCGTGTGTAAATCGGTGAAGATCGGCGTGGTGGTGTACAACCGCAACGTCTGCCGCCTGAATGCCACGCACCTGGAGCAACTGGCCGAGCGCTGCCCGAACCTGATCGGCTATAAGGATGGCCTGGGCGATATCGAACTGATGGTGTCGATCCGCCGTCGTCTCGGCGATCGTTTCAGCTACCTGGGCGGCCTGCCGACCGCAGAAGTCTATGCCGCGGCCTACAAGGCCCTGGGCGTGCCGGTCTACTCCTCGGCGGTGTTCAACTTCATTCCGAAGACCGCGATGGATTTCTACCACGCTATTTCCCGTGACGATCATGAGACCGTCGGCAAGATCATCGACGACTTCTTCCTGCCGTACCTGGACATCCGTAACCGCAAGGCCGGTTACGCGGTGAGCATCGTCAAGGCCGGCGCGAAGATCGTGGGCTATGACGCAGGTCCGGTGCGCACGCCGCTGACCGACCTGCTGCCAGAAGAATACGAAGCCCTGGCCGCGCTGATCGACAAGCAAGGCAAGCAGTAACAGACCCGACAAGGCCGCTGAGCAATCAGCGGCTTTTTGCGTAAAGCTTGATCGTTCTCACGCTCTGCATGGGAACGCCACCAGGGACGCTCTGTGTTCCTAGACAGCTTTTGTAGAAGGAGTAGCTCCGTGGCAGATTCAAAGCGTTTCGATAACTACATCAACGGTCAGTGGGTGGCTGGTGCCGACTATTGCACCAACATCAACCCGTCTGACTTGTCCGATGTCATCGGTGAATACGCCAAGGCTGACGCAGCGCAAGTCAATGCCGCCATCGAAGCCGCCCGCGCCGCGTTCCCGGCCTGGTCGACCTCGGGCATCCAGGCCCGTCATGATGCGCTGGACAAGGTCGGCAGCGAGATCCTCGCCCGCCGTGAAGAACTCGGCCAACTGCTGGCCCGGGAAGAGGGCAAGACCCTGCCCGAAGCCATCGGCGAAGTGACCCGCGCCGGTAATATTTTCAAGTTCTTTGCCGGTGAATGCCTGCGCCTGTCGGGCGACTACGTGCCGTCGGTGCGCCCAGGCGTCAACGTTGAAGTCACCCGCGAAGCCCTGGGTGTGGTCGGCCTGATCACACCGTGGAATTTCCCGATTGCCATTCCTGCGTGGAAAATCGCCCCAGCCCTGGCCTACGGCAACTGCGTGGTGATCAAGCCCGCCGAGCTGGTGCCGGGCTGCGCCTGGGCCCTGGCCGAGATCATTTCCCGCGCCGGTTTCCCGGCCGGTGCGTTCAACCTGGTGATGGGCAGCGGCCGTGTGGTTGGCGAAGTGCTGGTCAACAGCCCGAAAGTTGACGGCATCAGCTTTACCGGTTCGGTGGGCGTGGGGCGGCAGATCGCGGTCAATTGCGTGGCGCGCCAGGCCAAGGTGCAACTGGAGATGGGCGGCAAGAACCCGCAGATCATCCTCGACGACGCCGACCTCAAGCAGGCCGTCGAACTGGCGGTACAGAGCGCGTTCTACTCCACCGGCCAGCGTTGCACGGCCTCGAGCCGCCTGATCGTCACCGCCGGCATCCATGACAAGTTCGTCGAGGCCATGGCCGAGCGCATGCAGTCGATCAAGGTCGGCCATGCGTTGAAGGCCGGTACCGATATCGGTCCGGTGGTTTCCGAAGCCCAGCTCAGCCAGGACTTGAAGTACATCGACATCGGCCAGAGCGAAGGCGCTCGGTTGGTCAGTGGCGGTGGGCTGGTGACGTGCGACACTGAAGGTTACTTCCTGGCACCGACCCTGTTCGCCGACAGCGAAGCCTCGATGCGCATCAGCCGCGAAGAGATCTTCGGCCCGGTGGCCAACGTCGTGCGCGTGGCCGACTACGAGGCGGCGCTGGCGATGGCCAACGACACCGAGTTCGGTCTGTCCGCCGGCATCGCCACCACCTCGTTGAAGTATGCCAACCACTTCAAGCGCCATTCGCAGGCGGGCATGGTGATGATCAACCTGCCGACCGCTGGCGTGGACTACCACGTGCCATTCGGCGGGCGCAAAGGCTCGTCCTATGGTTCGCGTGAGCAAGGTCGCTATGCGCAAGAGTTCTACACCGTGGTGAAGACCTCTTACATCGGCTCCTGATACACCGCAACACCCCTGTAGGAGCTGTCGAGTGTAGCGAGGCTGCGATCTTTTGGTCTTTCGCTCGCAACTCAATGGTCTGAGGCAAGATCGCAGCCTCGTTGCACTCGACAGCTCCTACAGGGCGTAACACAGCACTGACCCGTATAAAAATAATGAGTGGAAGTAGATTTACATGCAAGAAACCAAGCCGACTCGCGTCCGCTATTTGATCCTGCTCATGCTGTTTTTGGTGACGACGATCAATTACGCCGACCGCGCAACCATCGCTATCGCCGGCTCCAGCCTGCAGAAAGACCTCGGCATCGATGCCGTTACCCTCGGTTATATCTTCTCCGCCTTCGGCTGGGCCTATGTGGCCGGGCAGATCCCGGGCGGCTGGCTGCTTGACCGGTTCGGGTCGAAAAAAATCTATGCCTTGAGCATTTTTACCTGGTCGCTGTTCACCGTGCTGCAAGGCTATGTCGGTGAATTCGGCGTCTCCACCGCCGTGGTGGCGCTGTTCATGCTGCGTTTTCTGGTTGGGCTGGCCGAGGCGCCTTCCTTCCCGGGCAACGCCCGCATCGTCGCGGCCTGGTTCCCCACCGCTGAACGCGGCACCGCTTCGGCGATTTTCAACTCGGCCCAGTATTTCGCTACGGTGTTGTTTGCGCCGCTGATGGGCTGGATTGTCTACCGCTTCGGCTGGCAGCACGTGTTTATCGTGATGGGCGTGGTCGGTATCGTGTTCTCGCTGGTCTGGCTGAAAATTATCCACAGCCCGCGCCAGCATCCGATGATCAACGAGGCCGAGTTCAATCACATCGCCGCCAACGGCGCGATGGTCGACATGGACCAGGACAAGGGCAGGGGTAAGAAGTCCGACGGTCCGAAGTGGGATTACATCCGCCAACTGCTGACCAACCGCATGATGCTTGGCGTGTACTTGGGCCAATACTGCATCAACGGCATCACCTACTTCTTTCTGACCTGGTTCCCGGTGTACCTGGTGCAAGAGCGCGGCATGACCATCCTCAAGGCCGGTTTCATCGCCTCCTTGCCGGCGATCTGCGGCTTCATCGGGGGCGTGCTGGGCGGGGTGATCTCTGACTACCTGCTGCGCAAGGGCCACTCGCTGACGTTCGCCCGCAAGGCGCCGATCATCGCCGGCCTGCTGGTGTCCAGCAGCATCGTGGCGTGCAACTACGTGGACATCGAATGGATGGTGGTGGGCTTCATGGCCCTGGCCTTCTTCGGTAAAGGCGTGGGTGCATTGGGCTGGGCAGTGGTCTCCGATACGTCGCCAAAACAGATCGCCGGTTTGAGCGGTGGCCTGTTCAACACCTTCGGTAACCTGGCATCGATCACCACGCCAATCGTCATCGGCTACATCATCAATGCCACCGGTTCGTTCAAGTGGGCACTGGTGTTCGTCGGTTGCAACGCGTTGGTGGCGGTGTTCAGCTACCTGGTCATCGTGGGGCCGATCAAGCGTGTCGTACTCAAAGAACCCATGGGCAGGGATGACCAATCTTCCAGCCTGTCTGAAGCTAAATCCTGAAGGAGCGGCGTCCATGCAACTGATTGAACATGCCGATTCGCCGCGTTATATCCGCCTGCATGAGCGGGACAATGTGGTGATCGTCGTCAATGACCAGGGCGTACCGGCCGGGACCGAGTTCCCGGATGGCCTGGTCACCGTGGACTTTGTGCCCCAGAGCCACAAGGTCACGCTGCAGGATATTCCCGAGGGCGGCGAGGTGATTCGCTACGGCCAGGTCATTGGCTACGCGCTGCAACCGATCCGCCGTGGCAGTTGGGTCAAGGAGGACCAGTTGCGCATGCCCACCGCGCCGCCGCTGGACAGCCTGCCGCTGTCCACCGATGTGCCGGCGGCCGATGCGCCGCTGGAGGGCTACACCTTCGAGGGCTATCGCAACGCCGACGGTACGGTCGGCACGCGCAATATCCTGGGCATCACCACCACGGTGCAGTGTGTGACCGGGGTGTTGGACCATGCGGTCAAGCGCATCAAGGACGAACTGCTGCCCAAGTACCCGAACGTCGATGACGTGGTGGCGCTGACCCACAGCTACGGCTGCGGCGTGGCGATCACCGCCACCGACGCCTACATCCCGATCCGCACCGTGCGCAACCTGGCGCGCAACCCGAACCTGGGTGGCGAGGCGCTGGTGATCAGCCTGGGCTGCGAGAAATTGCAGGCCGGGCAGGTGATGCATGAAGGCGACAGTTCGGTGGACCTCAGCGAGCCGTGGTTGTATCGCTTGCAGGACTCCAGCCACGGTTTTACCGAAATGATCGAGCAGATCATGGCGCTGGCCGAGACCCGCTTGAAGAAACTTGACCAACGCCGCCGCGAAACCGTACCGGCTTCGGAGCTGATCCTGGGCATGCAGTGCGGCGGCAGCGATGCGTTCTCCGGTATTACTGCCAACCCGGCGTTGGGTTATGCCTCGGACCTGTTGCTGCGGGCCGGGGCGACGGTGATGTTCTCCGAAGTCACCGAAGTGCGCGATGCGATCTACCTGCTGACTTCCCGGGCACAAACCCGGGAAGTGGCTCAGGAGCTGGTGCGCGAAATGGACTGGTACGACCGTTACCTGGCCAAGGGCGAGGCCGATCGCAGTGCCAATACCACGCCGGGCAACAAGAAGGGCGGGCTGTCGAACATCGTCGAAAAATCCCTGGGCTCAATCGTCAAGTCCGGCAGCAGCGCGATCAACGGCGTGCTCGGCCCGGGCGAACGTTTCAAGCAAAAGGGCCTGATCTTCTGCGCCACGCCGGCCAGTGACTTTGTCTGCGGCACGTTGCAACTGGCGGCGGGGATGAACCTGCACGTCTTCACCACCGGCCGCGGCACGCCGTACGGCTTGGCCATGGCCCCGGTGGTGAAGGTCTCGACCCGCACCGAACTGGCCCAGCGCTGGCCGGACCTGATCGACATCGACGCCGGCCGGATCGCCACCGGGCGCGCGACCATCGAGGAGCTGGGCTGGGAGCTGTTCCACTACTACCTGGACGTGGCCAGCGGCAAGAAACAAACCTGGTCCGAGCGGCACAAGCTGCACAACGACATCACGTTGTTCAACCCGGCGCCGATTACCTGATGATTTCGTGATCGCCGGAGATCCAGTGTGGGAGCGAGCTTGCTCGCGATAGCGGTGGTTCAGCTAGCATCGATATTGGATGTGCTGCCGTCTTCGCGAGCAAGCTCGCTCCCACAGGGGATTTGCGGAGAGTGCGGATTTTGTGTTCACTGAAGAACACATGTGGGGGCGAGCTTGCTCGCGATAGCGCTCCACCAGACGCCAATGCCGTGAGTGGCTTATCATTAGCCACCTAACGACACCCTTCTCAAGGTCCCCGGCATGCTGGCAATTTTCCTCGAAACCCTGAACATCACCGCGCCGGTGTTTGCCATGTTGTTTCTGGGGACGTTGCTCAAGCGCATCTATTGGATCAATGACAATTTCATCCACATGGCCTCGTCCCTGGTGTTCAACGTCACCATGCCGGCGCTGTTGTTCCTCGGCATCCTGCATGCCGATCTCCACGCGGCATTGCAGCCGGACCTGTTGATCTATTTTTCCATTGCCACCCTGGTGGGCTTTGCCGTGGCCTGGGGCTGGGCGATCTGGCGTTGCCCGCGTGAGGACCGTGGCATCTATACCCAAGGTGCCTTTCGCGGCAACAACGGCGTGATCGGCCTGGCACTGGCAGCGAGCATGTACGGCGACTACGGGATTTCCCTGGGGTCGATACTCGCGGCGTTGGTGATCCTGTTCTACAACACCCTGTCGACGATCGTGCTGGCGGTCTACAGCCCAGTGATCAAGTCCGACCCCTGGAGCATCTGCAAAAGCGTGGTCAGCAACCCGCTGATCATCAGTGTGGTCGTGGCCGCGCCGTTCGCCTATTGGCAGATAGGCCTGCCGAACTGGTTCGAAACCTCGGCCAAATACCTTGCCCAGATGACCTTGCCCCTGGCGTTGATCTGCATCGGCGGCACACTGTCACTGGCGGCCTTGCGCAAGAGCGGCAAGATGGCCCTGAGTTCGAGCCTGGTGAAGATGGTCGGGCTGCCGCTGCTGGCCACCTTGGGCGCTTGGCTCTGGGGCTTTCGCGGGGCGGAGCTGGGGATCCTGTTCCTGTACTTCGGCAGCCCGACCGCCGCGGCCAGTTACGTCATGGCCCGGGCGGCCGATGGCAACCATGAGCTGGCGGCGGCGATCATCGTCATCACCACGCTGATGGCGGCGATCACCACCAATCTGGGGATTTTTGTGTTGCAGTGGGGTGGGTGGATCTAGCCTGCAGATTTGCAGCGCTCTGGCGATCCATTCGCGAGCAAGCCCGCTCCCACATTCGATCGCGTTCCCATGGAAGAACGCAGTCAATGTGGGAGCGGGCTTGCTCGCGAAGAGGCCTGACCTGCCACTGCAAGGATCAGGCTTTTACTCAGGCTTCTGGTAGCTATCGATTACTTCCTGTGCCGCCCGAAACGCATCAATCGCCGCCGGCACGCCCGCGTACACCGCGCAATGCAGCAATGCCTCGCGAATCTCTTCCACCGTGCAGCCATTGTTCAGCGCGCCACGCACGTGGCCTTTGAGTTCCTGCGGGCACTTGAGCGCGGTGAGGGCGGCCAGGGTGATCAGGCTGCGGGTTTTGAGCGGCAGGCCCTCGCGGCTCCAGACGCTGCCCCAGGCGTGTTCGTTGACGAAGTCCTGCAATGGCTGGGTGAATTCGGTGGCGTTGCCCAGGGCGCGGTCGACGAATGCGTCGCCCATGACCTGGCGACGCATGTCCAGGCCGGTCTTTGGAGTGTCGGTCATGGCAAATCCCTCTTGTGGTGTTGGCGGCGCCAGGCGCGCAGGGAGGTGAACAGTAAAAACACGAGCAGGGCCGGCAGCACATAGAACAGCATCAGCCGTTCCAGTTGGCCGGCCAGGGGCATGCCGGTGGTGAACGACACCACGTGCAGCCCATAGGCCAGGTACAAACCCAGCAACAGCAGGCCTTCGGCGCGGGTGACACGATAACCGGAATAGAACACCGGCAGGCACAGCACCGCCACGCCGAGCATTACCGGCAGGTCGAAATCCAGGGCGTTCGGTGAGACCGACAGTGGCGTGGGCGCTGCCAGGGCGGTCACTCCCAGTACACCCAGCAGGTTGAACAGGTTGCTGCCGATGACGTTGCCTACCGCAATGTCCCGTTGGCCGCGCAGGGCGGCGATCAATGAGGTGGCGAGCTCCGGCAGCGAGGTACTGACAGCGACAATGGTCAGGCCGATGATGCGCTCCGAAAGCCCCAAGTCCGTCGCCACTTCCACCGCCGCACCCAACAGCAGGTGCCCGGCGAAAATCAGCATGGCCAAACCCAGCACGATCATCGACAGGCTCTTGGGCCACGATCCCCGGGTCAGCTCGATACCCACCGCGTGCGGCCGTCCCGAGTGCCGCGACTGGCGCAGCAACAGGCCCAGGTACACCACCAGGGCCACCAGCAGCCAGACGCCGTCCAGCCGGGTCAGTTCTTCATTCCAGGCCAGCACGAACACCAGCAGGCTGGCACCGATCATCAACGGGATGTCCAGGCGCACCAGTTGGCGCGAGACGCGCAACGGAATGATCAGCGCCGACAGCCCAAGGGTGACGAGGATGTTGAAGATGCTGCTGCCGATCACGCTGCCCACGGCGATGTCGGCGTTTTGCGCCAGGGTCGCCTGCAGGCTCACGGCCATTTGTGGGGCGCTGCTGCCGAACGCGACGACGCTCAGGCCGATGATCAGCGGTCGTACCTGCAAGCGTGCTGCCAGGCCCACGGCGGCGCGTACCAGCAGTTCGGCACCGCCGATCAGCAACAGCAGGGCGCCGAACAATTCGATCAGGCTGAGCAGCGGTAAGGCGGTGAGTAGGGAAATGGCCGGGCTCCGTCTATCAATCGTCGAGGGCTTGCACGCGCACCCGTGCGGTGCCGCTGCGCAACATTCCCAGTTGCTCGGCGGCTGCGCGGGACACGTCGATCAAGCGGCCTCGGGAGTATGGGCCACGGTCGTTGATGCGCACCACCACGCTGTCATTGTTGCCCAGGTTGGTGACTTTCACTCGGGTGCCGAACGGCAACTGGCGGTGGGCGGCGGTCAGGCTGTGCTGGTCGAAACGCTCGCCGCTGGCGGTGCGCTTGCCATGGTGCCTGGCACCGTAATAGGAGGCGACGCCGGTCTGGTCGTAGCCGTGTGGATCGACCGTCCCGCTCTGGCTGGCGCAACCGGCCAGCAGGGACAGCAGCGCGCAGGCGCCGAGGAGACGCTTCATGTGGGGTTTCCAACTACAGATAGGGGCGCTGGCCAGTGGGAACAAAGCCTGTGGGAGTAAAGCTTGCTCGCGATGAAGACACCTCGATCCATCAGTGGACCGCAGTATCGACCATCGCGAGCAAGCTTTGCTCCCACAGGCTCGCTCCCGCAAGGGGGAGTGGAGCCAGGCTTGATATCTGGCCCCATGGTCATCAGCCCTCGAGCTTGCTTTTGAGCAGTTCGTTGACCTGTTGCGGGTTGGCCTTGCCCTTGGAGGCTTTCATGGCCTGGCCGACGAAGAAGCCGAACATCTTGCCGCGCTTGGCTTCGTCTGCCGCACGGTACTGTTCGACCTGCTCGGCGTTGGCCGCGAGCATTTCATCGAGCACGGCGGAAATCGCGCCGGTGTCGGTGACCTGCTTCAGGCCGCGCTTTTCGATGATCTCGTCGGCGCTGCCTTCACCGTTGGCCATGGCTTCGAACACCATCTTGGCGATCTTGCCGGAAATGGTGTTGTCCTTGATCCGCACCAACATGCCGCCCAGTTGCTCGGCCGAGACCGGCGACTGGTCGATTTCCAGGCCCTGCTTGTTCAGCAGGCTGCCCAACTCGACCATCACCCAGTTGGCCGCCAGCTTGGCGTCGCCGCCGATGCTCACGACTTTCTCGAAGTAATCGGCCTGCTCGCGGCTGGTGGCCAGGACGTTGGCGTCATAGCTCGACAGCCCGAACTGCGCCTGGAAGCGCTCGCGTTTTTGCGGCGGCAATTCTGGCAGGGTGGCGCGTACGTCATTGAGGAACGAGTTCTCGATGACCACCGGTAGCAGATCCGGGTCGGGGAAGTAACGGTAGTCGTTGGCTTCCTCTTTACTGCGCATCGGACGGGTCTCGTCCTTGTTCGGGTCGTACAGGCGGGTCTGCTGGATGACCTTGCCACCGTCCTCGATCAGTTCGATCTGGCGCTGGATCTCGCTGTTGATCGCCTTCTCGATGAAGCGGAACGAGTTGACGTTCTTGATCTCGCAGCGGGTCCCGAACTCGACTTGGCCCTTGGGCCGGATCGACACGTTGCAGTCGCAGCGCAGCGAGCCTTCGGCCATGTTGCCGTCGCAGATGCCCAGGTAGCGCACCAACGCGTGGATCGCCTTGACGTAGGCCACGGCTTCCTTGGCGCTGCGCATGTCCGGCTCGGAGACGATTTCCAGCAGCGGCGTGCCGGCACGGTTCAGGTCGATGCCGGTGGCGCCGTTGAACTCTTCGTGCAGGCTCTTGCCCGCGTCTTCTTCCAGATGCGCACGGGTGATGCCGACGCGCTTGACCGTGCCGTCTTCCAGGGCGATGTCCAGGTGGCCCTTGCCGACGATCGGCAATTCCATCTGGCTGATCTGGTAGCCCTTGGGCAGGTCCGGGTAGAAGTAGTTCTTGCGGGCGAACACGTTGTGCTGGCCGATCTCGGCGTCAATCGCCAGGCCGAACATCACCGCCATGCGCACCGCTTCGGCGTTGAGCACCGGCAGCACGCCGGGCATGCCCAGGTCGACCAGGCTGGCCTGGGTGTTGGGCTCAGAGCCGAACGTGGTGGAGCTACCGGAAAAGATTTTCGACCGGGTGGTGAGCTGGGTATGAATCTCCAGCCCGATCACGACTTCCCATTGCATGTGTTTCTCCTCAGAAGCCGGTTGGGGTGCGGGTGTGCCAGTCAGTGTTCAACTGATACTGGTGCGCCACGTTGAGCAGGCGGCCTTCCTGGAAATAGGGTGCGAGCAACTGCACGCCCACCGGCAGGCCATCGACGAAACCGGCCGGCATGGACAGGCCCGGCAAACCGGCGAGGTTGGCGGTGATGGTGTAGACGTCTTCCAGGTACTCGGCAACCGGGTCACTGGTCTTGGCGCCCAGTTTCCAGGCCGGGTTCGGCGTGGTCGGGCCGAGGATGATGTCGACCTCGTTGAAGGCGGCCATGAAGTCGTTCTTCACCAGGCGACGGATTTTCTGCGCCTTGAGGTAGTAGGCATCGTAGTAGCCGGCGGACAACGCGTAGGCGCCGACCATGATCCGGCGCTGCACTTCGGCGCCGAAGCCTTCGCCACGGGAGCGCTTGTACAGGTCAATCAGGTTTTCCGGATTCTCGCAGCGATAGCCGAAGCGCACGCCGTCGAAACGCGACAGGTTCGAGGACGCTTCCGCCGGGGCGATCACATAGTACGCGGGGATCGCGTGCTGCATGTTCGGCAGGCTGATTTGCTTGATGACCGCGCCGAGCTTCTCCAGCTCCTTGACGCTGTTGTGGACCAGCTCGGCGATGCGCGGGTCGAGACCGGCACTGAAGTATTCCTTCGGCACGCCGATGCGCAGGCCTTGCAGCGAGCCGTTGAGGCTGGCGCTGTAGTCCGGCACAGGCTCATCGATGCTGGTGGAGTCGTTCGGGTCGAAGCCGGCCATGCCTTGCAGCAGGATTGCGCAGTCTTCGGCAGTGCGGGCCAGCGGGCCACCCTGGTCGAGGCTGGAGGCATAGGCGATCATGCCCCAGCGCGAGACGCGACCATAGGTGGGCTTGAGGCCGGTGAGGTTGGTGAACGCCGCTGGCTGGCGAATCGAGCCGCCGGTGTCGGTGGCAGTGGCGGCCGGCAACAGGCGCGCGGCCACGGCGGCGGCGGAACCACCGGACGAGCCGCCCGGTACGTGCTCCAGGTTCCAGGGGTTTTTCACCGGGCCGTAGTAGCTCGACTCGTTGGCCGAACCCATGGCGAATTCGTCCATGTTGGTCTTGCCCAAAGTCACGGTGCCGGCGGCATCCAGCTTGGCGACCACGGTGGCATCGTACGGCGCCTTGAAATTGTCGAGCATCTTCGAGCCGCAGCTGGTGCGGATGCCCAGGGTGCAGAACAGATCCTTGTGGGCAATCGGCGCGCCGAGCAGGGCGCCGCTTTCACCATCGGCGCGACGGGCGTCGGCGGCCTTGGCCTGGCCCAGGGCCAGTTCTTCGGTGAGGCTGATGAAACTGTTGAGCTGCGGGTCGAGCTGAGCGATGCGCGCCAGCAGGACTTTGGTCAGTTCTTCGGAGGAAAACTTTTTGTCGGCGAGTCCGCGGGCGATCTCGGCCAGGGTCATGTGATGCATGAGAGGCTCTTTCCCTTTAGTCGATGACTTTCGGAACCAGGTACAGGCCGTTTTCGACCGCTGGTGCGATGGACTGGTAGGCCTCGCGATGATTGGATTCGGTCACGACGTCGGCGCGCAGGCGCTGGCTGGCTTCCAGTGGGTGTGCCAGCGGTTCGATACCGTCGGTATTGACCGCCTGCATCTCGTCGACCAGCCCCAGAATGCTGTTCAGGGCAGAAGTAATGTGTGGAAGATCGGCTTCATTGAGGCCCAGGCAGGCCAGATGAGCGATTTTTTCCACGTCGGAGCGTTCAAGCGCCATGGGATTCTCCAGTGGAAAACAAAACGGACGCAGTCTGTCCGTGTGTTAGATTGTCGGAACACTACCGCATTTCTACGGCCGTGGTGCCCTGTATCACAAGTGCTGTTCCTTTTTGACGGCGTCTATTACCGTCATGCTGCGTTGCCGCTTCTCGCCATAGCGGGCTATGACTCGTCGCGGCGCCTTGCCTGACGACAATAGCCACTCGTCAAAGAAGGAACGCATTTGCGAAACAGGGCACTGGCCGCGATTGTGGGGTTTGGTGCACAGAAAAGCGGCCAATTTAACATATTGGCGCCTTGCCCAAAATCCCTGTCGTTGTTAGAGTTTGCCGCACTTTTTTACCCACGCGTTGCCTAGGGTCCCTTTCCCATGTTCAAGAAACTGCGTGGCATGTTTTCCAGCGATCTTTCCATTGACCTGGGCACTGCCAACACCCTTATTTACGTGCGCGAGCGCGGTATCGTCCTGAATGAACCCTCGGTCGTGGCCATCCGCACCCACGGTAACCAGAAAAGTGTCGTGGCTGTCGGTACGGAAGCCAAGCGCATGCTGGGCCGTACACCGGGCAACATCGCGGCCATTCGCCCGATGAAAGACGGCGTGATCGCCGACTTTAGCGTCTGCGAAAAGATGCTGCAGTACTTCATCAACAAGGTTCACGAGAACAGCTTCCTGCAGCCCAGCCCTCGTGTGCTGATCTGCGTTCCATGCAAGTCCACCCAGGTTGAGCGACGCGCTATCCGTGAATCGGCCCTCGGTGCCGGTGCTCGTGAAGTGTTCCTGATCGAAGAACCCATGGCTGCTGCCATCGGTGCCGGCCTGCCGGTAGAAGAGGCCCGCGGCTCGATGGTCGTCGACATCGGCGGCGGCACCACTGAAATCGCGCTGATCTCCCTCAACGGTGTGGTCTACGCCGAATCCGTACGTGTGGGCGGCGACCGTTTCGACGAAGCGATCATCACCTATGTGCGTCGCAACTACGGCAGCCTGATCGGCGAATCCACCGCCGAGCGCATCAAGCAGGAAATCGGCACGGCCTACCCGGGCGGTGAAGTGCGTGAAGTCGACGTACGCGGTCGCAACCTGGCCGAAGGCGTTCCACGGGCGTTTACCCTCAACTCCAACGAAGTGCTCGAAGCGCTGCAAGAATCGCTGGCGACCATCGTCCAGGCCGTCAAGAGCGCCCTGGAGCAGTCGCCGCCGGAGCTGGCATCGGACATCGCCGAGCGTGGCCTGGTGCTGACCGGTGGTGGCGCGCTGCTGCGTGACCTCGACAAGCTGCTGGCCCAGGAAACCGGCCTGCCGGTGATCGTTGCCGAAGACCCGTTGACCTGCGTTGCCCGCGGCGGTGGCCGTGCATTGGAAATGATGGACAAGCACACCATGGACCTGCTCTCCAGCGAATAAATTGGCTGGATCGTCTAGGTTGTTCGCTCCCGGGCAGCACTTTGCAGTGCTGCCCGTTGGCGTTTATCTTCTGTCATTCGTATCCAGGCCGGTTTGATGCCGTATGAATAAAGAAAACATTTGCCTGGGAGGAGCGGCCTATTAAACCGCTTTTCGCCAAAGGCCCCTCATTGGGTGTGCGCCTGCTGGTGCTGACCGTGCTTTCGGTCGCGCTGATGGTGGTCGATGCCCGCTTCACGCTGCTCAAGCCTGTACGCAGCCAGATGTCGCTGGTGTTGATGGAGTCCTACTGGATCACCGACCTGCCGCAGCGCTTGTGGCAAGGTGTCGCCAGCCAGTTTGGCAGCCGGACCGAATTGGTCGCCGAAAACGAAAAACTCAAGACCGAAAACCTGCTGCTGCAGGGGCGCATGCAGAAGCTGGCGGCCCTCACCGAGCAGAACGTGCGGCTGCGTGAGTTGCTCAATTCTTCTGCGCTGGTCAACGAGAAGGTCGAAGTGGCCGAATTGATCGGCATGGACCCCAACCCCTTCACCCACCGCATCATCATCAACAAGGGCGAGCGCGACGGCGTGGTCCTCGGCCAGCCGGTGCTCGACGCCCGGGGCCTGATGGGCCAGGTGGTGGAGTTGATGCCCTACACCTCCCGGGTGCTGCTGCTGACCGATACCACCCACAGCATTCCCGTGCAGGTCAATCGCAACGGCTTGCGCGCGATTGCCAGCGGCACCGGCAACCCGGAACGCCTGGAACTGCGCCATGTGGCCGACACTGCCGACATCAAGGAAGGCGACCTGCTGGTCAGCTCAGGTCTTGGCCAGCGCTTCCCGGCTGGTTATCCGGTGGCAATGGTCAAGGAGGTCATCCATGACTCCGGCCAGCCGTTTGCCATCGTTCGCGCGGTGCCGACGGCTGCATTGAATCGCAGCCGCTACCTGCTGCTGGTATTCAGCGACAACCGCACGCCCGAAGAGCGTGCCAACGACGCCGCCGTGGCCCAGGAAGCCCAGGATCGGCAGAGCGGCGAGGCGGCCGCCACGGCGACAGCCCCTGCCACCGTGCCGAAACCACAAGTGCCGGCACCCGCTACGGCGGCTCCGGCCACCACACCGGCGGCAACCCCGGCCACTGCACCCGCCGCGGCTGCTGTGAAACCGACCCGGTCGGCCACCCACGCGCCCGCCGCGCAGCCAGCTCAGCCAGCCCGGCCCGCCGCCAAACCGCCAGCCTCCACGCCGGCCACCGCGCCAGCCCCCAGGGGAGCACGAGAAGAATGAGCAGTACCCAATCCGGTAACGGCTGGATGGTCTGGTTGACCTTCGCCATCGGCCTGTTGCTCAGTGTTTCGCCGCTGCCGCAGTTCATGGAAATCCTGCGCCCACTGTGGCTGGCCCTGTTGCTGGCTTTCTGGGCGCTGGCCTTGCCGCACAAGGTCGGCATGGTCACCGCCTGGTGCCTGGGCCTGGCCGAAGATGTGCTTTATGGCACGTTGCTTGGGCAGAACGCACTGATCCTGACGCTGATCACCTTCCTGGTGCTGTCGTTGCAACAACGCCTGCGGATGTTCCCCATGTGGCAACAATGCCTGGTGATCCTGGTGATCTTCGGCCTGGCGCAGCTGGTGCAATTGTGGCTCAGCGCGCTGACCGGCAATCGCCAGCCGACCCTGGCGCTGGTGTTGCCGGCCCTGGTCAGTGCCTTGCTCTGGCCATGGGTCAGCTTCGGTTTGCGTGGCCTGCGCCTGCGTTTCAAAATCAACTGATTCGGTCAGGCATTGGCCTTGATAGGGAGATGTCTTGATGAAACCGCTTTACCTCGCCTCAGGCTCGCCGCGTCGGCGTGAACTGCTTACGCAGATCGGCGTGCCCTTTACCGCCATCGGCGCGGACATCGACGAAACTCCCCTGGACCACGAAACCCCTTCGGCCTATGTCGAGCGCCTGGCGCGCGGCAAGGCCGAGGCGGGGCGACGAGCCCTGGACGCCGGCATGGATGGCTGCGTGCTCGGGGCCGACACTGCCGTAGTGCTGGACGGGCGAATTCTCGGCAAGCCCGAGAACCAGGCCGATGCCATGACGATGCTCTTGAGCCTGTCCGGTCGCGAGCATGAAGTTTTGACCGCCATTGCCATACTGGATGGGCAGCGTTGCGAATCCCGCGTTGTGCGCAGCCTGGTGCGCTTTCGTTCGATCACGGAACAGGAAGCGGCGGCCTACTGGGCCAGTGGCGAACCCCGGGACAAGGCTGGCGGCTATGGTATTCAAGGGCTGGGCGCGGTGTTTGTCGCCGGGCTCGAAGGCAGTTATTCAGCCGTGGTCGGCCTGCCACTGTGCGAAACCGCAGAACTACTGGGCCATTTCGGCATACCCTGTTGGCAAACCTTGAACGCGCGCTGAGCGCCGTCTGACTTGATGCGGCCATAATCGTGAACATGCCTGAACGAGACCCTGCCATGAGTGAAGAGATCCTGATCAACATCACGCCGATGGAATCGCGCGTGGCGGTGGTTGAAAACGGTGTGCTGCAAGAGGTCCACGTCGAGCGCACGCAAAAGCGTGGCATCGTCGGCAATATCTATAAAGGCAAGGTGGTGCGGGTGCTGCCGGGCATGCAGGCAGCCTTTGTCGACATCGGCCTGGACCGTGCGGCGTTCATTCACGCTTCGGAAATTTCCATGCGCGAAGGGCCAGCGGTGGAGAGCATCAGCGCGTTGGTCCATGAAGGCCAGAGCCTGGTGGTGCAGGTCACCAAGGACCCCATCGGCTCCAAGGGCGCGCGCCTGACCACGCAACTGTCGATTCCGTCGCGCTACCTGGTGTATATGCCGCGCACCGCCCATGTCGGCATTTCCCTGAAAATCGAAGACGAAGCCGAGCGCGAGCGCCTCAAGCAGGTGGTCAGCGACTGCGTGGAAAAAGAAGGCATCAAGGAAGCCGGTGGGTTCATCCTGCGCACCGCCGCCGAAGGGGCCGGGGCCGATGAGATCCTGATGGACATCCGCTACCTGCGCAGGCTCTGGGACCAGATCGCTGCGCAGATCAAGACCATCGCCACCCCCAGCGTGATCTACGAAGACCTGGGCCTGGCGCTGCGGACCTTGCGCGACCTGGTCAGCCCCAAGATCGAGAAAATCCGCATCGACTCCCGGGAAACCTTCCAGAAAACCACCCAGTTCGTTGCCGAGCTGATGCCGGAAATCGCCGACCGCCTCGAGCATTACCCTGGCGAACGGCCGATTTTCGACCTGTACGGGGTCGAAGACGAAATCCAGAAAGCCCTTGAGCGCAAGGTACCGCTCAAGTCCGGGGGCTACCTGGTGGTGGATCCGGCCGAGGCCATGAGCACCATCGACGTCAACACCGGGGCGTTCGTCGGCCATCGCAACCTGGAAGAAACCATCTTCAAGACCAACCTGGAAGCCGCCACGGCCATCGCCCGGCAACTGCGCCTGCGCAACCTGGGTGGGATCATCATCATCGACTTCATCGACATGGAGGATGAAGAGCACCAGCGCCAGGTGCTGCGGACCCTGGAAAAACAACTCGAACGCGACCACGCCAAGACCAACATCATCGGGATCACCGAGCTGGGCCTGGTGCAGATGACCCGCAAGCGCACCCGAGAAAGCCTCGAACAGGTGCTGTGCGAGCCGTGCAGCAGTTGCCAGGGCCGCGGCAAGCTCAAGACTCCGGAAACCGTGTGTTACGAAATCTTCCGGGAAATCCTCCGGGAGGCGCGCGCCTACCAGGCCACTGGCTATAGAGTGTTGGCAAACCAGAAAGTGGTGGACCGCCTGCTCGATGAGGAGTCAGGCAACGTCGCGGAGCTGGAAGCGTTTATCGGACGCACGATTCGCTTCCAGGTGGAAACCATGTATTCCCAGGAACAATACGACGTGGTGTTGCTCTGAAGAGCTTGGGAAGCGGCGGGCCCGCGGATTTGATTGTCTTTGCCAGGGGAGCCCACTGACATGGAGCGTCTGACACGCATGATGGCGACGCTGACCCGTTGGGCGCTGGGACTGTGCGCGCTGCTGCTGGTGTTGCTGGCGTTGTACGTCAGCCTCGGTCGTGAGCTGGTCCCGCTGGTGGCCGAATACCGCGCCGACGTCCAGACCCGGGCCAGCGCCGCCTTGGGCATACCCGTGCATATTGGCAACCTCGACGGTAGCTGGAGCGCCCTGGCGCCGATCCTGGCGGCGCGCGACGTGGTGGTCGGCGAGGGTCCCAACGCCTTGCACCTGGATCAGGTGCGGGCCGTGCCTGACCTGTGGGATAGCCTGTTGGCGCGTCAGGTGCGCATCGCCCACCTGGAAGTCAGCGGCCTGAAGATCAGCCTCAAGGAGGGTGCCGACGGCAAGTGGGTCCTGGAAGGCCTGCCAGTGCAGGACGATCAGCCCCTCGATCCACAGCAACTGCTCGAGCGCATGCAGGTGGTTTCCAAGCTGTCGTTGCTCGATAGCCAAGTGACCTTGCAGCCCCTTGAGCAACCACCGCTGACCCTCACCTACGTCGGTTTGAGCCTGCGCACCGGCGCCACCCATCAACGGCTGGACGCCCGCTTGACCCTGCCTGACGGTCAGCCCGTGGCGATCAACCTGCGTACCCGTATCCGCGCCAGTGATTGGAAGAATGGCCAGGCCGATGCCTACCTGAGCCTGCCGCAAAGCGACTGGTCCAAATGGCTGCCGAAACGCCTGACCCAACAATGGAATTTTTCCCGGATCAAGGCCGGTGGCGAGTTCTGGCTGAGCTGGGGGGACGGCACGGTGCAAAGCGCGGCCATGCGCTTGAACGCCCCTGACATCCAGGGCGCCTACGCCGAGCGCAAACCGGTGCAGATCCATAACCTGGCGCTCAATGGATATTTCCAGCGTGGCGACCAGGGTTTTACCGCGACCTTCGATTCTTTGGCGATGAACCTGGGCGAAACCCGCTGGGAGTCACGTCTGCTACTGCAACAGAGCAGCGCCACCGAAAAGGCCGAAGAGCGCTGGCACTTGCAGGCCGATCGCCTTGACCTGGCGCCGCTGACCCCATTGCTTCATGCCTTGGCGCCATTGCCCGAAGGTGTCGCGACGGCCATCGACCGGCTCAAGGTGACCGGTGGCCTGCGCAATGTGCTGGTGGATTACCGGCCGCAGAATACCGGTGATCAAAAAATCAGTTTCGCCACGAATTTGGACACCGTGGGCTTTGATGCCTATCGCGGTGCCCCGGCTGCGCGCAATGTATCGGGGAGCCTGAGCGGCGACCTCGGTGGCGGCGAGCTGCGCATGGACAGCAAGGACTTTTCCCTGCACCTGGACCCGATTTTCGCCAAGCCCTGGCAGTACCTGCAGGCCAACGCCCGGCTGACCTGGAAACTCGACAAGCAAGGCTTCACCCTGATCGCGCCATATTTGAAGGTGCTGGGGGAGGAGGGCCGGATTGCTGGCGACTTCCTGATCCGCCTGCATTTCGACCACAGCCAGGAAGACTACATGGACCTGCGGGTCGGCCTGGTGGACGGTGACGGACGCTACACCGCCAAGTACTTGCCGGCGGTCCTCAGCCCGGCGCTGGATGAGTGGTTGCGCACGGCCATCGTCAAGGGGGCGGTGGACGAGGGCTTTTTCCAGTATCAAGGCTCGCTCAATCACGGAGCCGAGGACGCGGCGCGCAGTATCAGCCTGTTTTTCAAGGTGCATGATGCCGAACTGGCGTTCCAGCCGGGCTGGCCTTCGGTCAGCAAGGTCAGCGGCGATGTCTTTGTCGAAGACAGCGGCGTGCGCATTTTCGCCAGCCAGGGCCAATTGTTCGATACCCAGGTCAAGGATGTTTCGGTGAACATTCCCCATGTACCCAGCGGGAAGAGTTCTCATCTGTTTCTGAATGGCCGGTTCGCTGGAGGCCTGGGCGACGGCCTGAAAATCCTCCAGAGCGCGCCGATCGGGACGGCCGAGACGTTCGCTGGCTGGGAGGGTGAGGGCGATCTGCAAGGCAGCGTGAAGCTCGACATCCCCCTGGTCAAAGGCGAGCAACCGAATATCCTGGTGGATTTCGCCACCGACAAGGCCCGTCTCAAGCTCAGCGAGCCGGTGCTGGAGCTGACCCAGCTCAAGGGCGATTTCCGCTTTGACAGCAACAAGGGCCTGAGCGGCAAGGGCATCAGTGCCCGGGCATTCGACCGGCCCGTGACCGCGCAGATTTTCGCCGAGGGTCGCGCCGGTGCGCTCAACACCCGGGTTACCGCGTCCGGGCAGGTAGAGGTCAAGAAACTCACCCGTTGGCTGAATGTCACCCAGCCATTGCCGGTATCCGGTGTCGTACCCTACCGGTTGCAGGTGATCCTCGACGGCGCCGACAGCCAATTGTCGGTCAGTTCCAACCTCAAGGGCGTGGCGGTGGACCTGCCGGCACCCTTCGGCATAGCCGCCGATGTCGGGCGCGACACGGTGTTTCGCATGACCCTGCAAGGGCCGGAGCGGCGTTATTGGGTTGATTATGGCGACCTGGCCAGTTTCACTTACGCCGCGCCGAGCGGGAAAGTCGCCGACGGCCGCGGCGAATTGTTGCTGGGCGCTGGCGATGCCGTTCTGCCCGGGGCCAAAGGGTTGCGACTGCGCGGCTCACTGTCGGAACTGGACGTGAGCCCCTGGCAGGACCTGGTGAACAAGTATGCCGGCCAGGATCCGGGCGGCAGTGCCAAGCAATTGCTCAGCAGCGTCGATCTGAGCATCGGCAAGCTCACGGCCATGGGCACGACCCTGGACCAGGCATCGGTGCAACTGGATCGCAAGCCGGACGCCTGGGCCTTGCGGCTTGGCAGCCAGCAGGCCAAGGGCAATGTCAGCCTGCCAGACGCCAAGGCCGCCCCGATTGGTATCAAGCTCGATTATGTGCGCCTGCCGGCCGCAGACCCGACGGTCCAGACCGATGAAAACGCTCCGGATCCGTTGGCGTCGGTCGATCCCAGCAAGATCCCGGCCATGGATATTGCCATCGGCCAACTGTTCCAGGGCCCTGATCTCATCGGTGCGTGGTCGTTGAAAGTGCGACCGACCGCCAAGGGCATCGCGCTGAGCAATCTGGACATGGGCCTCAAGGGCATGGTGTTGAACGGCAGTGGCGGCTGGGAAGGCGCGCCCGGTTCCACCAGCAGTTGGTACAAGGGCCGTATCGGCGGCAAGAACCTGGGCGACGTGCTCAAGGGCTGGGGTTATGCCCCAAGCGTGACCAGCCAGAAATTCCGTCTGGATGTCGACGGCCGTTGGCCCGGCTCGCCGGCGTGGGTCGCCACCAAGCGCTTTTCCGGCAGCCTCGATGCGTCGCTGAGCAAGGGCCAGTTTGTCGAAGTTGAAGGCAGTGCCCAGGCGCTGCGGGTATTTGGCCTGCTGAACTTCAACTCCATCGGCCGACGCCTGCGCCTGGACTTCTCCGACCTGTTCAGCAAGGGCTTGAGCTACGACCGGGTCAAAGGGCTGTTGGTGGCGAGCGACGGTGTGTACGTGACCCGCGAACCCATTACCTTGACCGGGCCGTCGAGCAACCTGGAACTCAACGGCACGCTGGACATGGTGGCCGACCGGGTCGACGCCAAGCTGCTGGTGACGCTGCCGGTGACCAACAACCTGCCAATTGCCGCGCTGATCGTTGGCGCACCGGCGGTGGGTGGGGCGCTGTTTCTGATCGACAAACTGATCGGTGACCGCGTGGCGCGCTTTGCCAGCGTAAGATACGACGTCAAGGGACCGTGGAAAGAGCCGAAGATCACCTTCGACAAGCCGTTTTGACAGTTCGACGCCAACTCCCTTGTGGGAGCCGGCCTGTGGGAGCAAAGCTTGCTCGCGATTGAGGTGTGTCAGTCAGCCTATATGTTGGATGTACCTGCCTCATCGCGAGCAAGCTCTGCTCCACAGCCGCCTTGGGCGAGGATAAAAAGAGGGAAGCTCCATGCCAGTCGCAGTGATTCAAATGGTCAGCCAGAGCGATGTGCTCGCCAACCTGGCCCGTGCCCGTGTGCTGCTGGAGCAGGCGGCCGCAGGCGGCGCAAGGCTGGCCGTGCTGCCGGAGAATTTTGCGGCGATGGGGCGGCGGGACATTGCCGATATCGGTCGTGCCGAAGCCTTTGGTCAGGGACCGATCCTGCCCTGGTTGAAACAGGTCGCCCGAGACCTCAAGTTATGGATTGTGGCCGGCACGTTGCCGTTGCCACCGGTGGACCAGCCCGAGGCCAGGTCCCATGCCTGTTCGTTGCTGGTCGACGACCAGGGCCAGATCGTGGCGCGCTACGACAAGCTGCACCTGTTCGATGTGGATGTGGCGGACAATCGCGGGCGCTATCGCGAGTCGGATGACTATGCTTATGGCGCTAACGTGGTGGTTGCCGATACCCCCGTGGGTCGGGTGGGCCTGACGGTCTGTTATGACTTGCGATTCCCGGAGCTCTACAGCGAGCTGCGGGCTGCCGGGGCCGAGCTGATCACGGCGCCGTCGGCGTTTACCGCGGTGACCGGCGCGGCCCATTGGGACGTGCTGATCCGCGCCCGGGCCATCGAAACCCAGTGCTACGTGCTGGCGGCCGCCCAGGGCGGGGTGCATCCGGGGCCGCGGGAAACCTTTGGCCACGCCGCGATTGTCGACCCGTGGGGCCGTGTGCTGGCACAACAGGATCAAGGTGAGGCCGTGCTGCTGGCCGAGCGCGACAGCAGCGAACAGGCGTCCATCCGGGCGCGCATGCCGGTGGCCAGCCATCGGCGCTTTTTCTCGCAGGGCGCTCGACAGCGGCCTGTTCAAGACGACGAATTCAAGGCGTAAATCATATGAGCGGGTTGTTGTCCTCAGTCAGTGAACACCTTCTAGCCCCCGGCGGCGTGACCCTCGAAAGCCTGCAAGGCGTGCTGGGCGATCTGGCCGGCCCGGGCATCGATGCGGCCGACCTGTATTTCCAGGGGCAGATCTCCGAGTCCTGGTCGCTGGAAGACGGCATCGTCAAGGAAGGCAGTTTCAACCTCGACCAGGGCGTGGGCGTGCGCGCCCAGTCCGGGGAAAAGACCGGTTTTGCCTACAGCAACGCCATCACCCTCGAGGCCCTCGGCGCTGCGGCCCGTGCGGCCCGCTCGATCTCCCGCGCCGGGCAGAATGGCACGGTCCAGGCGTTCAGCAGCCAGGACGTGGCACAGTTGTATGCGCCGGATAACCCGCTGGAAGTCATGAGCCGCGCCGAAAAGGTCGAGCTGCTCAAGCGCATCGACGTTGCCACCCGTGCCCTCGACCCGCGCATCCAGCAAGTGTCGGTCAGCATGGCCGGGGTCTGGGAACGGATCCTGGTGGCTTCCACCGACGGCGGCCTGGCGGCGGACGTGCGGCCGCTGGTGCGGTTCAACGTCAGCGTGATCGTCGAGCAGAACGGTCGCCGCGAGCGCGGTGGCCATGGCGGCGGTGGGCGCACCGACTACCGTTATTTCCTCAGCGAAGACCGCGCCATGGGCTACGCCCGCGAAGCGCTGCGTCAGGCGCTGGTCAACCTGGAGGCCATTGCGGCCCCGGCAGGTACGTTGCCGGTGGTACTGGGGTCCGGTTGGTCCGGCGTGCTGCTGCACGAAGCAGTCGGCCACGGCCTGGAAGGCGATTTCAACCGCAAGGGCAGCTCGGCCTACAGCGGGCGCATGGGGGAAATGGTCGCCTCGAAACTCTGCACCATTGTCGATGACGGCACCCTGGCCGGGCGTCGCGGCTCCCTGAGCGTCGACGATGAAGGCACCCCGACCGAATGCACCACGCTGATCGAGAACGGCGTGCTCAAGGGCTACATGCAGGACAAACTCAACGCCAGGCTGATGGGCGTGGCCCGTACCGGCAACGGTCGCCGTGAGTCCTACGCGCACTTGCCGATGCCGCGCATGACCAACACCTACATGCTGGGCGGCCAAAGCGACCCGGCGGAAATCATCGCCTCGGTGAAAAAAGGTATTTATTGCGCCAACCTCGGCGGTGGCCAGGTGGACATCACCAGCGGCAAGTTCGTGTTCTCCACCAGCGAGGCCTACCTGATCGAGGACGGCAAGATCACCGCACCGGTCAAGGGCGCGACCCTGATCGGCAACGGGCCGGAGGCGATGAGCAAGGTGTCGATGGTCGGTAACGACCTGGCGCTGGACAGCGGCGTGGGTACGTGCGGCAAGGACGGGCAATCGGTGCCGGTAGGCGTCGGCCAGCCGACCCTGAAGATCGATGCGATTACCGTGGGTGGCACGGGCGGATAAGCATGTACACGAACTCCCAGGAGCCATGTAGAAACCATGTTGAAGCTACGTAGAAGCTACGTAGAAGCTATGTAGGAGCCGTGTAGGAGCTGTGTAGGAGCTGTGTAGGAGCTGTCGAGTGCAACGAGGCTGCGATCTTTCCCCAGACACTTAAGTCTCAAGCGAAAGATCAAAAGATCAAAAGATCAAAAGATCGCAGCCTACGGCAGCTCCTACAGAACGGATGAAACTCAGCGCAGGCCGCGTTGGGTTTCGTCCAGCTCACGGATGTACTTGAAGATTTTACGGCTCGAGGCTGGTGGCTTGTTCTGCGCCAGTTCGTGCTGGGCCTGACGGATCAGGGAGCGCAATTGCTGACGATCAGCCTCCGGGTAGTCGATGACGAATTTTTCCAGCACGCCGTCGTCGCCTGCGATCAAGCGATCGCGCCAGCGCTCCAGATTGTGGAAACGTTCGTTGTACTGTCGGGTGGAGGCATCGAGTTGATCGAGCAGGACCAGGATGGCGTCAGTGTCCTGATCGCGCATCAGTTTGCCGATGAATTGCAGGTGCCGTTTACGCGCGATATTCGCGGTGTGCTTGGGCGCATCGGCCAGGGCCCGGCGCAAGGCGTCGGTCAACGGCAGTTTGGCCAGCAAGTCAGGCTTGAGTGTTGTCAGGCGCTCGCCGAGGTCAACCAGAGCATGCAGCTCGCGTTTGACCTGGGATTTGCTTTTTTCACCCTCGTAGAGGGAGTCGTCGTAAGAATCAACCATGGTGGCAGTCCGCAAAGAAACGCCGCCATGATAACCAGTCGGGGGCCGCTTGTCCGGCCCGGTCGCTCGATGGCCATCACCGAAAAGAGAATTTGAGTGGAGAACACCATGAGTGCAGTTCAAAGCGTCGGCCCGCAAGCATTGCCGGCACTGCAGGAACAAGTCGAGCAGATCCTTGCCGAGGCCAAGCGCCAGGGCGCCAGTGCCTGTGAGGTGGCGGTGTCCCTGGAACAGGGCCTGTCGACGTCGGTGCGCCAGCGTGAGGTGGAAACCGTCGAATTCAATCGCGACCAGGGGTTCGGTATCACGTTGTACATGGGCCAGCGCAAGGGCTCGGCCAGCACCTCGGCGAGCGGCCCGGAGGCGATTCGCGAAACCGTCGCCGCGGCACTGGCGATTGCCAAGCACACTTCAGAAGACGAAGCCTCGGGCCTGGCCGATGCCGCGCTGATGTGCAAGGAGCTGCGCGACTTCGACCTGTTCCACGCCTGGGACATCACCCCCGAGCAGGCCATCGAACAGGCACTGCGTTGCGAAGCTGCGGCATTCGAGGCCGACAGCCGGATCAAGAACGCCGACGGCACGACGCTCAATACCCACCAGGGCTGCCGGGTCTATGGCAACAGCCACGGTTTCATCGGCGGTTATGCATCGACCCGCCACAGCCTCAGTTGCGTGATGATCGCCGAAGCCGACGGCCAGATGCAGCGCGATTACTGGTACGACGTGAGCCGTCAGGGCGCCTTGCTCGCGGACCCTGTGAGCATTGGCCAGAAAGCCGCGCAACGGGCGGCCAGCCGCCTGGGCGCGCGCCCGGTGCCGACCTGTGAGGTGCCGGTGTTGTTTTCGGCCGAGCTGGCTGGTGGCTTGTTCGGCAGCTTCCTGTCGGCGGTGTCCGGCGGCAACCTGTACCGCAAGTCGTCGTTCCTCGAGGGAGCGCTGGGCCAGAAGCTGTTCCCGCAATGGATGACCATCGACGAGCGTCCACACCTGATGCAGGCCATGGGCAGCTCGGCGTTCGACGGCGATGGCCTGGCCACTTACGCCAAGCCGTTCGTGGAAAACGGCGAGCTGGTGTCCTACATCCTCGGTACCTATTCGGGCCGCAAGCTCGGCATGCCGAGCACCGCCAATGCCGGCGGCGTGCATAACCTGTTCGTGACCCATGGCGAAGAAGACCAGGCCGCCTTGCTGCGGCGCATGGGCCGGGGGCTGCTGGTGACCGAACTGATGGGCCACGGCCTGAACATGGTCACCGGGGACTATTCCCGTGGCGCGGCGGGTTTCTGGGTCGAGAACGGCGAGATCCAGTTCCCGGTCCAGGAAGTGACCATCGCCGGGAACATGCGCGACATGTTCAAGCAGATCGTAGCGGTGGGCAACGACCTGGAGCTGCGCAGCAACATCCGCACCGGTTCGGTGTTGATCGAGCGTATGACGGTGGCGGGTAGCTAACGCTCAGCGCGTAAAAAAGCGCGTCATCCACTGGATGACGCGCCTTTTTTTGTGCCCAATGAATCCGCCTTGGGACCTGGGCAGTTATTCGCCTTCGTCGAAATATCGGTTGATCAGGTCCACCAGCGCGTCCATCGCTTCCTGTGCCTGTTCACCTTCGGTGAGCAGGTGGATCTTGGTGCCCTTGCCGGCGGCGAGCATCATCATCGCCATGATGCTTTTACCGTCGACCGCAGTCTCGGGCGTGCGGCCAACCCTGATGGTGGTGTCCTTGAACTGGCCCGCGACTCCGACGAACTTGGCCGACGCTCGGGCATGCAAACCCAGCTTGTTGATGATTTCAATTTCCTGAGCAGGCATCGCGATGTGAATCCTTTAGCTGAGGTCGCGGTGGCGAACCTGGACGTTCTTCAGGGATTGTTGCAGGAGTTGACCCAGGCGTTCGGTCAGGTAGACGGAGCGGTGATGTCCACCGGTACAACCGATGGCAATCGTGACATAGGCGCGGTTGCTCGCGGCAAAGCGGGGCAGCCATTTGAGCAGGTAGCTGGAGATGTCCTGGTACATTTCCTCGACATCCGGCTGGGCGGCCAGGTAATCGATCACCGGTTGGTCGAGCCCGGATTGCTCGCGCAATTCCGGTTTCCAATAAGGATTGGGCAGGCAGCGCACATCGAACACCAGGTCGGCGTCTACGGGCATGCCACGCTTGAAACCGAACGACTCCACCAGGAACGCCGTGCCCGGCTCAGGCTGGTTGAGCAGGCGCAGCTTGATCGTGTCGCGCAACTGATACAGGTTCAGGTGCGTGGTGTTGACCTTCAGGTCCGCCAAGTCGGCGATCGGCCCCAATAGTTGGCTTTCATCCTCGATGGCTTCGGCCAGGGAGCGGTTGGCATTGCTCAGCGGGTGGCGCCGGCGGGTTTCGGAAAAACGCTTGAGCAGTGTCTCTTCATCGGCATCCAGGTACAGCACGTCGCACTGGATATGCCGGCTGCGCACTTCCTCGAGCAGTTCAGGAAAACGCGACAGGTGGCTTGGCAGGTTACGCGCATCGATGGAGACCGCCACCAGTGGCTGCGCCAGCTCGGTGTGGATCAGGGCGCGCTCGGCCAGTTCCGGCAGCAGGCCGGCGGGCAAATTGTCGATGCAATAGTAGCCGCTGTCCTCAAGCACGGCGAGGGCCGTGCTTTTACCGGAGCCGGAGCGGCCACTGACAATGATCATGCGCATTTTTAATGACCGTTCTGCTCGTCCAGGACCACCTGGTACAACGCTTCGTTGCTTGGTGCGCTGCGCAGTTTTTCGCGCACTTCCTTGCGGTCCAGCATGCTGGCAATCTGGCGCAGCAGCTCGAGGTGCGCATCGGTCGCCGCTTCGGGTACCAGCAATACAAACAGCAGGTCGACCGGGGCGCCGTCGATGGCGTCGAAATCGATAGCCGTTTCAAGGTGCAACAGCGCGCTGATCGGCGCCTCACAGCCCTTGAGACGGCAATGGGGGATGGCGATGCCGTTGCCAAAACCGGTGGAACCGAGTTTTTCACGGGCAACCAGGGCCTCGAAGACGTCCTGCATGACCAGATCAGGCACCTCGCGGTGGATCAGGTTGGCAATGTGTTCGAGGGCTTTCTTTTTACTGCCGCCCGGCGCGTTCACTTGGGAACGGCCGGGGGTCAGGATGGTTTCTAGTCGGATCATGGATTGGGGGGGTTAACGACCGGTCGCGCCCTGGAGGAGGCTCTGGGTCTTTTCCTTATGCTTTTTGAGTTGGCGATCCAGCTTGTCGGTCAGCAGGTCAATCGCGGCATACATGTCTGTGTGCTCTGCGTTGGCAACCACTTCTCCGCCGGGAATATGCAGCGTGGCTTCGATTTTCTGCAGCAGTTTCTCGACGGTCATCGTGACTTGCACGTTGGTGATCTTGTCGAAATGCCTCTCCAATCGGTCGAGTTTTTCGCCGATGTAGGTGCGCAGGGGTTCGGTCACTTCCAGTTGGTGTCCACTGATGTTGACTTGCATACAGCTTCTCCTTCGTTGCCAGTGCATAAAGCGGCAGGCAGACATGCCTGCCACTGGAACGCTGTGGCGTGGCCTGTTACATCAACCGCTTGCGTTCGCTCGAAGGCGCGATCCCGAGGGATTCGCGGTATTTGGCGACGGTACGGCGGGCCACCTGAATGCCTTGTGCCTCCAGTAAACCAGCGATCTTGCTGTCACTCAACGGCTTTTTCTGATTTTCCGCGGCCACCAGTTTTTTGATGATCGCGCGGATGGCCGTGGACGAGCATTCGCCGCCTTCGGAGGTGCTGACGTGGCTGGAGAAAAAATATTTCAATTCATAGATGCCCCGGGGGGTATGCATGAATTTCTGGGTGGTTACCCGGGAAATCGTCGACTCGTGCATGCCCACTGCCTCGGCAATGTCATGCAGGACCAACGGTTTCATCGCTTCATCGCCATACTCCAGGAAGCCGCGCTGATGCTCGACGATCTGGGTGGCCACTTTCATCAGGGTTTCGTTGCGGCTTTGCAGGCTCTTGATGAACCAGCGCGCCTCCTGCAACTGGTTGCGCATGAAAGTGTTGTCGGCGCTGGTGTCGGCGCGCTTCACAAAGCCGGCGTACTGGGCGTTGACCCGCAGCTTGGGCACCGATTCCTGGTTGAGCTCCACCAGCCAGCGGTCGTTGTGCTTGCGCACGATTACGTCTGGAACCACGTATTCGGGCTCGGTGGATTCGATCTGCGAGCCGGGGCGCGGGTTGAGGCTCTGCACCAGTTCGATCACCTGGCGCAGCTCATCTTCCTTGAGCTTCATGCGACGCATCAACTGGCTGTAGTCGCGACCCCCCAGCAAGTCGATGTAGTCGGTGACCAGCCGCTTGGCTTCGGCCAGCCACGGGGTCTTGGCGGACAACTGGCGCAGTTGCAGCAACAGGCACTCGCCCAGGTTGCGGGCGCCGATGCCAGCCGGTTCGAACTGCTGGATGCGATGGAGGACGGCTTCGATCTCGTCCAGCTCGATGTCGAGCTCGGGATCGAAGGCTTCGAGGATTTCTTCGAGGGTCTCGTCCAGGTAGCCCTGGTTGTTGATGCAATCGATCAGGGTCACGGCGATCAGGCGATCGGTGTCGGACATCGGCGCCAGGTTCAGCTGCCACAGCAGGTGGCTTTGCAGGCTTTCGCCGGCGGAGGTGCGGGTGGTGAAGTCCCACTCGTCGTCATCGCTGCTCGGCAGGCTGCTGGCGCTGGTCTGATAGACGTCTTCCCAGGCCGTGTCCACGGGCAGTTCGTTGGGGATGCGTTCGTTCCATTCGCCATCCTCGAGGTTGTCCACCGTCGGGGCGGCTTCCTGGTAGGTCGGTTCCGGGATTTCGGTGTTGGTCTTCTGCTCGACGTTGTCGGCCAGTGGGTCGGTGTTGTCGAAGTCGTCGCCTTCTTCCTGGCGTTCGAGCATCGGATTGGACTCCAGGGCCTCCTGGATCTCCTGTTGCAGGTCCAGGGTCGACAATTGGAGCAGGCGGATGGCCTGTTGCAGCTGCGGTGTCATCGTCAGCTGCTGGCCCATTCTCAAGACTAGCGATGGTTTCATGGCAGGGGCTTAACACCTTATTCGCCGGCGCACATGCGCCATCCACTACAGGGCGCCGAAGCGCCAAACTTAAGCAAATTATATGCCTGAAACTGAAGTGTTTGCCTAGGGCGTCGCCATAATAAAATGAAACGACGCTCTAACGATTCGCCAGACACTTTGGCTTACAGGCGGAACTCATGGCCCAGATACACTTCCTTGACCAGGTCATTGGCCAGGATCGCTGCGGAGTCGCCTTCGGCGATCAGCTGGCCGTCATTGACAATGTAGGCGGTTTCGCAGATATCCAGCGTCTCGCGCACGTTGTGGTCGGTGATCAGCACGCCGATCCCCTTGGCCTTGAGGTGATGGATGATCTGCTTGATGTCGCCCACCGAGATGGGGTCCACGCCGGCGAACGGTTCGTCGAGCAGGATGAACTTCGGTGCGGTGGCCAGGGCGCGGGCGATTTCCACGCGGCGCCGCTCGCCCCCGGACAGGCTCATGCCCAGGTTGTCGCGAATGTGGCTGATGTGGAATTCCTGCAGCAGGCTTTCCAATTCCTGGCGACGACCGGCCTTGTCGAGTTCCTTGCGGGTCTCGAGGATCGCCATGATGTTGTCGGCAACCGACAGTTTGCGGAAGATCGACGCTTCTTGCGGCAAATAGCCGATACCTGCCTTCGCCCGGCCGTGCATCGGCTGGTGGCTGACATCCAGGTCGTCGATCAGTACGCGACCCTGGTCGGCCTGGACCAGGCCGACGATCATGTAGAAGCAAGTGGTCTTGCCCGCGCCGTTGGGGCCGAGCAGGCCGACGATCTGGCCGCTGTCGATGGACAGGCTGACATCACGCACGACTTGACGGCTCTTGTAGCTCTTGGCCAGATGCTGAGCTTTCAGAGTTGCCATTACTGGGCCTTCTGCTCGTCGGTTTTCTTTTTCGGTTGGATCACCATGTCGATCCGCGGACGCGACTCGGTCACCTTGCTGCCGGTGGCGCGACCGGCGCTTGCCAGCTTCTTGACTGTGTCGTAGACGATTTTCTCGCCCTGGGTGATGTTGTTGTCCTTGTCGATGACCTTGGCGCGGTCGATCAGGACCACGCGATCCTTGGAGGCGTGGTACTGGATGGTGACCCCGTAGCCCTGCACAGGCTTGGTATCGCCGGCAGTTTGCAACTGCTCGAAATAGGCCAGGTTGCCCACCGAGGTCACCACGTCGATGTCCCCGGCCGGAGTGCGGGTGATGGTCACGGTATTGCCGGTGACCTTCATCGAGCCCTGGGTGATGATCACGTCACCTGTGTAGGTGGCGACACCTTTCTTGTCGTCGAGCTGGGCATCGTCGGCCTGGATGCGGATAGGTTGGTTGCGGTCGTCGGGAAGAGCCCAGGCGCTCGCGCTTCCCAGTGCTGCGCCCAGACTGAGCAAAATAGGGAGGGTTTTAGCGAGCTTCATACTGTCCTCTTACGTTCGATAGCAGGTGTATCCTGCTTTCCTTCAAATACGCTTTCATTCCCGTGCCGGTCGACACACCCCCGGCGCCGTCGATTCTAACGGGTTGCTCGGTCTGCGCATATTCTTGCTGTGGGAACACGGTCATGCGCGTGCTGGTGATGATGGTCGTACGGTTTTTCTCGTCGGTTCGGGCGATGCGCACCGAGTCGATCAGTTCCACTTCGGTGCCGCCGGAATTGACTTCGGCGTGCTCGCTCTGCACATGCCACGGAAACTCGGTGCCGCGGAACATGTTCAGGTCGGGCTTGGTGACCAGCGTAATGTCAGTGGCCTTTACGTGGTCGACCTTGTCGGACGTCATCTCATATTGCACTTTGCCGTCGGGCAGGTACTGCAGGGTATGCGTGTTGGTCGCGTACCAGTCGATCTTTTCCTCGATCTGGGTCGCAGGTCGGTCGAGAAACCGTTCGGGGCTGATGTTCCAGTAGCCCACCGCAGCGAAAATCGCCGCGATACAGCCGAACACCACGATGGTGCGAATCTTCTTGCTCAGCATAAATGGCTCACAGGTACGCGGCGTTGGCCGCTTCGAGGCGGCCCTGGGCGCGCAGGATCAGTTCACAGAATTCGCGGGCCGCACCTTCGCCGCCTCGCGCCGTGGTGACGCCGTGGGCATGCTCGCGCACGAAGCTGGCCGCGTTGGCGACTGCCATGCCCAGGCCTACTCGGCGAATCACCGGCAGGTCTGGCAGGTCGTCACCGAGGTAGGCCACCTGTTCATAGCTTAGGTTGAGTTGGCCCAGAAGCTCGTCCAGCACCACCAGTTTGTCTTCGCGCCCCTGGTAAAGGTGCGGGATGCCGAGGTTCTTCGCGCGTCGCTCGACCACCGGGGTCTTGCGACCGCTGATGATGGCGGTCTGCACGCCGGCGGCCATCAGCATCTTGATGCCTTGGCCGTCGAGGGTGTTGAACGTCTTGAACTCGCTGCCGTCTTCAAGGAAGTACAGGCGACCGTCGGTCAGCACGCCGTCGACATCGAACACCGCCAGCTTGATGGCCTGGCCGCGTTGCAACAGTTCTGTGTTCATTTACATGACTCCCGCACGCAGCAAATCGTGCATATTCAGGGCGCCCACCGGACGGTCCTCGTCGTCGACGACCACCAGGGCGCTGATCTTGTGGTCTTCCATGATTTTCAGGGCCTCGGCGGCGAGCATCTCGGCGCGGGCGGTCTTGCCGTGGGGCGTCATGACTTGCTCGATGGTGGCACTGTGGATGTCGATGGTGCGGTCCAGGGTGCGGCGCAGGTCGCCGTCGGTGAAGATCCCGGCGAGCTTGCCGTCGGCTTCCAGGACCACCGTCATGCCCAGCCCCTTGCGGGTCATCTCCATGAGCGCGTCCTTGAGCAGCGTGCCGCGCAACACTTGCGGCAACTCTTGGCCGGCGTGCATCACGTTTTCGACTTTCAGCAGCAGGCGACGGCCGAGGGCGCCACCGGGATGGGAAAAGGCGAAGTCTTCCGCGGTGAAGCCCCGGGCTTCCAGCAGCGCCACGGCCAGGGCGTCGCCCATGACCAGGGCAGCGGTGGTGGAAGAGGTCGGTGCCAGGTTCAGCGGGCAGGCTTCGTGTTCGACATGAACATTGAGGTTCACTTCGGCGGCCTTGGCCAGCGGCGAGTCCGGGTTGCCGGTCATGCTGATCAACTGGATGCCCAGGCGCTTGATCAGCGGCAGCAGCGTGATGATCTCATTGGTGGAACCGGAGTTGGACAGGGCCAGGATGACATCGTCCCGGGTGATCATGCCCATGTCTCCGTGGCTGGCTTCGGCCGGATGGACAAAAAAGGCCGTGGTGCCGGTGCTGGCGAGGGTGGCGGCGATCTTGTTGCCGATGTGCCCGGACTTGCCCATGCCGACCACGACCACGCGGCCTTTGCTGGCCAGAATCATCTCGCAGGCGCGTACGAAATCAGCGTCGATACGGGGCAGCAAGCCTTGCACGGCTTCGAGCTCGAGGCGGATGGTACGTTGTGCCGATTGAATCAGGTCGCTGGATTGGCTCATGTCAGAAATCGTATAGCCCGATGAAAAGGCGGCGATTATAGCGGCAATGAACAATTCCCTCACGTAAGTTCGTCATGCTTTGTTCGTGGGGCCGCAAGGTTCGACATAAAATGTGGTTTTTTACCTTGAGCGAGGCTTAACGGGTGGGGTGTTGGCCTTGGGCGCTTGGCTGTTGCAGTGATATAGTTCGCCGCCGGTTCGCGTGCCCGGCGGTACCGGCGCTTGTCGACCGCCCAGGGCATTCGAATGTGAGGCTGCATCGCAAGGAGTTTAGATGAGTGCCGACAACGCCTACGCGGTCGAGCTGAAGGGACTGTCCTTCAAGCGAGGGACGCGCAGCATTTTCAATGACATCGATATTCGCATTCCACGCGGCAAGGTCACTGGCATCATGGGGCCTTCCGGGTGTGGCAAGACCACGCTGCTGCGGCTGATTGGGGCACAATTGCGCCCCAGCGCCGGCGAAGTCTGGGTCAATGGTCAGAATCTTCCCGAGTTGTCTCGCAGCGACCTGTTCGATGCGCGCAAGCACATGGGCGTGCTGTTCCAGAGTGGCGCGCTGTTTACCGATCTCGACGTGTTCGAGAACGTGGCGTTCCCGTTGCGGGTCCATACCGAGCTGCCGGAAGAGATGATCCGCGACATCGTCCTGCTCAAGTTGCAGGCCGTCGGGCTGCGAGGCGCCCTGGACCTGATGCCCGACGAGCTGTCCGGCGGCATGAAACGCCGGGTCGCGTTGGCGCGGGCGATTGCCCTCGATCCGAAGATCCTCATGTACGACGAACCCTTCGTCGGGCAGGACCCGATCGCCATGGGTGTACTCGTGCGCCTGATCCGCCTGCTCAACGATGCGCTGGGCATCACCAGCATCGTGGTCTCCCACGACCTGGCCGAAACCGCCAGCATTGCCGACTACATCTATGTAGTCGGTGATACCCAGGTGCTGGGGCAGGGTACGCCCCAGGAACTGATGGATTCGGACAATCCGCGCATTCGCCAATTCATGAAGGGTGATCCGGACGGGCCGGTGGAGTTCCATTTTCCGGCCACGGATTACCGTACCGATCTGCTGGGGAAGCGCTGATGCGCAAGAAATCACTATTGGAAAGAATTCGCCTGTTTGGCCGCTCCGGTATCGATGTGGTGGCAGTACTGGGCCGTTCCTCGCTGTTTCTGATGCATGCCCTGCTTGGGCGCAACTCGACGGGTGGTGGTTTTAGCCTGCTGGTCAAGCAGTTGCACTCGGTGGGCGTGATGTCCCTGGTGATCATCGTGGTCTCCGGGATCTTCATCGGCATGGTCCTGGCGCTGCAAGGGTTCAACATCTTGTCCAGCTACGGTTCGGAGCAGGCGGTCGGGCAGATGGTTGCGCTGACGCTGTTGCGTGAGCTCGGCCCCGTGGTCACGGCGCTGCTGTTTGCCGGGCGTGCCGGTTCGGCGCTGACGGCCGAAATCGGCAACATGAAGTCCACCGAACAATTGTCCAGCCTGGAAATGATCGGCGTCGACCCACTCAAATACATCATTGCCCCGCGCCTGTGGGCCGGTTTCATTTCCCTGCCGGTGCTGGCGATCATTTTCAGCGTCGTGGGGATCTGGGGCGGCTCGTGGGTGGCAGTAGACTGGCTGGGGGTCTATGAGGGTTCCTACTGGTCAAACATGCAGAACAGCGTCGATTTTCTCGACGACGTGCTCAACGGCGTTATCAAAAGTGCCGTATTCGCTTTCGTGGTGACCTGGATCGCTGTGTTCCAAGGCTATGACTGTGAGCCCACGTCAGAGGGGATCAGCCGTGCCACAACCAAGACCGTGGTGTACGCCTCGCTGGCGGTCCTGGGCCTTGACTTTATTCTGACCGCCTTGATGTTTGGAGATTTCTGATGCAAAACCGCACCCTGGAAATCGGTGTCGGCCTTTTCTTGCTGGCTGGCATCCTGGCTTTGCTGCTGCTGGCCCTGCGGGTCAGTGGACTGGCGCCGACGGCTAGCACCGATACTTATAAACTTTATGCCAACTTTGACAATATCGCCGGTTTGACGGTCAGAGCCAAAGTGACCATGGCCGGTGTCACCATCGGCAAGGTCACGGCAATCGATCTGAATCGCGAGGATTTCACCGGTCGAGTGACGCTGCAGTTGGAAAAGCGCGTGGACAACCTGCCGACTGATTCCACTGCATCTATCCTCACCGCTGGGCTGCTGGGTGAGAAATACATTGGCATCAGCGTGGGCGGGGAAGACGCCGTGCTCAAGGATGGTGGCGTCATCCACGACACGCAATCGTCCCTGGTGCTCGAGGACCTGATCGGTAAATTCCTGCTCAATACCGTTAGCAAAGACGCCAAATGAGGAGCTTTTGAATGATCTCTATCTTGCGACGTGGCCTGTTGGTGTTGCTCGCGGCGCTGCCGTTGATGGCTAACGCCATGGCTGCGCCTTCGGCCCATGACATCATCCAGGACACGACGACCCGGTTGTTGGCGGACCTTGCCGCCAACAAAGAGAAATACAAGCAGGACCCAAGCGCGTTCTATGACGCACTGAACGGCATCGTCGGCCCCGTGGTCGACGCCGACGGCATCTCCAGGAGCATCATGACCGTCAAGTATTCGCGCAAGGCAACCCCGGCGCAGATGACTCGCTTCCAGGAGAACTTCAAGCGCAGCCTGATGCAGTTCTATGGCAACGCCTTGCTTGAGTACAACAACCAGGGCATTACCGTTTCGCCGGCCAAGGATGAAAACGGCAATCGCACCAGCGTTGACATGCAGGTCAAGGGCAACAACGGCGCGATCTACCCTGTTTCCTACACACTCGAGAAAATCAACGGCGAGTGGAAGGTGCGCAACGTGATCATCAATGGCATCAACATCGGCAAGCTGTTCCGTGATCAGTTCTCCGATGCGATGCAGCGCAATGGCAACGACCTGGATAAGACCATCAACGGTTGGGCCGGTGAGGTCGCCAAGGCCAAGGACGTGGCCGAAGAAGCCAAAGAGAAGCAGGCACAATGATCGAGTCGGTGAGTGAATCGGCCGTTCGTCTGGATGAGGCTGGCGTGCTGATGCTCAGTGGCGTGCTGGATTACCGCACCGGCCCGGCTCTGCGCAAGCAGGGCCAGGCGCTGATCGAGTCCGTCAGCGCCGCCGAAGTGGTCATTGACTGCTCGGCGGTGCAGAAGTCCAGCAGCGTCGGCCTGTCGCTGCTGCTGTGCTTCATGCGGGACGCCAAGGCTGCCGGCAAAACGTGGAGCATCCGTGGGATGCCCGAAGACATGCGCGAAATAGCCCAGGTCAGCGAATTGACCGAGTTGTTGGCGCACCCCTGATCCACATCGTTGGAAAAGTCCCCCCGTCAGAGTCCTGTTTCGCGGGGTTCGCAGGCGCGGGGCTTTTTTGTATGATGTGCGACCCGCGCGCACAGGGCGCCGATTGAGGTTGAGCATGCAGGCTGTAGAAGTGAAGAGCTTCCTAGAAGGAAAGCTGCCTGGTACGCAGGTGGAAGTTGAAGGCGAAGGCTGCAACTTCCAGTTGAACGTGATCAGCGATGAACTGGTGGCGTTGAGCCCAGTGAAGCGTCAGCAGAGCATCTATGCCCATTTGAACCCATGGATCGCCGATGGCAGCATCCACGCGGTCACGATGAAATTTTTCAGCAGCGCGGCCTGGGCCGAGCGCACCTGAGCCCAAGGGCCTCGAGATTCTTATGGATAAACTGATTATTACCGGCGGCGTTCGTCTTGATGGCGAAATCCGTATTTCCGGGGCAAAGAACTCCGCCCTGCCGATCCTGGCCGCGACCCTGCTGTGCGATGGCCCGGTGACCGTGGCCAACCTGCCGCACCTGCACGACATCACCACGATGATCGAGCTGTTCGGCCGCATGGGCATCGAGCCGGTGATCGACGAGAAGCTCAGCGTCGAGATCGACCCGCGCACCATCAAGACCCTGGTCGCCCCGTACGAACTGGTGAAGACCATGCGTGCGTCGATCCTGGTATTGGGCCCGATGGTCGCCCGTTTCGGTGAAGCCGAAGTCGCCTTGCCTGGCGGTTGCGCCATCGGCTCGCGTCCGGTGGACCTGCACATTCGCGGCCTGGAAGCCATGGGCGCGGTGATCGACGTCGAAGGCGGCTACATCAAGGCCAAGGCGCCGGAAGGCGGCTTGCGCGGCGCACACTTCTTCTTCGATACCGTCAGCGTGACCGGTACCGAGAACATCATGATGGCCGCCGCACTGGCCAAGGGCCGCAGCGTGCTGCAAAACGCCGCGCGCGAGCCTGAAGTGGTCGACCTGGCGAACTTCCTGATCGCCATGGGCGCCAAGATCAGCGGCGCCGGCACCGACACCATCACCATCGATGGCGTCGAGCGTCTGCATTCGGCCACCTACAAAGTGATGCCGGACCGGATCGAAACCGGCACCTACCTGGTGGCCGCTGCTGTCACCGGTGGCCGCGTCAAGGTCAAGGACACCGACCCGACCATCCTTGAAGCCGTCCTGGAGAAACTCAAGGAAGCCGGTGCCGAAGTCACCTGCGGCGAAGACTGGATCGAAGTGAACATGCACGGCAAGCGGCCAAAAGCCGTCAACGTGCGGACTGCTCCGTACCCGGCATTCCCGACCGACATGCAGGCGCAGTTCATCTCCCTCAACGCCATTGCCGAAGGCACTGGCGCGGTGATCGAGACAATCTTCGAAAACCGTTTCATGCACGTGTACGAATTGCACCGCATGGGCGCCAAGATCCAGGTCGAAGGCAACACCGCCATTGTGACCGGTACCGAGAAGCTCAAGGGCGCGCCAGTGATGGCCACCGACCTGCGGGCCTCGGCCAGCCTGGTGATCTCGGCCCTGGTTGCCGAAGGCGACACCCTGATCGATCGCATCTACCACATCGACCGTGGCTATGAGTGCATCGAAGAAAAACTGCAGATGCTCGGCGCCAAGATCCGCCGCGTACCGGGCTAATTGGAAAGTGACTGCGCGGCGATCAGGCAAGGCGAAAACAGGCGAGGAAGCGGAGTTGACTGGTTGTCAATGAGCATTCCGAGCCTGTTTTCAACGCAGTATGATCGTCGCGCAGGCACTTTCCGTGGGCACAAGGACGTGCCCGTTGATTTCGTTTCAGGTCGAGGGTGTTTGCACCCTCGATGTGTGTCCGGCGCCGCTTGCGACCGGGCATGAGTACCTTGATAAGGACTGACGTTTCCCATGTTGACCATCGCACTGTCCAAGGGCCGTATCCTTGACGACACCCTGCCGCTTCTGGCTGAAGCGGGCATCGTGCCGACCGAGAATCCGGACAAGAGCCGCAAGCTGATCATCCCCACGACCCAGGCCGATGTGCGCTTGCTGATCGTGCGTGCCACCGATGTGCCGACCTACGTGGAACATGGCGCCGCCGACCTGGGCGTTGCCGGCAAGGACGTGCTGATGGAATACGGCGGCCAGGGCCTGTACGAGCCCCTGGACCTGCAAATCGCCCGCTGCAAGCTGATGACCGCCGGTAAAGTCGGCGCGCCGCAGCCCAAGGGGCGTTTGCGCGTGGCGACCAAGTTCGTCAACATTGCCAAGCGTTATTACGCCGAGCAGGGCCGTCAGGTCGATATCATCAAGTTGTACGGTTCGATGGAGCTGGCGCCGCTGATCGGCCTGGCGGACAAGATCATCGACGTGGTCGACACCGGCAACACCCTGCGGGCCAACGGTCTGGAACCCCAGGACTTCATCGCTGACATCACCTCCCGGCTGATCGTCAACAAGGCTTCGATGAAAATGCAGCACGCCCGTATCCAGGCTCTGATCGATACCCTGCGCAAGGCAGTGGAATCGCGACACCGCGGTTGATTCACCTGCGCGACCTTGAGTCGCGCCCGTCTATCCGTGTCATAGCCAATTTTCTCAGGTGCCCACGCGAATGGACTGGTAGCTTAGGGCGCCTGAGCATTTGCCATTAATGAGGCCCTCGCTATGACCGCTCCCACTTCGATTCGCCGACTCAACGCTGCCGACCCGGATTTCGCACATCATCTGGATCATCTGCTGAGCTGGGAAAGCGTGTCTGACGACTCGGTCAATCAGCGGGTGCTGGACATCATCAAGGCCGTGCGCGAGCGTGGCGATGCCGCCCTGGTGGAATTCACCCAGAAATTCGACGGCCTGCAAGTGGCGTCCATGGCCGACCTGATCCTGCCGCGCGAGCGCCTGGAACTGGCCCTGACCCGGATCACCGTGCCCCAGCGCGAAGCCCTGGAGAAAGCCGCATCCCGGGTGCGCGACTATCACGAAAGGCAGAAACAGGACTCCTGGAGCTACACCGAAGCCGACGGCACCGTGCTGGGCCAGAAGGTCACGCCGCTGGACCGTGCCGGCCTGTACGTGCCGGGCGGCAAAGCGTCCTATCCGTCCTCGGTGCTGATGAACGCGATTCCGGCCAAGGTCGCCGGCGTGACCGAAGTGGTCATGGTCGTCCCGACTCCGCGCGGTGAAATCAACGAACTGGTGTTGGCCGCCGCCTGCATCGCTGGCGTGGACCGGGTGTTCACCATCGGCGGTGCCCAGGCCGTGGCTGCGTTGGCCTATGGCACCGAAAGCGTGCCGCGGGTCGACAAGGTGGTCGGGCCGGGCAATATCTATGTCGCCACCGCCAAGCGCCACGTGTTTGGCCAGGTCGGCATCGACATGATCGCCGGCCCGTCGGAAATTCTCGTGGTGTGCGACGGCCAGACCGACCCGGACTGGATCGCCATGGACCTGTTTTCCCAGGCCGAGCACGACGAAGACGCCCAGGCGATCCTGGTCAGCCCGGACGCCGAGTTCCTCGACAAGGTCGCCGCCAGCATCGACAAGCTGCTGCCGACCATGGACCGCGCCGAGATCATCAACACCTCGATCAATGGTCGTGGGGCGCTGATCAAGGTCGATGACATGGCCCAGGCCATCGAAGTCGCCAACCGCATCGCGCCGGAACACCTGGAGTTGTCGGTCGCCGATCCGCAGGCCTGGTTGCCGCAGATCCGTCACGCCGGTGCGATTTTCATGGGTCGCCACACCAGCGAGGCCCTGGGTGACTATTGCGCAGGCCCCAACCACGTGCTGCCGACTTCCGGCACCGCGCGCTTCTCGTCGCCGCTGGGGGTGTATGACTTCCAGAAACGGTCGTCGATCATCTTCTGCTCCGAGCAGGGTGCCTCCGAACTGGGCAAGACCGCTTCGGTGCTGGCCCGCGGCGAATCGCTGAGCGCCCACGCGCGCAGTGCCGAGTACCGCATTCTTGATGAGCCATCCATTGACGAGCCATCCGTTGAACGGCAGGGGAACTGAAATGAGTAAATTCTGGAGCCCGTTCGTCAAGAACCTGGTGCCCTACGTGCCGGGTGAACAGCCGAAGCTGACGCGCCTGGTCAAGCTCAACACCAACGAGAACCCCTACGGCCCATCGCCCAAGGCCCTGGCGGCGATGCAGACCGAGCTCAACGACAATCTGCGCCTGTATCCGGATCCCAACAGCGACCTGCTGAAAAACGCCGTGGCCCGCTATTACGGCGTGCAGAACAACCAGGTGTTCCTGGGCAATGGCTCGGATGAAGTACTGGCGCATATTTTTCACGGCCTGTTGCAGCACGACCAGCCGCTGTTGTTCCCGGACATCAGCTACAGCTTCTATCCCGTGTACTGCGGGTTGTACGGTATCCAGTTCGATGCGGTGCCGCTGGATGAGCAGTTCCGGATCGACCCGGCGGACTATGCCAAGCCGAACGGCGGGATCATTTTCCCCAACCCGAACGCGCCGACCGGCTGCCTGCTGGCGCTGGAAGCGGTCGAGCAGATCCTCAAGGCCAGCCCGGATTCGGTGGTGGTGGTCGACGAGGCCTATATCGACTTCGGCGGCGAGACGGCCATCAGCCTGGTGGATCGCTATCCGAACCTGCTGGTGACCCAGACCCTGTCCAAGTCCCGCTCGCTGGCGGGGCTGCGCGTGGGCCTGGCGGTGGGGCATCCGGACCTGATCGAAGCGCTGGAGCGGATCAAGAACAGCTTCAACTCCTACCCACTGGATCGCTTGGCGAATGTCGGCGGCGCAGCGGCGTTCGATGATCGCGAGCACTTCGATCGGACCTGCCGGTTGGTCATCGAGCACCGTGAATGGGTCGTGGCCCAATTGCAGGCCAAGGGCTTTGAAGTCTTGCCCTCGGCGGCCAACTTCATCTTCGCCCGCCACCCCCGGCACGATGCGGCAGGGTTGGCGGCGAAACTGCGGGAACAGGGTGTGATCGTGCGGCACTTCAAGCAGGAGCGGATTGCCCAGTTCCTGCGGATCAGCATCGGCACGCCGGAGCAGAACCAGGCGCTGATCGAAGCCCTCGGCGAACTCTAAACCCCTGCATTGAACCTGTGGGAGTCTGTGGGAGCAAAGCTTGCTCGCGAAGGCGGTGTATCAGTCACTTCAAGATTGGCTGACCCGACGCCATCGCGAGCAAGCTTTGCTCCCACAGTTTTTTTCGGGTGTTCGCAAGATCGGCATGCCACCGCCAATCCCCTGTGGGAGCGGGTTTGCCCGCGAAGGCGTGGTGTCAGTCACTTCAAGGTTGGCTGAACGGACGCCATCGCGAGCAAGCTCAGCTCCCACAGTTTTTTTTCGGGTTTTCGGGTGTTCGCAAGATCGGCATGCCACCGCCAATCCCCTGTGGGAGCGGGCTTGCCCGCGAAGGCGTGGTGTCAGTCACTTCAAGGTTGGCTGAACGGACGCCATCGCGAGCAAGCTCAGCTCCCACAGTTTTTTTCGGGTATTCGCAAGATCTGCATGCCACCGCCAATCCCCTGTGGGAGCGGGCTTGCCCGCGAAGGCGTGGTGTCAGTCACTTCAAGGTTGGCTGAACCGACGCCATCGCGAGCAAGCTCAGCTCCCACAGTTTTTTTTCGGGTTTTCGGGTGTTCGCAAGATCGGCATGCCACCGCCAATCCCCTGTGGGAGCGGGCTTGCTCGCGAAGGCGTGGTGTCAGTCACTTCAAGGTTGGCTGAATGGACGCCATCGCGAGCAAGCTCAGCTCCCACAGTTTTTTTTCGGGTTTTCGGGTGTTCGCAAGATCGGCATGCCACCGCCAATCCCCTGTGGGAGCGGGTTTGCCCGCGAAGGCGTGGTGTCAGTCACTTCAAGGTTGGCTGAACGGACGCCATCGCGAGCAAGCTCAGCTCCCACAGTTTTTTTTCGGGTTTTCGGGTGTTCGCAAGATCGGCATGCCACCGCCAATCCCCTGTGGGAGCGGGCTTGCCCGCGAAGGCGTGGTGTCAGTCACTTCAAGGTTGGCTGAACGGACGCCATCGCGAGCAAGCTCAGCTCCCACAGTTTTTTTCGGGTGTTCGCAAGATCAGCATGCCACCGCCAATCCCCCTGTGGGAGCGGGCTTGCTCGCGAAGGCGTGGTGTCAGTCACTTCAATGTTGGCTGAACGGACGCCATCGCGAGCAAGCTCAGCTCCCACAGTTTTTTCGGGTGTTCGCCAGATCGGCATGCCACCGCCAATCCCCTGTGGGAGCAGGCTTGCCCGCGAAGGCGTGGTGTCAGTCACTTCAAGGTTGGCTGAATGGACGCCATCGCGAGCAAGCTTTGCTCCCACAGTTTTTTTTCGGGTTTTCGGGTGTTCGCAAGATCGGCATGCCACCGCCAATCCCCCTGTGGGAGCGGGCTTGCTCGCGAAGGCGTGGTGTCAGTCACTTCAAGGTTGGCTGAATGGACGCCATCGCGAGCAAGCTCAGCTCCCACAGTTTTTTTCGGGAGTTCGCAAGATCGGCATGCCACCGCCAATCCCCTGTGGGAGCGGGCTTGCTCGCGAAGGCGTGGTGTCAGTCACTTCAATGTTGGCTGAACGGACGCCATCGCGAGCAAGCTCAGCTCCCACAGTTTTTTTTCGGGTTTTCGGGTGTTCGCAAGATCGGCATGCCACCGCCAATCCCCTGTGGGAGCGGGCTTGCTCGCGAAGGCGTAGTGTCAGTCACTTCAAGGTTGGCTGAACGGACGCCATCGCGAGCAAGCTCAGCTCCCACAGTTTTTTCGGGTTTTCGGGTGTTCACAAAATTGGCATGCCACCGCCACCTCCCCTGTGGGAGCAAAGCTTGCTCGCGATGGGGCCTTTGGATCAGACCCTGAACTGATTGATCAATCGCCGCTGCTGCTCCGCCAGTTTGGTCAATCCGGCGCTGGCCGCGCTGGATTCATCGGCGCCGCTGGCTACTTCGTTCGCCACTTGCCCGATGTTGATCACATTGCGGTTGATGTCATCGGCCACGGCACTTTGTTCCTCGGCGGCGCTGGCGATCTGGGTGTTCATGTCGTTGATCACCGACACGGCCTGGGTGATCGTTTCCAGGGCCTGGGCCGCTTTCGCCGCATGCTGCACGCTTTCGTCGGTGCGGTGCTGGCTGTCTTCCATCACCCGCACCACGTCCCGTGTGCCTTGTTGCAACTGTTGGATCATCGTCTGGATTTCTTCGGTCGCCTGCTGCGTCTTCTGCGCCAGGTTGCGCACTTCATCGGCGACCACCGCAAAACCACGGCCCTGCTCACCGGCCCGGGCGGCTTCGATGGCCGCGTTGAGGGCCAGCAGGTTGGTCTGCTCGGCGATCCCGCGGATGGCGGTGAGGATCGCGTTGATGTTCTCGCTGTCCTTGGCCAAGGTCTGTACCACGCTTACCGCCTTGCCGATTTCCACGGCGAGGGCACCAATGGAGGTGGAAGTGTCCCGCACGATCTGCATGCCCTGGCTGGCGGCCTGGTCTGCATGACTGGCGGCCTGGGCGGCTTGGGTCGCGTTGCGTGCCACATCCTGCGCGGTGGCCGTCATTTCGTGCACGGCCGTGGCGACCTGATCGATCTCCGACATTTGCTTGTGCACGCCCTGGTTGGTGCGGATCGCGATATCAGCGGTGTGTTCCGATGAATCGCTGACGCTCTGCACCGAGGTCACCACCTGGGTGATCATGCCCTGCAATTTGCTCAGGAAAGTATTGAAGCCCCTGGCGATCGCCCCCAATTCATCGGCGCGGTCGCTGACCAGGCGACGGGTCAGGTCGCCTTCGCCCTGGGCGATGTCATCGAGCATCGCCACCATTTGCTTGAGCGGCCGGGCAATGCCGTGGCCCACCAGCCAGATCACCAGCAGACCGATGCCGGCAATCACCAGGCCCACCATCGCCATGCCGAAGATATCGGCCTGGCGTTGACGGTCGAGGTCTTGCTGCAACGCTTGCAGGTCGGCCATGACCGCATTCAGCGGCAGTTGCAGCATCAGCGTCCAGCGGGCGTTGGTCTCGCCGATGCCGAACGGCATGTACACCTCGATATGCCCGTGTTCTTCGTCGATGTCGTAGCGCACCTCGCCGACGCCCAGCTTGGCCAGGTTATCCAGTTCGCTGGTGTCCAGCAGGTCGCTGGCCTTTTCCCCGAGTTTGCTCGGGTCCTTGGTGAAGGCCACCAGCCGGTTGTTGCTGGAGAGCAAGGCCATTTCCCCGGCGCCGTCGTACAACTTGCCGTCGGCGGCCACGAGCATGTCCTGGATGAAGTTCACCGACAGATCGGCGCCGACGATGCCCTGGAACTTGCCATCGATCATGATCGGTTCGATGAACGAGGCGAGCATGGTCATCGTGCTGCCAACGCGATAGGGCGCCGGGTCGATCACGCAGGCTTTCTTGCTGTCCTGGGAGCACAGGTAGTACTCACTGGCACGGATGCCGGTGGAGAGCAGTTTCTGATCGGTCACATCGGCGAGTTTTTCCAGGCCCAGGGTGCCGTCCTGGTTACGGAACCACCACGGCAGGAAACGCCCGTTGGTTTCCATGCCCAACACCTGGCTGTTCACATAATTGCCATCGTTGTGGTCGATGGCGTTCGGCTCCCAGGCGATGTAGGCGCCGAGGATCTTCGGGTTGCGCACCACGGTCTCGCGCAACAGGCTGATCATTTGCTCGCGGGACACCTTCAGTTGCGGGTTGCCGTCCGCGCCGTTCATGCCCATCAAGGCGTTGCTGGTGGCCAGGCCGCGGGCGAGCAGCAGCGGGGCTTCCAGTTCTCGCTGGATCAGGCTGGCCTGGGTGCGGGCCAGGGCACCGAGGCGTTGTTCGATGAGTTGTTCGAACTGCGCCTTGGTTCGCTGTTGCACCATGTCCTGGGTGCGCGCGCCGGCAAACAGCGCATACAGCACAAGGGCAGCCACCACGCTGAGTACGATGGCGCCGGCCAGGGCCGCCACGGAAAACTGGATCGATCTGAATTTCATAAAGGCTCCGGACGCGGAAATGACGTCTGGAGCGGTTATCGGCGTTTCTGTGGGGCGACATGAGGGGTAGTTCGTCGGATGACTGTTTTAGCAGTGTGAGTGTCGCAAATGGACTGGGTGAGGTCTGTCCGAAAAACCTGCAATCGCTCGCTGTGTATCTGGCGCCGATACAAATCAAGGCCTAGGATACGCCCACGTTTCCAGGGAGCTTCTTTTACATGAACAAGACATTGATGGTGAGTGCTTTGAGCGCGGCTCTGCTGCTCGCCGGTTGCCAATCGGTCAATACCACCAGCGGCGGAGCCGTGGGCGTGGAACGCAAGCAATACATGTTCAGCATGCTGTCGACCGATCAGGTCAACCAGATGTACGCCCAGTCCTACCAAAAGACGATGGGGGAGGCGAGCGCCCAAGGCGTGCTGGACAAGACCAGCAAGGATGCCAAGCGCATCCAGGTCATCGCCGACCGCTTGATTGCCCAGGCGCCCGTGTTCCGCCCGGATTCGGCGCAGTGGAACTGGGAAGTGAACCTGATCAAGAGCGATGAGCTCAACGCCAATTGCGGTCCTGGCGGCAAGATCATGTTCTACACCGGCCTGATCGACCAGTTGAAGCTGACCGATGCTGAAATTGCCGCGATCATGGGCCACGAAATCGCCCACGCCCTGCGCGAGCACGGGCGCGAAGCGATGTCCAAGGCCTATGGCATCGAGATGGCCAAGCAGGGCGCTGGCGCCTTGTTCGGCCTCGGCCAGGACAGCCTGGCGTTGGCCGACACCGTCGCCAACTACGGCATGACCTTGCCCAACAGCCGCGGCAACGAGAACGAAGCCGACCTGATCGGCCTCGAGCTGGCCGCCCGCGCTGGCTACGACCCGAACGCGGCGATCACCTTGTGGAACAAGATGGCCAAGGCTTCGGAAGGCGCGCCACCGGAATTCATGAGCACCCACCCGTCGTCGAGCAGCCGTATCGCTTCGTTGCAGGCGGCGATTCCGAAGGTGATGCCGCTTTATCAGCAGGCCAAGAAGTAAGCATCGTCATGCTGTGAGGCGGCTGGCCTCATCGCGAGCAAGCTCGCTCCCACAAAGACCTGCAGTGAACACAATCGTGTGAACACCTGCAGCCCCTGTGGGAGCGAGCTTGCTCGCGATAAACGATGACGCGGTCTCAAACCCACCCACTACTCTGCATTGCCTTGTACACCGCCACGATCGCCAGGACGAAGAACGCCGAGGCCGCCAGGCGACGGATCAGGGTCAGGGGCAGCTTCTCGGCGGCGAAATTGCCCGCCAGGACCACCGGCACGTTGGCAATCAACATGCCCACGGTGGTGCCAATGATCACCAGCCACAACTCCGGGTATTGCGCGGCGAGCATCACCGTGGCGATCTGCGTCTTGTCGCCGATTTCCGCCAGGAAGAACGCAATCAACGTCGTCAGGAACGGTCCGAACTTGCGGGCCGTGTTGGCTTCTTCATCGTCCAGTTTGTCCGGGACCAGGGTCCACAGCGCCGTGGCCGTGAAGCTTGCCGCCAATATCCAGTGCAACATCGCGTTGGAGAAAAACCCGCTGACCCAGGCGCCTACTGCCCCGGCGGCTGCGTGGTTGGCAAGTGTTGCAGCAATGATGCCGGCGATGATCGGCCAGGGTTTGCGAAAGCGAGCGGCCAGGATGAGCGCGAGCAATTGCGTCTTGTCGCCGATTTCGGCCAGCGCAACGATGGCGGTAGGTACGAGGAGTGAGTCCAGCATCAGGAATTCCTAAAGGGGCGGGTCGACACGGCTATGACACGTACAGCCTTCCCGCCCCGGGTAAGGTGTGCGTGTCATAGGTCTTGTCAAACCCAGCGACCATCTGCGTGGACGCTTGGGCCGCATACGCCATGGTCTGCTGACCAAGTATGTTGACGTATGCCGGGCGAGCATGGCGCTCGCGGGAGACTACTCCCCTAGGACGGAGCGGATTCTGCCTAGGCAAATCCGATAGAGCAAGTGCTGTTGCCTAAAAGATTTCAACCGCGCTTGGCCCGGTAGATGCGAAAGCCCTGGCCTTCGGCCTTGATTGCGCAGACGCCCAGATGCTCCTCGATCAGTGGCTGGTACTTGAGGAAGCTATTGGCAACCAGCCGCAGTTCGCCGCCGTTTTTCAGATGTTTGGCTGCTTTTCGCAGCAGGTTTTCCGTGGCGTGGTAATCGGTGTGCACGCCGACATGGAACGGTGGGTTGCTCAGGATCGCACTCAAGCCCATCGGTGCGGCGTCGATGCCGTCACCGGTCAGCACCTCGGCCTCCAGGCCGTTGGCGGCCAGGGTCAGGCGACTGCTGGCGGCGGCGAATGCGTCCACGTCCAACAAGGTGACGGTGTTGTGCGGATAACGTCGCTTGACCACCGCCCCCAGCACCCCGGCACCGCAGCCGAAGTCCAGCAAATGCCCGCTGGGCAGTTTATCCAGGTGTTCCAACAGCAACGCACTGCCGCGGTCCAGGCGACCATGGCTGAACACCCCCGGCAGGCTGATGACTTTCAACGGGCCTTCGGCCAGGGGCAATTCGTAGGTCTGGGCCAGGCTTTCCAGGGGCGTGGCCTCGGGCGCGTTGGCGACGGTGACCTGCCACAGTTGGCAATGCCGCGCACTGTCGAGCTTGCGTGGCTTGCCGAACGGGTTGAGCTGTTTGGACGCGCCTTCGATGCCGCTGCGCTTTTCCCCCACCAGGTACACCTCGCGACCGGCCAGGCGCGCCGCCACGGCATTGAGGATGTAGTCGGTCAGATCCTTGGCCTTGGGCAGGAACACCACGGCCGTGTCGAACCCCCGCTCGGGGACGTTCACGCCAAAGTGGCTGCGCTCGGGGAAGCGAGCCTCCAGCGCGGCCTGATCCCCGGCATGCCAGCACCAGCCATGGGCCTCTGGCAAACGGCCGAGCAGGTCGTCGGCGGGCAGGCCGGCCAACAACACCGACCCCTGGAATAACTCGGCCTGACGAAGCAGTACTTCACTGCGCGGATCCATGGTCTGCTCCTTGAAAAAAAGTGCGGCAGTTTATCAACTGACGACACGCCGCGCTGTACCGCTGAAAAAGCCCTGGGCGTTTTCGCTCATTTGCCCGACGATCCGTTGCCGCGCCTCGCGGCTGCCCCAGGCGTTGTGTGGCGTGACGATCAGCCGTGGAATATCGCCGGCCAGCAGCGGGTTGCCTTGGGCCGGTGGCTCCACGCTCAGCACGTCGGTGGCGGCGCCCCCCAAATGACCGCTGCGCAGGGCCTCGGCCAACGCCTGTTCGTCAATCAGGCCGCCACGGGCGGTGTTGACCACGAATGCACCGGGCTTGAGCTGCGCCAGTTCGCGGGCGCCGATGAAGTTGTGGGTATGCTCGTTGAGCGGGCAGTGCAGGGTCAGGGCATCGACTTGCGGCAACAATTGCTCCAGCGGCAAGCGGTCGGGGCGGGCCGGGCGCCCGGGGATCTGCCCCAGCAGCACGCGCATGCCAAAGGCTTCGGCCAGCCGTCCGACGGCGCTGCCCAATTCACCGTGGCCCAGCAAGCCCAGGGTCTTGCCTTCGAGTTCGACAATCGGATAATCCAGCAGACAGAACTGCGAGGCCTGCTGCCAGCGACCTTCACCCACCGCTTTTTGATAATCGGCCAGGCGCGTCGCCAGGTTCAGCAACAGCATGATCGTGTGCTGGGCCACCGACGGCGTGCCGTAGCCCTGGCAATTGCACACCGTGATGCCGTGGCGGCGGGCGGCTGCCAGGTCGACATTGTTGGTGCCGGTGGCGCTGATCAGGATCAGCTTCAGTTCAGGGCTGGCCGCCATGGCCTGCGCATCGATCACGATCTTGTTGGTGATTGCCACGGTGGCACCCTTGAGCCGTTCGATGACCTGGTCCTGCGTGGTCCGGGCGAACAATTGCAGGTCGCTGAAGCAGCTGCGCAGCGGGCCCAGGTCCAGGTCGCCGAGGTCCAGGGAGGGGTGGTCGAGGAAAACTGCATGGGCGGTGTTCGTCATCAGCTGTACCTTTTATGTCAAGAACCGAAGGCGTAATGTGGCGAGCCTATCAGATGCGCTGTAGCTGCGGCCTAGCTCGATGTTGGGGCTAATGATGATCCCCTCGCCACAGATTCATTTGTCACACAGTGATGTTTGCTTTGAGATTGAGCTTGCCAAGGAGCCACCATGTACCTCACCGAATTCCTCACCGTCGCCCTGATCCACCTGCTGGCCGTTGCCAGCCCGGGGCCGGATTTTGCCGTGGTGGTGCGCGAAAGCGTGACTCATGGCCGGCGCGCCGGGACCTGGACGGCACTGGGCGTCGGCACGGCGATTTTCCTGCATGTGGGCTATTCGTTGCTGGGTATCGGCCTGATCGTCTCGCAATCGATCGTGCTGTTCAACGCGCTGAAATGGGCCGCCGCCGCGTACCTGCTGTACATCGGCTTCAAGGCTCTGCGGGCGCAACCGGCCAAGCCCACCGAAGACAACCTGCACAAGGAGGCCGGTGAGCGTACCGCCCGCGGCGCGTTCACCTCGGGCTTCGTTACCAATGGCCTGAACCCCAAGGCCACGCTGTTTTTCCTGTCGCTGTTCACCGTGGTGATCAACCCGCACACACCGCTGGCCGTCCAGGCCGGTTACGGCGTGTACCTGGCGGTTGCGACGGCCGCCTGGTTCTGCCTGGTGGCGCTGCTGTTCAGCCAGCAACGGGTGCGCGCCGGGTTTGCACGCATGGGCCACTGGTTCGACCGGACCATGGGTGCCGTGCTCGTCGCCATTGGGGTGAAGCTGGCGTTTACCGAGGCGCACTGATCCCGTTCTGTGTAGGAACTGTGTGGAAGCTGTGTAGGAGCTGCGTAGGAGCTGTGTAGGAGCTGTCGAGTGCAACGAGGCTGCGATCTTTCCCCTGACAATTGAGTCGTAAGCGAAAGATCAAAAGATCGCAGCCTCGTTGCACTCGGCAGCTCCTACAGGGGTACGCGCAGGTCCCGAGGATGGCTCAAGGCTAGTATTGGCGCACCGATCAAATCATTCCTTTGGCTGATTTGATCGGTGTATAAGCGCTCTAGAGTGCTTACTTCCAGCCAAGACCGTGCAGTCAGAAAAGGGACACTTATGTTGCAGACTCGCGTTATTCCTCCCGCCGAAGGCGCTTATCAATACCCGCTGCTGATCAAGCGGCTGCTGATGTCCGGCACGCGTTACGAGAAAACCCGCGAGATCATCTACCGTGACCAGTTGCGCTACAGCTATCCGACGCTGATAGAGCGGGTCGCGCGGCTGGCCAACGTGCTGACCGAGGCGGGGGTCAAGGCCGGTGATACCGTGGCGGTGATGGACTGGGACAGCCATCGCTACCTGGAATGCATGTTCGCAATTCCGATGATCGGCGCGGTGATCCACACCATCAACGTGCGCCTGTCACCGGAGCAGATCCTCTACACCATGAACCACGCCGAGGACCGCTTCGTGCTGGTCAACAGCGAGTTCGTTGGCTTGTACCAGGCGATTGCCGGGCACCTGACCACGGTGGACAAGACCCTGCTTTTGACCGACCTGCCGGAAAAAACCGCCGACCTGCCGAACCTGGTGGGTGAATACGAGCAACTGCTCGCCGCCGCCGCCCCGACCTACGACTTCCAGGATTTCGACGAAAACTCCGTCGCCACCACGTTCTACACCACCGGCACCACGGGCAACCCCAAGGGCGTGTACTTCACCCATCGGCAACTGGTGCTGCACACCATGGGCGTGGCGACCATCATGGGCTCTATCGACAGCGTCCGGCTGCTGGGTACCAACGACGTGTACATGCCCATCACGCCGATGTTCCATGTCCACGCCTGGGGCCTGCCCTATGTCGCGACCATGCTCGGGCTCAAGCAGGTTTACCCGGGTCGCTACGATCCCGAGTTCCTGGTCCAACTGTGGCGCAAGGAAAAGGTCACCTTTTCCCATTGCGTGCCGACCATCCTGCAAATGGTCCTCAACGCCAAGGGGGCCCAGGACACTGACTTTGGCGGTTGGAAGATCGTCATCGGCGGCAGCGCCCTGAACCGCAGCCTGTACGAAGCGGCCAAGGCCCGGGGCATCCAGCTCACTGCCGCCTATGGTATGTCGGAAACCGGCCCGCTGGTGTCCTGCGCCCACCTCAACGATGAACTGATGGCCGGTAGCGAAGACGAACGCACCACTTACCGGATCAAGGCCGGCGTGCCGGGCCCGCTGGTGGAGGCGGCGATCGTCGACACCGAGGGGCGCTTCCTGCCGGCCGACGGCGAGACCCAGGGTGAACTGGTGCTGCGCGCGCCGTGGCTCACCGAGGGCTATTTCAACGAGCCGCAGAAGGGCGCCGAGCTCTGGGCCGGCGGCTGGCTGCACACCGGTGACGTTGCCACGCTGGACAACATGGGCTTCATCGACATCCGTGACCGCATCAAGGACGTGATCAAGACCGGGGGCGAATGGATCTCCTCCCTGGACCTGGAAGACCTCATCAGCCGTCACGTGGCGGTACGCGAAGTAGCAGTGGTCGGCATTCCCGACCCGCAGTGGGGCGAGCGGCCGTTTGCCTTGCTGGTGGTTCGCGAAGGCCATCAGCTTGGGGCTCGCGAACTCAAGGAACACCTCAAGCCGTTCGTCGAGCTGGGGCACTTGAGCAAGTGGGCGATCCCGAGCCAGATCGCCCTTGTTACGGAAATTCCCAAGACCAGCGTCGGCAAGCTCGACAAGAAGCGCATCCGCGTCGACATCACCGAATGGCAGAGCAACAACAGCACCTTCCTCTCCACGCTTTAGGCCTTTTTGCCGTGCCCGAAAGGGCACGGCAGCCCCACCAAGCAAGCGCTTGACTTGTCAAACCGAAAATTTCAGCCATCCTTGCCGTGCCGACACCTGTCGGCCTGGCGAAAGGACTGTTCCAGAGTGGTCGGGGCCGCAAATCACACTTTAGAGGGATCAAGCCGTACTACCTGCTGGCTATAGTCCGCTAACGGATTCTCAGGAACGGGGCGCACGCACGAAAGGGCGATGCGACCTTGATGGATGTCGGGATGCTGTCGCTCCCAGCCATCGAGGTGTTCTTGAAAGGTCCACTGCCATAACAATAATGCACATGGAGTAGCGTCGATGACCTCAGCAACCACGTTCTGGCGCCGGGCAAAACTGCCTCTGGCGGTCAGTCTCGCCTCTTCGCTCGCCGGGCCAGCATTCGGCGTCAGTTTCAACATCGGTGAAATCGAAGGCCAGTTCGACTCGTCCCTGTCGGTCGGCGCGAGCTGGTCGACGGCCAACGCCAACAAGGACCTGATCGGTGTCAACAATGGCGGCAAGGGTTTGTCGCAGACCTCCGATGACGGCCACTTGAACTTCAAGCGAGGGGAAACCTTCTCGAAGATCTTCAAGGGCATCCATGACCTGGAACTGAAGTACGGCGATACCGGCGTGTTCGTGCGCGGCAAGTACTGGTACGACTTCGAACTCAAGGACGAAAGCCGCCTGTACAAGGACATCAGCGACAACAACCGCAAGGAAGGCGCCAAATCCTCCGGCGGGCAGATTCTCGATGCATTCGTCTACCACAACTACGCCATCGCCGATCAGCCAGGTTCGGTCCGCCTGGGCAAACAAGTGGTCAGCTGGGGTGAAAGTACCTTCATCCAGGGCGGCATCAACTCCATCAACCCGGTCGACGTGTCCGCGTTCCGTCGCCCTGGTGCGGAGATCAAGGAAGGCCTGATCCCGGTCAACATGTTCTACGTCTCCCAGAGCCTGACCGACAACCTGTCGGCCGAAGCGTTCTACCAGTTGGAGTGGGACCAGACCGTGGTGGATAACTGCGGTACGTTCTTCTCCCAGCCGGATGTGATTGCCGATGGGTGTACCGATAACCTGCGGGTGCTGAACAAGCGTTCCACCATTCCGTTGCCGGGCGTCATTCTTCCAATATTGGAAGGCCAGGGTGTTGATATCAACGAAGAAGGTGTGCTGGTACGTCGTGGTCCGGACCGCGATGCCCGCGACAGCGGCCAGTGGGGCGCATCGTTGAAGTACATGTTCGAACCGCTGGACACCGAGTTCGGTGCCTACTTTATGAACTACCACAGCCGTGCGCCGATTTTCAGTGCCCAGGGGGCAGCGCAGCAGTTCTACACCGCGGGGCCAATTGCGGCACTGCGTCCTCTGATCGTGGCAGGTAACTCCAACTACTTCGTCGAATACCCGGAAGATATCCGTCTGTATGGCCTGAGTTTCTCCACGACACTGCCTACCGGCACGGCGTGGAGCGGTGAGATCAGCTATCGCCCGAATGCGCCAGTGCAACTGAGCACCACTGACATTCTCTTCGCCGGTGTGACGCCGCTTCCCGGGTTTGGCGATGCATCGGTACTCCAGGGCGCGCCGGGCCAAGACCTGCATGGCTATCGCCGTAAAGAGATCACCCAGTTCCAGACCACATTCACTCACTTCCTGGACCAGGTCATGGGCGCGAGCCGCTTGACCCTGGTGGGCGAAGTCGGGGTGACCCATGTCGGTGGCCTGGAAAGCAAGTCCGAAGCCCGCTACGGTCGTGATCCGGTGTTCGGCCCTGGTGAGTTGCCAAACGGTTTCTGTAACACGCTCAATACCTCGACTGCGGCAGGTGGCGGCCAGACCATCAACGACGTGAACAGCAACTGCAACAACGACGGCTTCACCACCTCCACCTCCTGGGGCTACCGTGCGCGCGCCATCTGGGAATACCCGGACGTCTTCGCTGGCGTGAACCTCAAGCCCAACGTGGCTTGGTCCCATGACGTCAAGGGTTACTCGCCAGGCCCTGGCGGCAACTTCGAAGAGGGCCGCAAAGCCGTCAGCCTCGGGCTGGATGCCGAGTACCAGAACACCTACAACGCCAGCCTGGCCTACACCAACTTCTTTGGTGGCGACTTCAGCACTGTGGACGATCGTGACTTCCTGGCGCTCAGCGTCGGCGTGACCTTCTAAGCACCGTATTTCAGGACGACACACTATGAAAATAACAAAGAATCTGTTGCAGGCTGGTGTTCTGGGGTTCTCCCTGCTGGCCGCCAGTGTCATGGCGGCAGTGCCTGCGGCCGAGGCCGACAAACTCGGCAAGAGCCTGACGCCGATGGGCGCCGAGATGGCCGGCAATGCCGACGGCTCGATCTCGGCCTGGAAACCCATGGCCAAGAATGCCGGTGCCGTGGACAGCAAGGGCTTCCTCGCCGACCCGTACGCCAGTGAAAAACCGCTGTTCACCATCACCGCGCAGAACGTCGACCAGTACAAGGACAAGCTCGCGCCGGGCCAGTACGCGATGTTCAAGCGTTACCCGGAAACCTTCAAGATGCCGGTCTACCCGACCCATCGCGGTGCCACCGTGCCGGACGAGGTGTTCGCCTCCATCAAGAAAAACGCGGTCAACACCAAGCTGGTCTCCGGCGGCAACGGCCTGGAAAACTTCGAGACGGCCGTGCCGTTCCCGATTCCCCAGAGCGGCGTGGAAGTCATCTGGAACCACATCACCCGCTATCGCGGCGGCAGCGTGACGCGCCTGGTCACCCAGGCCACCCCGCAGCCCAACGGTTCGTACAGCCTGGTGTATTTCCGCGACCAGTTCGTGTTCCGCGACAAGATGAAGGATTTCGATCCGGCCAACCCTGGCAACATCCTGTTCTACTTCAAGCAGCAAGTGACCGCGCCGGCGCGTCTGGCCGGTGGTGTGCTGCTGGTGCACGAAACCCTCGACCAGGTGAAGGAACCGCGTTCGGCGTGGGTCTACAACGCTGGCCAGCGTCGTGTGCGCCGTGCCCCGCAAGTGTCCTACGATGGCCCGGGTACCGCCGCCGACGGCCTGCGTACCTCCGACAACCTGGACATGTACAACGGCGCGCCGGACCGTTACAACTGGAAGCTGGAAGGCAAGAAAGAGCTGTACATCGCCTCCAACAGCTACAAGATCGATTCGCCGCAACTCAAGTACGCCGACATCCTCAAGGCCGGCCACATCAACCAGGACCTGGCGCGTTACGAGTTGCGTCGTGTCTGGCACGTGACCGCGACGCTGAAGGAAGGCCAGCGCCACATCTACGCCAAACGTGACTTCTTCATCGATGAAGACACCTGGCAAGCCGCGGTGATCGACCATTACGACGGCCGTGGCCAACTGTGGCGAGTGGCCGAGGCCCATGCCGAGAACTACTACGACAAGCAAGTGCCGTGGTATGCCCTGGAAACCCTCTACGACCTGCAATCCGGCCGCTACCTGGCGCTGGGCATGAAGAACGAAGAGAAATCGGCCTACGACTTCGGCTTTACCGCCACCACCGCCGATTTCACCCCGAACGCACTGCGTCAGGAAGGCATCCGCTAAACCGCTTTACCCGAGGCCGCATCCTCGAAGAAACGCCCCGACTGGTTCGGGGCTTTTTTTTGATTCACGCCCCCTTGGCGAGAGAGCTTGCTTCCGCTGGGTTGCGATCTTTTGATCTTTCACTTGAGGCTCAAGTGTCTGGGGAAAGATCGCAGCCTCGCTGCACTCGACAGCTCCTACAGAGTCCTGCAGCCTCGCTGCACTCGACAGCTCCTACAGAGTTCCTGCAGCCGAGCGGGGATGAATCCTCTCGCCACAAAAGCGGTGCCTTCAAGGACGATCGGCTTGTAGTCTTTTTGTAGCCATTTGTAGCACTCCCTTCAATACCTCCTCGTTTACCGCTAGTCTGCGGACATCTGCAACGCCGCCACCCGCATTCCAACAAGAGCCGGCCATGACTGATTTGTCTTCACTTCCGGATTCTGCCCGCGCAGCCATCGCGGTACAGGACGGGCGTTTCTACCGCCCGCCCTTGCCCGACGGTCACGTTGTGCGACCGCGGTTGTGCGAGCGTTTGAGCGCGGGGCTTGGCGGCAGGTTGCTGTTGGTCAGTGCCCCGGCGGGGTTCGGTAAAAGCTCTCTGGCGGTGGAGTTCTGCCAGAGCCTGCCGGCCCATTGGCAAAGCCTCTGGCTGGGGCTCAGCGTCCGGGACAACGATCCGGGGCGCTTCCTGGAGCGGTTGCTCGAAGGGCTCCAGGCGTTTTTCCCGCAACTGGGCGGCCGGGCACTGGGGCTGCTGAAAATGCGCCAACGTCATCAACCCTTTGCTTTCGAAGAATGGCTCGACGGCCTGCTGGACGAACTGTCCACGCACTTATCGCCCCGCGAGCCGTTGCTGCTGGTGCTCGACGATTACCACCTGGCCCAAAGCCCGGTACTGGATCGCTGCCTGCAGTTTTTCCTCAATCACCTGCCCGACGGGTTGCTGGTCCTCGTCACCAGCCGCCAGCGCCCGGACTGGCATTTGGCGCGCCTGCGCCTGTCGCGGCAATTGCTCGAACTTAATGAACAGGACCTGCGCCTGACCCATGACGAAGCCTTGACCCTGCTCCAGCACCACAGCAGTTCGTTGCGCGGTGAGGCGCTGGAAAATCTTATCCAGCGCAGCGAAGGTTGGGTGGCCGGGTTGCGTTTCTGGCTGTTGGCCGCTTCCGAAGCCGGTACCGAAGGCCTGCTGCCCCAGGCCTTGCACGGCGGCGAAGGGCTGATTCGCGATTATCTGCTCGAAGAGGTCATCGACTGCCTGCCCGCCGAGGTGCAGGCATTTCTCTACGACACGGCTCCTCAGGAACGCTTTTGCAGCGAACTGTGCGACGCCGTGCGCGAAGCCCATGACAGCGCCGAAATCCTGCGTTACCTGGCGGCCCACCAAGTGTTTCTGGTACCGCTGGACGAGCACGGCCATTGGTACCGATATCACCACCTGTTTTCCGACCTGCTGCGCAGTCGCCCCAGCGCACCGGCCATGGTCCCGGCCGCGACGCTGCATTTGCGGGCCTGTCGCTGGTTCAACGCCCAGGGCCTGATCGACGAAGCCGTGGAACAAGCGCTGCGGGCCGGGCATCTGGACGTCGCGGCGAACCTGGTGCAGAACCTCTCGGAGGAGCAACTGCTGGCCGAGCAGAACGTCGGCATGTTGCTGCGCTGGAAAATGGACTTGCCCGACAGCCTGCTCATCAGCACCCCGCGGCTGATCGTGCTCTACAGCTGGGCGTTGGGGCTGGCCTGCCAGCTGGACGCTGCCGAAGAGCTGGCGGCGCACTTGAGTCGTTTCCTGCCGGCCCCTTCGGCCACCGCGCAAAAATCCATGCTCGCCCAATGGCTGGCCCTGAGCGGGATCGTCGCCCGTGGCCGGGGGGACCGCGAGGCCACCGTGCGTTATTGCAGCGAAGCGTTGGAGAGCCTGCCGCAAAAACGTTACGGCCAGCGCCTGATGTGCCTGTCCACACTGTCGAACCTGGCGATTGCCGATGGCGACCTGTGGCGCGCCCGGAACCTGAACCGTGATTCCCTGGAGCTGGCGCAGCGGGTCGGTAATCCACTGTTCGAGGCCCTGGCCCATTACGATCGTGCCCGGGTCCTGCAGGCGCGGGGGGAGATCCTGCGGGCGCTGGATGAAGTGCACCAGGGCCTGCAACGTTTGCACAAACTGTCGCCCCAGCGGCTTTATGCGGTTCGGGCGCGCTTGATCATGTACGAAGGTTTTTTGCTGACCTTGCGCATGCAGCCCCAGGCCGGCCTTGCGCGCTTGCAGGCGGGCCTCACCGAAGCCCGCGCCTGCCGCGACATCAGCGTGCTGATCGGCCATTGCGTGATCGCGCGTATCGAAGGCTACCGCGGCGAGTTCGCCCGGGCCTTCGCCGAACTGGCTGAAGCCGAGCGCCTGATGCATATCTGGGATGTTCCGCCGATCTACTATCTGGCGATGATCACCCTGGTCAAGTGCGAACTCTGGTTGGCCCAGGGGCGCACCGACCTGGCCGAAGCCTGGCTGGCCCGGCTGGGCCAGACCTACACGGGTGAGCGGGCCGCCGCCGCACCGGAATTCCACCCGCAATTGCCGCTGCATGTCGAGTTGCAGCAGGCGGTGCTGGAGTCCATCCGGGGCCAACCGATACTCGCGCAAGGGCGGCTCGATGCCTTGCTTGAACACGGTCAGCAAAGTGGCCGGCAGATGCTCAGCGTGATGGCGCTCAACCAGAAAGTCGCCTTGCTGCTGAGCATCGGGCGTGAACCCGAAGCCCGTCGCACCCTGGCCCAGGCTTTCGAAGCCGCCAGCGGCGGGGTATTGCAGCCTTTCGAATGGTTGTTCGGTGAGCACCGCGAATGGTTGCGTGAACAACTGGTGCATGCGCCACCCAGTACCTTGCGCGAACATTTGCTCGAACGCCTGCCCTCGATGGTGGCCCAACCCGCCGACCCAACGGCGCCCGTCGAAACCCTCAGCAGTCGCGAGCGAGCGGTGTTGCAGTTGATTGCCCAAGGATGCTCGAACCAGGAAATCAGCGAGCAGTTGTTTATCTCGCTGCACACCGTCAAGACTCACGCCAGCCACATCAACAGCAAGCTCGGCGTCGAGCGCCGCACCCAGGCGGTGGCGCGGGCGAAGGCGTTGGGGTTGTTGGGTTGAGCGAGATTTTGGGAACGGTGAAAAAAACCTGTGGCGAGGGAGCTTGCTCCCGCTGGGCCTGTAGGAGCTGTGTAGGAGCTGTGTAGGAGCTGTCGAGTGCAACGAGGCTGCGATCTTCCCCCAGACAATTGAGTCGTAAGCGAAAGAACAGGATCAAAAGATCGTCCGAACGCGGCCCGAGCCTTCGCCAGCTCCTACAGAACCCCGCGGGAACAAGCTCCCCCGCCACAAAGGCTTTGACAAGGAATCCCCCGATGTTGCCCCAGTACAAAACCATCCAATCCCCCGTCGGCCAACTGATCCTCGTCGCCCGGGAGACACGGCTGGCGGCCATCCTCTGGGAAAACGAGCGGCTCAATCGGGTGCGGCTGGGGCCATTGGAGGAGGACACCCAGCATCCGGTCCTCAAGGAAACCGAGCGTCAGTTGCTGGAATACTTCGCCGGCCAGCGCCGTCGTTTCGAGCTGGAACTGGACTTCGCGGGGACTGACTTCCAGATCCGGGTCTGGCAAGCCCTGTTGACCATCCCCTTCGGTGAAACCCGCAGCTACCGCGACATCGCCATCCAGATTGGCCAACCGACGGCGGTCCGGGCGGTCGGCGCCGCCAATGGTCGCAACCCCATTTCGATCATCGCCCCATGCCACCGCGTCATCGGCACCTCGGGCAGCCTTACCGGTTTCGCTGGCGGCCTGGCGGCGAAACAGTTGCTGCTCAGCCTTGAAGGTCAGCAGAGCCTGCAATTGGCGTTCTGAACCGATTTCACTCATCTATCCCTTGTGGGAGCGGGGATTTGGGAGGCCGCATGCGCGTCGGCGGTCGGCCGTTGGCGTTGTGCTGGTAGATCTTCGTGGGCTGCCCCTGTTCATTGAAGAACACCTGGCCAATGCCAGCGCTGTTCCACAGCCGCTCACCGGCCTCGGCGTGTTCCGGGGTGTGGGGGACGATGCGCATGCTGCGGCGCTTGGTGAACCAGTTCAGGGGCGAGCGCGGCGAGTAGAGCCAGCGGTTCAGGCGATCGAACCATTCCAGCAGCGCAGGCGGGAATTCATTCTTGATGCCGCTGCTGGTGATCTGCCAGATGCGCGGGCCGCCCTTGCGGTGTGGGATCAATACTTCGTAAACGAAGGAATAATGCACGTCCCCGGACAGCACCACGTAATTCCCGGGCGTACGCGAGTGGCGGAAAATGTTCAGGATCACCTGGGCAGCGCCGCGATGGGCCATCCAGTTTTCCGCATCCACCAGCAGCGGATAACCGCACCAACTGAACACCCGTTGCACGGTCTCGATCAGCTTCACGCCGAAGATCGGCGCCGGTGAGACGATGATCGCCGAGGGATGATCCAACAGCTCTTGCTGCAACTCGCTCAGGGCTTCCCAATCCAGCAGGCCGGAAGGCTGCTTGAGGTTGTTCTCGCTGCGCCAGCGACGGGTGCGGGTGTCGAGTACCACCAGGGCCGGGGTGCTCGGCAGCACGTAATGCCATTGCTGGAAAGCCAGCAGGGTGTCGATCAGTTGGTCCTGGGGTTTGCTGTCCAGGTAACGGTCCCGGGCGGTATCGCTCAGGGCCAAGATTTGCGGGAGCACGTCAGCAAAGGCATCCGGGTTGTTACCCCAGCCCTGGCAGAGCATGTAGGCGATCAACGCATTGCCGATGATGCGTTTGGAGAACGGATGGCCATAGGCCGTTTCCTCCCACTGTGCAGACAGGTTCCAGTCATCGGTAATGTCGTGGTCGTCGAAAATCATCAGGCACGACAGGTGCGCAAACACCCGCGCCACGCCGCCCAGCCCGGTCTTGAACGCATCGATGCGCTGCTGCTCCAGGTCGTAGCGCTGGCGCCGTTCGACGGTCAGTTCGGGCGGCTGCACCGCAATCAACGTCCAGGGCACCGGTGACCACACCAGCAGGTACATCGCCATGACCTCGGCGAAGGTCACCAGGTGATTGTCGGCGCTGCTGCTGGTGAAAATCGGCTTGCGGGCCCCGCCGAAAAATCGCTCGCGCAGGGTTTCGTTGCTCTCAAGCGCGGGCAACAGATCGGCACGATGGTAATAACTGGCCGGGTGCTGATAGAGCTTGGCGCTGTCTTCCACCACGGCACCGTCCAGGCATTCCTCGAACAACCCCAAGCGTTCGATCAACCCATGAATCGCCCGCAACATGGGCCCGGCGACGTCGTCGGCATAGACCTGGTCGCCGCTCATCATCAGCAATGCCGGACGTTGCGCCGGGGCTTGCGCCAACAGCCGATCGACGCAGAGCAGGCCGTCGTTGGCCGGGTAGTGGGGCTTGCGGCAAGAGCCGTGGACCAGTTGCTCGATGCGCGAGTGCAGCATGAAATTCGGGCGCCGAGCACCGTCATACAGCAGATGCGGCGCCCATTCGGCGATGGGCGCGCCGTCCACCAGCAAGTCGTAGTCGATCGTCACGTCTTGGGGCAGGGGGCTGTCGAGCCGCACATCGATCAGGTGCACAAACGCCTGCTGTCCCACCGGCACCACGGTGCAGCGCGACGCATCCAGTGCAAGATCGCCCACACCGTCCACCTGTAACGTCAACGCCAAGGCTCGCGTACCCACAAGCCACATCACCAGGCGCGTGGGCTCCAGCCGTCGCAGCAGTGGACCGACCAGGACGGGGGGCAGGGAGGTGGTATCGGCAGTAGACGGCAGCATTCGCGGGTAAAAGCTCTGTTCAGGGAGAGGCGGGGATCATAACGCAATGTGCCGGGTTGCTGGAGGCGGCAGAAGCTTGCGCCCGCTGGGCCTGCGGACGCTGTGTAGGAGCTGCCGAGTGCAACGAGGCTGCGATCTTTCCCCAGGCGCTTGAGTCTCAAGCGAAAAATCAAAAGATCGCAGCCTTCGGCAGCTCCTACAGGCACAGTGGGACCTTATTGGGCCTTGTTGGACGCTTCAGCCGCCTTGATCAGGTCCGGCCCGATCTCCTGTTCGAACTTCGCCCATACCGGCTTCATTTTTTCGCGCCAGGCATTACGCTCCTGCGGTGTGAGGGTAATGATCTGGGTGGTCTTGGCGTCCAGCACATGCTGCTTGTCCTGCTGGTTGAATCGCTCCGCTTCCTGGTTGGCATAGTCGGTGGATTCGACCACGATCTTGTCCAATTCGCTGCGGATGTCCGGTGGCAGGCCGTTCCAGAAATCCGACGTGGTGATCAGCATGTAGTCGAGTATGCCGTGGTTGGACTCGGTGACGTATTTCTGCACTTCATTGAGCTTCTGGTTATAGAAGTTGGAGTAGGTGTTTTCCGTGCCGTTGACCAAACCGGTGCGCAAAGCCTGGTACACCACCGAGAAGATCATCGGTTGCGCTTTGGCGCCCACTGCCTGGAACTGTTCCTGCAGCACCGCAGAAGTCTGTATCCGGAACGTCTGGCCGCGGGCATCCCCGGGGGTGCGCAGCGGCTTGTTGGCCGATAGCTGCTTCATGCCGTTGTGCCAATAGGCCAGGCCGGTGATGTTCTTGCTTTCCATGGACTTGAGCAGCTTCTGGCCCTCGGGGCTGCGCTGAAAACGGTCCACTGCGGCGATGTCGTTGAACAAGAAGGGCAAGTCGAACAACTGCACCGACTTGGTGTACTGATCGAACTTGGCCAGCGAGCGCGCAATGATCTGCACGTCTCCCAACAGCAGCGCCTCCATCTCCTTGTCGTCGCCATACAACGTGGCGCGTGGATACACCTCGACCCTCACCTTGCCCGGCAGCCGCTCCTCCACCAGCTTCTTGAACATCAACGCGCCCTGGCCCTTGGGCGTTTGTTCGCCTACGACATGGGAAAACTTGATCACGATCGGCTCTGCGGCCGCGGCCGTTGCGAACAGGCTGAAACTCAAGGTATAGACGAGCGCTTTCCATAGAGGCGTTAGCATTGCAAGGCTTCCCTGTTTTTATTGTTCGAAGACACATACCCGTGTTTGGCCCAACACCTGCGTGGCGAGGCGCGTTACGCTTTCGCCACGCAGTGTGTGTTTATCGGGCTTAACTCATCCCCAACCAATTCGGTAGCGCCATCGAAATCCACGGCACATAGGTAATCAGCATCAGGAACGCCAGCAGAATCATCAACCATGGCATGGCCGCACGGATGGTGGCGGGCAGGGACATGCCGGTTACCGCTGAGGTGACGAACAGGTTCAGCCCCACCGGCGGTGTGATCAAGCCGATCTCCAGGTTCACCACCATGATGATGCCCAGGTGGATCGGGTCGATGCCCAGCTTCATGGCGATGGGGAACAGGATCGGCGCCAGGATCAGAATGATCGCCGAAGGCTCCATGAACGCACCGGCGATCAGCAGCACGATGTTCACCACCAGCAGGAAGGCCACCGGCGTCAACCCGGCCTCGATCACCCATGCCGTGATTTGCTGCGGCAGTTGCTCGGTGGTCAGTACATGGGCGAAAAGCATGGCGTTGGCGATGATGAACATCAGCATGATGCTCAGCTTGGCCGACTCCAGCAGCACCTTCGGTGTCTCGCGGAACGTGAGGTCCTTGTAGACGAACAATGCAATGAACGCCGAATACACCGCCGCCACCGCCGCTGCTTCGGTAGGGGTGAACATCCCGGAGTAGATCCCGCCGAGGATGATGACCATCAGCAACAGGCCCCAGATGGCCTTGCGCGCGGTGGCCAACCATTCACGGAACGTCGCCCGGGGAAGGGCTGGCAGGTTCTTCTTCACGGCGACGACGTAGATCGCCACCATCAGTGAAACCCCCAGGAGCAGGCCCGGCACGACACCGGCCATGAACAGCTTGCCCACTGATGTTTCGGTCGCTGCGGCGTACACCACCATCACGATCGAGGGCGGAATCAGGATGCCCAGGGTCCCGGCATTACACACGATGCCTGCGCCAAACGACTGTGGATAACCCGAGCGCACCATCCCGGCAATGGCGATGGAACCGACCGCCGCCACCGTCGCGGGACTTGAGCCCGACAACGCCGCAAACAACATGCAGGCCAGCACCGCCGCAATCGCCAGGCCGCCACGGATATGCCCGACGCAGGCGTTGGCAAAGTCGATCAGCCGCCGCGCCACGCCGCCGGTGGTCATGAACGCGCCGGCCAGCAGGAAGAACGGAATCGCCAGCAACGTGTAGTGCTCGGAGGTTTCGAACAGCTTGATCGCCAGGGAACGCACGGAGTCGGGGCTGAAGAAAATGATGGTCAGCGAGCCGGCCAAACCCAGCGAAATGGCAATGGGCACGCCGATGAGCATCAGCACGAACAGTGCTATGAACAGGAAGGCAATGGTCATGGCTTGTCTTCCTCGTGTTCGGTCAATTTCATGGCTTCGGCCGCTTCATCGGCCAAGCCCAGGCCGGTCTGGCGATTCATCAGGATGCGCACGAGAATTTCCGCGAAACGAATAAACACCAGCGCGAACCCTACCGGCACGATCAACCCGACGTGCCACTGCATGATGCCGAAATGGCCGAGGTCCTCGGCGCCGATCTGGGCAATCATCAGAGTGTTGATCCATTCGTAACTCGCCACTGCCAGCAGCCCGGCGTAGGCGAGGCAGCACAGGCAAGCGATGACGCCAATGAAACGCTGCACCGGCTTGCTCGCCAGTTTCACCAGCGCATCGACGCCGATGTGTCCGGCCGTGCGCACGCCGTACGACAGCCCGAAAAAGATCAGCCAGCCAAACAGGGCCTTGGTCAGTGACGTGCTCCAGGTCATGGCCTGGGCCATGCCCATGACAGCGTCGCCTATGGCGAACATCGGTTCGCTCGCGGCTGACCATTGGTCGCCGAGGCTATAGAAAACGGTATAGAGATTGTTGAGCACCACGTAGACGAACGTTACAAGCGTCATGGCGGCCAGAAGGAAAGCAATAAAAGCTTCCTCGAAGTGTTCCCAGGTGCGCCGAAGGGCGTTCATGGCGTGACCTCTCCTGTGGGGGACGACAGGCCGACGCTGCCAGGGCGGCAGCGCCAGCCAACCAATCACTGGGCCTTGTTGGAGGCTTCTGCGGCTTTGATCAGGTCAGCGCCGATATCACCTTCGAACTTCTTCCATACCGGTTTCATCTTGTCGCGCCACTCGGCACGCTCTTGCGGCGTGAGGGTAATGATCTCGGTCGTCTTGGCGTCGACGATCTTCTGCTTGGCGTCCTGGTTCAGTTGCTCGGCTTCCTTGTTCACCTGAGTCGTGACTTCTTTGATGATCTTGTCCAGCTCAGTACGAACGTCTGGATCCAGGCCATTCCAGAACTTGGTGTTGGTGATCAGCATGTAGTCGAGTACACCGTGGTTGGACTCGGTGATGTACTTCTGCACTTCATGCATTTTCTGGCTGTAGATGTTCGAGTAGGGGTTTTCCGCACCGTTGACCACGCCGGTCTGCAAACCTTGGTAAACCTCGGCGAAGCTCATCTTGCGCGGGTTGGCGTTCACGGCCTTGAATTGTTCTTCCAGCACGGCCGATGCTTGTACGCGGAACTTCAGGCCACGAGCATCCTTGGGTTCGCGCAGCGGTTTGTTCGCCGACAGCTGCTTCATGCCGTTGTGCCAATAAGCCAGGCCGGTAATGTTCTTGCTTTCCATGGACTTGAGCAGCTTCTGGCCTTCAGGGCTCAACTGGAAGCGGTCCACCGCGGAGATGTCATCGAACAGGAACGGCAAGTCAAACAGTTGCACGGTCTTGGTGTATTGCTCGAACTTGGCCAGTGACGGCGCGATGATCTGCACGTCGCCCAGCAGCAGGGCTTCCATCTCCTTGCCGTCGCCGAACAGCGAGGAGTTGGGGTAGACCTCGACCTTCACTTTGCCTGGCAACCGTTCTTCCACCAGTTTCTTGAACAGCAGAGCGCCTTGGCCTTTGGGCGTTTGTTCGGCCACCACATGGGAGAACTTGATCACCACCGGATCTGCCGCCATGGCCGTGCTCATCGCACTGAGGGCCAAAGTGCAAGCGAGCGCTTTCCAGATAGGTTTGAACATAAGGGGCTTTCCTCTTTTTTTTAGTATTTTCGTGCGGGCTCATTTAAAACACAGCGCACGGCGGAACAATGATGAGTCTAGGCAGAAAAATAACGAGTCGGCGACGGTTAACGGGAAAAACCGCCATTCGGCTGTTCGTCTCGACAGGTTGCGCTAGAGCCTTCCTGGCGTCGGGCTGACACATCACAAACGGCTCATTCCAAAGGTTTCAGTCAACAACCGTGTCTGGGGCAGGAAACCATAAAGGAGCGATGATGGCTACAGGCTTTCAATCTCACGCCGGTGATTATCGAATCCATGGGGCGAGGGGGGCTGTTAGGCTATGTGTTCAGGAGAGCATTTTGTTCTGGAAGTCATATGAACGTCATCAAGGAAACTTTGTTCGTTCTCCTGATCACCGTGTTGGCGGTCGGCACATTTAATTTGGCGTTCATGGCCGTTGGTAGTTATTTCGGGCCGTTCCATGAGAGCGAAGCAGACCAGAGCCGCAACTTTGCGATCTGGTTGTTTGGCAATGTCGGGGTGGTGGTCGTGGCTGCGGCGGTGGGCATTGTCTGGAGACGACGCAAACCTCGGATCTAGCCAGGTAGCCAACGTCTGCACAAAACCTGTGACAGGGTGTTCACCTTCCGCAGGCACTGCCTTCCTGTGGGAACGAGCCTGCTCGCGATGACGGCGGCACAGTCAACATCTGCGTCTCAGACAAACCGCATTCGCGAGCAGGCTCGCTCCCACAGCTTTTGATCCTGGCTGCTCACAGCAGCGCCCCGGGGACGCCGCTGCAAGAGGGAAGGACTCAAACCGCTGTCGGGTTCTGCTTCTCTGGGTCAATGCCATATAGCACAATCGCCTCGGCCACTTTTTCCCGCGATATTGCCCCGTCATCGGCCAGCGCCTTCAAGGCCGCCAATACGATGAAATGGCGATCCACTTCGAAGAACCGGCGCAGCGATTCACGGGTATCCGACTGGCCGAAGCCGTCGGTGCCCAAGGCCACGAAGCGGCGTTTGGGCACGAACGGGCGGATCTGGTCTGCGAATATCTTCATGTAGTCGGTCGCCACCACCACCGGCCCCTGTTTATCCAGCAGGCAGCTTTCAACATGGCTGATACGAGGTGCCTGCTGTGGATGGAGCAGATTCCAGCGTTCGGCATCCTGGCCGTCCCGACGCAGTTCGGTCAGGCTGGTGACGCTCCACACTTCACTGCTGACGCCGAAATCCTGCTCCAGCAACTGCGCGGCGGCGGCGACTTCGCGCAGGATCGAACCGCAGCCCATGAGCTGCACATGCTTGCCTTCGACGGGCTGCGCAGGGGCTGAGAGCCGGTACATGCCTTTCAGAATATCTTGCTCGACTCCTTTGGGCATGGGCGGATGGGCATAGTTTTCGTTGAGCAGTGTGATGTAGTAATAGATGTCCTCGTTGTCGATATACATTCGCCGCATGCCGTCCTGGATGATCACCGCTAGCTCATAGGCGTAGGTCGGGTCGTAGGACACGCAGCAGGGGATGGTGGAGGACAGCACATGGCTGTGGCCGTCGTCATGTTGCAGGCCTTCGCCCATCAATGTGGTTCGGCCGGACGTGGCGCCGAGCAGGAACCCCCGGGCACGGGCATCGCCAGCGGCCCAGGCGAGGTCGCCGACGCGCTGGAAGCCGAACATCGAGTAGAAAATGTAGAAGGGCACCGTCATCACACCATGGGTGCTGTAGGAAGTGCTCGCGGCGATCCAGGAAGAAATCCCGCCGGATTCGTTCAGGCCTTCCTGCATGATCTGGCCGTCGCGGGCTTCCTTGTAATAGCTCAGTTGGCCGGCGTCCTGAGGTGTGTACAACTGACCGACATGGGAATGGATGCCGATCTGGCGGAACAGGCTTTCCATGCCGAAGGTGCGTGATTCGTCCGGGACGATCGGCACGAGCAGCTTGCCGATGTTCGGGTCCTTGAGCAGCGTGCCGAGGATGCGCACGAATGCCATGGTCGTCGAGATCGCCCGCTCGCCAGTGCCTTTTAGCTGGGTGTCCAGGGTCGATAATGGCGGGATCTGCAAAGGCTCCACCGCACTGAAGCGCGCAGGGACGTAGCCGCCCAACTGAGTGCGCCGGGCTTGCAGGTAAAGGGCTTCGACGCTGTCCGCTGCAGGCTTGAGATAGGGCATGTCGCTCAACTGATCGTCCGTGAGGTCCAGGCCGAAACGATCACGGAACGCCTTGACCGCGTCCTCGCCCATCTTCTTGAGTTGGTGGTTGATGTTCTGGCCTTCGCCTGCTTCGCCCATGCCGAAGCCTTTCACGGTTTTCGCCAGGATGACCGTAGGCCCGCCGGTGTGGCGCATGGCGGCGGCGTAGGCGTTGTAGACCTTCTCCGGGTCATGGCCGCCGCGCGACAGCCTCCAGATGTCGTCATCGCTCAGGTCACTGACCAGCGCCTGCAACTCGGGGTATTTACCGAAGAAATGCTCTCGCACATAGGTGCCATTCTGGGACTTGTAGTTCTGATAATCGCCATCGACGCACTCCATCATCCGCTGGCGTAGCAGGCCGGTCTTGTCCTTTTCCAACAACGCATCCCAACCGCTGCCCCAAATCACCTTGATGACGTTCCAGCCGGCCGCGCGGTACAGGCTTTCGAATTCCTGGATCACCTTGCTGTTGCCGCGCACCGGTCCGTCGAGGCGCTGCAGGTTGCAGTTGACGACAAAAATGATGTTGTCGAGCTTCTCCCGGCCCGCGAGGGAAATTGCCGCCAGCGATTCCGGCTGGTCCATTTCACCGTCACCGAGGAACGCCCAGACTTTGCGCCCCTGATGTTCCTTCAACCCGCGATCTTCCAGGTAACGCATGAACCGCGCCTGGTAGGCGGCGGTGATCGGCCCAAGCCCCATGGACACCGTGGGGAATTGCCAGAAATCCGGCATGAGCCTTGGGTGCGGATAGGACGAAACACCGTCGCGGTCGGTCTCGCGACGGAAGTTGTCCAGCTGTGCTTCGTCCAGGCGACCTTCCAGATACGCGCGCCCGTAGATGCCCGGCGAGGAGTGGCCCTGGATGTACACCATGTCGCCACCGAACTGCTCGGTGCGGCCACGGAAGAAGTGCTCGAAGCCCACATCGTAGAGAACGGCCGCCGAGGCATAGGAGGCGATGTGCCCACCCACGTTCGAATGCTTGCCGGCGCGCAGCACCATGGCCAAGGCGTTCCAGCGGATGTAGGCGTTTATCCGGCGTTCTATGGCCTGGTCGCCGGGATAAGGCTGCTGACGGTCGAATGGAATGGTATTGACGTAGGGCGTGGTGACGCGCCCGTAAAAATCGCCATGGCGGTTGGCGTCGAAATCCAGCATCTGGTCAATCAGGTAGTGGGCGCGAGACCGCCCTTCGACGCTCGCCACCGATTCAATGGATTCGAGCCATTCGCGAGTTTCTTGTGGATCCTCGTCGAGGAACATGGGTTGTTGTGCCATCGTTGTCGTCTCCTGGACAGTGCTGCAGCACCGAGTCGTTTGGTGCCTGACTAAGGGGCGTGGGTCGACGCCAACCTTCGAGAATTTTGTAGTTGCACTTGCAACTACGTGCGAGAACTTAGCCTGCCGCACGCTACAATTGCAACTAAATCGATTTCTTGAGAAAGGTGCTGCATGTCTTCCAGCGAGCCGGATACCTGGTTCAGATTCGTCAGGGCCCACCGTTGCCTGATCCGCGAAATTGAGCGTCGGCTGGCGGCCGCCGGGCTGCCGGCCTACGCGTGGTACGACGCGTTATGGGGCCTGGAGAGCGGTCCCGACGGCGCACGGCGCATGAGCGAACTGGCCGATGTCATGGCCATCGAACGCTACAACCTCACCCGCCTGGTGGACCGCCTGGAGGCGGAAGGCCTGGTCACCCGCAGCCGTGCCAGCGATGACGGTCGAGGTGCGTACGCCGCCATCACCGAGCGCGGGAAGGTATTGCGCAAAAAGATGTGGAACATTTACGAAGGGGCGGTGGACGAGTTGTTCTTGTCACAATTCGATGACGCACAGCAGCGTGTCTTCAGTGACGCGCTGGAGCGAGCGGCGATTGCAGCGCGCAACAGCGGGCGAGCGCGCTGACGCCGGCCTGCTCATGGTAACTGATACCGCGCCATGGCCTGTTCGACACGCGCCTGGGTGATGGCGCCTTCCTGAACCAAGGCTTGCAGGGCCAGCACCACGATCCAGTGCTTATCCACCTTGCCCATGGCGGGGCCGGTCGAGTCAGCTCCGAGCGCCACGAACCGTGATTTGACATGTGCTCCGATCTGCTCGGCGACATGCTGGGCATACCCGGTCACGGCCACCACCGGCCAGTCTTCGGTGTCGAGGCAATCGAGCAAATGCGCCGACCGTAGCGGCATCCCCGGATGCAAGCGATTCCAGCGTTGCGCTTTGTCTGCGTCGCGGGCCAGGCGGGTGTAGCTGGGGCAACTCCACAATTCGCTGTCGACGCCCCAGTCGTCGCGCAACATGTGCGCCGCAGCTACCACCGACTGCAAGGCCAACCCCGCACCCAGCAAGCGCACCCGAGGAAGCGCTGAGTCGGCATCGATCCCGGCGAGCCTGTACATGCCCTTGAGGGCCTGGCTGGCGCAGAGGTGCTCGGTGGGCGCGATGAAGTCATCGGGTTGGTCGTGAAGCGCCATGTAGTAAAAGCCGTCATTGCCTTCCACATACAAACTTTGCAAGGCCGCCAGGGCAATGGCGTGCGCCTCGGCACCATTGGCGGGGTCGAACGGCAGGCATTGCGGGTTGGCGACCAACCAGAGCGGTACCCAGGGATGGGCGCCCTTGGGCCAGCGCGAAGGCGAGGTTTCTATGTCGTTGCACAAAATGCCCCGGTTGGCCGATTCATTGGACAGTGCGCAAAGCTCGGCCGAGGTCGCGGAACGGGTCAGGTACAGCAGTGGTTTTTCACTGGCGCGGGCTGTGGCGCTGAAGCGCAGGGGCCAGGCGCTGATACGCGATTGCTGTATGTCGTCCGACCGCGGGTGGGGGCGTATGACCCAGATATTTTGGGCGGCACCCGAATCGTTTTCCAATCGGTTGGCAATATCGATCATGGTGCAGAGCGGAGATGCGCAAGCCGTGTACGTTCGGATTTTTTCGATGCAGACCTGAGCCGCTCGCCCTGTGTCAGGTGTTTTTTTGAAAGTGGAAAAACCGATCATGAACCAAGGCGCTCCGTGCATTGGGTAATGCCGGGACCATACTGCACTCTTCAATGTAATTGCAAATGCAATGGTTTTGCCTCGGTATCAGTGTTCGCAGCAAGCGCGCGAGCAGGCACCGAGCCTGTTGAACTCAGGGCTCCAGCGCCGGCCCCTTCAACTCGATCTGGTTGTCGTCCGGATCGAAGCAGTAGATCGACCAACCCTTGCCCTCCGCGCCATAACGCATCTGCGCTTTCTCAACCTCCAAGCCAGATGAAGCCAGATGCGCGAGGAGGGCTTGTTCGTCAAACGGCTCGATACGCAGGCAGAGGTGATCGACGTTGTGCCCTTGCTTACCGGCCGCCGGCCCACCCTGGCGGCCGAGAGGCCCATCGACAGCAACCAGGTCAATCATCGAAACACCGGTGCCCAGATGAACCATGCCTAGATCGTCCCGGCGCTTCTTGAGCTCGCAACCGAGCACCGACGTATAAAAAGCGAGGCTGCGCTCGATGTCTTTGACGCGCAGGACGATGTGGTCAATACGTTGAATCGTGAAGTTCTTCATACGGGCCTCATGTGCTCAGTGATGGGCGCTAACGGGTTACTTCACCTTAGCTATTCATGCAGGAATGTCATCTCAACGCAAAAACCTGTGGGAGCGAGCTTGCTAGCGACAACGCTGGTACATCCACCACGAACGCGCGCTGTTTGGAACAGCCATGCCGCACGCTGTCAATGCTTCTGGTGCCGAGCGAAAAACATGATTCAACCGAGGCTGAAGGCCTCCTGGAAAATCTCGATCAAACGGTTGCCGTTTGCGCCGAGCCAATGGGCTTTTCCATCAAGCGCAAGCGCAGTTCTGGCTTATCTTGTCTGGGCCCGATATCAGTCCAACCATGGTGACTATAAAACCGCGCCGCCCTCTGGTTCGTTTCGCTCACCGACAGTCTCATCCGCTCGCAGCCCAGCCCTGCAAGAAAGTCGGTCGCGTAAGCCAGCAGCAACTTCCCAGCGCCGCGTGATCGCCAGTCAGGGATGAGATAGAAAAAGTGGATATAACCCACTGCAGGTTCTGTCTTGAGCAGCGACATCTCTATTTGCCCCACAATCCGTGTTTCATCCCAGGCATGGACAACGCTGCCAGGAATCTCGGCTGCTTTTTCTTGCAGCGACTGAAGGTATCGCTGCCTACCATCGGGGCCGTGAAGCTGTTGTGCGCAACCAAACGCACACAGCAGCATGTCCTCAAAGAAGTGCACGCAAACGTCGCTGTCCTGGGTGAGGTTAACCGGACGAAAGCTCAGCAGAGCGTCTGACGCATTTCCTATAACCATTTGGGCATGACTCAGCATCACTATTTAAGTGGGAGTATGCGCCGCTCGAATCTCAACGGGAGGTTCCGTCTGTTCGCAATTCGATGGGGTATGGCCCTGTCGACTCGAGAGCTTCCCTTGCTCGAGCGGAAAAATCTTCGTAGCTTCGCGTAAAGAAGTGCCATTCGCGCTGGTGTTCAAACGTGGTGGTGCATATCCATCTCGCCAGTCCTTTGTCCTGCACGGAGGGCAGCAACAGTCTCTCCATCTCCTTCATCCGGGCTGCGTCTGCAGGCGCGGGCATGACTGTCTTGGGGGAAAATTTCCAGTTGACTGCAACCACGATGGGAGGCGCCAACTCTTTAGCCGGTGATATCGAACGGGTACAGATCTGCTCGTCAATTTTGATGTTTGCGAGGGTTTTTTCGTTGGAGGGACCATCGTCGAGAAGGGCTCGGAGTGCCTCTTGTTTGCGAGCTTCTCGCTGAGCCACGCAATTATCGAATGACACGCTGTTGACCGGTCCCGCATCCAAACATAAGTCCCGTTGAACCGGTTCGGGCAAGTCAGGTTTGGAGTTGGAGCAGCCAACAATAAGTAGGCTCGCCAGCCCCAACAATCGGAGCCGGTTGTGCGCCTCCATAGGGCCGCGCCCTAAGGGGCGCCTGGTTTTTTCCATGACCATCGGTGTTATTCCTTCAACTCGTGACCTCGTCCTGAAGACCGGTCTTGCCATATCCGCGCAGGCTAGTCTGCCAGAGGGCTCCAGGGACGGCGATAGGGGGGGGCGGGCATTTGTTGCTTCAGCATCTAGCCCCAGGAGTCACTATCATTGAGCAAGCGCTCACCCACGGATACACGAACCCATGAAAAAACAAGAACAAGACAACCTCATCCAAATCCTGAAAGCCCGCTTCGAACAAAACCCGAACCGTCACCCGGACATCTCCTGGACCGACGTCCAGACCCGGCTCGAAAACCACCCCAATGCCCTGAAATCCCTCCAGGCCATGGAAACCACCGGAGGCGAGCCAGACGTGATCGGCTTCGACTCGAAGACCGGCGCTGTCACCTTCTGCGATTGCGCCAAGGAGAGCCCCTCCGGGCGCCGGAGCCTCTGTTACGACCGCGCCGCCCTGGACGCACGCAAGGAGAACAAGCCCAAGGGCAGTGCCGTTGAAATGGCCGAAGAAATGGGCATCGCCCTGCTGACGGAAGACCAGTACCGAGCTCTGCAAACCCTCGGTGAGTTTGATGCCAAGACCTCGAGTTGGCTGGCAACCCCGCCAGCGCTTCGTTCGCTCGATGGGGCGATTTTTGGCGACTATCGCTATGGCCGGGTGTTCATCTATCACAACGGCGTACAGTCGTATTACGCGGCACGCGGGTTTCGCGGCGTGCTAAGCATCTAAGCAAACCTGTGGCGACGGAGCTTGCTCCCGCTGGGTTGCGTGTAGGAGCTGTCGAGTGCAACGAGGCTGCGATCTTTCTCATGTGGCGAGGGGGATTTATCCCCGCTGGGCTGCGCAGCAGCCCCAAAAGCAACGACCTCGATCTTACTGGCGCACCGAGTTGTCTGGTTGGGGGGCCGCTGCGCAGCCCAGCGGGGATAAATCCCCTAGCCACAAGACCTGTTCCCTGCGCGACAGCGCAGCGTCGGCGACGCGGCGGGGACTTCCTCGCCACAAAAGCTCCTGCTTAATCGCCTCACTCAAAAACCAGAACCTCACTCCCCTTGGCCTCAACCATCTGCGCAAACCCCGGCAACCGCGCCACAAAATCCGCCTCGAACGCCATATACCGATCCTGCGTCGGCACGTAACGAACATCCGGTTTAATACGCGGGATGTCCTTGGTCGACAGCTTCACCACTTCATCACTGCCCTGATTCCAAAACCACGCCAGCGTCTGCGACCCGAACGTATTGGCGCGATAATTCCACACCCACCAATTCCCATGCCCCCGGGACACATGAAGCTGCCCATGAAACGTGCGCAACGTAATGACATGCTTGGGCTGGGTGACGAGCAATCGCGTGTCCTGGCGCAGTTCACTGCCGAAACCGTCCAATGTCGCCTTGGTCCTGGCGCCGGTCATGAAGTTGAAGCGCCAGGCCAACAGCACCGTCTCCTGATAACCCGAACGCCGCGATCTCATCGCCTTGCCGAATCTCGTATTGATAACGGTCACCCGCACTGTAATCGCCGCGTACGATCCGACGTTTCCACAGGCTACGCCGGGCATCGGCATCGATGAGCTGCAAGTCCGCGCCGTCCGCGCCATCGGTGCGGTGTTCGAGCATGTCCTGCTCGGTGGGCGGCCACTGGTTGTAGTCGATCAGGAAGCACAACCACTGGTCTTCGTCCTGCTCGGTAATGGCGGCCCAACCGTTGCGGTAGTTGTCGTCATGCACATAGGTGGCGCCGGGATAGTCATGGACTTCCTGCAGCCAATTCAACTTGCTGCGTTTGGCTTTGGTTTTTTGCGCTCGACTGCGACAGGCTTCGACGGCTCGATCAACGTCGGCGTGTAGCCTGGCTCTGCGTTTTGTTCCCGCCAGTGTTGTGCAAACGCCTCGCGCTGATCGACCGGGACAATCACCGGCCGATAATCATCGCCACCGGCATCCAGGTTCCACAAGTCGTAACCCTGAGCCGCCAACACCGGCGCCAGCGCCTCGAAGCAGACCTCGGGCATCTCGTTGGACAGCTCATCCAACAACGCCTCGAATTCCGGGCCGGAAAACACACCGATGTCGGGATAGTAATGCTGCAACAGCCCGAGCAAGTCGCTGCCCGGTGTTTTCCAATCGATATGAACCAACGGATCAAATGGCGATTGCATCGCGGCTGTCTTCCTTGTGGTTTCTCTGCGCGCCATCTTAGCCGCACGCCGCTGAACTTAAGCAAACCAATTACCCCGTGGAGAGGTCTGTGCAGTGCATTGATTGTTCCCACACTCTGCGTCACCTCGCAGAAGCGGAACGCGGAGCGTCCCTGGCGGCGTTCCCACGCGGGAGCGTGGGAACGATCAACTCAAAGCTCCGGAAACTCAGAAAAATAGCAAACCGGCGAACTCCCCTCCGCCCGTTTCTCCACCTCATCCTCCAACCACTGCGCCAACACCACCGCATTATTCTCAACCGTAGACTTAGCCGAATACACCAACGTCAGCGTCCCATCCCGCGCAATATCCACCAGCTTCCACCAATGCTCTGGCCGCGCCGCCAGCTTACGCCGATACGCCACGCTGAACTCGGTAAACGACACAGCCCCCGCCTTGAACGCCTTGCGCAACTCATGAGAAGGCGCAACCTCCGGCAACCACTCGGCAATCGCCAACGCATCCTTGCGGCAATTGCGCGGCCACAAGCGGTCCACCAGAACCCGTACGCCATCCGTGGCGCTGGCTGGTTCATAGGCGCGTTTGCACTGGATCATCGAAGCCTGCCTGTCGAAGTAGGATCGCCTTAGCATAGCGGCCATGGACAATTCGGCATCTTCAAGTCTTCGCCGGACCTGCCGCTATCGGTATAACGATTTTTACCGATCCATCGATTGGCTTTGCAATGCCGTTGCTCTGCGGCAATTAATTGGCCAGCGCACGATAAGAGAACGTAGCGAATGGACGACGGACGATTCGAAAAGCGGACGGCGATGGCGGGAGGTGCGGCGGTGTCGTCCGAGCCGCATATTCTGCTGATCGACGACGTCCCGGAGGATATCCGCGCAACGCTCATCCTGCTCAAGGCCCAACCGTGGCGCATTTCCCTGGCCAGCGATGCCCACCAGGGCTATCAGCGGGCACTGGCCTTGCGTCCGGACCTGATCGTGCTGGACGTGCACATGCCGCACATGAACGGTTTCAGCCTGTGCCGGCTGTTGCGCGAGGCGCCGTCGACCCGTCAGACGCCGATCCTGTTTTTGTCTTCGGCCAACAGCTCCATCGAGCGTCTGGAAGGGCTGACTGTCGGCGCGGTCGATTACATCCCCAAGTCCTGCGCGCCCGAAGAGGTGCTGGCGCGCATCAAGATCCACCTGCAATTGACCTGGCGCGCGCCGCCCACCCATCAACACAACCCGGTCGATCCGGAGCCGCAAGGCGATGAAATCGTCCTGCGCGCCGCGATGCGCTTGATCGAAGAGCACCTCGATGACATGCCTTCCCTGGTCCAGCTGGCGCAAAAGGTCGGCACTCACGAAAAGCGCCTCTCGCGGATCTTTCGCGAGCACCTGGGGCTGACCGTGTTCGCCTACATTCGCGACGCACGACTGCGACGTGGCCAGGACTTGCTCGGCGAAAGCGCCATGAGCGTGCAGGACGTCGCCGAACTGGTGGGCTTTCGCAACGCCTGCAACTTCACCACGGCCTTCCGCCAGCGAATCGGCATGACGCCCAGTCAGTTTCGCCAGCAAGCCTTGGGCATCGCTGATACAGAGTCGGCCGGACGCGCCTGATGCGGCTTCTACAGTTGTTGTTACTGACGATAGCGTTGTTATCCACAGGCTTGCTGCGCGCCGCGCCTGTGGATATCTGCCGGGCTGATCATCTGGACCTGATGCCCGCGATAACGATTTTTGAAGACACCCAGGCCAGCCTGAGCCTGGAAGACGTCGCGCAACTGCCCGAAACGCGTTTCGCCGCGGCAACCCCAAGCTGGCCGACCCAAGCCTACAGCCGCTCCGCCTTCTGGTTGAAAGTGCAGCTCAGCAACTCAAGCGCTGTGGCGTGTTCGCGCCTGCTGGTGGTCGGCGCGCCGCGCCTGGAAGACATCCGCGTCTATCAACCGGGGCATGACGCCCATGCCGGTGGCGCCTATCCCGTGGCCGAATGGCCCCAGCCGGCGACACGTCAGCCGGCCTTCCCGGTCTCGCTGGCGGCAGGGGAGAGCGCCACGCTGTTCATCCGCGTGGCGAGCAACTTCCAGATGTTGCTGGAGCCGGAACTGTGGTCCGAACCGGCGCTGCTGCGCAGTCAGCAACAGACCTACCTGAGCGACGGACTCACCCTTGGCATTGTCCTGCTGGTCGTCCCGTTCGGCTTCATCGTCGGCTGGATCCTGCGCTCCCAACTGCTGAGCGTGAACGCGGGCGCGGTATTGAGCTACATCCTGCTGACCTGCATCCTCAACGGCTACCTGATCTACTGGCCCAGCGCACTGGGCTGGACACGCGAGTTGCTGACCTGCGCCAGCGCGTTCTCGTTCGTACTGTTCCTGGCCTACATGCGCGTGCTGTTGCAGGTCGCCCGCCTGCCCAGAATCATCGGCTGGAGCTATTGGCTGCCGCTGTTGGGCTGCATCTTCGGCCGACTCTGGTGGCTAAAAGTCGATCCCGTCCAGGGCGCGCAGATCGTCCAAATATCCCTGATGAGTTTTTACGGCGTGCTGCTCGCCACCCTGTTCATGGCCTGGCGCAGACGCCTGAGCTACAGCTGGATGGCCTGGCTGGTGCCGGGGCTCTTGCTTGGGCAATTGCTGATGCGGCTGTTTTTCCCCCAGGAACAACTGCCCTGGCAGTCGCCGCAAAGCAAATACAGCTTATCGTCCACCTTGCCCGGCGTGGCGTTGCTGGTGTGTACGTTGATCATGGAAGTCGCCCGCAGCCGCAACCGGGAAAAGCACGCCCTGTCCACCCTCGACCAACAACGCCAAGCCGAACAGGAACGCCTGGAAAGCACCGTGGCGCTGCGCACGTCGCAACTGCGCGAATCCCTCGCGGCGCGCAGCGCGTTGATGGCGCGGATCAGCCACGACCTGCGCTCGCCGCTGGTGCGCATCATCGACTACGCGCGCCTGCTGCACGCCGGGCCCAACCGCGACTATCAGGCGACAATCGAACGCAACGCCCGCCAGCAACTGGAGCTGATCGACGAGATGCTCGAATTTTCCCGTGGCGAGCTGGAGCAGATGCAATTGACCCTCGCGCCGGGCTATCTGTATGGCTTCCTCAAAGAGATTGCAGACGAGGCAGGCTTTTTAGCTGCGCGCCAAGGCAACACTTTCGAGGCCGTTTTGGCGGATGACTTGCCGCCACTGGTGGAGGCCGATTTCAAACGCCTCCGGCAGATCCTCATGAACCTGCTGGCGAACGCGGCAAAATTCACCCGCAACGGCCAGATCCGTTTCGAAGTGAGCGGTGGTGCTGCACCAACGCCGGAAACCGTGGAACTGCGCTTCAGCGTGATCGACACCGGCATCGGCATCGACCCGCAAGAGTTCGAACACCTGCTGCAACCGTTCCGCCGCGGCCGCAATGCCCAGCGCTACGAAGGCAGCGGGCTAGGCCTGTCCATCGTCACGCAACTGCTGGAGCGCATGGACAGCCGCCTCGAACCCCAAGCCACGGGGCAGGGCAGCCACTTCAGTTTTCGCCTGCAACTGAACTGCGCCCAAGAACACGACTTGGAAAACGGTATCGTCGACAACAACGCCACGCCGTTCGACGGCCAGGGCAAGCATGTTCTGCTAGTGGACGACATCGAACAGAACAGCGAATGGCTCTACGACTTGCTGGCCGGCTACGGTTTTGACGTAAGCATGGCGGCGACCGGCGAAGACGGCTTGGCCTGCCTGGCTGAACAATCGGTCGACCTGCTGATCAGCGACCAGATGATGCCCGGCATGGACGGCTGGGAACTGCTGCGTCACGTGCGCGACGGTGCGCGCGATATACCCGTGGTGCTTTATTCCGCAGTGCCGCCACGCAGGCCGGAGAACTATCCACAGGACCTGGCCTTCGACGCGGTATTGCTCAAGCCCGCCGACAGCCGCGAATTGCTGGCGTGCGTCCAGGCACTGGCCTGCCCGGACACGGTGCGTCGCGAAATGGCTCGGGAGTCCTAGCGTGCCGGGTTTGGGTTACAGGCTGCTCTTGCTCGCCAGCCTTTCGACGTTGCCCTGGGCGTCGGTCCAGGCCGAACAGGCGACGCCCGGAGCCCTCACGCTCGACGAAACCACCGTCACCGCTCGCCGCCGCGAGGAAGACCCGCAAAACGTGCCGATCCCGATCAACGTCCTCTACGGCGAGCAACTGAACGAAGCCGGCCTGCATCGGCTGCAAGACATTCAACAACGCGTGCCCGGCCTGATAGTGTCCGGCCACGACGCCCGTTACGCCGGCTTCGGCCTGCGCGGCTTCGGCGCGACTGCCTACAACGATGGCCTGGAAGGCAGCGTCGGCACCTACGTCGATGGCGTTTACCAGGCGCGCCAGGGCATGGCCTTCACCGAGTTGATGGACATCGAGCGCATTGAAGTGCTGCGCGGGCCGCAAGGCACCTTGTTTGGCAAAAACACCACTGCCGGCGCGCTGAACATCATCACCAAACAACCGACGTTCCAGCCCGAAGCCAACCTCGAAGCCAGCTACGGCGAGCGCGGCTTGCGTGAGTTTCGCGGGACGATTTCCGGGCCGCTGCAGGACGACGTGCTCGCCGGGCGACTCAACGTCTACGACAGCGCCACCGATGGCGCCGTGGAAAACCTGCAAGACGGCAGCCGCCTCGGCGACGCCGACAGCCAAGGCCTGCGCGGCCAATTGCTGTGGACGCCGAACGCTGACTTCAGCGCTCGCCTGATCGCCGACTACGCCGAGCAAAACGAAGCCGGCAACGTCCTGCTGGTCAATCACTACAGCACCCAGACCCGCAAGCGCGCCACATTCCTCGGCTATCCGCTGACCGAACCCGACCCCTACAAACGCGAGTCCCGCATCGACGCGCCGGGCCATCCGCAAACCCTGCAGAACGGCGTCTCACTGGAATTGAACTGGGACCTCGACGAGGCGATGCGCTTGACCAGCATCACTGCCTACCGCGACTGGGACTACCGCGCCACCCGCGATGGCGACAGCACCGCGCTGTCGGTGGCCCAGTCCGAAACCGAACTGGGCCACCGGCAGTTCAGCCAGGAATGGCGCCTGTCCGGCACGGCCGGTTCGTCTGTCGACTATGTCGCCGGTCTCTACTACCTGCGCCAGCAGCTCGACCGTCAGATCGACGTCGAGTTCGGCAAGGACGCCGCGCCCTGGTTCGTCGGCGATCAACTGGAACCACTGAAGAAACTGGGCATCAACATCACCGACCCGAGCCAGGTGCCGGCCATGCTGCTGGACGGCGCCCGGCAACGGTATGACGGCGAGCAGAAGGGCGACAGCCGAGCGATTTTCGGCCAGCTCTCCTGGCGCCCGATTGACCCGCTGGAACTCACCGGCGGCCTGCGCTACAGCCAGGAGCGCAAGGACGGCTGGATCTCCCGCAACGTCAGCAACCTCGCCCCGCTGACCGGTTTGCCCCCGGTGTTCCGGGCCGGTGGGCAATTGCTGCGCGACATCGCCCTTGGCGGTACTTATTACCGCGAAGATTCGATTGAAGAAGACAACGTCTCCAGCCTCCTCAGCGCCAGCTACCGTTTCAGCGAGGCGGTGATGGGCTACGTCAGCTGGTCGCGGGGCTACAAGGCCGGTGGCATCAACTTCGACGTGGTCGGCCCGTTCACCGCGCCGACCTTCGAGCCGGAGCGGGCCACATCCCTGGAGCTGGGCGTGAAGACGCGCTTCTGGGACGAGCGCGCCTTGCTCGACCTCGCCGTCTACCAAACCGACGTCGACAACTACCAAGCGCTCACCTACAGCCCGCCAACGTCGGTGTTCGCACCACCGCTGCGGGACAACCTGATCAACGTCGGCAAAGTCCGCCTGCGCGGCATCGAACTCGACTCAGCCTGGCAACTCACCCCACGACTCACCGGCCGCCTGGGCTTGGCCTGGAGCGATGCGCGCTACCGCAGCTTCCCCAACGCCCCGTGCCCGCCGGCCTCGGGCCAATGGACCTGCGACCTCAGCGGCGAGCGCCTCTACAACGCGCCGGAATGGACCCTCAGCAGCGGCCTCGACCACACCCATCCGCTGCCCTACGGCTTGGAAGCCTACAGCGGCATCGACTACAGCTTTCGCACCGGCTACTCCGGCACCCTCGAAGGCGGCGAAGGCAGCTATCAACCCAGCTACGGCCTCACCAACCTGCGCCTGGGCCTGCGCAGCCAGGACCGCGCCTGGGAAGTCGAAGGTTGGGTGCGCAACCTCTTCGACCGCAATTACATCACCGCCGTCTATTCACTGCTCGGCGCCGGCGACTACGGCGTCATGACCGGCAGCGAACGCACCCTCGGCACCACCGTCAGGCTTCGCTATTGACCGAAATAAACCGCGTCGGACAAAACGCCAGACGATTACCACCGGCCTTCTTCGACAGGTACATGGCCTGATCCGCCTTACTGATCAGCCCATCGATCTCATGCCCATGCTCAGGGTAAAACGCCACCCCGATACTCGCCGCGATCTCCACCGTCTGCGCGCCAATCAAAATCGGCGCATTCGCCGCCGCCAGCATCCGCTTGAGCAACGGCTCGCAGTCCTCCACCGCCTGCAACCCCACCAACCCCGCAACAAACTCATCACCCCCCAACCGCGCCAAGGTATCCCCCTCACGCAACGTCGCATTAATGCGCGCCGCGACGATCTGCAACACCCGGTCCCCCCAGTCATGCCCATAACTGTCGTTCAGCGCCTTGAACCCATCCAGGTCAATAAACGCAATCGCCACCTTCTGCTGATAAATACGCGCCTTGCCCAACGCCTGACGCATCCGCTCAGCCAACAACAACCGATTGGGCAACTGCGTGAGCGCGTCATACCGGGCATCGCGCTCCAGCAACTGCAGACGCTGCTTCATCTGCGTCATGTCGCTGAACAGCGCCACGTAGTGCTGAACATTGCCGTGCTGGTCATGCACGGCGCTAATGCTGATCCGCGACGTCATCTCCCGGCCATCCTTGTGGTTGCTTTGGATTTCACCGGACCAATGGCCGTGGAAATCCAGCGCGTTTTTCATCGGCGCGTAAAAAGCGGTGAGGCGGCGGACCATGCGATGGGAGTTCAGCTCGCGCCCCTTGATCTCTTCTTGCCCATAACCGGTGAGCCGCGTGAAGGCCTCGTTCACGGCGATGACCCGACCGAATGGGTCGACCAGGATGATGCCTTCGCGGGCGTGGCTGAACACAGTGGCGGCTAGCTCTGGGCACAGGGTGTTGAGGCGACGGTCCGGTGCAGCTTCGTCACGGGTGGCCGGCCATATGTTGGAATCGAAGCCTTGCTGGGCCAGGTAGGCGGCCAGGGATGACAGCGCCTTGTGCAGGCGGGTCAGGGCGTTCGTAGCGAGCCTGGAATTGAGGCAATAGCTCCGGATGAAGGTGCGTAGGTTCATGGGCGGGTACACGGTGCTCGGTTGCAGCGGTAGGGGGTGAGTGGAGAAGGCATTATCGAGGCGGGGGTGGGTGGGGGCGTTTGCTGGAGCGGATGGGGGCTTTGCGGGAAGGGATGGATTGGAAAGATTTTCGGGACGTTACTGCGCACCATAGCGACTTACAGTGCGCAGGTTTTATCAAGGCCTTGCGTCAAGCGGGAGTCAGCGAAGTCGTAGGGTTTTCACCACGGCTTCGCCTTGTGAGCCACCAGGCCAACAGAGATCGACAGATGCCGAGGCTCCACCCGCTACGTGGAATATTGCAAAGTTCTTATCTTCCGAGTGACTGAAAAGGTGCTCGAAATAGATGGAATCATGACCGTTGATCTTTCCAGAATTTGCGATCCCGGTTCCGGCGAACTGCCCGGCGGGCATTCGGGAAATAGCGCTGGAGGTCACCTGATAAATACTGGCTTTACGATATTTATCATGACTCAGTCGAAACGCTGCGGCACAGTGAACGTCGCCACTGATGAACACGAGTGTCTTGCCGCCTTTGTCCAGCGCTGGAAAGATGGAATCGAGCAGGATGTTTCGCTCTGCATGGTTACTGCTATGGTCCCACTCATCCATGCAATCATCTTTGGCGGAGTCAAGCCAGGATCCAGCGGTCAATAGCACCGATTTCCAATGAACGAAGGGCACCGGGCTAACCACAAATAACAAGGGTGAGGATGAGTTCACGCTACTTTTCAACCATCCTTGGAATCGTTCGATTTGTTTTGTGCCGAGAAGAAAGTTCTTCTTTTCCGGGGTTTCGACGTCGTGATGTCCACGCATGTCAAGCATATAAAATGGAATGCCTCCTTTTTCAAAACCGTAATCCCAGATACAGGTCTCTGGTTTTTTCAAGGAGCCTTTGGAAACGCCAGTCTCTGGATTGTGGCTGTGCGCATATTCAAAGTATGCCGTCCGCGCAGCCGTCCACATTGAATTAACCAATTTTCTATCTATTACTTTGTCATCGCGTTCGAAATACCTGGAAATTATTGCGATTCGCTCTTCGTCGGTACGAGAACCCCAGCCATCCATGATTTCATGATCATCCCACATCATGTATTGCGGGTATTTGGAGAACGCTTCCTGGAGGTGTGGAAATTTCCAATACACTCGATAGTACCAGCGATACAGATTGAGCAGGTACGCGTCGAGCTTTTTAAGGTCAAGCTTGCCTTTTGTGGAACACTCTGCGATCAAGTCGTCCTTGTTGTCTTTCAACCACTCCCAGATGTCAGGAAAGTGCTTGCTTTCCTGGCAATCAACATACACCTGATCGCCACCCCCTATAGCGAATCTGGCGTTTGAAACATCCATTTTTTCCAGAAAGAGAGGCCAGGCGCCATAACTTCCATTTGCGTTGAACGGATCATGGCAACTATAGAATCCAAAGCTGAAATCAAGCATCTCGTCTGTCATGGTCCGGAAGGCGATTGACTTATGACAACCGATTTCGGTCCTGCGGAATGTGTCCGTACCGTCTGTCTCGTCGGTCATTAAATAGTAGAAATAAGTCGTGTCTTGATCCAGGCCCTGAAGGTCGAAGGTATGGGTCAGATCATCTTCCCAGCTGAATGCATATGAGTCATGAGCACAGTTATACGGTTTCAAAAACTCGGCCAGCGGTTTGCCATCCAGCTTTACCAAATCTCCTTCGATTGCTTTCTTTGACCAAACCAGGCTCCAGTTTCCTGGTGTATAGACGCGAATCCAAATGCGTGCAGACTGGGTGGTGACGTGTCCGATAATACTTGCACTTTGTAGTTTGGAAACGTCGTACTCATTATTTCTAGGGTCGACCAAGGCCATGGGGAATTCCTTTGTCCGAGCATAGTGATCTCAGAACAGGAGATGAGTCCGGTTCGGATGCTTACGTCCCTCCGGCAGGATCTACAGCGAAGGATTCAAATCCAATCAGGATGGAGGCATTGTGAATATAGCCGTACCGCTTCGCTTGTCGAATCGACTCGCCTGTTTTTGGCGATAATTGAAAGTGTTGACGGTGGGCTGTTAAGTAAATGAAACACCTGGCAGGATAACAATCCGTTGAACCCTGCTTATCGACAGGCCGACAGCAACGAACGGGCCGTGGCCTCAATAAAAACTCAAGTTGCCCGGTCGCTCGCCGATAGGTTGCGCAGCAATCCCATTCGAAGGACCGGAGCATGTTTTACCCACGCGAAGCTGAAAAAGACCACCTGTATAACCGAATCGTCCTGCTTACCGTTGCTTGCTGTGTACTGTTATTTCTAGCCTCCCTGGCAAAACACTCAGGGTTCATTTATGGGGCCATTCGGTGGAGCGCTGTCGAGGTAAACGGTACCGTGACGCAACTGGAAAGCATCCCGATGAATGAAAACGGCATCATCATTCGTTACCGATATACCGACGGTGATCAGCAAGTCCATGAAGACGAATACGTGGACCAACGCTATAACGAACATGATCAGTACGAGGTAGGGGGTGACGTTCCCCTGCTGTATTCACGTTGGTTTCCCCAAATCAGCAGCATCGCCACCGAGCTACACTCTTATCGCGCCAGCTTCTTCGTCATGGCTGGCGGGGTATTGCTGACATTGGTGTTCCTCGGGATTTCCTTCATGACGTTCGGTCGCATTTACCGCATGAAAGAAGAAGACCGCTTCTATTGAGCGGTCTGGCAACAATCGCTCAGGCAAACCGGAGTGCTGCGCGCCTCCTCATGGATAAGGAGTTATGGATGACCGCTGCCTCGACACTCAAGCAGTACTCGTTAAAAAGCTGGGCCGCGATCGTGGCGATTGTTGGCTTGTTGGCCGGGTTCCCCAGCATTTCATCCTGGTTGGCCGAAATGAGGGCCGACTACTACAAAAGCCACTTCATTGGTCGTTGGACCGAAGCGTTCAGCTATCCCAACGGCGACGGCATGAAGTTCGAGTTCAAGGGCACCATCGAATACTTCGCCAACAATCATTACAACGTCAGCGGCGTCGTCGCGCTGGTTGGGACAGAGCCTTCGAAGCCGTTCAGGCTCGAATACAGCGCCAATGGCGCCGGCACCTGGAGCGCAGACAGCGAAAACCTGTCGTTCACGCTGCAGCAGATGAAGACGTTACCCAAGACCTACTCGGTTGACGGCAAAGATATTTCGCCTTTGACAGTGGCGCAATTTATCGGCCCCAGCATGCCCAACCTCAGTGATATCTACCCCGAAGGGGGATCGGGGCACGCGCGCATCAAGGAGGTGGATAAGAACAGGATGGTCCTGGAGCAAATGGATCTTGAGGGCAGGCCCTTTATCGTGACTGCGGATCGTCAGGTAGCAGGGCCGTCTGGTAAGCCTTGATTTGAAGCCCGGGTATCCGGCTGAAATGGGTAACGTAAGCCGGGTCTGTCAGGCAACGAGCGACCTCCGCTCGTAAGCTACGTCGCCTTGCGCCTTTGCCTACAACTACGCCAGAATCCGCCGGCTTGTTCGCCTGGGGTTGCGTCGGTAGTTTGGGACCTGTCACTGCTCATCAGTGATCGGGTTTAGCAGCTCGTGGTGAAACAGGTTGTGCAAGGCGTCATCCAGTCAGGACTCCCATCCTGCACTTGATGGTGGCTGTGCGCAGGGCGTCCCCGGACGCGCCGGCTTCTTGTTTCCCCGGTCTGCTAACCTGCGTACAGCTGCCTCCCATCGTTTAGCAGCGAGAGGGTGATGGCTTCAACTACAGGAAGCAAGACGATGGCAAAAGATACGCCGAATCCCCCCGATACGAACGAACACCTCTCCCGTGCTCAGTCTGCCCGCAACAAGAAAGTCGATGACGCTGCCACGCGAGCGTTGGATTACTATCTGAAACCCAAGCCTAAGAGCGAAACGTCTGACAAGTCGGACTCCATTTTTCGGATTGATGCGAGTGTGGATTCTGAGTGTTTGCTTGCGAATCTCAGTGAGAATCTGGCTTCGGCGAACGCGATGATCAGTGATTTGGCGTTTGATCTTGATGGGTCGCGGCGGCGGGTTGCGATGGGGATTTTGCAGGTGATTGAGGTGAGTGAGCTGTTGGCGAATCGGGCTTTGGATATTGTTGAGGTGAGGTAGTCGACGGCTTCGCCTCAGTACGGGAAAGGTCTTGCTCGGCTGGACCTTTCCTGCCGTCTTGTCTTGGGCGGTAAACACACCGCTGACCCGCAGCGTGTGTGGAATCGGTTGGCGCTGGGGCAAGCCGGTGAGGTGATGACTGTCTAACGTTTAAGGAATGCTAACGCGTAAAATCGGCACTTCGTGCTAACACGAGCGGAGCAGCGACCGTGGAATACGACGACAGATTGATAGAAGAAGCTGTGCTTGCCTTGCTGGCAGCCTTCAGCTCCGACAGCGGCAATGCCTGGAAAGGTTTCGACTTCGAAGTCATGAACCGATTGCATGAACAAGGCCTTATCAGCGATCCGGTGAACAAGAACAAGTCGATCTGGTTGACGGAAGAAGGGTTGGAGCGAGGTCGACAGATTGCCGAGCGGTTGTTCGGGAAGAAGAGTTGAGGGGCGCGTCGCTTCGTGATCGCTCGCTGGAAGCCATAGCAACCCATAGCGAAAGCTTGGCATGCCGCTAATGCCATGTTCGGTGATCATTCGTCGCCCAGCACAACGCGGCCAAACCTAGCGTTGTTATCCAGTGGCGTAATTGCCAATAACGGATCGAGGCGAATTTACTGGCGACCGTCCGTGGCTACCATCTGTCTCGATAATCGAAGGAGACCTGATAGACGTAGGTGGGCCAATCAATTGAATGCTGAAAATAAGGTTGGAGAATTGTTATCCATTCTTGTGGGACATTAAAACCTCCGTTATTTATGTTGTTTTCGATTGGAATCCCTAGGGCTTCAATGACAGAGCCGTCATCACCCAAGTTTTCGGAATACTCCTCACCCTCGTAGGAGTCGGTTTGCTTGTTATACCATTCAAGTCTTAGTTTTAGTCCCATTTGGCTCGCTCAGCTTTTTGATCTGGTTTTGGTTGAGGGAGCATCGGCGCGAGTTCCGATGAAATATTCCAGTCCGGCAGGGAATTTCATATCGAGAATTTTTTCTATTTTTTTGAGTTGCTCTTCCGTGATCTCCAGCTCTCCTGGTTCAACAGCATTGAATGGTTTGGCTTCAGTTATCCGGGCTAGCGCTTCGTTTTGCTCGGCGTTTTTTATGCAAGTCTCAAATTGCAGTGAGTCGTCTTTCTTGTCGTCTGGATAGAAGCCTGTTATTGAAAAGTAACGCATGGTATTCCTCGTTTTGATGGCTTTAATGAGTTGATTGCTGCTGCTTAAAAAAAGCAACAGGTTTCGTGGTAGCTCTATTGAACATGCTTTTTCCAGCGCTGCAATTTGAGATGTGTTCAATGCGTAATCATAAGAATAGCTTTCTTCTTTGGTCCAATTCATTACCTTTGCTAGAGTCCGAGTGTTAATGCAGAGCGTGTTTTCGTATGAGGCAAAGTCGTCACCGTCTATTACGCCCATTATTTTATGCTTCATGGTTCTATCCACCTCGTTGGAGGCGCTGGTTTGGTTTGGGCACCCATAACAGTAGCGGATTTTCCTCGGCTTTATTCAAGGCAAACGATTTGAACGAGGCGGTTATCGCCATGAATTGTTGCGTGAGTCCACTCTTCGACTGTCTTTATCTGTTGTGGTGATAGATCATAGACAAAACAAAAAACTTCAGGCTTTGTCCAGCCCATAAGTGCGGCCAACTGGTCCATATAGGCGATTGGGACTTCTACGGTCTTTATCAACTCTTCAGTAGTCATGTCAAAAATTTCAACGATGGGCTTCACTTCTCTGCTTTCCTTGTCGGAGGTTGGGTCTAGTTTGCCTGCCAGTTATCGGGTTTTTCGAGATATTGGCCTTGTGTGTGTCACTAGTTTTTACCAATTGGTTCTGTACCGAAATGCAATTTGATAGTCGAATATTTCTGGTTCGATTGGGTGGTCAAAGAAGGACTGGAGGATCGGTATCCATTCGGCGCGTACATCAAAGCCTCCGTCATATATTTCTGGTTCGCTTTCCAGATTCATCGCCGAGATTGCCGATACATCATCTCCCATGTCATTCGAATATTCTTTGCCTTCACCCAATTCGGTTTTTTTGTCGTACCAATCAAGTCTTAATTTTAGTCCCATTCGGACTTTCTCCCGGTTTCTGTTGGGGGCTAGTCGGCGCAAGTTCCGATGTAATACTCCAGTCCCGCAGGGAATTTTATACCTAGCACCTTTTCTATTTCTCTAAGTTGTTCGTCTGTTATCTCCAGTTCTCCTGGTTCAATTTCGTTGAAGGGTTTGGTTTCAGTTATTTGCGCCAGTGCCTCATTTTGTTCGGCGTTCTCGATATAAGTCTCGAACTGTAATGAGTCGTCATTTTTGTCGTCTGGGTAGAAGCCTGTTATTGAGAAACAAGGCATGATGTTCCTCTTTTAATATCTTTCTGGAGGTTAGTTGCTGCTGGTTAAAAAAAGCAATAGGTTTCGGGGTAGCTCTATTGAACACGCTTTTTCCAATGCTGCAATTTGAGACGTGCTCAACTCATAATCGTGAAAATAGCTTTCCTCTTTGGTCCAGTTCATTATTTTTGCTAGAGCTTGAGTGTCAATACAGAGCTCTTTTTCGAACGAGGCAAAATCGTCACCGTCAATTACGCCAATTATTTTGTGTTTCATGATTCTATCTTGTCGCGCTGCGCTGTGAGTCCAATCATAAACTTATCTTTAGGACCCTCCCATCTTCAACGCTTTACGTCGCCGCTACGTACAAATGTTTTGATGGGAGGTGGCTAGTTGTTTTTTTTACCAATTAACTCGGTATCGAAGTGCAATTTGATAATCGAATTTTTCTGGGGCGATTGAATGCGTAAAGAAGGGCTGGATGATAGGTATCCATTCGGCACGTACATCAAAGCCGCCGTCATATATTTCGGGTTCGCTTTCCAGATCCAATGCCGTGATTACTGACAAATCATCCCCCAAGTCGTTCGAATATTCTTCGCCTTCACCCAACTTGGTTTTTTTATCGTACCAATCCAATCTTAGTTTTAAGCCCATCGTGTCCTCACAAATATTTTTTTATGTTGCGGTTTTTTTTTGCCTTGCCTACTTGGACGCCCGTCTCGTGATCGAACGCGCCTAAATGACTTCCATCGCTTGCGCGATATGCCTCTAGCTCGCCATGTTGGGAGTCCCACTCGTAAATAGTCCTTCCTTTAGGGTCAACCCAACGTTCTCTAAGTCCCGCTCCTCCTTGTTTTGGCGTTTGCTTTTTTGCCGATCTTAGATTTAAAAAGCCGGTAATTTCTCCGGTTTTTGGTGCTGGATAGTAGTCATGATCGGGGTTACCGCTTCGCCTGACAGAGACCACAACATAAACCGGCCGAACCCCCGAGTCCGCCGGAAACACCAGAATGAAATCCTTGTACTCCGGCGGATAGATCGGGTCGACGATGATGCTGTCGGCCATCGGCGTCGGCGGATAGATCCAAATAGGCGGTGCCTGGGGCGCAGCTTCCAGGGCGGGAATGCCGAGGGTGTCAGCCGGATTGATAGCCGGCGTCCAGATCAGCTCGATACCGTCACCCAGGTCGGCGATGAACTGATCGGCTCGCGGCGTGAACTGAACAACATCAACCATTTCCCAATCGGGATGCTGACCGGTATAGAAGCCATACCCCTTGAGACTGCCATCGGCCTGCTGCTCGACGCTCAAGCGCATGCGGCTGCGGGCCTGCTTGAGATCGCGTAGCTGGTCTTCGCTATAAAGCGCGCTATCGCCCAGATTGGATGGCCAGAGCAGGGCGACGATGCCTGTCAGCAGGGCTGCGCCGACGGTGCCGCCGGCAGCTGCAGCCGAGGAAGTTGCCGAACCGCCCAGCGCGAGCCTGCCCAAGGTAACGGGAACCGCGCCAGCGCCGATCCGCTTGAGGGGGATCGTGCCGGATGGGTCGGCGCTCCTGCCGCCGAGCCACATGAGATCGCCGTACTGCTTGACCAGATCCGCCGGGACGTAGCCGTTGGGGTTGCTGTAATCGATGATGCCGTTGGGGAGCTTGCAGCTCTTGGCAAACACGCTTCCAGTCACGGTGAATACAGGCTTCTTATCCACCGTGGCCCAGCGTTCTTGCTCATAGGCTGCCTGCCGGGCAAGCATGGCTTCGTAAGCCTGCTGCCGGGCGTCGCGCTCGGCCAGTTCGCTAGCGGTCATGTCCCGATAAGTGACGTGATGCCCATCGCCGCTGGGTGGGTTTCGGACCTGGGGGATGTCTTTTTTGCGTGTCGCCACGTAGTGAATCTCGTCCGCTAAATGCAGCGCAGACGCTAACGCGGGAAGAGAGGGGCGCGATGTAGGAGGTTTCTTGAAATGGTTGTTCCGGTTTCCTCAAAACAGGTAGGGCTGGCTATGAGGGGCCGGAACAATTTGAAGTGTCAGATGGGGCTGTCAGTCATTGGGCAATCGCAACTCGCCAGCCGACGTCACCTTGCGCCTTTGCCTACAACTACGCCAGAATCCGCCGGCTTGTTCGCCTTGGATTGCGTCGGTAGTTTGGGACCTGTCACTGCTCATCAGTGATCGGGTTTAGTCGCCCGTCGTTGCTAAGTCGCTCAAGCGTCCGTCAGTCAGGTATCCCCATCCCTGCACTCGATGGTGGCTGTGCGCAGGGCGCCCTTGGGCGCGCCGATTCCTTAGCTCGTCGGTCGACTAACCTGCGTACAGCTGCCTCCCAATCGTTTAGTCGCGAACGGGAAGTAGCCTCAACCAAAGAGAGCTAAGGCTATGGTCAAAATTACACCGAATCCTCCTGTTACAGATGAGCCCACGTCTCGTGCCCAGTCTGCCCGTAACAAAAAGCTCGACGACGCGGCCACCCGCGCGTTGGATTACTACCTGAAACCCAAGCCTAAGAATGAAGCGTCTGACAAGACCGACTCCATTTTTCGGATTGATCCGGGTGTGGATTCCGAGTGTTTGCTTGCGAATCTGAGTGAGAACCTGGCTTCGGCGAATGCCATGATCAGTGATTTGGCGTTTGATCTGGATGGGTCGAGGCGGCGTGTTGCGATGGGGATTTTGCAGGTGATCGAGGTGAGTGAGCTGTTGGCGAATCGGGCTTTGGATATTGTTGAGGTGAGGTAGGGCAGCAGCGCTACGCGCAGCCTGGATTGGAAAAAAGGTCTTGCCCAGCAAGGCCTTTTTTTGTTCACCCGAAGGCTTAGCGCTATAGCAAACCCTAAGCCCCCAAACGTCCGCATTCTTTACGCATGTGAGCTTTTCTGCGGATTCCACGCGCATTTGGACACCCATTCCACGAACACTTGGACAGCGATTCCACGCTGACTTGGACACTCATTCCACGGCCACTTGGACACTGATTCCACGAGCACTTGGACAGTGATTTCTCACTGATCCGCCCCGCGCTCAGGCAGGCGGCAACGCAGGACTATTCACTACCATCGGCCTCTTTTATCGAAGCGAAGAGGTCGTCGTGGAGCGTATATCCATGCGTAAAATCCGAGAGGTACTACGCTTAAAGTTCGACGCCGGCCTGTCCGTGCGCAAGATCGCCGCCAGCCTGCGCATCAGCAGCGGCAGTGCCGGCAGTTACCTGCACCGTTTCAACGCTTCCGGGCTGACTTGGCCGACATCATTGTCGGACGCCGAGCTGGAGCGATGCCTGTTTCCGCCAGCACCAACAGTTCCCAGCGATCAAAGGCCGATGCCTGATTGGGCTTGGGCGCATGCCGAGCTGCGCCGCCCCGGCGTGACTCTGGCTCTGCTCTGGCAAGAGTACCGACTCGCTCATCCGCAAGGCTTTCAATACAGCTGGTTCTGCGAGCACTACCGGCTCTGGGCCGCCAAGGTCGACGTGGTCATGCGCCAGGAACATCGCGCCGGCGAAAAGCTGTTCGTCGATTACGCGGGTCAGACCGTGCCGATCATCGACCGGCGAACCGGAGAGATCCGCCAGGCCCAGATTTTCGTCGCCGTCCTCGGCGCCTCCAGCTACACCTTCGCCGAGGCGACCTGGTCGCAGAAACTGCCCGACTGGCTGGGCTCGCACGCCCGCTGTTTTGCTTTTTTCGGCGGCACCGCACAGATCCTAGTGCCCGACAATCTGCGCAGTGGCGTGACCAAGGCGCACCGTTACGAGCCCGATATCAACCCCAGCTACCGCGATCTGGCCGAGCACTACGGCGTCGCCGTATTGCCTGCTCGCTCACGAAAACCCAAGGACAAAGCCAAGGTCGAAGTCGGTGTTCAAGTGGTCGAGCGCTGGATCCTGGCGGTGCTGCGCAATCGGCAGTTCTTTTCGCTGGGTGAACTCAACACGGCCATCGGACTGCTGCTGGATCGCCTCAACCAAAAGCCCTTCAAGAAACTGCCCGGCTCACGCCGTTCGGCCTTCGAAACCCTTGACCAGCCGGTACTGCAAGCACTGCCGGAACATCCCTACGTCTATACCGAATGGAAAAAGGTGCGAGTCCACATCGACTACCACGTCGAGGTCGACGGTCACTTCTACTCGGTGCCGTACCAGTTGGTGAAGCACCAACTCGAAGTGCGACTGACTGCACAGACCGTCGAGTGCTTCCACGCCAACCAGCGCGTGGCCAGCCATCTGCGCTCGCCGCACAAAGGCCGCCACACCACCCACACCGAGCACATGCCCAAAAGTCACCGCGAACACGCCGAGTGGACGCCGCAACGGCTGATCCGCTGGGCAGAGCAAACCGGGCCGAACACGGCTGGCGTTATCGCCGACATCCTCGAACGCCGAATCCATCCGCAACACGGCTTCCGCGCCTGCCTGGGGATCCTACGCCTGAGCAAACAGCACGGCGAAGCGCGGCTGGAAGCCGCTTGCCAGCGTGCGCTGGCACTGGGCGCATGTAGCTATAAAAGCCTCGAATCAATCCTGCGCCAAGGGCTGGAACGCCTGCCGCTGGCTCAGCAAAACCTGCCGCTGCTGCCCGACGAGCACATCAACCTGCGCGGCCCCGGCTACTACCACTGACCTGAAAAAGGAGGATAAAAATGCTACCGAACCCGACCTTGGACAAGCTGCAAACCTTGCGCCTGCACGGCATGATCAAAGCGCTCAGCGAGCAACACGCAACGCCCGACATCAACGATCTCAGCTTCGACGAACGCCTCGGCCTGATGGTCGACCGCGAGCTGACCGAGCGCGAAGACGCCCGCCTGACGACTCGCCTCAAAGCCGCACGACTGCGCCATAACGCCTGCCTGGAAGACATCGATTACCGCAGCCCTCGTGGCCTGGACAAGGCGCTGATCCTGCAACTGGGTAGCGGCCAGTGGCTGCGCGATGGCCTGAACCTGATCATCGGCGGGCCGACGGGCGTAGGCAAAACCTGGCTCGCTTGCGCGCTGGCTCATAAAGCTTGCCGCGACGGTTACAGCGTGCGCTATCTGCGCCTGCCGCGCTTGATGGAAGAACTGGGCCTGGCACACGGCGACGGCCGCTTCGCCAAGCTAATGGCCGGCTACGCCAAGACCGACCTGCTGATCCTGGATGACTGGGGCTTGGCGCCGTTTACCGCTGCTCAGCGGCGCGACATGCTTGAACTGCTGGACGACCGCTACGGCAACCGCTCGACGCTGGTGACTAGCCAGATGCCGGTGGACAAATGGCACGCACTGATCGGCGATCCGACCTTGGGCGATGCGATCCTCGACCGGCTGGTGCACAACGCTTATCGGATCGAACTGAAGGGCGAATCGATGCGCAGACGCGCAACGAAATTGACGGCGACAGAGACTTCAGACTAACAATGCAAACCTGCGTCGCTGCGCTCCGACTGCCCGGCCGGATGAGCGTGGAATAGGTGGCCGGATGTTGGTGGGCTGGGTGGCCGGATGGCGTGGAATGCGCAGGTTAGCTTGGGCGAGACAGAACGCAACTGGCCGCCTGCACGGCGCCGGGGCCCCTGGAGACTTTAAAGGTATACGGGGTCGGAAACCCGCGGGATTTTGTTAGCGACAGGCATCCCACCTTACTGAAATTTCAACGTTGAAATTGAAAGGAACCTGACGAAAAAAGGGGCATCGTTACCGTGTTGGTAAAGATGCCCCTTTGTGTTTCTGATAACGCACACATGGGGTTCGTCAACCGTGTCAACTTCGTCAACCTGTCAACCAACCTCAAAAAACCAGCCGCTAACACGAACGCGCGGGTTTCCGACACCCGTGTCACAAACGATACTCCAGGGTCCCCTGTAGGGGATTTGTTAACCTCAGTTATCCGGTTACCCAATTTTTTCCTGAGAGGTTTCCTATGGCGCGGATTTCTGATCCGGGAAGGTGGAGCTAGCGAAATCTGCCAGGCCATACAGAAGGCGATGAGAAAGAGTCGCTTTTGCGCTGGAGGTAAGGGATATCCGGGGCATTGGGGGATTGTAATGGAATATTCGCCCAGAATCGGTATAACGGGTGTAACGGGTGTAACGGGTGTAACGGGTGTAGCACGTGTAACAGTGTAAAGTAATGCATTGAAATATATAGACTTTATTGGTGTTACACACTTTAACTGCGAGCGTTACACCGGATCTAAAATGGACGACGCGTGTAACACATTCGGGATTTTAGGCTTTAGTGTGGAGTGGTGCTTACGCTAAAGACTGCGTTGGCAGTGATAGCATTCCGAGGATGCTGATTTTCTTAAGCAAGGAGCAGTGATGCGAATTTGTAGAATAAAAATTAAAAATTTCGCAACTTTTAAGCTTCTTGATATCCGTACGGACAAGAGCATTGTTGTGGTTGGTGAGAATAAGGTCGGTAAGAGCAACCTGATTCGAGCTTTACAGTTGGTTCTAGATCCCAGCCTGTCCGACCGCGATAGACAATTGGGACTTGAGCATTTCTGGGATGGGTTAGGTGACGAAAAACTTGGCTCAACGGTCCAGGTCTCGGTCTGGTTGACTGACTTCGACCAAAATCCCAATTTAGTGGCGACATTAGCGGACTGCATTGTTGCCCCTGGGCCTCCATTGAGAGCCCGCCTCACTTATCGGTTCCAACCAAAAACTAGCTTGGAAGACGCACCACCTAGATCTCTGGCTGATTATGAGTTCGTCATCTTCGGCGGAACTGATGAGGACAATACGTTTACCTCGACACAGCGCCGCCAAATTCCCTTAGACGTTCAAGGTGCGCTTCGAGATGCTGAGAAGGACCTATCCACTTGGCGCCGCTCGCCCTTAAGACCAATGATCGAGGAACTCACATCAGAACTGGATGATGATGCAAGAGAGGAAATTCAGGAGTTGATTGCTGAGGCTCAGATTGAGCTAGCTGATCGAGATGAGGTAGTTAGGGCTGCTGAACGTATCGGAGGTAGGCTTACTCAGATTGTAGGATCAAGCCATACGGTGCCTATCAAGCTTGGCTTAGCCCCGACAGGTGTCGATACGTTACTTCGTGGACTGCGTATTCTCATCGACCAAGGTGTTCGAGGTATTGGAGATGCCAGCCTTGGAACCGCAAATCTGATTTTCCTCGCGCTAAAAAGCTTGGAGTTAGATCGTCTCGTAGCTGAAGGTGAGCGAAGCCATACCTTCTTTGCAATTGAAGAGCCTGAAGCTCATCTCCATCCACATGTGCAGCGGTTGGTTTACCGCTACTTTCTCGCGAATGAAATTGTGGTAGATCAAAACCCAACTGATCTCACGACAATTCTGACAACGCACTCACCCCACATCGCTAGCGTTGCACCTATAAAATCGATCATCCTGCTGAGGCATGATCATAATCAGCAAGCCACTGTCGGAAAGTCGACGGCGAGAGCCTCACTCAGCGCGACTGATGAAGAGGACTTACAAAGATACATCGACGTTACACGAGGCGAGCTATTCTTTGCTCAAGGAATCATTTTTGTAGAAGGTGATGCAGAGCGGTTTCTCCTGCCAGCCTTTGCGTCGGCCTTGGGCATTGAGCTTGATATGCTGGGTGTTTCAGTTTGCTCTGTGTCCGGTACCAATTTCACTCCATATATAAAGTTGGTAGCAGCGAACAGCCTCTCGATACCATACGTCATCATCACGGATCTCGATCCCGTGCCGGGGTACCGGCCGCTAGCTCGTACAAGGGTTGAGTCGATTCTCTCTGTCACAGATGATTCAGATTTTTCATCTATGTCACATGCTGCGGTCTTTGAGCGGGCCGAAACAAGCGGATGCTTTGTCAATCAGTACACCCTAGAGGTGGAGCTCTTTCATGCTGGCCTAGGACCCTGTATGAAAGAGGTACTTTTGTCTGAGCGAGACCTTCGGCCTGCTACCATTGCTCGTATTGATGGTTGGATTGCTAATCCAGCCACTCTAGACGCCAATAATCTTTTGGGCCTGATTGAGCGGGTTGGCAAAGGGCGTTTCGCCCAAGCTCTTGCTTCATACGTGACGGCAGCGTACTGCCCGACATACATTCGGCGCGCTATTGAGCGAATCCGTGATGAACTCGCATAATTCTAGTTCGCGTTACTTAGGCATGTCCCGTGAGTTGCGCGATAACCGAGGGCAGTGGGAAGCCTATGAGTCCACAGGACATTGCATTGTTCTAGCAGGTCCAGGTAGTGGGAAAACAAAAACATTAGCTTTAAAACTTGCACGTATATTAGCTGAAGATATCAGTGCTCCAAGAGGAGTGGCTTGCATCACGTTCAGTCAGGAATGTTCGAGGGAATTAATCAGGCGTCTTGATGCACTCGGTATCAAAGAGTCGTCCAGATTATTTATTGGAACTGTACATGGTTTCTGTCTCAGGCACCTATTGGTGCCATATTCACGGCTAGCGAATTTGGGACTACCGCACCCAATAGAGGTGTCAACGACCGAGCAAAATCGGGCTGTATTCGAAGCTGTTTCAGTTCAATTATTTGGTGCTCGGAACTCATATCGACAGCATGATGTTGATAATCACCGACGGGCATACTTCGACCGTCAGAGTCCAGAATGGCAATCCGAGCCAGAACTTGCCCAAATCGCAGAGGCGTATGAAGGAGAGTTACACAGAAGGGGGCTAGTCGATTTTGAAGATTTAGTCCTTTACGGTCAGCGTCTTGTGATTCAACACAGTTGGGTGTTGCCACTTATACGAGCGAAGTTTCCTGTGCTTGCAATCGACGAATATCAGGACCTCGGAGTCGGTCTGCATAAAATTGTTCAGAGGTTAGCTTTTAACGGTGGTGTCCGTTTATTTGCAGTTGGAGATGCGGATCAATCGGTATATGGGTTCAATGGGGCAGATAGCAGTCTTTTACTGGAGTTGGCTGCCCGGCCAGACGTTCAATGCGTTCGATTGAGCCTGAATTATAGGTGCGCGAACGGGATCATTGACGCTGCGGAGCGAGCGTTAGGGGAGGCGCGTGGATATCGGTCATCTGATGTGTCGCGAGTTGCGCAGGTAGAAATTATCCATAGGCCTCTTGGAATTGCGGATCAAGCTCGGTATGCAGTTGAAAATCTAATCCCCCATGTCCTATTGAGCACACCTGGCCGTCAGTTGGGTGATATCGCGGTCCTATATCGCAATGCAGAGATAGGCGATCTCGTGGCGCGCTCGGCACAATCCGCAGGTTTAAATTTCATGCGTATAGATAACGCGGCGCCATATCGAAAATGCGCAGTTGTCAGCTGGATAGAGGACTGTGCCGCTTGGTGCTCAGGAGGTTGGAGGACTGCACAGCCAAAGTTAGGAGGGCTGATTGACCGATGGTGCAGATTTCATCAAGCGCGCCTCTCAGACGCCGACTGCCAGCATGAGTCGCGAATGCTGGCCACATTCTTGTGGGCCAGGCGAAGAAATGGTGAGGCTTTTGAGTTTCTTGCTGCTCTGCGTACTGAATTGCTCGACGTACTGCTAAGCTCCTACCGCACCCTTAACGACCAAAGAGTTCAAGTGGATGCGATGTCCCGAGCGCTAAGTCCAGGCGGTGCGCTCGTCGGGCTCGACCTAGCAAGGCTTGGAGGTCGAGATGGCGCGCCAAATCAGCTTAATCTGCTCACATTTCATTCGGCAAAAGGGTGTGAGTACAAAGTAGTGATTATTTTGGGCCTTGATGAAGGTGTGTTCCCTTGGAGTAATGAAACCGACGACGAGCTTCAGGAGAGTCGGCGGCTCTTTTATGTAGCGCTCACTCGGGCACGTGACGAAGTGCACCTCATTTACTCCGGCTGGTCAGCTAATAGGTTTGGACGTCGCTTTGATAACGGAATGTCGCGCTTTCTGAGAGACCTCATTAGCTTGTGATAGGCGCAGTCGTTGCTATGCTCTGTTCGCGACGGTTGGTCCGGCTGACGACGACTGCAAGGTGGTGCTGATTTTGGATGCAGAAAGTGTGGATTGCCGCTAGCGTGATGGCAAAATAATGTCGTCGGAGGCGAGCAACAAGAGTACGATCCTGCAGACAAAGCCCCGTATGTTCAATAGAGGAACAAGGAAGTCAATGAACAGTATCGTACCTAACGCTTCTGCCAGGATTTTAAGCACAACGCTGCATCATCTTGATATGGATACCGAGACCTGTGCGGCAATTCCCATGCCCGTTGAGCGCCAAGATTTAGAGCTCTATTTGAACGAGTTGCTAACTGAAATTAACGGCCGCCCACAAAATCGTGCTTATGCGCTCGCCAGCGCTACCACAGAATTCGCTACCTCCCTTCAATCTTTTTATGGTAACCAGGATTTAGCATTAAACCCCCAAACGAAAGTGTTGGCAGAACGATTGTTACGAGTCGAGTTAACTACCGAGGAACGGTACGGTCACTTGAATACTGCCGGTACTGGTCATATTAAAAAGGGTAGCTTTCTTCAGTTTCTATATCGTGATGGTGCTGTTGTCACTTATCTCGGAGTGAAGGTGGAGCACCAAAGATTTTTGGACGAAACCGATCTTCGAGCAAAAATCGGATTGGGTGAGTCTCATAAAATATATAAGGCTTGCAAGGTTTCTTTTGATGATGTCGGAAATGCACAGAATGCACTCGTATTTGATACCAACTCGAGGCCATCAACCTACTGGTGGAAGGATGTTTTAGAACTTAGGCAGCTTCGTACAGATGCTTTTAATACTGAACAGGCTGTTAAAGCAGTTATGAGGGTGATTGCGAAAGTTAAAACTGTCTCGCCATCGGATTATACGATATTGAGAAATGCTACTGTGCATGCTTTCAAACAGGTAGGAGTTCTTAACTTTGATGATTTTGTTACGGTGACTTTTACTCAGTATACGCCAATTGAGCCTGGTCTCAGTTTAGAGCTGCCAAATCTAGTTGATAAACTGAAAGAACTTCCCACGAAGCGCAATTTCGATGGGCAATTTACTTTGGTTCCTGCCTCAGTTCCCTATCGTCGCCATACGATAGCTGTTTCAGATGAGGTTAGTGTGTCTTATAATGAAGATATAGCGAATCTTAGTGATAAGATTTGGTCGTCCAAAACGCCGGACGGACAGTCGGTAATAATTATCGACGCTCCGAATTCTGCGGACAAATTTACACCAAAACCGTGGAATGCTGTGTGATGTTACGACAGTCGATCTCTGATATGACGGTTACTCAAGAGGAAGAGCGGCTTGATCAATATCGTCTAAAAGCGACTGTCAGCTGCGCAGCAAGCGAATGTAAGCAAAAAATTGAAAGCGTGCTTAATTCGTGGTCAACAGATATTTTTTCTCGTGATCGTTTTTCGTTAACGTTAAGTTTTGAGGGGGAAGCTAAAAGTATAAGTGATTTTGATCTCCCTACTCGAGATTCAGTGTACGAGTTTCTGGGTTCGGATGACGAAGAGGTATGCGAGCTTTCACTTGAAATGGTTGTCAGTAAGAATGCAAGTCAAGGTGCATTGTCGATTTACAATCCAGATGCGTTTGGTAATTACCTGGCGCAAGAGCCGATATTGCATGTGTTAAGTGCCTTAGCGTCTCGCATGAATAATTCACTTGTTTTCGAAGTTGCCGGAGTAATTAATGCCTGTGCAACTCCTAGTATTGTTTTCAGATCAGCTGCGCCAGAAGCAACAGATGATACTAAGTTTGAACTGTCTCCAGAGGAAAGGCAGTCAACTTTGGATCTTTTTAAAGGTAACTCCTTTAATAAAACAATACCTGGAAATTTTATTCCTAAAGACTTTAGGCTTGATAAGGCAACGGGAGTGCCGGCGATAGATTTGTTTTTCGCTAAGGCTTGTTCGCTTTTGGCGGCAGTATTTATATCAAGTAGTGCGGAATTGACTGCTGATGGGAAACTTAGCTATAAAATTTGTGGTTATAAAAATATAACTGGGGTGGTTTCTTTATGTGAGATCTTTCCGGTCAAAGAGCAATTATATAAAATTGCAGATTGGGCTTATGGAGTTGGAGGTAGCTCCGATAAGGTTGGTTTAGTTAGAAATGTCTTGTCCTTATATATCAGCAAGCTGGAAGATATTGCACTGCATTCTGAGATATTTAGTGCGATCCATTCAAATTATCAAATTTATTTAAAAGGCAATATTGAAAGCTATCTTGAGGTTAAAAGCAAAATCGCTGATGTTTTAGTGGATACTACAACAAAGACTCAAGCGTTGGTCGACTCGTTGGTTGATTCCTTAAAGAATGGTGTGTTTGTTCTTCTGACGTTTATTTTGACTGTTGTAGTGGTGAATGGGTTAAAGGATACAAATGTTAACGCTATTTTTTCTGCGGTTTATATATGGGTGGTCGTTCTACTGAGCATCTTGATGACAATTTGGGTGGCGTTTTCATGTTTTAGCTCTCTGAGACAATACGATAAAGGCGTTGATACGATTGAGGCGGTTCTTAAGCTCAATTACCATATGGTGCTACAATCAGTTGAGATTGATCACGCGTTTACCCCGATTCGTATACGAAATCGTGAATACCTTAAGGGTCAAGCTTGGCGTTATTCAATTGCATGGGTGATAATTGCGGCGATATTAACGGCCGGTTTTGTTTGCGGTCATATAGTTTTTAAAGACGCACCCCAACCTGCGTCAGCATCAGCATCAGCATCAGCATCAGCATCAGCATCAGCATCAGCATCAGCATCAGCATCAGCATCAGCATCAGCATCAGCATCAGCATCAGCAGTATCCCCGATATTGCTTCCAGGGGTGATGATAGCTCCATTCATGGTGCGTAGTTATTATCGAGGTCTATTCGAATCAGCTTCTGGGCGTAATCATAAGTCCAGGCCGATTAGCGCTTTAAAGTCGGATAGGCGTCCACCGCCAAGAAAATAACGGTGTTCCGATTTATGTGAGTATTGTTTTTTTGTATCGTTCTCTATTACTCGTTTTTTGTTTTGAGGTATTCCATAAATCAATCTCTATGTAATAAATAGCCCGCTATCGCGGGCTATTTCAGAGTCATGCCGCTAGTACATCCTCCAAGGAAATGAAGCGTGCGGCGGAAGCCAGATCAGAACGGTCTAGTCTCGAATGGAAAGGACCAAACCGTGGAACGTCAAGTCCGGACAAGGCGTCTCCCATCCCACCTTTCAGATAGCTGACGGCAAGCATCCGTGATCCCAATGCAACCAATTGCTCGGTGGCTATATTCCACTCTTCATCTAATGCAATCCCTATCGCGTTCAAGGCCAATTTTTTGGCCTCATCCCCACGCTGTTGAGCGTTTGAGATTTGAGTTTCGATGGTGTTGAGAGCCTTTTCGGCACGCTCTTTGGTTGCGTCGTCATCGTCGGCCAATGCTGCTGCGTATGCGTCGGCAGCACGTTGTTCAGTGGTTTGAGCTTTTTCGATTTCGCCGCGTTGTTCCCGTTGTGCTTTCTCAAGTTTGGAGGAGGTTTTCGTGCGTTTATTTTATGGCTTCTTGAGCTCGCCTTATCTCTTCATGACTGAGGCTTGCGGCCTCACTTCAGTCTTTGAAATCTGACAAAACAAACGAAGTACAACTTGTAAGATAGGCCTCAACCTTCTCCAACGACGGCATAACCGCGCTACACGACTCGGTGCGCTCCCCGTCAGCCTCTCGAATCAGGATAACGGTATATCCGCCTTCAACCCGCCGCAGGGTGCCAACATATTTAACTGCACGACCCTGTTCGTCACTCAACGACGTAGCGATCAGGTCCTTCTCCGGCAAGGCTTGCTCCGTTCGCACCATCAGCGCCTTACGCTTCGTGGCGTAATCCTTCGCGGCGATCGCGCCGACAATCGCGACGGCGATCCAGAAGAGCATTTCCAGGTTGCTCACCATTCGACGTTTCGCTTCATGGGTGTCGGTTAGCCAACTGCCAATCGCTGCGATGATGTCGTCCATGGATTGCCTGCGTAGGAGTGTGTTCTGCCTGTTAAGTCTGCAACGCGGAGCGTCGCGGGATGCGTTACCACGCGGAGCGTGGGAACGAGCGCTGGGGGTTATAGAATATCTTTCACGTAACCGTTAAGCGCGATGAGCGGGGCGTAAAGGTCATCCATTTTCTGCACTGCGTTGAAATCCGCAGCCAAACGATGCAGCTCTCGGCCCAGCACCGTGTCCACTCCACCAATCGCCCCCAAGGCTAAATCCAGGCATCGACTGATTTCGCCCTGAATCCCAGCCACATCGCCCCGTCGTATCAGCAACTCAAAAACCTCACGGTCGCAACTGCCCATCAATGGATCATCCCGCAGGATCGGGCTGTGGCCCTCTGACTCATAAGCCAGCTTGAGGGAGTAAAGAGCGACCGTTTCCAGCAGCAATTCCATGGGGTGAAATCCTTAGTGACTGGGTGGGGAGGGTGGGGTGGAGTTGGTGGGTTATATCTTGGCGGTGGCAACTCGGAGTATTCGTGAAGGTAGTGACTTTATTGTGAGCGCTTCGCGCTCAAGCGGGAGCAAGCTCCCTCGCCACAGGTTTTTCCTCTATAACAGGTCTTCCCTTGCTACAGGTTTTTCCCTGCTACAGGTTTTTCTCTACCACCGGGGTTCTTCCTTGTTCTCAGGTTCTTCCTTACCACAGGTTCTTCCTCTCCATGGGGTTGGCTATGGGGACCGCTTCGCGGCCCAGCGGGGATAAATCCCCTCGCCACAAAGGGGGAATAAATCCCTTCGCCACACAGGGGAGCGGGGATAAATCCCCTCGCCACAAAGGGGGAATAAATCCCTTCACCACACAGGGGAGCGGGGATAAATCCCCCTCACCACAAAAGCGAGCGGGGGATTGGTTGGGATCTGCATTAGCCGCAAAAACCCACTTTCCTACAGACGAAAAAAAAGACCTTGAATTTCAAGGTCTTTCTTTAAGATGGTGCCCCGAGGGAGACTCGAACTCCCACTCCTTTCGAAAACGGATTTTGAATCCGCCGCGTCTACCAATTCCGCCATCAGGGCTCAATGGCGGCGAAGTATAGAGAGGTGCCTACCGTTGGTCAATCACGTTTCATGGTGAATTTTTGATATTTCCGCTAGACTTTCCGGCCCTGCTAGACGAACCCCATCATGCGTGTTGCTGACTTTACCTTCGAACTCCCGGATTCGCTGATCGCTCGCCACCCTCTGGCCGAGCGTCGCGCCAGTCGACTGTTGACCCTGGACGGGGTCAGCGGTGCCATGGCTCACCGTCAATTCACTGATTTGCTTGAGCATTTGCGCCCGGGCGATTTGATGGTGTTCAACAATACCCGTGTCATTCCCGCGCGTTTGTTTGGCCAGAAGGCCTCCGGCGGCAAGCTGGAGATTCTGGTGGAGCGGGTGCTGGACAGCCATCGCGTGCTGGCCCACGTGCGGTCGAGCAAGTCGCCCAAGCCCGGTTCGTCGATCTTGATCGACGGCGGCGGTGAGGCGCGGATGGTGGCGCGGCATGATGCGTTGTTCGAGCTGGAATTCGCCGAAGAGGTGTTGCCGCTGCTCGACCGTGTCGGGCACATGCCGTTGCCTCCTTATATAGACCGCCCGGACGAAGGTTCGGACCGCGAGCGGTATCAGACCGTGTACGCCGAGCGCCTGGGGGCGGTGGCGGCGCCGACGGCGGGGCTGCATTTTGATCAGCCGTTGCTGGAGGCGATCGCCGCCAAGGGCGTGGAGACCGCGTTCGTGACGCTGCACGTCGGCGCTGGCACGTTCCAGCCGGTGCGCGTGGAGCGTATCGAAGACCACCACATGCACAACGAATGGCTGGAAGTGAGCCAGGAAGTGGTCGATGCCGTGGCGGCCTGTCGCGCACGCGGCGGGCGGGTGGTGGCGGTGGGGACCACCAGCGTGCGCTCCCTGGAAAGCGCCGCGCGCGATGGCGTGCTCAAGCCGTTCAGTGGCGACACCGATATCTTTATCTACCCGGGCCGGCCGTTTCATGTGGTCGATGCCCTGGTCACCAACTTTCATTTGCCCGAATCCACGCTGTTGATGCTGGTTTCGGCGTTCGCCGGTTATCCCGAAGCCATGGCCGCCTACAAGGCCGCCGTCGAGCATGGATACCGCTTTTTCAGCTACGGTGATGCGATGTTCATCACCCGTAACCCCGCGCCACGCGGACCCGAGGAAACAGTATGAGTCGCACCTGTCGCATGTCCTTCGAGTTGCTCGCCACCGATGGCAAGGCTCGTCGCGGTCGTCTGACCTTCCCCCGCGGTACCGTGGAAACCCCGGCGTTCATGCCGGTGGGCACCTATGGCACGGTCAAGGGCATGCTGCCGCGGGACATCGAGGCGATTGGCGCGGAAATCATCCTGGGCAATACCTTCCACCTGTGGCTGCGCCCGGGCATGGAAGTGATCAAGGCTCACGGCGACTTGCACGATTTCATGCAGTGGAAAGGCCCGATCCTGACCGACTCCGGCGGCTTCCAGGTGTTCAGCCTGGGCGCGATGCGCAAGATCAAGGAGGAGGGCGTGACCTTCGCTTCTCCGGTCGATGGCTCCAAGGTGTTCATGGGCCCGGAAGAGTCGATGCAGGTGCAACGCGACCTGGGCTCCGACATTGTGATGATCTTCGACGAATGCACGCCGTACCCGGCCGATGAAGACGTGGCGCGGGTGTCCATGGAGCTGTCGTTGCGCTGGGCCCAGCGGTCGAAGAACGCCCATGGCGACAACACCGCGGCGCTGTTCGGCATCGTTCAGGGCGGCATGCACCGTGACTTGCGCATGCGCTCGCTCGAAGGCCTGGACAAGATCGGCTTCGACGGCCTGGCCATTGGCGGCCTGTCGGTGGGCGAGCCCAAGCACGAGATGATCAAGGTGCTCGATTACCTGCCGGGCGAGATGCCGGCTGACAAACCTCGTTACCTTATGGGCGTTGGCAAACCGGAAGATCTGGTTGAGGGTGTGCGCCGCGGGGTGGACATGTTCGATTGCGTGATGCCAACCCGTAATGCCCGCAATGGGCATCTGTTCATCGACACTGGTGTGCTGAAGATCCGTAACGCGTTTCATCGCCATGATAATTCGCCGCTGGATCCGACGTGCGATTGCTACACCTGCCAGAACTTCTCCCGCGCTTATCTGCATCATTTGGACAAGTGCGGCGAAATGCTCGGCAGTATGCTCAATACCATCCACAATTTGCGCCATTATCAGGTGCTTATGGCTGGTTTGCGCGAGGCTATCCAACAGGGTACATTGGCCGCCTTTGTCGAGGCCTTCTATGCCAAGCGCGGGTTACCTGTACCGCCTTTGGACTGAGTTTTCCGATCCCTAGATTCAATACTTGCAACTGGAGTGCTAAATGAGCTTTTTTATCTCTAATGCCATGGCTGACGCGGCTGCACCGGCTGCCGGCCCTATGGGCGGTGGTTTCGAGTGGATTTTCCTGGTCGGCTTCCTGGTCATCTTCTACCTGATGATCTGGCGTCCACAGGCCAAGCGCGCCAAAGAGCAGAAGAACCTGCTCAGCAGCCTGGCGAAGGGCGACGAAGTGGTCACCACCGGCGGCATCGCTGGCAAGATCACCAAAGTGGCTGACGACTTCGTGGTACTGGAAGTGTCCGACACTGTTGAAATGAAGTTCCAGAAGGGCGCTATCGCGGCCACGCTGCCAAAAGGCACGCTGAAAGCGATCTAAGTAACAACTTCTATTCAATCGACGGGGCGCGCAAGGCGCCCCGCGTCATAAGCGGGCGGCGTGATGCTGAACAAATACCCTCTGTGGAAATATGTACTGATCCTGGCGGTGCTGGCGGTCGGTCTGATTTATTCCGCTCCCAATCTTTACCCGGATGACCCGGCCATTCAGGTCAGTGGCGCAAGCACTGCGCTGCAGGTCACCCAGGCCGATCTGGACCGTGCGAGCGCTGCGCTCAAGGCGTCCAACATCGAGGTCAAGGCTGCGTCCATCGCCGAAAACGGCAAGGGCGGCCTGTTGCGCCTGGTCAAGGCTGAAGACCAGTTGCCAGCCAAGGATGTGGTGCGCAAGGCGTTGGGCGACGATTACGTCGTAGCCCTGAACCTGGCCCAGACCACGCCGCAATGGCTGCGCAATCTCGGCGCCCACCCAATGAAGCTGGGCCTGGACTTGTCCGGTGGTGTGCACTTCCTGCTGGAAGTGGACATGGACAAAGCCCTCGACGCGCGCCTGAAAGTCTACGAAGGCGACGTCAAGAGTTTGCTGCGCAAAGAGCGTGTGCGTTATCGCAGCCTGCCGCAAATCGATGGTGCCATTCAGCTGGGCTTCAGCGATGAAGATACCCGCGAAAAGGCCCGTGCATTGGTCCGCAAGAACTTCAATGATTTCGACATTGTGCCGGCCGACCTCAATGGTCAGGCGGTGCTGCGTCTGGCGATGACCCCGGCCAAGCTGGCGGAAATCCGCGAATACTCCATCAAGCAGAACTTGACCACGGTACGTAACCGCGTCAACGAGCTGGGTGTGGCCGAGCCGATCGTGCAGCGCCAGGGCGCCAACCGCATCGTGGTTGAGCTGCCAGGCGTGCAGGACACCGCCGAAGCCAAGCGTATCCTCGGCAAGACCGCCAACCTGGAGTTCCGCCTGGCCGCTGAGCCGGGTGCTTCCAGGGCCACTTCCGAGAGCTTCGAGTTCCGTGAGGGCAATCGTCCGGCGGCGCAGATCGAGCGTGGCTTGATCATCACCGGTGACCAGGTAACCGACGCCCAGGCAGGCTTCGACGAGCAGGGCCGCCCCCAGGTGAACATTCGCCTGGACGGCCATGGCGGCGAACTGATGAACCGCGCCACGCGCAGCAACGTCGGTCGCAGCATGGCGGTGATCTTCATCGAGCAGAAGCCGACCACCACCTACACCAAGCAAGTGGTTAACGGCGTCGAGAAAGACGTACCGGTGCAGACCTTCAAGGAAGAGAAGAAGATCATCAGCCTGGCGACCATCCAGTCGCCGCTGGGCAGCCAGTTCCGCATCACCGGCCTGAATGGCCAGGGTGAATCCTCGGAGCTGGCCCTGCTGCTGCGTGCTGGTGGCCTGGCCGCGCCGATGTACTTCGCCGAAGAGCGCACCATTGGCCCGAGCCTGGGTGCCGACAACATCACCAAGGGTATCGATGCTTCGCTGTGGGGCATGTTGTTCGTGTCGCTGTTCATCATCGCCATCTACCGCTTCTTCGGCATCATCGCCACCGTCGCCCTGGGGGTGAACATGGTGCTGCTGCTGGCGCTGATGTCGATGCTGGGGGCCACGCTGACCCTGCCGGGTATCGCCGGTATCGTGCTGACCATGGGCATGGCGGTGGACGCCAACGTGCTGATCTTCTCGCGGATACGTGAAGAGATCGCCGCGGGCATGTCGGTCCAGCGGGCAATCAATGAAGGCTTCGGTCGGGCATTCACCGCGATTGTCGATGCCAACCTGACCACGTTGCTGGTCGGCGGGATTCTCTTCGCCATGGGCACCGGCCCGGTCAAGGGCTTCGCAGTGACCATGTCCCTCGGGATCTTTACCTCGATGTTCACAGCCATTCTGGTGACCCGTGCAATGGTCAACCTGATTTATGGTGGCCGTGACTTCAAGAAGTTGTGGATTTAAGGGGCTGCCATGTTACGTACAATCAACTTCATGGGCGTTCGCAACGTTGCGTTCGGCGTCACATTGTTCCTTACCGTCCTGGCGTTGTTCAGCTGGGCCACCAAGGGCCTGAACTACGGCCTGGACTTCACCGGCGGTACGCTCATCGAGCTGACCTACGAGCGTCCGGCCGACGTCACCAAGGTGCGCGAGCAACTGGCGTCGTCGGGCTACAGCGATGCCATCGTGCAGAGCTTTGGTGCGACCACCGACCTGCTGGTGCGCATGCCGGGTGAAGACCCGCAGTTGGGCCACCAGGTGGCCGAAGCCTTGCAGAAGGCCGGCGGCGACAACCCGGCCCAGGTCAAGCGCGTCGAGTTCGTCGGCCCGCAAGTGGGTGAAGAGCTGCGCGACCAGGGCGGCCTCGGCATGCTGATGGCGCTGGGCGGCATCCTGATCTACCTGGCCTTCCGCTTTCAGTGGAAGTTCGCGGTGGGTGCGATTGTCTCGCTGATCCACGACGTGATCGTGACCGTGGGCATCCTGTCGTTCTTCCAGGTCACCTTCGACCTGACGGTGCTGGCGGCGGTGCTGGCGATCATCGGTTACTCGCTCAACGACACCATCGTGGTGTTCGACCGGGTGCGTGAGAACTTCCGTGTGCTGCGCAAGGCGTCCCTGATCGAGAATATCAACATCTCGACCACCCAGACCCTGCTGCGGACCATGGCGACGTCGATCTCCACCTTGCTGGCGATTGCCGCGCTGCTGTTCTTTGGTGGCGACAACCTGTTCGGTTTCTCCATCGCGCTGTTCATCGGTGTGTTGGCGGGTACTTACTCGTCGATCTACATCGCCAACGTGGTGTTGATCTGGCTGAACCTGAGCACCGAGGACCTGATTCCTCCTGCGGCCACCGAAACGGAAGTGGACGACCGCCCGTAAGGCTCCGGTCTCCAACCGTCACCGCTGAAAAGGCGCGAGTTGAACTCGCGCCTTTTTTTGTGCTCCAAGGCTGGGAGAAGCGCGGATTAGTCCGCTTGTGATGGTCAGGAGGTTCAAGTGAATAAATCGATGCTGGTTGGTGCGGTATTGGGTGCTGTCGGTGTAACAGCCGGTGGTGCGGTCGCCACCTACAGCTTGGTAAAAAGTGGCCCTGAGTATGCGCAAGTTCTGGCCGTGGAGCCGGTCAAGACCCAAATCAAGACCCCGCGTGAAGTGTGCAAGGACGTCACCGTGACTCGGCAGAAGCCGGTCCAGGACCAACACCAGATCGCCGGTACCGTGCTGGGCGCCGTAGCCGGTGGCCTGCTGGGTAACCAGATCGGTGGTGGCACCGGCAAGAAAATCGCCACCGTGGCGGGTGCGGCCGGTGGTGGTTATGCCGGTAACAAGATCCAGGAAGGCATGCAGGAGCGCGACACCTACACCACCACCCAGACTCGCTGCAACACGGTCAATGACATCAGCGACAAGGTTGTAGGCTACGACGTTCGCTACATGCTCGACGGCAAAGAAGGCAAAGTCCGCATGGATCGCGACCCGGGCAACCAGATTCCGGTGAACAAGGAAGGCCAACTGATCCTGGGGCAGAACGAACCGGCTCAGTGACCCAACCGCTATGAAAGAAGCACCCTTCGGGGTGCTTTTTTTCGCCCGCATTTTATGCCCGCAGGGGATCTGCGGCAGGCTTCGATTTCCCGGGTACCCAAATCTTCTCTGTGGGAGCAAGCTTTGCTCCCACAGGTTTTGCTCTTGCATGCTCTTGCAAATAGTTGGAGGTATGTCGAAATCCGGGCATAAAAAAAGCACCCCTAAGGGTGCTTTTCTGTAGCCGGTTGCTTAGCGCTTCAGCGAAGCCGGCAAGTGTGGCTGGATGGCGGTAAGCACAGCCTTGAAGCATTTGGTGTTGCCGGCAACGATGTGGCCTTTTTCGAGGAAGTCGTGGCCGCCGGTGAAGTCGCTCACCAAGCCGCCGGCTTCCTGGATCAGCAGGGCGCCAGCAGCCATGTCCCATTCGGACAGGCCCGATTCCCAGAACGCATCGAAACGGCCTGCAGCCACATAAGCCAGGTCCAGGCTCGCAGCGCCGGCGCGGCGGATGCCGGCGGTCTGGCCGACCAGGGCGCGGAACATGCCCAGGTAGTTGTCCAGGTTGTCCATCTGGTCGTCACGGAACGGGAAGCCGGTACCCAGCAGGGCGCCGTCCAGGCTGGTGCGGCCGCTGACGCGCAGGCGACGACCGTTCAGTTGGGCGCCACGACCACGGCTGGCGGTGAATTCTTCCTGGCGAACCGGGTCCAGCACAACGGCGTGTTCCAGGCGGCCACGGTATTTGCAGGCGATGCTGACAGCGAAGTGAGGAATGCCGCGCAAGAAGTTGGTAGTGCCGTCCAGCGGATCGATGATCCACAGGTACTCTTCGCCTTCGATGCCAGTACCGGCGTGCATGCCGGTCTCTTCACCGAGGATCGAGTGGTTCGGGTAAGCCTTGCGCAGGGCGTCGACGATTTTTTGCTCGGCGGCGCGATCAACCTCGGACACGTAGTCCTTGGCGTCTTTTTCATCGACCTTGATGGTATCCAGGCGCTCGATGGAGCGGAAGATCAGTTCACTGGCGCTGCGGGCGGCGCGCAGCGCGATATTCAGCATGGGCTGCATGGATGTGTCACCTAAGGTTGTTAAAGAAAGCCGCGCATTCTATCAGAAAGTTTTCCAAGGAGAAGGTTGGTGTTCGCTTTCATAGCTTAACGGTAGGTGCTTATGTAAAATTTGCTCCCTTTATCGTGTTCGAGAGCGCCTCCCTTGTTGCAGAACATTCGTGTCGTCCTGGTCAATACCAGCCATCCGGGTAACATCGGCGGAGCTGCGCGGGCCATGAAGAACATGGGCCTGTCGCGCCTGGTGCTGGTCGAGCCGCGCTTGTTTCCCCATCACGAAGCCGACGCCCGGGCTTCCGGTGCCGGCGACGTGCTGGCCAATGCCCAGGTCGTCGCCACACTGGAAGACGCCCTGGTGGGGTGCAACCTGGTGCTTGGCACCAGCGCCCGCGACCGGCGTATCCCCTGGCCGTTGCTCGACCCCCGCGAATGCGGCACCAAAGTGGTCGAGCAAGCCACGCAAGGCTTTGAGATTGCCCTGGTGTTCGGTCGTGAAGACTCCGGCCTGACCAACGACGAGCTGCAGCGATGTCACTTTCACGTGCATATCCCTTCCGACCCCGAATTCAGTTCCTTGAACCTGGGGGCGGCGGTGCAGGTGTTGAGTTATGAAGTGCGCATGGCTTGGCTGGCAGCCGAAGGCAAACCCAGCAAAGTCGAAAAAACCGAGGTCACGTCGCCGCGCAGTGAGACACTGGCGACAATGGACGAGCTGGAACGATTCTATGAGCACCTGGAACAGAGCCTGGTGGACATCGAGTTCCTCGATCCGGAAAAGCCGCGACACTTGATGGCGCGCCTGCGTCGGTTGTACGGACGAAGCTCGGTCAGCCGGGCGGAGATGAATATATTGCGCGGCATCCTCACGGAAACCCAGAAGGCGGCCCGTGGCGAGCTGATTAAGCGGAAGAAATAAAATGTTCGAACGTTTGCGTGAAGATATCCAAAGTGTTTTCCATCGTGACCCGGCGGCGCGCAATGCCTTTGAAGTGCTGACCTGCTACCCGGGGATGCACGCGATCTGGATCCATCGCCTGTCCGGTGCTTTGTGGAACATGGGCTGGAAGTGGCTGGCTCGGCTGGTTTCGAACTTCGGGCGCTGGCTGACCGGGATCGAGATCCATCCGGGCGCCAAGGTCGGTCGTCGGTTCTTCATCGACCATGGCATGGGTATTGTCATCGGCGAAACCGCCGAGATCGGCGACGATGTGACGCTATACCAAGGCGTGACTCTCGGCGGCACCAGTTGGAACAAAGGCAAGCGCCACCCAACCCTGGAAGACGGCGTGGTGGTGGGCGCCGGTGCCAAGGTGCTCGGGCCGTTCACGGTGGGGGCGGGGGCGAAAGTCGGCTCCAATGCCGTGGTAACCAAGGCCGTGCCGCCCGGCGCGACCGTGGTGGGTATTCCGGGGCGGATCATCGTCAAGTCCGATGACGAGCAGAGCGCGCGCCGCAAGGCCATGGCCGAGAAGATTGGCTTCGACGCCTACGGTGTCGGCGAAGACATGCCCGACCCGGTCGCCCGCGCCATCAACCAGTTGCTCGATCACCTGCAGGCCGTCGACGGCCGCCTGGAGGGGATGTGCGGCGCCCTGAAGGAACTGGGCAGTAATTACTGCGCCAAGGACCTGCCTGAACTGCGCGAGGAAGACTTTGCGTGTGTGAAGGACAAGGATGAGACCCAGGCCAGCTGAACCGAGGTGCCTGCATCGCGGGCAGGCCTTGCTCCCACAGGGGTTCTGGTTGTTACTGAACCCCTGGTTTTACAGGCGTCCTGGCTTTTAAAGGAGCCCCCTGTGGGAGTGGGGGATCCTGTGGGAGCAAAGCTTGCTCGCGACGAACGATAACGCGGTATAGCTGGTCGTTAGTCGCCTGCCTTTGCTATCATGCGCGCGCTCTTTCGCGGGTAAACCTGAGTAAAGCACTAGGTCTTATACTTGACTTAAATACTCGGGAATTGCATACTCGCCCCATTCCGAACTCCGTGGTAATTGTCCATGCGACTGACTACAAAAGGCCGATACGCCGTGACCGCAATGCTGGATCTGGCATTGCATGCGCAGCACGGGCCGGTGTCTCTGGCCGATATCTCCGAGCGCCAGGGCATTTCCTTGTCCTACCTTGAACAGCTGTTCGCCAAGCTGCGCCGTAGCAACCTGGTTTCCAGCGTTCGCGGCCCGGGCGGCGGCTACCAGTTGTCGCGCGACATGCAGGGCATCCAGGTCGCCCAGGTGATCGATGCGGTGAATGAATCGGTCGATGCGACCAAATGCCAGGGCCTTGGCGACTGCCATGGCGGCGATACTTGCCTGACCCACCACTTGTGGTGCGACCTCAGCCTGCAGATCCACGAATTTCTAAGCGGTATCAGCTTGGCTGACCTTGTAACTCGCCGTGAGGTGCAAGAAGTAGCCCAGCGTCAGGACCAGCGCCGTTGCAATGGCAAGGCGCCGCACCTGGACAAGATTGAAGCGTCCGCCGTCGAATGACCGCCGCAGAGCACGCGGAACGCCAGCCAGCCTGATTTAGGAGAGAGTCCATGAAATTGCCGATTTACCTTGATTACTCTGCGACCACCCCGGTTGATCCGCGTGTCGCGCAAAAAATGAGTGAGTGCCTGCTGGTCGACGGAAACTTCGGCAACCCGGCGTCCCGCTCCCACGTGTTCGGCTGGAAGGCCGAAGAGTCGGTCGAGAACGCTCGCCGCCAGGTCGCCGACCTGGTCAATGCCGACCCGCGTGAAATCGTTTGGACTTCCGGTGCCACCGAGTCCGACAACCTGGCAATCAAGGGTGTCGCGCACTTCTATCACACCAAGGGCAAGCACCTGATCACCTCCAAGATCGAGCACAAGGCTGTCCTGGACACCATGCGCCAACTGGAGCGTGAAGGTTTCGAAGTCACCTACATCGAGCCGGGTGAAGACGGCATCATCACTCCAGCCATGGTGGAAGCCGCCCTGCGCGACGACACCATCCTGGTTTCGATCATGCACGTGAACAACGAAATCGGCACCATCAACGACATCGCAGCCATCGGCGAGCTGACCCGCTCCAAGGGCATCCTGTTTCACGTCGATGCGGCCCAGTCCACCGGCAAGGTCGACATCGACCTGTCCAAGCTGAAAGTCGACCTGATGTCGTTCTCGGCCCACAAGACCTACGGCCCTAAAGGTATCGGCGCCCTGTACGTCAGCCGCAAGCCGCGTGTTCGCCTCGAAGCGACCATGCACGGCGGCGGTCACGAGCGCGGCATGCGCTCCGGTACCCTGGCGACCCACCAGATCGTCGGCATGGGTGAAGCCTTCCGTGTAGCCAAGGAAGACATGGCTGCCGAGAACGTGCGCATCAAGGCCCTGAGCGACCGCTTCTTCAAGCAGGTCGAGGACCTCGAAGAACTCTACGTCAACGGCAGCATGACCGCCCGCGTACCGCACAACCTGAACCTGAGCTTCAACTATGTTGAAGGCGAGTCGCTGATCATGGCGCTCAAGGATCTGGCCGTGTCGTCCGGTTCGGCGTGCACCTCGGCGTCGCTGGAGCCTTCGTACGTACTGCGCGCCCTGGGCCGCAACGACGAACTGGCCCACAGCTCGATCCGCTTCACCTTCGGCCGTTTCACCACCGAAGAAGAAATCGATTACGCCGCGCAGAAAGTCTGCGAGGCCGTTACCAAGCTGCGCGCTCTGTCGCCGCTCTGGGACATGTACAAAGACGGCGTCGACATTTCGAAAATCGAGTGGGCGGCGCACTGAAGAAGTCGCCACCAGAGCGACTCACTGATGAGGATTGAAGCAAATGGCATATAGCGAAAAGGTCATCGACCACTACGAGAACCCGCGCAACGTCGGCAAGATGGACGCGCAGGATCCTGATGTGGGCACCGGCATGGTCGGCGCCCCAGCATGCGGTGACGTGATGCGCCTGCAGATCAAGGTCAACGAGCAAGGCATCATCGAAGATGCCAAGTTCAAGACCTACGGCTGCGGTTCCGCTATCGCGTCCAGCTCCCTGGCCACCGAGTGGATGAAGGGCAAGACTCTCGACGAAGCCGAAACCATCAAGAACACCCAGCTGGCCGAAGAACTGGCCCTGCCGCCAGTGAAGATCCACTGCTCGGTACTCGCCGAAGACGCCATCAAGGCCGCCGTTCGCGATTACAAGCAGAAGAAAGGCTTGATCTGATCCGCGTTACGGTAAGGAGTTTTCCATGGCTATCCAGATGACAGAAGCGGCAGCTAAGCATGTGCAGCGCTCCCTTGCAGGGCGCGGCAAGGGCGAGGGTATCCGCCTGGGTGTTCGCACCACGGGCTGTTCCGGCCTCGCCTATGTACTGGAATTCGTCGACGAAGTCGGTGAAGACGACCAGGTGTTCGAGAGTCATGGTCAGAAAGTGATCATCGACCCGAAAAGCCTGACGTACCTGGACGGCACCGAACTGGATTTCGTCAAGGAAGGGTTGAACGAAGGCTTCAAGTTCAACAACCCCAACGTGCGCGGTGAATGTGGCTGCGGCGAAAGCTTCAACATCTGAGGCGGCTTGTGGGTACTCCTTGTCATTTTGCGTTGTTCCAGATGCAGCCCGCGTTCCAACTGGATCTCGATCAGTTGTCCGCGCGTTACCTTGAATTGGCCCGTGGCGTCCATCCCGACCGCTTTGCCGATGCTTCCGAGGCGGAGCAGCGGCGTGCGCTCGAGCAGTCTGCGAACCTCAACGAGGCGTACCAGACACTCAAGAGTCCAGCCAAGCGCGCGCGTTACCTGCTCGCCATCAGCGGCCATGAGTTGCCGCTGGAGGTCACGGTCCACGATCCCGAGTTTCTTTTGCAGCAGATGCAATGGCGCGAAGAGCTCGAAGACCTGCAGGACAGCGCCGACCTGGCCGGTGTCGCGGTATTCAAGCGTCGCTTGAAAGACGCCCAGCTAGAAGTGAACGAAAGCTTCGCAGCCTGCTGGAACGATGCCGCGCAACGCGAACAGGCCGAACGCCTGATGCGGCGCATGCAGTTCCTCGACAAGCTCACCTACGAAGTGCGCCAGCTCGAAGAGCGCCTCGACGATTAACCCAGTGCCGCTCCGGTCGCACGCCTGATTACAGATAAGTCCTGATTACGATGGCCCTACTGCAGATCGCCGAACCCGGCCAAAGTCCACAACCGCACCAGCGTCGCCTGGCTGTCGGGATCGACTTGGGTACCACCAATTCCCTGGTCGCTGCCTTGCGCAGCGGTCTTTCCGAACCGCTGGCCGACGAGCAGGGGCGGGTGATCCTGCCGTCCGCCGTACGCTATCACGCCGATCGCGTTGAAGTGGGCGAGTCGGCCAAGCTGGCCGCCGCCACCGACCCTTTGAACACCATCGTGTCGGTCAAGCGCTTGATGGGTCGTGGTCTGTCCGACGTCAAGCAATTGGGCGACCAACTGCCGTACCGCTTCGTCGGTGGCCAATCCCACATGCCGTTCATCGAAACCGTACAAGGCCCGAAAAGCCCGGTAGAGGTTTCCGCCGACATCCTCAAGGTCCTGCGCCAGCGCGCCGAAGCGGCATTGGGCGGTGAATTGGTGGGCGCGGTCATTACCGTCCCGGCTTATTTCGACGACGCACAGCGCCAAGCCACCAAGGATGCGGCCAAGCTCGCCGGCCTGAACGTGCTGCGCCTGCTCAACGAACCGACCGCCGCTGCGGTGGCGTATGGCCTGGACCAGCATGCCGAAGGCCTGGTCGCCATCTACGACCTGGGCGGCGGCACTTTCGATATCTCCATCCTGCGCCTGACTGGCGGTGTTTTCGAAGTCCTGGCTACCGGCGGCGACAGCGCCCTGGGCGGCGATGATTTCGACCACGCCATCGCTGGCTGGATCATCGAGCAAGCCGGCTTGTCCGCTGACCTCGACCCGGGTGCGCAGCGCCAGTTGCTGCAAACCGCCTGCGCCGCCAAGGAAGCCTTGACCGACGCCGCCACGGTTGAAGTCGCTTATGGCGACTGGAAAGCCGCGCTGACCCGCGAAGCCTTCGATGCTCTGATCGAACCCATGGTCGCCCGCAGCCTCAAGGCCTGCCGCCGTGCCGTGCGTGATTCCGGTGTGGAGCTCGAGGACGTCAAGGCCGTGGTCATGGTCGGTGGTTCGACCCGCGTACCTCGGGTTCGCGAAGCCGTTGCCGAGGCCTTTGGCCGCCAGCCGCTGACTGAAATCGACCCGGACCAGGTGGTTGCCATCGGCGCCGCGATCCAGGCCGATACCCTGGCCGGCAACAAGCGCGATGGCGGCGAACTGCTGTTGCTCGACGTGATCCCGTTGTCCCTGGGGCTGGAAACCATGGGCGGCCTGATGGAGAAGGTGATTCCGCGTAACACCACCATCCCGGTTGCTCGCGCCCAGGACTTCACCACCTATAAAGACGGCCAGTCGGCCATGATGATCCACGTGCTGCAAGGCGAGCGTGAGCTGATCAGCGACTGCCGCTCCCTGGCCCGCTTCGAATTGCGCGGCATCCCGGCCATGGTCGCCGGTGCGGCGAAGATCCGCGTGACCTTCCAGGTCGATGCCGACGGCTTGCTCAACGTTTCCGCCCGCGAACTGGGTTCGGGCGTCGAGGCCAGCATCCAGGTCAAGCCGTCCTATGGCCTGACCGACGGCGAAATCGCCAAGATGCTCAAGGATTCCTTCCAGCACGCCAGCGACGACAAGGTCGCCCGCGTATTGCGCGAGCAACAGGTCGACGCCCAGCGCCTGATCGAAGCCGTGCAAGGTGCCCTGGAGGCTGATGGCGAGCGCTTGTTGGACGCTGAAGAGCGCATGGTCATCGAACTGCAAATGCAGGAACTGTCCGAATTGATCAAGGGCACCGATGGTTATGCCATCGAGCAACAGACCAAGCGTCTGTCGCACGTCACCGATGCCTTTGCTGCCCGCCGCCTGGACTCGACGGTGAAAGCCGCCCTGGCGGGGCGCAACCTGAATGAAATCGAGGAATAACTGATGCCGCAGGTGATTTTTCTGCCCCACGAGAAGTTCTGTCCGGAGGGCATGGTCGTGGAGGCTGAGCCCGGAATCTCGATTCTCGAGCTGGCCCATGAGCACCATATCGAGATGGAAAGTGCCTGTGGCGGCGTTTGTGCTTGCACGACGTGCCATTGCATCATTCGTGAAGGCTTCGATTCGCTGGAAGAGGCTGACGAGCTGGAAGAGGATTTTCTTGACCGTGCCTGGGGGCTTGAGCCGCAGTCGCGCCTGGGTTGCCAGGCCATCGTCGGCACCGAAGACCTGACCGTCGAGATCCCGAGATATTCGCTTAACCATGCGGCCGAAGCGCCGCACTGATGGTGACACTGTCATGAGCTATGGTTGGAATGATGTACAACGCATCGCAGAAGAACTGGCCGAAGCCAAGCCGGACGTGGATCCGCTGAAGGTCAATTTCGTCGATCTGCAGCACTGGATCATGGAGCTTCCCGGTTTCGACAGTACCTCTGGCCGTTGTGGCGAGAAGGTCTTGGAAGCGGTCCAGACGCTCTGGATCGAAGAAATCGACTGATCGACCCGGCAGGTTAGGCAATACCCCTGAACCCGCGTATAATTCGCGGGTTTAATTTTTCGCAAATTACCGTTTCTGGAGTTACACCATGGCTGTTCAACGTACTTTCTCCATCATCAAGCCTGACGCCGTTGCTAAAAACGTGATCGGCAAGATCGTTACCCGTTTCGAAGACGCTGGCCTGCGCGTTGTAGCTTCGAAAATGAAGCAACTGTCCAAAGCCGAAGCCGAAGGCTTCTACGCTGAGCACAGCGAGCGCGGTTTCTTCGGTGAGCTGGTTGCTTTCATGACTTCCGGTCCGGTTGTCGTTCAGGTGCTGGAAGGTGAAAACGCTATCGCTCGCAACCGTGAGCTGATGGGCGCTACCAACCCTAAAGAAGCCGCTGCCGGCACCATCCGTGCTGACTTCGCTGAGTCCATCGACGCCAACGCCGTTCACGGTTCGGACTCCGAAGCCGCTGCTGCTCGCGAAATCGCTTACTTTTTCTCCGCTACTGAAGTAACCACTCGCTAAGCCCAGGCTTTTGAGTGAAGGTGAATCCATGACTACATCGAACGGCAAAACCAACCTGTTGGGCCTGACCCAGCCGGAAATGGAGAAATTCTTCGACTCGATCGGGGAGAAGCGTTTCCGTGCCGGCCAGGTGATGAAATGGATTCACCACTTTGGCGTCGACGACTTCGACGCCATGACGAATGTCGGCAAGGCCCTGCGCGAAAAGCTCAAGGCTGTTGCCGAGATTCGTGGCCCCGAAGTGGTCAGCCAGGACATTTCCAGCGACGGCACCCGCAAGTGGGTGGTGCGCGTGGCGTCCGGCAGCTGCGTCGAGACCGTGTACATTCCCCAGGGCAAACGCGGCACCTTGTGCGTTTCGTCCCAGGCAGGCTGTGCCCTGGATTGCAGTTTCTGCTCCACCGGCAAGCAAGGCTTCAATAGCAACCTCACCGCCGCCGAAGTGATCGGCCAGGTGTGGATTGCCAACAAATCCTTTGGCAGCGTCCCGGCGACCGTCGACCGTGCCATCACCAACGTGGTGATGATGGGCATGGGTGAGCCGCTGCTGAACTTCGACAACGTCGTTTCCGCCATGCACCTGATGATGGACGACCTGGGCTACGGCATCTCCAAGCGCCGCGTGACCCTGTCCACCTCCGGCGTGGTGCCGATGATCGATGAGCTGGCCAAGCACATCGACGTCTCCCTGGCGTTGTCGCTGCACGCACCCAATGACGCATTGCGTAACCAATTGGTGCCGATCAACAAGAAGTATCCGCTTAAGATGCTGCTCGAGTCGTGCCAGCGCTACATGTCGTCCCTGGGCGAAAAGCGCGTGCTGACCATCGAGTACACACTGCTCAAGGATGTGAACGACAAGGTCGAGCACGCGGTCGAGATGATCGAGCTGCTCAAGAACATCCCGTGCAAGATCAACCTGATCCCGTTCAACCCGTTCCCGCATTCCGGTTACGAGCGTCCGAGCAACAACGCGATTCGTCGCTTCCAGGATCAGCTGCACCACGCCGGCTTCAACGTCACCGTGCGCACCACCCGCGGCGAAGACATCGACGCCGCCTGTGGCCAATTGGTAGGACAGGTGCTGGATCGCACCCGTCGCAGCGAGCGCTACATTGCCGTGCGTGAGTTGAACGCCGCGGACGATGCAGTGCAAAACGCTGCGAACAGTCACTAAGAGAGGAACTCTATGTCCCTGCGCTTCGCGCTCGTTTTGCTGTTGGCCGGCCTTTGTTCCGGTTGTGTCCTGTCGGGTGACTACAACCCCATGAGGACCAGCAAAGGGCGCGACGAGGCCCGTGTGGCCTACGTGCAGTTGGGCATCGGCTACCTGCAGCAGGGCATGACCGAGCGGGCCAAGGTGCCGCTCAAGAAAGCCCTGGAACTGGACGACTCCGACGCCGATGCCAATGCGGCCCTGGCCCTGGTGTTCCAGGCCGAGATGGAGCCGGGGCTGGCCGATGAGCATTTTCGCAAGGCGCTCTCGGCTCGCCCGCAAGACGCACGGATCCTGAACAACTACGGCAGCTTTCTTTTCGAGCAGAAGCGCTACAAGGACGCCTACGAGCGCTTCGAGCAGGCTGCCGCCGACACCCTTTACCCTGAGCGTTCGCGGGTTTTCGAAAACCTCGGCATGACAGCCTCGCAGTTGGGCTGGCGTGACCTGGCCCGCCAGCATCTGGAAAAGGCGTTGCGGCTCAACCGCCAGCAGCCGCGGGCGCTGTTGGAAATGGCTGAGTTGTCTTACGAAGACAGGCATTATGTGCCCGCGCGCGACTACTACGAACGTTTTAACCTGCTGAGCGAGCAAAATGCACGTAGTCTATTGCTCGGCGTTCGGCTGGCACATGTGTTTGAAGATCGCGACAAGGCTGCAAGTTACGCCTTGCAACTCAAAAGACTCTATCCCGGTACGCCGGAATATCAGCAATACCTGTCGGAGCAATGATGAAAGCGGCGCATCCCGAAGTTGTAGCAGCGACTCGCGTAAATCCCGGTGAGACCCTGCGTCAAGCCCGCGAAAACAATGGCTGGTCGCTGGCCGAAGTGGCCCTCAAGCTCAATCTCACCGTGGCTTCCTTGGGCAATCTGGAAGCGGGCGCGTTCGACAAGCTGCCTGGGCATACCTTTGCCCGGGGCTATATCCGCGCCTATGCCAAGTTGCTCGGCATGGACCAGACCTTGCTGGTCCAGCAATTCGATCAGTACACCGGTTCCGATGCCCAGGGCAGCAGCGTGCACAGCCTGGGACACATCGAGGAGCCGGTTCGTGTTTCCCACACCATTTTGCGAATCGTCAGCCTGTTGCTGCTGATCGCGGTGATTGGTGGCGGTTTTGTCTGGTGGCAGGAGCAGGCGTCCTTGCGCAACAAGGAGCCAGTCGTCATGAACCCTGAGCACGTTGAGGTCGAGGGTGCCGACGGCACTACGCAGATCCATCCGCTGGACGAGCCGGAAGACCAGGCTGTCGTCGAAGGGCAGGCCGCTGGCGAAACCACCCTGGCGTTGCCACAAAGCCAGGACGCCGCCGATGCCCAGGCGGGTGCCGAGCCACCTGTGCCAGCGCCAGACGCACCAACAACGCCGGCTGCACCGATCACCGGCAGTGCTCCGGTTGCCACGGCGCCAGCCGCACCGAGCGTACCAGCGCCAACCGTGGCTGCGCCTGCGGCCCACGCCGCTCCAGCCGTCCCGGCGGCGCCAGTGGCTCCGGCCGCTCCAGCCGCCCCGGTCTCGGGTGAAGGCCAGGTACAGATTCAATTTGTCGCCGACTGCTGGACGCAGATCACCGATGGTAACGGCAAGGTGCTGTTCAGTGGCCTCAAGCGCAAGGGCGACAGCACCTCCGTCAACGGCAAGCCACCCTTTGCCGTACGCCTGGGTTATGCCCGTGGCGCGCAGGTCAGCTACAACGGCCAGCCGGTCGACATCGCTCCGTTCACCAGTGGCGAGACCGCTCGCCTGAAGTTGGGTCAATAAGTCATGCACGGCGAATCTCCAATCAAGCGTCGCGAATCCCGAAAGATCTGGGTCGGCAACGTGCCCGTGGGCGGCGATGCGCCTATCGCTGTGCAGAGCATGACCAACAGCGACACCAATGACGTGGCCGCCACGGTCGCGCAAATCAACCGCCTGGAAGCCGCCGGTGTCGACATCGTGCGCGTATCCGTGCCGGACATGGACGCCGCCGAGGCGTTCGGCAAGATCAAGCAATTGGTCAAGGTCCCCTTGGTGGCCGACATCCACTTCGACTACCGCATCGCCTTGCGCGTGGCCGAGTTGGGCGTCGACTGCCTGCGCATCAACCCGGGCAACATCGGTCGCGAAGACCGGGTACGTGCCGTGGTGGATGCCGCCCGCGACCGGGGCATCCCGATCCGCATCGGCGTGAACGCCGGTTCCCTGGAAAAAGACCTGCAAAAGAAATACGGCGAACCGACCCCGGCGGCACTGGTGGAGTCGGCCCTGCGCCACGTCGAGCACCTCGAGCGCCTGAATTTCCAGGACTTCAAGGTCAGCGTGAAGGCCTCCGACGTGTTCATGGCCGTCGAAGCGTACCGTCTGCTGGCCAAGGAAATCGTCCAGCCGCTGCACCTGGGCATCACCGAAGCCGGTGGGTTGCGTTCGGGCACGGTGAAATCCGCCGTCGGCCTCGGTATGCTGCTCGCCGAAGGGATTGGCGATACCATCCGTATCTCGTTGGCGGCCGACCCGGTCGAGGAAGTGAAAGTCGGCTACGACATTCTCAAGTCCCTGCACCTGCGTTCCCGTGGCATCAACTTCATCGCCTGCCCGAGCTGCTCGCGGCAGAACTTCGATGTGGTCAAGACCATGAACGAGCTGGAAGGGCGCCTCGAAGACCTGCTGGTGCCGCTGGATGTCGCGGTCATCGGTTGCGTGGTCAACGGGCCGGGCGAAGCCAAGGAGGCCCACATCGGCCTGACTGGCGGTACACCGAACCTGATTTACATCGACGGCAAGCCGTCGCAGAAACTGACGAATGACAATCTGGTGGATGAGCTGGAACGGCTGATCCGCCAGAAAGCGGCCGAAAAGGTCGAAGCCGACGCAGCGGTCATCGCGCGCGGTTAAGTCGAAAGATTAAGGAATACACGTGAGCAAGTCCCTGCAAGCCATTCGTGGCATGAACGACATCCTGCCCGAGCAGACGCCCCTGTGGCGTTATTTCGAGGGCACCGTGGCGCGCCTGCTGGATAACTACGGCTACCGACAGATCCGCATGCCGATCGTCGAGTTCACCGAGCTGTTCAAGCGCTCCATCGGTGAAGTGACCGACATCGTCGAAAAAGAGATGTACACCTTCGACGACCGCAACGGCGACTCCCTGACCCTGCGCCCAGAAGGCACGGCGGCCTGCGTGCGTGCGGTGCTCGAACACGGCATCACCGGCGGCGGCCAGGTGCAGAAACTCTGGTACATCGGCCCGATGTTCCGTCACGAGCGCCCGCAGAAAGGCCGTTATCGCCAGTTCCACCAGATTGGTTGCGAGGTGTTCAACCTTGACGGTCCGGACATCGACGCCGAACTGATCGTGCTGACCTGGCGCCTGTGGGGCGAGCTGGGCATCCGTGATGCGGTCAAGCTTGAGCTCAACAGCCTGGGCACCAGCGAGTCCCGTGGCCGCTACCGTGAAGCCTTGGTGGAGTTTCTTAGCGCCCACCTGGACAAGCTGGACGAAGACAGCCAGCGTCGCTTGAAGACCAACCCTCTGCGGGTACTGGACACCAAGAACCCGGACACCCAGGCCGTACTGGTGGGTGCGCCAAAAATGGCCGACTACCTGGACGAAGAGTCCCGCGTGCATTTCGAGGGGCTCAAGGCCCGTCTGGACGCCGCCGGCATTCCCTACGTGATCAACCCGAAACTGGTCCGTGGCCTGGATTACTACAGCAAGACCGTATTCGAATGGGTCACCGACAAGCTCGGCGCCCAGGGCACCGTGTGTGCCGGTGGCCGTTACGACGGGCTGGTAGAACAGATGGGCGGCAAGCCGACGTCGGGCGTGGGCTTTGCCATGGGCATCGAGCGCCTGGTGCTGATGCTTGAGGCCCTGGACAAGGTGCCAGAGGAACTGGCCCGTCAGGTCGACGTTTACCTGTGCGCCTTCGGTGAAGCAGCCGAACTGGCGGCCCTGACGTTGAGCGAGCGGGTCCGCGACCAGTTGCCCAACCTGCGCCTGCAGATCAACGCCGGCGCCGGCAGCTTCAAGAGCCAGTTCAAGAAGGCCGACAAGAGCGGTGCGCTGTATGCACTGATCCTCGGTGACGACGAACTGGCCCAACAAGTGGTAGGTTTCAAACCCCTGCGTGGCCAGGGCGAACAACAAAGCATTGCCTGGGATGCGCTTGCTGCACACCTGGCCACCTGCGTCGTGCAGGGTTGAAGCTGTCAAACAGCCGATTTAGCGATTAAGGAGTATTGGGGTGTCGAGTACCGAAGATGAACAGCTGGCGGATTTGAAGGACTGGTGGACGCGCAACGGCAAGCCGCTGGTCACTGGCGGCCTGTTGGCGCTGGTCATCGTGTTCGGCTGGCAGGCCTACCAGAAATACCAGAGCAACCAGTCGCAAGGCGCCTCGGTGCTCTACCAGCAATTGCTGGAAACCACCCTGACCCCGGACGGCAAGCCTGATGCTGCCCGCGTGGTGGACCTGGCCGGCAAGCTGGACAAGGAATTCGGCGGCACCGCCTATGCGCAGTTCGGTCGCCTGTTCGTGGCCAAGGTAGCGGTGGACAGCGGCAAGCTGGACGACGCGGCCACCGAGCTCAAAGGTATCGTCGACGAACCGGCCAACCCGACCCTGGGCGAAGTGGCGCGTCAGCGCCTGGCGCAGGTGCTGGCGGCACAGAACAAGGCCGAAGACGCCTTGAAGCTGCTCGACGGTGATGCCGACAAGGCATTCCTGGCGACCCGCGAGGAACTCAAGGGCGACCTGCTGGTACAGCTGGGCCGTGCCGATGAAGCCCATGCGGCCTACCAAAAAGCCAAGGCTGCGCTGTCGGATGAAGCCGCAGTCGGTGGCCTGCAAATCAAGCTGGACGACCTGGCCAAAGGGGATGCGTGACGTGATCCGTTGGAAACATGCAGCATTGCTGGCTCTGGCCATTCTGGCCGCGGGTTGCAGCAGCAACAGCAAGAAAGAACTGCCTCCGGCCGAACTGACCGACTTCAAAGAAGAAGTCGTGCTGCAGAAGCAGTGGAGCCGTTCCATCGGCGATGGCCAGGGTGAAACCTACAACATGCTGGTGCCAGCCATTGATGGCGACACCCTCTATGCCGGCGACGTCACGGGCGTCGTCATGGCCATGGATCGCATGAACGGCGACGTCAAATGGAAGAAAGATCTTGAACTGCCTGTTTCCGGCGCCGTTGGCGTGGGTTATGGCCTGGTCATGATCGGCACGCTCAAGGGCGAGATCGTCGCCCTGGACGCGAGCAGCGGTGAAGAGAAATGGCGCGCCCGCGTCAGCAGTGAAGTGCTCGCACCGCCGGCCACCAATGGTGACGTGGTGGTGGTCCAGACCCAGGATGATCGCTTGATCGGCCTGGATGCTGCCACCGGCAACCAACGCTGGTTGTACGACAGCACCCCGGCGGTACTGACCCTGCGCGGCACCAGCGCGCCGATCGTCACCAACCGCCTGGCGGTGGCTGGCTTGTCGACCGGTAAAGTGGTGGCCCTGGATATCTCCAACGGCGTGCCGGTCTGGGAACAGCGCGTAGCGATCCCGCAAGGTCGTTCGGAACTGGAGCGCGTGGTCGACATCGACGGCGGCCTGCTGCTGTCCGGCGGTACGTTGTACGTCGCCAGCTACCAGGGCCGCGTTGCAGCACTGGACCTGGAAAGCGGTCGTGCGCTGTGGCAGCGCGATGCGTCCAGTTACGCCGGTGTCGCCCAAGGTTTTGGCAGCGTCTACGTGAGCCTGTCCTCGGGCACCGTCGAAGGCGTCGACGAGCGTTCCACCACCGCATTGTGGAGCAACGACTCCCTGGCCCGTCGTCAACTGTCGGCCCCGGAAGTGTTCTCCAGCTACGTCGCAGTGGGTGACATGGAAGGTTACCTGCACCTGCTCAGCCAGGTGGACGGTCGTTTCGTCGGCCGTGAGCGCATCGACAGCGACGGCTTGCGTGCCCGTCCGCTGGTGGTGGGCGACATGATCTATGTGTATGGCAACAGCGGCAAACTGGAAGCCCTGACCATCAAGTAAGACTATGCTTGGGGCTAATCCCCCCAAGCGGCCTTGTTCACAAGGTTTGCAGGGCTTGCACAGACTGCCCCGAGCACCAGCCGCTGCCTCGCAGCGGCTTTTGTATTTTCTGAAATAACGAAGTGGAGAGCCGCATGGTTCCCGTAATCGCCCTGGTGGGCCGACCGAACGTCGGCAAGTCCACCTTGTTCAACCGCCTGACCAGGACTCGCGACGCCATTGTCGGCGACTTGTCCGGTCTGACCCGTGATCGCCAATACGGTGAGGCCAAGTGGCAAGGGCGTACCTATATTCTGGTCGACACCGGCGGCATCTCCGGTGATGAACACGGCATGGACGAAAAAATGGCCGAGCAGTCGCTGCTCGCCATTGAAGAAGCCGATGTGGTGCTGTTCCTGGTAGACGCCAAGGCCGGTTTTACAGCCGCCGACCAGATGATCGCCGAGCATTTGCGCAAGCGTAACAAGCGTTCCTATGTGGTCGCCAACAAGGTCGACAACATCGACCCGGACATGGCCCGCGCCGAATTCGCACCGTTGGGCATGGGCCAGGCGATCCCGATCGCCGGCGCCCACGGTCGTGGCATCACCCAGATGCTGGAAATCGCCCTGGAGAGTTTCCCCAAGGACGACGAGGAAGAACCGGAAGAGGGCGAGGAAGAGATCGTTGCCGAAGGCGAGGAAGCCAAGCGCATTCCGGGCCCAAGCGAAAAAGACGGGATCAAGATCGCCATCATCGGCCGGCCGAACGTGGGCAAGTCGACGCTGGTCAACCGCATGCTCGGTGAAGACCGGGTCATCGTCTACGACCAGCCCGGCACCACCCGCGACAGCATCTACATTCCCTTCGAGCGTAACGAAGAGAAGTACACGCTGATCGACACCGCCGGTGTGCGCAAGCGCGGCAAGATCCATGAAGAAGTTGAAAAGTTCTCCGTGGTCAAGACCCTGCAGGCGATCAAAGACGCCAACGTGGTGATCTTCGTGATGGACGCCCGCGAAGGCGTGGTCGATCACGACCTGAACCTGCTGGGCTTTGCCCTGGAAGCCGGTCGTGCGTTGGTCATCGCGATCAACAAGTGGGACGGCATGACGCCGAGCGAACGGGATTTCGTCAAGGTCGAATTGCAGCGCCGCCTGTTCTTCGTCGACTTCGCCGACATCCACTTCATCTCGGCCTTGCACGGCACGGGCGTGGGCAACCTCTACGCTTCGGTGCAGAACTCGTTCAAGTCGGCGGTGACCCGCTGGCCGACCAACCGCCTCACCCAGATCCTCGAAGATGCGGTAGGCGAGCACGCGCCACCGATGGTCAACAACCGCCGTATCAAGCTGCGCTATGCCCACTTGGGCGGTGCCAACCCGCCGATTATCGTGATCCACGGTAACCAGATCGAGAAGGTGCCCAAGTCGTACGTTCGTTACCTGGAGAACACCTATCGTCGCGTCCTGAAGCTGGTCGGCACGCCGATCCGCATCGAGTTCAAGGGCGGCGAAAACCCGTACGAAGGCAACAAGAACACGCTCACCGACCGCCAGGTCAACAAGAAGCGCCGCTTGATGTCGCACCACAAGAAGGCCGACAAGAAGCGCCGCGACAAGCGCTGACCCAGGCTTCTCCCGGGACCGCTTTTGTGGCGAGGGAGCAAGCTCCCTCGCCACAGAGTTTTCCTGCGATTCGGTGACAAGAAAAGGGTGCCCTGGGTGGCACCCTTTTTCATGCCCGGCGATTGGGCTATCCTCGAGCTCTCCCGCGCCGCACCTGAGCCGGGTGCAGAGCAGGGACCCTTCATGATCACCAGCAAGTTGCCGAATGTCGGCATCACGATTTTCACCCAGATGTCCCAGCTCGCCGCGCAGACGGGCGCGCTGAACCTGTCCCAGGGGTTTCCTGATTTCGATGGCCCGCAGGCCCTGCGCGATGCGGTCGGCCGGCACATTGCCCAAGGTCATAACCAATACTCGCCCATGACCGGCCTGCCGGCGCTGCGCCAGCAGATCGCTGCGAAGATCGCCCGCTGCTACGGCGCCAGTGTCGATGCCGATCAGGAAGTCACCGTGACCCCCGGCGCGACCCAGGCGATTTTCTGTGCCATCGCGGCGGTGGTCCACAGCGGCGACGAAGTGATCGTCTTCGACCCCAGCTACGACAGCTACGAGCCTGCCGTGCAATTGGCCGGCGGGCATTGCGTGCACGTGCCATTGGGCCTGGATGACTTCGCCATCGACTTCGAGAAGCTCGGCCAAGCCCTGAGCCCGCGTACGCGCATGATCATCCTCAATTCGCCGCACAACCCCAGTGGCGCCTTGATCAGTCACGCCGAGCTGGATCAATTGGCCACGCTGATTCGTGACCGTGATATCTACCTGGTCAGCGACGAGGTCTACGAGCACCTGGTGTTCGACGGCGTCGCCCACGCCAGCGTCCTGGCCCATGAAGAGCTGTACCGCCGCGCCTTCGTGGTCAGTTCGTTCGGCAAGACCTACCACGTCACCGGCTGGAAAACCGGCTACGTGGTGGCGCCAGCGGCCCTGACGGCGGAGCTGCGCAAGGTGCACCAGTACGTCAGCTTCTGCGGCGTGACGCCGTTGCAGTACGCCTTGGCTGACTATATGGCCGAGCATCCGGAACACGTCGATGAATTGCCGGACTTCTACCAGGCCAAGCGCGACCTGTTCTGCGATCTGCTGGCGCCGTCGCGGTTCAGCTTCAAGCGCGTGACCGGCACTTATTTCCAGTTGGTGGACTATTCGCAGATTCGCCCGGACCTGAATGACGTCGAGATGGCGCTGTGGATGACCCGTGAGCACGGCGTGGCGACGATTCCGATCTCGGTGTTCTACCAGCACCCACCACAAGGCCAGCGCCTGGTGCGCCTGTGCTTTGCCAAGCGTGAGGAGACGCTGCGCGAAGCGGCGGAAAAACTATGCGTGATTTGAGTACATTGCCAGACCTCGACATTGCCCTGGTCCAGACCACCCTGGCCTGGCACGACCGCCGGGCCAACCTGGAACATTTCCAAGCGCTGCTCGAGCAGGCGCGCGGGGTTGACCTGATCATCCTCCCAGAGATGTTCACCACGGGTTTCTCCATGGAGTCCGAGACCCTGGCGGAGCCGGAGAGCGGCCCGACGCGCCAATGGCTCAAGGTCCAGGCGGCGAAGCTGGACGCGGTGATCACCGGCAGTGTGATCATCCAGGCCGCTGACGGCAGCCATCGCAATCGCCTGCTTTGGGCGCGCCCGGATGGAGAAGTGCTGCATTACGACAAGCGCCACCTGTTTCGCATGGCGGGGGAGCACAACCACTACACCCCGGGTGAGCGACAAGTGCTGTTCGAGCTCAAGGGCTGGCGGATTCGTCCGCTGATTTGCTACGACCTGCGCTTTCCAGTCTGGAGCCGCGACGCCGAGGACACCGACCTGCTGCTGTACACCGCCAACTGGCCCGGAGCGCGGCGTCTGCACTGGAACCGGCTGTTGCCGGCCCGGGCGATCGAGAACCTGTGCTACGTGGCGGCGGTGAACCGAGTCGGTACTGACGGCAAGGGCTTTGCCTACACCGGTGACAGCCAGGTGCTGGATTTCCAGGGCGAAACCCTGCTCAGCACTGGCGAAGCGGATGGTGTGTTCAAGGTGTGTTTGAGCGCGACGGACCTGGCGGCCTACCGCACGCGGTTTCCGGCGAACCTGGATGCCGATCGGTTCGAATTCATCTGATTGAAACGATTCAGCCCTTCAGGAACGGGGTTGCGTGCCGATAACCGGTCAGCCAAGGAGAAGTCCCTATGACCAGTATCAGCGCAACCACCGTCAATCCTTATCCATCGTCAGCTCCCAAAGTCTCCATTCGCGGAGCTGAAGAAGAGAAAGCGGCCAGTCCAGTGGCATCGACTGATAGCAGTGAAGACAAAGACAAGAAACTGGAAGTCGACACCAGTGGCGCGAATATCGCAGGTGCGGGTGGCAGCAGCGGCAGCAGCGATGTCATCGAACAACTGAAGAAGCAGATCGAACAGACCGAGAAGTTGCTGGCCGAACAGCAAGCCCAGTTGGCACGGGTGCAAAAAAGCCGCGCCGATGAGGAGCAAAAAGCTCAGGAAACCATGGCGATCCAGACTCAGATCATGGCGACCCAAGCCACATTGCAGACCCTGCAGGCCGCGCTGTTGCAGGCGATGACTGTTTCGATCGATACCCATGCCTGACATCCCTGCCGTCTGGTAGGGCCCCTTCGCGAGCAAGCCCGCTCCCACAGTGGACCTGCGGCGGACACAAATTTTGTGCCCGCCAGGAAACGCCTGTGGGAGCGGGCTTGCTCGCGAAGGCGTCGGAACAGCCCGCCCAAAATCAAGCCAAACAAAAAGGCCCCGGGGTTCTCACCCCAGGGCCTTTTTGCATTTCAGCCGAACGATCAGGCCGCTTTGGCTTCCGGCTGGCTCAGGGAACGGTTCAGTGCACTGAACAGCGCCTTGAAGCTGGCAGTGGTGATGTTTTCATCGATGCCCACGCCGTGCACTGCACGCTCGCCGTTGACCCGCAGTTCGATGTACGCCGCCGCCTTGGCATTGGTGCCGGCGCCGATGGCGTGTTCGTTGTAGTCCATGATCTCCACCGGAACTGGCAGGCCGGCCACCAGCGCTTCCAGCGCGCCGTTGCCCTTGCCGCGCCAGTGCAGGTTGGTCTCGCCCTGACCCTTGCTCGCCACTTCCACTTCCACGGCGCTGTTGCCGTTTTCTTCCTGCAGGCGATGGCTGACAAGCGCGTACGGGGTGTTGGCTTGCAGGTATTCACGCTGCAGCAAGGCGTGGATCTGCTGGGCGGTCATTTCCAGGCCCAGGCGATCGGTTTCGCGCTGTACCACCTGGCTGAACTCGATCTGCATGCGACGCGGCAGGCTGATGCCGTATTCCTGTTCCAGCAGGTAGGCGATACCGCCCTTGCCCGACTGGCTGTTGACGCGAATCACCGCCTCGTAGCTGCGGCCGATGTCGGCCGGGTCGATCGGCAGGTACGGCACTTCCCACAGGGCGTCCGATTTCTGCTGGGCGAAGCCCTTGCGGATGGCATCCTGGTGCGAGCCGGAGAATGCAGTGTGGACCAGGTCGCCAACGTACGGATGACGCGGGTGCACCGGGATCTGGTTGCATTCCTCGACCACTTTGCGCACGCCGTCGATGTCGGAGAAGTCCAGCTCAGGGTTGATGCCCTGGGTGTAGAGGTTCAGCGCCACGGTCACCAGGTCGACGTTACCGGTGCGCTCGCCGTTGCCGAACAGGCAGCCTTCGACGCGGTCGGCACCGGCCATCAGGCCCAGTTCGGTAGCGGCCACGCCGGTGCCACGGTCGTTGTGGGTGTGCAGGCTGATGAGCACGCTGTCACGACGGGTAATGTTGCGGTGGAACCACTCGATCTGGTCGGCATAGATGTTCGGGGTGGCGACTTCCACGGTAGCGGGCAGGTTGAGGATCACCTTGCGCTCGGGCGTCGGGTTCCAGACTTCGATCACCGCATCACAGACTTCCTTGGCGAACTCAAGCTCAGTGGCGCTGAAAGTCTCTGGCGAGTACTCGAACTGCCACTGGGTTTCCGGCTGCTGCGCGGCGTATTTGACGAACAGCTTGGCCGCGTTCACCGCGATTTCCTTCACGCCTTCCTTGTCCTGGTTGAACACGATGCGGCGGAACGACGGGCAGGTGGCGTTGTACAGGTGGACGATGGCCTTTTTGGCGCCGCGCAGGGATTCGAACGTGCGGGCGATCAGGTCTTCACGGGCCTGGGTCAGCACCTGGATGGTGGTGTCGTCCGGGATGTGGCCTTCTTCGATGAGGGTGCGCACGAAGTCGAAGTCGGTCTGCGAAGCGGCCGGGAACGATGCTTCGATTTCCTTCACGCCCACCGCGACGAGGGTTTTCCAGAAGCGCAGCTTCTTGACCGCGTCCATTGGCTCGATCAGCGACTGGTTGCCGTCGCGCAGGTCGGAGCTGCACCAGATCGGCGCGGCGGTGATGGTCTTCGACGGCCAGGTGCGATCCGGCAGGTTGATGGTCGGGAAGGCACGGTATTTGGAAGACGGGTCTTTGAGCATGCTCATGGGAAAGTCCTTTATTGTCGTGGCCGGAAAAAGGCGGCCTGCCGGTGGTTCGAATGGGGGTGGCTTCACAGCCGGGACGAGGTGCCGCGATTCAGCCCGGCAGTCGTGCGCTGACGAGGCACAGGCTGCGGTGCTGGCGAAGCTGAATGAGGGTGTGAGAGGTTTTCATGCCCTCAACCCTAACCGCGCGGAAGGCGGATCGCAAGCAGTCGGAAAAAATTGAGATAAGTTCTGTTTTTAGGCGGGTTTGCGAGATTTAATCGCGTGAATATGAGGTATTTGTAGTTTTATTGCGTCGATGCTTGCCACTCGGCAATCCATGACGAAGAGTTACGATGCCGCTGGCCCGTTCGCGAGCAAGCCCGCGAAGAGGCCAGTAGCCTCACCGCAAAAACTCAGGGCTGGAAAGCGCCGATAAAGATCGCCGGATCCACCCGCGCATCGTTCAGGCTGATGTTCCAGTGCATGTGCGGGCCGGTTGCGCGGCCGGTGGCACCGACCTTGCCCACCACGGTGCCCCGGGCCAGTTGCTGGCCGACCTTCACGTCGATCTTCGACATGTGGCAGAACATGCTGATGAAGCCTTGGCCATGGTCGACGAACACGGTGTTGCCATTGAAGAAGTAATTGCCGATGAGGATCACCTTGCCGGCGGCCGGGGTCTTGATCGGCGTGCCAGCGGGGACGGCGAAGTCCAGGCCGGCGTGGGGGTTGCGTTCTTCGCCGTTGAAGAAGCGCCGCACGCCGAACTTGCTCGACATCGGACCATTGACCGGTTTGTCCAGCAGCAGGTTGCTGGGGATGTTCGGACTGAAGCGGCGGTAGGCCTTCAGTTGCACCGCCAGTTCGGCGTTGATGCGTTTGAGGTCCGCCGGGTTCGGATTGACCTGGCGCTTGTTCTTCAGGGTGATGTGTTGCTCGGGGTACTTTTTATAGCCGACCACGAACGGGTGGGTGCCGCCGCCGCTGCTGATCCGCTGGGTGCCGGGCTGGACCGTCAGCGGTATACCGACAATCGCCAGCCAGTTGTCCTGTTCCTTGACCACCAGCACTGGCTTGCCCTGGTAACTGGCTTTCGGTGCCTTGGCCGCGCTGCCCAGGTCCACCACGGCCACGCCACCGGGCACCGGCTTGTTCAGCAGGCGGGTGATGTAACTGTCGGCGTGGGCGTTGAAGGTCAGGCACAGCAAGAGCAAGGGGGCGAGATATCGCGGCATGAATCAATCCAGTAAAGAAAGGGTGACCGGCGTCAGGTGATTGTCTTCGACCCGTACCAGCAATTGGCCTTCGCCGAGCTTGGCGGTCAGGCGCTGGCCGGTCTGGGTTTGTCCGGCACTGCGGATCGCATGGCCGCGCTCGTCCAGCAAAATGCTGTAGCCCCGGCCGAGGGTCGCCAGGGGGCTGACGATGTGCAGCGTCTGCATCTGGTTGTGCAATTGCACGCGGCGTGTTTTCAGGCCTTCGCGCATGGCCCGGGGCAGGCGTTCGGCCAGGCTGTCCAGGCGCTGGCGCAGCAACGCCAATTGCCGGCCGGGGTGTTGCCCGGCCAAGCGGGTTTCCAGGCGGATCAGGCGTTCGCGGCGGGTATTGAGGCTGCGTTCGAACGCCCGGCGCATGCGCATATCCAGGTCGTCGAGGCGCTGGGCTTGCTGGCGCAGGCGTTCACCGGGGTGGCGCAGGCGCCGGGTGAGGCCTTCGAGGCGCAGTTGATCGCGCATCAGCCGGTCACGCATGCGCATCACCAGCCGCCGGTGCAGGCTTTCGACCCGGCGCACCAGATCACCGGCATCCGGTGCGAGCAGTTCGGCGGCGGCGGACGGGGTCGGGGCACGTACGTCAGCGACGAAATCGCTGATGGATACGTCGGTTTCATGGCCCACGGCGCTGACGATCGGCGTGACGCAGGCATCCACGGCCCGGGCCACGGCTTCTTCGTTGAAGCACCACAAGTCTTCCAGCGAACCGCCGCCCCGGGCCAGGATCAGCGCATCGAAACCACGGGCGTCGGCCAGCTTCAGGGCACGGACGATTTGCGCGGTGGCTTCGCGGCCTTGCACGGCGGTGGGGATCAGCGTCAGGGCGATCTGCGGCGCGCGGCGGCGGAACACGCTGATGATGTCGCGGATCACCGCGCCCGTGGGTGAACTGATGATGCCGATGCGTTGTGGATGGGCCGGCAACGGCACCTTGCGCTCGGCACTGAACAGGCCCTCGGCACCGAGCTTTTCCTTCAAGGCATCGAAGGCCATGCGCAGCGCACCATCGCCGGCCGGCTCGACGGTGTCGAGGATCAGTTGATAGTCGCCACGGCCTTCGAACAGCGAGACCTTGCCGCGCACTTTCACCGCCAGCCCGTCCTTCAAGGCCTGGCGCACCCGCGCGGCATTCTGCCGGAACAGCGCGCAACGCACCTGGGCGCCACTGTCCTTGAGGGTGAAGTACACATGGCCGGAGGCCGGACGGGCGAGGTTGGAGATTTCGCCCTCGACCCAGATGTTGCTGAACACGTCTTCGAGCAACACCCGCGCACGGCCGTTGAGCTGGCTGACAGTCAGGACCTCGCGGTCCAGGCCCAGTCGGGCAAAGGGATCTTTAATCATGGGCGGCATGATAAGGGTATTCGCCGCTCAATCTCCATGCTCACCGAAAAACCTTCCGAGAGCCGGCCCTGTACAATGCTCCATTCCCTTGGTTTCGATGTGGGCGCCGGCTTGCTCGTCGCCACCAATAGATTCACCGCAGGATGTTCCATGAACTCGCAAAGCATCATCGTCCCGAAAATTTCCACCCTGCCGGTCCACGAGCCTCGGGCCCGGGCGATTGTGCGCTGGCTGGTGCGCAAGAATATCGTCGAAGAACAACTGACCACCTGTGGGCGCACCGGCAATCGCATGGCCCACGCGATCGCTCCCGGTGCTCGCGAGGTGGTCTTGCACCCCGAAGCCTTGCCATTCGGTGAACCAGTCAATGGCCTGGAGATCATCACCAAGCGCTGCATCTATACGCCGGCCAAGGGCTTTCTCGAAGAAGCCGGTTGCGCCGAGTGCCGCAAGGAGGTCGGCGAAGCGCTGTTCGAAAGCCTGGAAGACTGGATGCCGGCGCGCACCGACAACTTCACCTGCCCCGAATGTGGCCATGAAGACGACATCAACGGCTTCCTGTTCCTGCAGCCCTGCGGCTTTTCCAACCTGGGGTTCATCTTCAACAACTGGCTGGAGGCGGGGTTCAAGCAGGACTTTCTCGATGAATTCGCCGATTGGCTCGATCAGCCGGTGAGTTGGGTGAAGGTGGAACTGTAGTCAAGCGCCGATCGGTTTTCCGTAGGAGCTGGCGAAGCCTGCGATCTTTTGACTTTTAAGCGTTAATCAGGGCGCTGAAGATCAAAAGATCGCAGGCTTCGCCAGCTCCTACAGTAGGCACCAGATCTCCGAATATCAGTAATGCCAATATAGACAGAGTTTTACATTGAGCCAGACGGGGTGCATGAGTATAATGGCGCGCTTCCATTTTCCCGCTCGGGAGCCCCCGCGATGCTGCGTATCAGCCAAGAAGCTCTGACCTTCGACGACATTCTCCTAGTGCCCGGTTATTCCGAAGTACTGCCTAACGAAGTCAGTCTCAAAACCCGTCTCACCCGTGGCATCGAACTGAATATCCCCCTGGTTTCCGCCGCCATGGACACCGTGACCGAAGCCCGTCTGGCCATTGCCATGGCCCAGGAAGGCGGTATCGGTATCATCCACAAGAACATGACCATCGAACAGCAGGCCGCCGAAGTGCGCAAGGTCAAGCGGTTCGAGGCTGGCGTGGTCAAGGATCCGATCACCATCGAGGCTGACGCCACGGTCCGGGATCTGTTCGAACTGACCCGCATGCACAACATCTCCGGCGTTCCGGTGCTGCACGATGGCGACCTGGTCGGCATCGTCACCTCCCGCGACGTGCGTTTCGAGAATCGCCTGGATGCCACCGTCCGTGAAGTGATGACGCCTAAAGAGCGCCTGGTCACGGTCAAGGAAGGCATTAACAAGGACGAAGTCCGCGAGTTGCTGCACAAGCACCGCATCGAGCGCGTGCTGATCGTCGACGACAAATTCGCCCTCAAGGGCATGATGACCGTCAACGACATCGAAAAAGCCAAGGCCTACCCGCTGGCCAGCAAGGACGACCAAGGTCGTCTGCGCGTCGGCGCTGCGGTCGGCACCGGCAAGGACACGGGTGATCGTGTCGCCGCCCTGGTCAATGCCGGCGTTGACGTGGTGGTGGTCGACACCGCCCACGGCCACTCCAAAGGCGTGATCGACCGCGTTCGCTGGGTCAAGCAGAACTTCCCTGACGTGCAGGTGATCGGCGGCAACATCGCCACCGGCGCTGCCGCCAAGGCCCTGGCCGAAGCCGGCGCCGATGCGGTCAAGGTCGGTATCGGCCCTGGCTCGATCTGCACCACCCGTATCGTCGCTGGCGTCGGCGTGCCGCAGATCAGCGCCATCGCCAACGTCGCCGCTGCCCTTGAAGGCACCGGCGTGCCGTTGATCGCCGACGGCGGCATCCGCTTCTCCGGTGACCTGTCCAAGGCCATCGTCGCCGGTGCCTACTGCGTGATGATGGGTTCGATGTTCGCCGGTACCGAAGAAGCACCGGGCGAGATCGAACTGTTCCAGGGCCGTAGCTACAAGGCCTATCGCGGCATGGGTTCGCTGGGCGCCATGTCCCAGGCCCAGGGCTCTTCCGACCGTTACTTCCAGGACTCCTCCGCGGGTGCCGAGAAGCTGGTGCCGGAAGGCATCGAAGGTCGCGTGCCGTACAAAGGCACCCTGAGCGCCATCATCCATCAACTGATGGGCGGCCTGCGTTCTTCCATGGGCTACACCGGCAGCGCCAACATCGAAGAGATGCGCACCAAGCCTGAATTCGTGCGTATCACCGGCGCTGGCATGGCCGAGTCCCATGTCCACGACGTGCAGATCACCAAGGAAGCGCCGAACTACCGCGTAGGTTAAGGCCTTCAGCAAAACGTTAATCACCGGGGCTGTTCATTCAGCCCCGAGTTGTTTCTGATTCACTACATGAGAATGAGTCATGGCCCTCGACATTCACGCTCACCGCATCCTGATCCTCGACTTCGGTTCCCAGTACACCCAGCTGATCGCCCGCCGCGTGCGTGAAATCGGTGTGTATTGCGAATTGCATCCGTTCGACATGGATGACGAAGCGATTCGCGAATTCGCGCCTAAAGGCGTCATCCTCGCCGGCGGCCCCGAGTCCGTGCACGAAGCCGACAGCCCGCGCTGCCCGCAAGCCGTATTCGACCTGGGCGTGCCCGTCTTCGGTATCTGCTACGGCATGCAGACCATGGCTGAGCAATTGGGCGGCAAGGTCGAAGGTTCGGACCTGCGTGAATTCGGTTATGCCCGCGTTGACGTAGTCGGCAAGAGCCGCCTGTTGGACGGCATCGAGGACCACGTCGACGCCGACGGCCTGTTCGGCCTGGACGTGTGGATGAGCCACGGTGACAAAGTCACCAAGATGCCGGAAGACTTCCACATCCTGGCCAGCACCCCGAGCTGCCCGATTGCCGGCATGTTCAACGATGATCGTCGCTACTACGGCGTGCAGTTCCACCCTGAAGTGACCCACACCAAACAGGGCGGCCGCATCCTGTCGCGCTTCATCCTCGACATCTGCGAGTGTGAAGCCCTGTGGACCCCGTCGAAAATCGCTGAAGACGCCATCGCCCAAGTCCGCGCCCAGGTTGGCACCGACAACGTGCTGCTGGGCCTGTCTGGCGGTGTGGACTCCTCGGTGGTTGCCGCGCTGCTGCACAAGGCCATTGGCGACCAGCTGACCTGCGTCTTCGTCGACAACGGCTTGCTGCGTCTGCACGAAGGCGAGCAAGTGATGGCCATGTTCGCCGAGAACATGGGCGTGAAAGTGATCCGCGCCAACGCCGAAGAGCAGTTCCTGAACAACCTGGCCGGCGAGTCCGACCCGGAGAAGAAGCGCAAGATCATCGGCCGTACCTTCATCGACGTGTTCGATGCCGAGTCCTGCAAGCTGGACAACATCAAGTACCTGGCCCAGGGCACCATCTACCCCGACGTGATCGAGTCGGCCGGCGCCAAGAGCGGCAAGGCCCACGTGATCAAGTCCCACCACAACGTCGGTGGCCTGCCGGAAGAGATGAACCTCAAGCTGGTCGAGCCGCTGCGCGAACTGTTCAAGGACGAAGTGCGTCGCCTCGGCCTGGAGCTGGGCCTGCCCTACGACATGGTCTACCGCCACCCATTCCCGGGCCCGGGCCTGGGCGTGCGGATCCTCGGTGAAGTGAAGAAGGAATACGCCGACCTGCTGCGTCGCGCTGACCACATCTTCATCGAAGAATTGCGCAAGGCCGACTGGTACCACAAGGTCAGCCAGGCGTTCGTGGTGTTCCAACCGGTGAAATCGGTGGGCGTGGTCGGCGATGGCCGTCGCTACGCCTGGGTCGTGGCCCTGCGTGCCGTGGAAACCATCGACTTCATGACCGCGCGCTGGGCGCACCTGCCGTATGAACTGCTGGAAACCGTTTCCGGGCGGATCATCAATGAGATCGAAGGTATTTCTCGCGTGACGTATGACGTGTCGAGCAAGCCGCCGGCGACGATTGAGTGGGAGTGAGTCAGGCCTAAGTATTGATACCGCTGACGGCCGCTATTGGCTTCGGCGCCTGCCTTGAACAAAAGCCCTGTGGATAACTTCCACAGGGCTTTTTCATTTTTACTGACCAATCCAGTCTTCCTCTGGCTTCCAACTGCAATGACAGACCGTAACGGTGTTGGGAGGGCAGTGCCGTCACCTCTCGCTACGATTACCCGCCTTAGCGTGCACCGGGAAACGCTTATCATCGGCTGCAGCCCATGGGCCGTCGGCCAAGTTAATTGAGGTTGCGCCTGATTTGGTTGGGCTGACCGACGTTGCTGAGATCGTCGGTGTGTCTCGGCAGAACATGCGCAAGCTGATGTTGGCCCATCCAAGCAGCTTCCCGACGCCGGTGCACGAGGGGAGTGCATCTATCTGGCATTTGGCGGACGTGCTGACCTGGCTGCAGGCCAAGGGCAGCTATTCGCTTACCAAGAATGTGTTGGATGTGGCCCAGGTGGCGTTGCAGGTCAACGTTGCGAAAGAAGGCCGACGGTTACTTGGTATGGCTTCCGAAGAGTTGGACGCTTTGGTTGGGTGACAGACATCTCAGCCTCTCCTCAGTTTGACGAGCCGGTTGTCAGGAGTAATCGTTTTTGTGCGCGGCTCTTGTTATCTAATCGTTTTTTTACAACCTTAACCGTTAGCTACAAGATCAGGTGCACGACATCATTTCTGGAATGCCCGTGCTGCAACAGGTCGGAGTATGAGCCGAAATCGTTGATGCCGTTTCGCGGGCGTTTGAGGAGGGCGGTGGAGCGGGTGTTGCTGTGATCGATCGATATCGTCCGGGAAAACCTGTCGACCGCTGAAGTCCTTCAGACTTACGTATTAGAGAAACTGTGATCGAATCAAATCCGTGTGACCCATATCCACACGGATTTTTGTGTTCACCGCCGCGCCACATCCGAAAAATAAAACTTATCCAGCGTATGTCGCGATTCGGTGTACTCGAACTGTCGGCCGTCCTGGAGAAAGGTCTGGTTGCTGACCACGATCACATGGCTCTGGCCGTCGAGGTCCAGGTGCTGCTGATCGTCCTTGCCGCAGCGGACTGCTTCGATGGTGCGCTGGGCGTAGGCGATTTGCAGGTGCAGGGTCTGTTCGATGAAGGCGTAGATCGACTGCACGGCGATGTCGCGGGTCAGGCCGGGGATCACGTCGCTGACGAAGTGGTTGATGTCCAGGATCACGCGCTTGCCGTCGATTCGCCGGACCCGCTTGATGCGGGTGATCGGGCTTCCGGCGGGCGCCTTGATGTGCTCGAGCAGGGCGCCTTCCAAAGGTAGCTGGCTGAATTCGACCACTTCGGTGCTGACATCGTTGCCCAGGCGCGGGTAGGTCTCCTGGAAGCTGACGATGCCGCCGAGCTGGAATTCGATGGGCTGGGTCGACAGCACGAAGGTGCCCTTGCCATGGATCTTCTGGGCGAAGCCGCGCTCCTGGAGTTGTTCGATGGCTTTGCGCACCGTGCCACGGCTGGCCTGATAGCTGTCCATCAGTTCGGTTTCGGAGGGCAGGCGGGCGCCTCGCTCCAGGCGTTCGGTGGTAATGCTGGTCAGCAGATCGTTGTAGATCTGGTTGTATTTGCTCATGGGGAGGGCTCTGTACCGCGCTGTTCACCGGGGCGGAACCTTACGGGCCAAGTGGGGGATTTGTCCATTCGGCTGTCATCATTTGACGACAGGAGCGTAGGACGTTTCCCGGTTTTTCGGGGGGGCATCATAAACAAAAACAAAACTCGTCTGTACGAGTTGTTGATTTAACTCGTACAGACGAGTACTTTGCCTTCCACGTGCTGTCGACTCTCAATAACAAGAATGACGCGGAAGAAAAAAGCATGAGCCACGATTACTCCAAAATCGCCAGCGAGCTGCTGCAAAGCTTGGGTGGCGTTGACAATATCGAGCAGGCGGCCCATTGCGTGACGCGCCTGCGCCTGTCACTCAAGGACGCGGCCCGGGTGGACAGTGCCACGCTGAACCAGATCGACCTGGTCAAGGGTTCGTTTTTTACCGGTGGCCTGTTCCAGGTGGTCATTGGCCCGGGCGAGGTGGAAAAGGTCTATGCCGCCCTGCGCGAGCTGACCGGCCTGGCTGCCGCGACCATTGCCGACGTCAAGCGCCAGGGGGCGCAGAAGGGCAACGGCATGCAGCGCCTGGTGCGGGTGCTGTCCGATGTGTTCATGCCCATCCTGCCTGCCCTGGTGATCGCCGGCCTGCTGATGGGCATCAACAACCTGCTGGGCGCCAAGGGCATGTTCATTGCCGGGCAGACGTTGCTCGATGCCTATCCGAACCTGGATGGCGTCTGGAGCCTGATCAACCTCATGGCCAATACCTCCTTCGTCTTTCTCCCGGCCCTGGTGGGCTGGTCGGCGGCCAAGCGTTTCGGGGGCAGTGAGATCCTCGGCATCGTGCTGGGCCTGATGCTCGTCCACCCGGACCTGCTCAACGCGTGGAACTATGGCAAGGCCGTGGCGGGGTTGGAAGGCCAGAGCCTGCCGTACTTCGACATCTTCGGCTGGTTCCGGATCGAGAAAGTCGGCTACCAGGGGCAGATCCTGCCGATCCTGCTGGCGGCCTATGTCATGAGCGTGATCGAGAAGTGGTTGCGGGCCAGGGTGCCCAACGCCATCCAGTTGCTCGTGATCCCCATCACCACCATCGTCATCACCGGTGTGCTGGCCCTCGCCATCATCGGTCCGGTCACCCGGCACCTGGGCATCCTGATTACCGAAGGCATGGTGGCGCTGTTCGACCTGGCGCCGGTGATTGGCGGGGCGATTTTCGGCCTGCTCTATGCGCCGCTGGTGGTGACCGGCATGCACCACATGTTCCTGGCGGTGGACCTGCAATTGATCTCGACCCAGGGCGGCACCTTCATCTGGCCGATGATCGTCATGTCCAACCTGGCCCAGGGCAGCGCGGCGCTGGCGGTGTTCTATATGACACGCAATGCGCGGGACAAGAGCATGGCGTCCACCTCGGCGATTTCCGCTTATTTCGGCATCACCGAACCGGCCATGTTCGGCGTCAACCTGCGCTACAAATTCCCCTTCTATTGCGCCCTGGCCGGCTCGGCCCTGGGCTGCATTTTCCTGTCGCTGAACAAGATCAAGGCCTCGGCGATTGGCGTCGGGGGGCTGCCGGGTTTTATTTCGATCGTGCCTGACTACATACCGATGTTCGTGATCGGCATGGTCATCGCCATGAGCGTCCCTTTTGCCCTGACCTGCGCGTTGAGCATGAGGATCGTCCGGCCGGGGTATCGCGTGGCCTGACACCTGTGGGCGCCGGGCTTGCCCGCGATGAGGCCCGCCAGACCAGTACCAAACTGATTGAAGGAATCTCGCCATGCAAGACTGGCAACGCTCAGTGATCTACCAGATTTATCCGAAGAGTTTCTACAGCCATGGCGGCCAGGCTACTGGTGACTTGCGAGGGGTGGTGGACAAGCTCGACTACTTGCACTGGCTGGGTGTGGATTACCTGTGGCTGACGCCGTTCCTGCGTTCGCCGCAACGGGACAACGGCTACGACATCAGCGACTACTACGCCATCGATCCTAGCTACGGCACCATGGCCGATTGCGAGTTATTGATTGCCGAAGCGAGCAAGCGCGGTATCAAGTTGATGCTCGACATCGTGGTCAATCACACGTCCATCGAGCATCCCTGGTTCCAGGCTGCCCGCAGCAGCCTCGATAACCCGTACCGCGATTTCTATATCTGGCGGGACCAGCCGAACAACTGGGAATCCAAGTTCGGCGGCTCGGCCTGGGAGTACGAAGCGCAGACCGGCCAGTATTACCTGCACCTGTTCGACCACACCCAGGCTGACCTGAATTGGGACAACCCCCAGGTGCGCGCCGAAGTGTTCAAGATGATGCGTTTCTGGCGGGACAAGGGCGTCGGCGGCTTTCGTCTCGATGTGATCAACCTGATCTCCAAGCCGAACGACTTCCCTGACGACCACACCGACGGCCGGCGTTTCTACACCGACGGCCCCAACGTACACCGCTACTTGCAGGAAATGCATCGGGAAGTGTTCGAGGGCTTCGACCTGATCAACGTCGGCGAGATGTCGTCCACCAGCCTTGAACACTGTGTTCGTTATTCGTGCCCGACGTCCCGTGAGCTGTCGATGACGTTCAATTTCCATCACTTGAAAGTGGATTACCCGAACCTGCAAAAGTGGGTGCGGGCCGACTTCGATTTTCTCGAACTCAAACGCATCCTGTCCGACTGGCAAGTCGGCATGCAGGCCGGTGACGGTTGGAATGCGTTGTTCTGGTGTAACCACGACCAGCCGCGGGTAGTGTCGCGGTTCGGCGATGACGGTGAGTACCGCGCGCCTTCGGCGAAGATGCTTGCCACGGCGTTGCACTTTCTCCAGGGCACCCCGTTCGTGTATCAGGGCGAGGAGTTGGGGATGACCAATCCGGGCTTCGAGCACATCGAGCAGTATCGCGATGTGGAAACCCTGAACATCTATCGCCTCAAGCGCAACGCCGGGGTGCCGGAAGCCGAGGCCATGGCGCCGATCATGCAGAAGTCCCGTGACAACGGGCGCACGCCGATGCAATGGAATGCCGGGCCGAACGCAGGTTTCAGCCGGGCCGAACCCTGGATCGGCGTACCCGCCAACGCCGCATTCATCAACGTCGAGCAGCAACAGCAAGACTCGACCTCGGTGCTGCATTACTACCGTCAATTGATCGCCCTGCGTCGCAGCGAAGCCTTGATCCAGGACGGCGTCTACCGCCTGCTATTGCCCGAACATCCGCACGTATGGGCTTACCTGCGCGAAGGGCAGGGGGAGCGCCTGCTGGTGGTCAGCCATTTTTATGGAGGCGAGTGCGACGTGGAACTGCCCGAAGGGATTCTCACCCATGGCACGAAACAACGCTGGGTGATCGGCAACTACGAGGCCGGCGAGCACCGATGCCGACGGCTGCGCCTGCGGCCCTACGAGTCGTTTGTGTTGCACCTGAGCGACTGAATAAAGACTTCCCCTGACCCAGGCAATGCCTGACAGCGAACACGTTGCGCCAGACGCATCGTGAGCCCTTTGTCGCCAGCCAGATGGCGGCCAAGGGGGGAAGTCATGAAGCGAAAAACAATAAGAAATAATGGAGAGGCGTATGAAAACAATAATAAACCGTGGCCTTGCCGCGTCCTGTATCTGCCTGGCGCTGCCGTTCCCGGTCCAGGCGCTGGAGTTCTCCGGTTATCTGCGCAGCGGTGTCGGCAGTGCGACCAATGGCCGTTCCCAATCCTGCTTCCAGTTGCCTGGTGCGCAGACTAAATATCGGTTGGGCAATGAATGCGAGCAGTACGGGGAACTGGAACTGCGCCAGGATCTTTTCACCCTCGACGACGGCTCGGTGTTGAGCGTGGACGGCATGGCATCGCTGTACAACCGCTATGACCGCACGCCGACTTTCCAGGGCGAAAACGGCTCGGCCCGCATGCCGCAGATGTATGCCCAATGGTCGAACATGCCCAGCCTGAACGGCGGGTCGCTGTGGGCCGGTCGGCGTTACTACAAACGTAACGACATCCATATCTCGGATTTCTACTACTGGAACCAGAGTGCTACCGGTGGCGGGATCGAGGACGTGCTGATCGGCGGATTGAAATACAGCTACGCCTTCTCGCGCAAGGACAACCTGTACCAGAAAGACCCGGTCAACCGGCATGACTTCAACGTCGCCGGTTTCAAGACCAACCCCGGCGGCGAGCTGGAATTTGGCCTGAGCTTTATCGACCGGGCGGACCATCGCGACGCCCATCGTGGCTGGGCCCTGACCGCCCAGCATGTGCAGCAGGACTTCCTGGGTGGGAAGAATAAACTGGCCTTGCAATATGGCGAGGGCCCCGGCACCGGGCTGGGTTATACCGGCGACACTGGGCTGGACGACAGCAACAAGAGCTATCGTCTGGTGGAGTTCTTCGATTGGCAGGTCACGCCGCGTTTCGGCGGGCAGGTGCAGGCGGTGTACCAGAAGGACATCCGCCCCGATGGCGCCGACCAGAACTGGCTGTCGTTGGGGGTTCGCCCGGCGTACGCCATCACCGATCAATTCAAGCTGGTGGCCGAACTGGGCCATGACCAGGTACAGGCCAGCGATGGAACACGCAAGCTGAGCAAATTCACCTTTGCGCCCACCTGGTCGCCCAAGGGCCCGGAATTCTGGGCTCGCCCGGAAATACGCCTCTACTACACCTACGCCAGTTGGAACGAGGCGGCCAAGCGTGCAGCCAATGAACTGGCAGCCGGCTCGGCGCTGTCGGACACCGGTGTTTTTGGCGGTGCGCGACATGGTTCCAACGTGGGCCTGCAGGTCGAATACTGGTGGAAATGACCCGTGTAGCGCGGGTTGCTGATCGCTGCGTGCCCGCAATGCCAAAAAGAACAGACAGCAGCAGGTGAAGTCTCATGAACACAACGCAACCTTTGCAATTGCTCGCACCGCTGTCCGGTGTCCTGATGCCCTTGGACAGCGTGCCGGACCCAGTCTTTTCCAGCCGTGTGGTGGGGGATGGCATCTGCATCGATCCGACCTCGCAGACCCTTTGCGCGCCGCTTTCCGGTGTCATCGGCACGCTTCAGGACAGCGCCCATGCGGTAAGTGTCACCGCTGACAACGGCGTCCAGGTGCTGATGCACATTGGCCTGGACACGGTCAATCTGGCGGGCAAGGGGTTCACCTCGCGGGTGACCATGGGGCAACGGGTCGAAGCCGGCCAGCCGCTGATCGATTTCGATGCCGACTACATCGCCTTGCACGCGCGCAGCCTGTTGACGCTGATGCTGGTGGTCAGCGGGGAACCTTTCAGCCTGCTTGGGGACGAGGCGAGCTGTATCGAGAGCGGTGCTCCGTTGTTGCGTGTGTGCTCGGCGGAACAAGGGCTCGTCGACGAGGCGCAGCAGGGCTCGGTGCTGTTTTCCAGGCCGCTGATCGTACCCAATGAAAGTGGCCTGCATGCCCGTCCTGCCGCGGTGTTCGCCCAGGCGGCCAAGGGGTTTGATGCCAAGATCCAACTGCATAAGCAGCAAGCCAGCGCCAACGCCAAATCACTGGTCGCGGTCATGGCGTTGCAGACGGCCAAGGGCGACAGCGTGCAGGTCAGCGCCGCTGGCCCTCAGGCCAGACAGGCCATCGAAGCGTTGGAGCAATTGCTGCTGTCCGGGTGTGGCGAGACAGTGCAAGCGCCCCTGACGTTGGCGCCGACCATCATCGTCGAGCCATCGATACCTGGCCGGCTGCGAGGTGTCTGCGCGTCGCCCGGTTCAGCGTTTGGCGAAGTGGTCCAGATCGCCTCCCAGGTGTTGGACATCGAGGAGGTGGGGGCAGGTATCGAGGCTGAACAGGAAGCCCTGGACCAAGCACTGGAGCAAGCTACGCACGCCTTGAAGGCATTGCAGGACGAGGCGGCGGGCAGTGTCCAGGCGCAGATTTTTCGCGCCCATCAAGAGTTGCTGGAAGACCCCACTTTGCTCGATCAGGCCCAAGCCTTGATCGGCGAGGGCAAGAGCGCGGCGTTCGCCTGGAAAACCGCCACCGAGGCGAGCGCTGCGCTGTTCCAGCAATTGGGCAGTGCTTTGCTGGCCGAGCGTGCAGCGGACCTGGCCGATGTCGGGCAACGGGTGCTCAAGCTGATCCTGGGGGTACAAGACAACGCCTGGCACCTGCCTGAACAGGCGATCCTGGTGGCCGAGCAACTGACGCCGTCCCAGACCGCCAGCCTTGACACCTCTCGCATCGCCGGTTTCGTCACCGTGGGCGGTGGCGCCACCAGCCATGTCGCGATCCTCGCCCGGGCGCTGGGCCTGCCCTCGTTGTGTGGCGTGGCGCACCCCGTGCTGGCCCTGGATAACGGCACCCGGGTGTTGCTGGACGCCGACGATGGCGAATTGCACGTGAGTCCGGATCAGGCCCTGGTCGAGCAACTCCAGGCCACTCGCGACCGGCAGCGCCAGCGGCATCAGCGTGACCTCGAACAATCGGCCCAGGCGGCGCGTACGCTGGACGGTCATCGAGTCGAGGTCAGTGCCAATGTCGGGTCGCTGCGGGACGTGGAGCAGGCCATCAGCCTGGGCGGCGAAGGTGTCGGGCTGTTGCGCTCCGAGCTGCTTTACCTGGATCGCGCGCACCCACCTGGCCATGACGAGCAAGCGGCCCTGTACCGCGCCGTCGCCCAGGCCCTTGGCGCCGAGCGCAATCTGGTGGTACGTACCCTGGACGTGGGCGGGGACAAGCCGCTGGCCTATGTGCCGATGGCTCATGAGGCCAATCCATTCCTCGGTATGCGCGGTATTCGCCTGTGCCTGGAGCGCCCCCAGCTGCTGCGCGAGCAGTTCCGGGCCATTCTTGCCTGTTCGGGGCTGGCGCGGCTGCACATCATGCTGCCCATGGTCACGCAACTGGCGGAGCTGCGCCTGGCGCGGCAGATGCTGGACGAAGAGGTTCGCCACCTGGGACTCAAGCAGGCGCCGAAGCTGGGCATCATGATCGAAGTGCCGGCGGCGGCGTTGATGGCCGACCTGTTCGCCCCAGAAGTGGATTTCTTCTCCATCGGCACCAATGACCTGACCCAATACACCCTGGCCATGGACCGTGACCACCCACGCCTGGCCAGTCAGGCCGACGGCCTGCATCCGTCGGTGTTGCGCCTGATCGCCCGTACGACCGAAGCCGCTCACGCTCATGGCAAATGGGTCGGGGTGTGTGGCGCACTGGCATCGGAACCCCTGGCGGTACCGGTATTGTTGGGGTTGGGCGTGGATGAGTTATCGGTCAGTGTGCCGCTGATTCCGGCGATCAAGGCCTGCGTGCGTGAATGGAACCTGAGCCAATGCCGCACGCTGGCTCAACAGGCCTTGGGCCAGGAAAGCGCCGAGCAGGTGCGTGACCTCCTGCGTACTCACTCATCCACGGCCACTTCGGCCACCCTGGCCATGGAGCATTGAACATGTTCGACAGACTACAACAGGCGTTCTGGAAAGCCCTGACTCCGGACCTGATACCGGAAGAACCCACGCTGCCGGTCTCGGTGGAGGGGCCGGCGCCAGCCATCATCGCCGCGTTGGGCGGTGCGGATAACCTCAAGTCCCATCAGCCCGTGGCACTGACGCGGCTGCGGGTGGAACTGCGGGATATGGCGCGGATCGACCGGACGGGCCTGAGCGCCGCCGGTGTGACGGGGGTGATGATGCTGGACAACGGCGTGGTGCATCTGATCACCGGCCTGCAAGGCTGAACCGTCGTAACGGCGGTTCGGGGGTGCTGCATAGGAGCTGTAGGAACCGTAGGAACTGTAGGAACTGTAGGAACCGTAGGAGCTGTAGGAGCTGTCGAGTGCAACGAGGCTGCGATCTTTCCCCTGACACTTGAATCTCAAGAGAAAGCTCAAGATCAAGATCAAAAGATCGCAGCCTTCGGCAGCTCCTACACGCAACCCAGCGGGAGCAAGCGCTAATGGAAAGTCCCTCCCGGATCTGGCCAGCCTAGTGCAACGTGGCGACGGACCGGCGGAACAGCATCAGGCTCATCGTGAGAAATGTCACCCCCATCACCATGACCGTCAGGAACTCTTTCCAGACGATATCCAGATTTGCCCCTCGAAACACGATCGCTTGCGTGAAAGCTACATAGTGTCGCGAAGGGAAAAACCACGTCACGTACTGGACCCATTGCGGCTGACTCTCGATCGGCGACATACCTCCCGACAGCATCATCATCGGCATCACCGTCATGATCATCAAAAGGGCGAACTGCGCCATGGTGCGGGCGAGCGTGCCCAGGAAGATGCCGATCGCTGCCGTGGCGAAGACGTAGATGACCGTTCCAAGTACCAGCAGACTGCGTGAGCCGGCGATCGGCACATCGAGCAGATCCTCGATCACGAATAAAAGTGAGCAGATGAAGGCGATGACGATCACCAATCCATTCGCCCACACCTTGGCGAGGGCAATTTCGAAGGCCGTGAGCGGCATCACCAGCAAGTGCTCGATCGTGCCATGCTCGCGCTCGCGCAAGAGCGCCGCGCCGGTCAGGATAATGATCAGCATCGACAGGTGGTCGGCGAGGCTGACGACCGCACGGAACCAGGATTGCGTGCCGTTTGGATTGAAGGCGCGACGGATGACCAGATCGGAAGACAGGCCGCTGGTGCGCTTTATCGCCTGCCGATAGCGGTTGACCTCGTTGGTCACCATGCTCTGGATGTAGCCGGCGCCCAAGGACGCCTGCTGGACCGCAGTGGCGTCCACGTTAACCTGGACTTCCACATCGCGCCCCTTGCGCACGTCCGCTTCAAAGCGCGGAGCAATGACCACGACAAAGGTGTAGAGACCTTTGTCCATGGCGCGGTCGATATCGGCGGCGTCAATCATTTTGGGCGCTTGGAAATAAGGCGGATAGAACAACCCGGCAATCGATCGCGAGAGGCTGGAATGGTCTTCGTCAACGAACGCCAGGGCGGCGTTATTGACGGTCTCGCCGCCTCCGGTCGACTGCATGTAGATACTGAAGCCGAAGGACCAGATGATGAACAGGATCATCATCATGTCTTTGGAAAGAATGCGCAGCTCCTTGGTGCCGAGCCAGAACAGGTTGGAGAGGCTGCGCACGTTATTTCTCCTGCTTGCGCAAGAACAGCGCGGACAGCCAGAGGAAGGCCGGACAAAACAGCGTCAGCGTCAGCAGGTCGGCCAGCATGTCACTCAAACCAAGGCCCTTGGTGAACGCGCCGACGCTCATATGCATGTAGTAGCTGGTGGGCCACAGCGAGCCCATCAGGCGCGCACCGCCTTCCAGTGTCGAAACCGGCTGCATCATCCCGGAGAACTGCATGGTCGGCAGCAGCGACAGGATTGCGCCGGCGAACACGGCGGCGACCTGGCTCGAGGTGAAGGTCGAGATGAAAAGCCCGTAGCCGGTGGCCGCCGCTACGTAGAGAAACGCGCCGAGGACCAGGGCGAGCATGTCCCCCTTGATGGGGACCTTGAAGAGAAACAGCACGGTCGCCGTCATGATGAAAAAGTTGATCATGCCGACGCCGATGTAGGGCAGCTGTTTGCCGATGAGGAATTCCAGGCGCGTTGTAGGCGTGGCGTAGAAGTTCGTAATCGTGCCGATCTCCTTTTCGCGGGCGACGCTGACGGCCATCAGAATGGCGAGAAACATCATGAGCAGCATGGCCGGTACTGCCGGCCCGATTGCATAGATGCTCTCGGCTGTCGGGTTGTAGCGGTAGCGGACCTCGATGCTGGTGGTCGGTTCTGCACTCCGTGGCGCGCTGGACTCTCGGTCCCGCTGTTGGGTGAACAGATTATGTGCCTGCTCGACATACCCCTCGATGGTGCCGGCGCGTGAGGTGTTGGCGCCGTCGATCCAGGCTGCGACCTGCCAGTCCGAGCCGCGTTTTACCAGGCGCCCGAAGTCCGGGGCAATCTCGATGGCCAGGGTGATGTCGTTTGACTTCAGGCGCTGTTGCATCTGCTCGGCGCTGTGGATGGGCGTCTTTTCGGTGAAGTACTGCGAGCTTGAGAAATTGGCCAGATAGGCCCGGCTCTGTGGCGTGTTGTCATGGTCAAACGCCGCGTAGGTGAGGTTGGTCACGTCGCTGGAGACACCGAAACCGAAGATCAAGAGCATGATGAACGAGCCCAGGAACGCGAAGACGAGCCGCACCGGATCGCGCATCAGCGACAGCGTCTCGCATTTGGCGTAGGCGAGCAGGCGTCGCAGCGGCATGAAGACCGCGCGGCTGCGGGACGACGTCACGACGGTCCTCAGGATCTGCCCCTGGGTCGGCGCTGTTTCGGGCGCGCGGGAAGCACGCTCGGCGTCCTCGATATAGGCGATGAACGCCTCCTCCAGATCCGCCGCCCCTTTGGGGGCGATGACGTTCTGCGGTGTGTCGCAGACCAGGACTCGCCCCGCGTGCATCAATGAGATGCGGTCGCAACGCGTCGCCTCGCTCATGAAATGCGTGGAGACGAAAATGGTGACATTGCGATTTCGCGAGAGATCGCCCAGCAGCCTCCAGAACTCGTCACGTGCCTGCGGGTCGACACCCGAGGTGGGTTCATCGAGGATCAGCAGCTCGGGATCGTGCACGATCGCCACGGCCAGAGAAAGACGTTGGCGCAACCCTAGCGGCAGCGAATGGGCGCCAGCATCGGCATAGTCGACAAGGCCGACGTCGATCAGGAGTTTGGCGATACGCGCCTTGACGCGGTCGGCTGGCAGATGAAAAAGGCGGGCATGAAGCAGCAGGTTCTGCTGTACGGTGAGTTCGCCATAGAGTGAGAACGCTTGCGACATGAAGCCGACGCGCTGGCGGATCGACAGGTCATTGGCGTCGACCGGTTTTCCACATACCTGGGCCTGTCCCTCGCTCGGCGCCAGCAGCCCGGTCAGCATTTTCATGGTCGTGGTCTTGCCACAGCCGTTCGAACCGAGGAAGCCGAAGATTTCTCCGCGCTCGATGGAGAAACTGACGTGATCGACGGCCGTGAAACTGCCGAAACGGCAAGTCAATTGGGTCGCGACAATGACCGGGGGCTCCGTGCTCGGTTGACGCGGCGAAATGACGAGCCGCCCAGAGGTCGATTTTCGCCCCGGTTGCAGGGCGACAAAGACGGATTCGAGGTCTTGTTCACCGGTCTTCTCGCGCAATTCATCGGCCGTGCCGCAGGCGAGCACTTTCGCGTGGTCCATCACGATGAGCCAATCGCAATAGCTCGCTTCATCCATATAAGCGGTGGAGACGATGACGCTCATCGTCGGTCGCTCGCGCCGCAAGTCTGCGATGAGATTCCAGAACTGCCGGCGTGACAGCGGATCGACCCCGGTGGTCGGCTCGTCGAGAATAAGCAGGTCGGGATCGTGAATGAGCGCGCAGCACAGGCCGAGCTTTTGCTTCATGCCGCCCGACAGTTTTGCGGCAGGTCGGTCAAGAAAGGGCAGCAGGCCGGTTGCGCTCGCCAGGCGCCGAGTACGCGCCTCGCATTCCGAGGCGCTCAGACCGAAAAGCGCGCCAAAGAAGGCCAGGTTCTCGCGGACGCTGATTTCCTGATAGAGGTTCTTGCCCAGTCCTTGCGGCATGTAGGCAATGCGCGTGCAGACGGCACGACGATGACGCGCATTGCCCATACTGCCGTCCAGGACCGTGACCGCTCCAGCCTGTAGCTTTCGCGCCCCGGCGATCAGCCCCAGCAGTGTGGATTTACCGGCACCATCAGGGCCGATGACACCGGTCATCCGAGCGCTTGGCACTTGGAGCGACACGTCGTCGAGCGCGCGGACCTTGCCATAGCCATGGGTTACGTCGCAGATATCGGCGATCAAGGGGCTGTACGCTGGCATCGTCAAGGCCCCGCATCAACCGGATCATCCTCGATGCGTTTTTGCAGGAAGGCCGGCCAATCGGGTGGATTGGGGTCGAGGCGTACATAGCCGACGCCACGGGCCCCGGTTTTCACCTGTTCGATGTGACGTTCGACGAGGCTTGTCGGGACGCGCAATTTGACCCGGAACATCAGCTTGTCGCGTTCGCTGCGGGTTTCGACTTGTTTGGGCGTGAACTGAGCTTCTGGCGATACGAAGCTCACTTGGGCCGGGACGGCGAAATCGGCGCCGTCGAACTGAATCCGCCCTTGCGAGCCGATTGGCACGCGCATGGCCTGCTCGGAGGGGAGATAGATTTCCATGTAGATCTGCGACAGATCGATGAGCGTCAGGACCTTGCCACCGGCCGAAAGGACTTCCCCTGGATTGGCCAGGCGATAAAGAACGCGGCCCCGCACCGGCGCTCGCAGGAGGGTATCGGCGATCTGGGCGTCGACCTGATCGACCAGTGCTTGCGCGGCAGCGACCGATCGTTCACGTGCCGTCACGGTCCTCTGCGCGGCTTCAAGGATCGCGCGGGCAGAGTCGTTTTCACTCTGTGCCTGGTCGCGGTCGTCCTGGCTGACTGCGCCGGTCTCGACGAGCTTGAGCACCCGGCCAAGCTTGGCTTTCTTGAGCACCAGTTCGGCCTGCCGTTGAGCGACAGTCGCCTTCGCCTCGAGCATCGAGGCTTGCTCTGAAGCCACGTCGGCGACGTATTTGGCGCGCTGGGCCTGCAACTCCGTGATATCGATGCGCGCCAGCACTTGTCCCGCGGTGACCAGGTCGCCCTCCCGGACGAGCACCTCCTGAATGCGCCCGGCCGACTTCGCGGCGATGTCGACCTGGTCGGATTCAATCCGTCCGTTGCCCGATACCAGCCCTTCCGGCAGCTTGCCCTGCTGGCCCTTCCACCAATACCAAGCGCCACCAGCGCCGCCTGCCAAGGCGATGGCAAGAACGAGAAGGACCTTTGCGGCAACACGCCGCCAAGCAGGTTTTGCGTCGTTACTCGGGGTGGTCGTCACGATCGGATCCCTGGCGTGAAGTGAGGAGCTCAAGCGTTTATCGTGCCGCGCACTTTGATCTACGGCGTCCTGTGAATACCCAAGTCAGTTTGTTCCCTTGGATGTTGCCCATTAACCGCCGGGCATGGCGTTGATCTTTATCAATCAATTGCGCGGGTGCTTACCTTGCCGATGGGCGCGGAGGAGGACCGTCCTGTGGATAACTTCCTTAGGTTTTTTTCATTTTTGCAGCCCTTACTGTTTCTCATCTGCGGGTGTATCGTATTCGCCTTTTGCGGGCCCAACGGTTCGCCGCGGATTCATAGGTGGTTGCATTCATGTCCTTTACCCGTCGCCAAATACTCGGTGGCCTGGCCGGTCTTGTTGTCGTTGGCGTGGGTGCAGGCGGCGCATCGCGGTACTGGCTGGGGAAGATGGCCGATGCCGAGGCCGGTCACGACTATGAATTGATCGCCGCACCGCTGGATGTCGAGCTGGTGGCCGGGCACAAGACCCAGGCCTGGGCCTTCGGTCCGTCGGCGCCGGGTACCGAATTGCGGGTGCGCCAGGGTGAATGGTTGCGGGTGCGCTTCATCAATCACCTGCCGGTCGCCACCACCATTCATTGGCACGGGATCCGTTTGCCGTTGGAGATGGACGGTGTGCCGTATGTCTCGCAATTGCCGGTGTTGCCGGGCGAGTATTTCGATTACAAATTCCGCGTGCCGGACGCCGGCAGCTATTGGTATCACCCTCACGTCAACAGCAGCGAAGAGCTCGGGCGTGGGCTGGTGGGGCCGTTGATCATCGAAGAACGTGAGCCCACCGGCTTCAAATACGAGCAGACCCTGAGCCTCAAGAACTGGCATGTGGATGAGCAGGGCGAGTTCGTCGCCTTCAGTATTCCCCGTGAAGCGGCCCGTGGCGGGACGGCCGGGCGTCTGTCGACCATTAATGGCGTGCCGCTGCCGGTGATTGATCTACCGGCCGGACAGATCACTCGGGTACGCTTGCTCAACCTGGACAATACCCTGACTTATCGCATCAACATTCCTGGCGTCGAGGCGCAGATCTACGCCCTGGATGGCAACCCCATCGAGCCGCGCCCGTTGGGCAAGGAATACTGGCTGGGCCCGGGCATGCGCATTTGCCTGGCGATCAAGGCACCTCCAGCCGGCGAAGAGTTGTCGTTGCGCAATGGTCCGGTGCGGCTGGGCACTTTGCGCTCCGTGCCCAACAATGATGCGCCGACCCAGTGGCCGCCCGCGCTGCCACCTAACCCGGTGGCCGAGCCGGACCTGGCCAATGCCGAAAAACTCAACTTCAATTTCGAATGGGTTGGTTCGGTGTCGGTCAATGTCGACAACGGCAAGCCGCCGAGCCTTTGGCAGATCAACGGCCAGGCTTGGGACATCACCGACAAGACCTGCGCCGATCGGCCGATTGCTACGCTGAAGAAAGGCCAGAGCTATATTTTCGAATTGAAGAACATGACTCAGTACCAGCACCCGATCCATTTGCATGGCATGAGCTTCAAGGTGATCGCGTCGAACCGGCACAAGGTCATCCCGTATTTCACCGACACTTACCTGCTGGGCAAGAACGAGCGGGCGCAGGTGGCGCTGGTGGCGGATAACCCCGGGGTATGGATGTTCCACTGCCATGTGATCGACCACATGGAAACCGGCCTGATGGCCGCCATCGAGGTGGCGTGATGCGCCAGATTCGCCCTGCCAGGATCATCGACCGCAGCCGTGACCAGGACTTCATGCGCCAAGCCCTGGCCCTCGCCGCACAAGGCGCAGCCCTGGGCGAAGTGCCGGTGGGCGCGGTGCTGGTGCAGGACGGCGAGATCATCGGACGCGGCTTCAACTGCCCGATCAGCGGCCATGACCCCAGCGCCCACGCGGAAATGGTTGCCATCCGCGCCGCCGCCCAGGCGGTGAACAACTATCGCCTGCCCGGCAGCACGCTGTATGTGACGCTGGAGCCGTGCAGCATGTGCGCCGGCCTCATCGTCCACTCGCGTATCGCCCGGGTCGTCTACGGCGCCCTGGAGCCCAAGGCCGGCATCGTGCAGAGCCAGGGGCAGTTCTTCAACCAGGGTTTCCTGAACCATCGGGTGATGTACGAGGGCGGGGTGTTGGCTGAGGAATGCAGCACCGTGCTGAGTGAGTTCTTCAAGGCCCGAAGAGCCAAATCCCAAGGTTGACCACATACCCTTGTGGCGAGGGAGCTTGCTCGCGCTGGGCTGCGTGTAGGAGCTGCCGAAGGCTGCGATCTTTTGATCTTGATCTTTCGCTCTGGACTCAATTGGCTGTGGAAAGATCGCAGCCTCGTTGCACTCGACAGCTCCTACACAGCTCCTACACAGCTCCTACGGGCGCAGCCGAGCGGGAGCAAGCTCCCTTGCCACAATGATTGGCAGCCCTTAAGTGAGCAGGTTGCTCTGACACAGGCGGCTGGCGCGATTTATTTACGCGCCACAATCACCGCCCGCATCGGCGCCGGCAGTCCTTCGATGGTTTTGCTGTGGTCGGCGGGGTCGAGGAAATCACTTAGCGACTGATACTTCATCCACTCGGTGCTGCGCTGCTCCTGCACGGTGGTCAGGCTCACGTCCACGCAACGCACATCGCTAAACCCGGCGCGGCGCAGCCAGCGCTCCAGGGCCGGGACCGACGGCAGGAACCACACGTTGCGCATCTGCGCGTAGCGGTCCTCGGGCACCAGCACCTGGTGTTCGTCGCCCTCGATCACCAGGGTTTCCAGCACCAGTTCGCCACCTTTGACCAGGCAATCCTTCAAGGCCAGCAAGTGTTCGATCGGCGAGCGCCGGTGGTAGAACACGCCCATGGAAAACACCGTGTTGAAACCTTCCAGCTCCGCTGGCAGGGCTTCGAAGGGGAACGGCAAATGCCAGGCGTTGGGCTGCGACAGGTAGCGTTGCACCGCCTGGAACTGACAGAAGAACAGCCAGTTGGGGTCGACGCCGATCACTGTGTCGGCCCCGGCACCAAGCATGCGCCACATGTAGTAGCCGTTGCCACAGCCCACATCGAGGATGCGCTTGCCTTTGAGGTCCAGGTGCGGGGCCACCCGGGACCACTTCCAGTCCGAGCGCCATTCGGTGTCCACGTGCACGCCAAACAGGTCGAAAGGCCCTTTGCGCCATGGCGACAGGCCCATCAACGCGGTACGCATTTGCGCACGGGTTTCGTCGGAACAATCGGTGTCGAGGGTCAGACCGTTCTGCAGGTCGACCGTGGTGGGGTGCAAGGCCGGCAGCGCATCGAGCGCGCTTTGCCAACGCTCCAGATCGCCATGGCCCTTTTCCATCTTGCTATCGAGTTGCGCCTGCAACGTCGCTGCCCAATCGGCCAGGGGCGTGCCGGCCAGATGGCGGGCGAGGGGGGACAGATCAATCATGGCAGGGCAATCAACGAGGCGAAGTTAAGACACTGGAACCACGGCACGACTTTCGAGAACCCGGCCGCCAGCAGGCGTTCGCGGTGTTCTTCGAGGCTGTCGGGCTTCATGACGTTTTCGATGGCGCTGCGCTTCTGGGCAATTTCCAGCTCGCTGTAGCCGTTGGCGCGCTTGAACGCCACGTGCAGGTCGGTGAGCAGGGCGTGTTCCTCGGCATCGTTGAAACGCAACTTTTCCGACAGGATCAGGGCGCCACTGGGCAGCAAGGACTGGCGGATGCGGCTCAACAGTGCGGTGCGCTGGTCCGGCGCGATGAATTGCAGAGTGAAGTTCAGTGCCACCACCGAGGCTGGCTGGAACGCCAGGGCGAGGATGTCGCCTTCGATCACTTCCACCGGCAGCAGCTCCTGGAACATCGAGTCCTGGCCGTTGAGGTATTGGCGGCAGCGTTCGACCATGGCCGCCGAGTTATCCACTGCGATCACCCGGCAACCGTCAGTGCGCACGTGGCGGCGCAGGGCCTGGGTCACGGCGCCCAGGGACGAGCCCAGGTCGTAGAGCACGCTATTGGGCTGGGCGAATTGCGCGGCGAGCACGCCGAGGTTTTCGACGATGGTCGGGTAACCCGGCACCGAACGCTTGATCATGTCCGGAAACACCCGCACCACGTCCTCGTTGAAGGCGAAGTCCGGCACTTGGGCCAGGGGTTGGGCGAATAGGCGATCGGGGTCTTTGCTCACGGCGGTTCCAGCGGCATGGGTGGTGAAAAGGCCGGCATTTTAACCAAAAAACCTGTGGGAGCGAGTTTTGTGGGAGTAAGGCTTGCTCCCACATTGATCTTTGTTCAGTGCCGCCTTTGGGTAAACGCCGACGCCGTAATCCCCCATTGGCCCAGCCAGTAACTGACGATGATCAGGTAAGGCGCAGCATGGAAGGGTTGCACGAACCGGTTGATGCCGATCAGGCTGTCGGAGAACACAAACGCCAGCGCCCCGGCGGCGGCCAGCCAGGCGGAGCGTTTCGGCACGCCGGTGCCCAACCGCGCCAACGCTCGCCAAAGCATGGCGCTGATGGCCAGGCCATAGACCATCACCGGCACCAGCAACGGCCCAAGGCCGTTCGACACCAGGATCCCCAACAGCACCGCACCGATGCCCAAGGCCAGGGCCAATGGCAGCAGTGCCGGGCGGCGGCAGTCGCTGAGGTAGGCTTTCAGGTAGGCCAGGTGCGCCAGCAGAAATGCGCCAAGGCCGAATACGAACAGATCCCCCGGCCAGGCCAGCAACACGTCACCCACCAGTGAAAAAATCAGCCCGAGGCTGATCCAGCGCCGATAGTCACTGGGCGGTGCATCGTGCAGCCAGCCAAGCAGGGCCAGCACCGGCATGGGCTTGACCAGCAGACACAAGAATGTGGCGTGCACGGTCAGGCCGTACAGGTAGGTGGCTGCGCCCATCAGGGCAAGGATCAGCCAGCCCACGGTCACTTCACCGAAATGGCGCAGTCGAAGGTTTCCACGGGCGGCACTTCCGGGGCCCAGGGCTGTTGGTAAGTCAGGCGCAAGCGTCCGGTGCCGGCGCTGAATGCCTGGAAGCGCCAGGTCGAGACACCCGCGGCGCCGACGATGCCAGCGTCTTCCGGGTTGCGATAAACCTCCGGTCCCAGGCCTTTCAACACGCCACCGGCCGAATCCTGGATCGCCCAGCGATAACCGGTGGTGGGGTTGCTGGGCAGGCTCAGGATCAGGTTTTGCCCATTATTGAGCCGCACCGGGCACTGGCTCAGTTTTTCCACGGTCACGTTGTGTTTCGGTTGCATGGCGCAGGCGCTCAGCAGGGCGAGACTGAAGGGGACGAGCAGGCGGGTGAGGGACATAAGGGCAACGGCTCCGGCATTTACGACGAACGGCGAGCATAACCGAAGATGCTACTAGGTGTGTCAGCTGGGCATAGGTTGTTGCTGATGCCGCCTTCGCGGGCAAGCCTTGCTCCCACAATGGATCTTTGTTGCCCACAAAATCTGTGAGCGACATTTAACCCTGTGGGGCAAGGCTTGCTCCCAATGGATCTTTGTTGCCCACAAAGTCTGTGAGCGACATTTAACCCTGTGGGCAAGGCTTGCTCCCACAATGGATCTTTGTTGCAGACAAAATCTGTGAGCGACATTAACCCTGTGGGAGCAAGGCTTGCTCCCAATGGATCTTTGTTGCAGACAAAATCTCTGAGCGACATTTAACCCTGTGGGGCAAGGCTTGTTCCCACAATGGATCTTTGTTGCCCACAAAGTGTGTGAGCGACATTTAACCCTGTGGGGCAAGGCTTGTTCCCACAATGGATCTTTGTTGCCCACAAAGTCTGTGAGCGACATTTAACCCTGTGGGAGCAAGGCTTGCCCGCGATGGGGCCCGCACAAGCGCTAGAGGAGCATCAGAACAACACCTTCGCCACATCCGCAAACCGCTTGGCAAAGTGCACCGTGACGCCTTCCTTGAGGTAGTCCGGCAGCTCTTCGAAGTTGCCCCGGTTGGCTTCCGGCAGGATCAGCTCGTTGATTTTCTGCCGTCGCGCCGCGATGACCTTTTCGCGCACCCCGCCAATCGGCAGGACGTGCCCGGTGAGGGTCAATTCGCCAGTCATGGCCACGCCTTTTTTCGGCGGCTGGTTGCGGGCCAGGGATAGCAAGGCGCTGGCCATGGTGACGCCGGCGCTCGGGCCGTCCTTGGGCGTGGCGCCTTCGGGTACGTGCAGGTGAACGAAGGCCTCGTCGAAGAATTTCGGATCGCCGCCAAATTGCTTCAGGTGCGAACTGACGTAGCTGTGGGCGATTTCCGCCGACTCCTTCATCACGTCCCCCAGTTGCCCGGTCAGCTTGAAGCCGCGATTGAGGGTGTGGATGCGCGTCGCCTCGATCGGCAAGGTCGCGCCGCCCATGCTGGTCCAGGCCAGGCCGGTAATCACCCCGACGCCAGACAACACCTGCTCGTTGCGAAACACCGGTTTGCCCAGGGAGGCCTCGAGGTCCTTCGGCCCGAGCTTGATCACGGCCTTGGGGTCGTCGATCAGCTTCATTACCGCCTTGCGCACCAGTTTGCCCAGCTGTTTCTCCAGCTGTCGCACCCCGGCTTCACGGGCATAACCGTCGATCAGGGCCTTGAGGGCGCTGTCGTTGATACTCAGGCTGCCCTTGGACACGCCGGCCTTGGCCAGTTGCTTGGGCCACAGGTGGCGCTTGGCAATGGCGACTTTTTCTTCGGTGATGTAGCCCGACAGGCGGATCACTTCCATCCGGTCCAGCAATGGCCCGGGGATCGAGTCCAGGGTGTTGGCGGTGCAGATGAAGAGCACTTTCGACAGGTCCAGGCGCAGGTCCAGGTAGTGGTCGAGGAATTCGACGTTCTGCTCCGGGTCGAGGGTCTCCAGCAGGGCCGAGGCCGGGTCGCCCTGGTAGCTCTGGCCCATCTTGTCGATCTCGTCGAGCATGATCACCGGGTTCATCACTTCGACATCTTTCAGCGCCTGCACCAGCTTGCCCGGCTGGGCGCCGATGTAGGTACGCCGATGGCCCTTGATCTCGGCTTCGTCGCGCATGCCGCCGAGGCTGAAGCGGTAGAACGGCCGCCCCAGGGATTCGGCGATGGATTTGCCGACGCTGGTCTTGCCCACGCCCGGCGGGCCGACCAGCAGCACGATGGAACCGCTGATCTCGCCTTTGTAGGCGCCGACGGCGAGGAACTCCAGGATGCGGTCCTTGATGTCGTCCAGGCCGGCGTGGTGCTGGTCGAGCACCTTGCGCGCGTGCTTGAGGTCAAGCTTGTCCTGGCCGTACACGCCCCACGGCACCGAGGTCGCCCAATCCAGATAGTTGCGAGTAACGGCATATTCCGGCGAACCGGTTTCCAGGATCGAGAGTTTGTTCATTTCCTCTTCGATGCGCTTCTGCGCCTGGGCCGGCAGCACCTTGCCTTCGAGCCGCTGCTCGAACTGTTCGATATCGGCGCTGCGGTCGTCCTTGGTCAGCCCCAGCTCCTGCTGGATGACCTTGAGCTGCTCCTTGAGAAAGAACTCGCGCTGATGTTCGCCGATCTTGTTGTTGACCTCGGCGGAAATCTCTTTCTGCAGCCGCGCCACTTCGACTTCCTTGCGCAGCATCGGCAGGACTTTTTCCATGCGCTTGAGCATGGGCACGCAATCGAGCACTTCCTGCAGTTCACTGCCGGTGGCGGAGGTGAGCGCAGCGGCAAAATCGGTCAGCGGCGAAGGGTCGTTGGGACTGAAGCGGTTGAGGTAGTTCTTCAGCTCTTCGCTGTACAGCGGATTGAGCGGCAGCAGCTCCTTGATCGCATTGATCAGCGCCATGCCGTAGGCCTTGACCTCGTCGGTCGGTTCGCTCGGCTGGTGCGGGTATTCGACTTCCACCAGGTACGGTGGGCGATGGTGCTTGAGCCAGGTGCGGATACGCACACGGGTCAGGCCCTGGGCGACAAATTGCAGTTTGCCGCCTTCCCGGCTGGCGTGGTGCACCTTCACCAGTGTGCCGTACAGCGGCAGCTTCGAGGTGTCGAAATGGCGCGGGTCTTCCTGGGGCGAGTCCATGAAGAACAGCGCCAGGGAGTGATGGTCGGACTTGGCCACTAACTCCAGGGTCTCGGCCCACGGTTCTTCATTGACGATGACCGGCAACACTTGGGCCGGGAAGAAGGGACGATTGTGGATCGGGATGATGTAGACCTTGTCTGGTAAATTCTGGCCAGGCAGGGCCAGGCCGGTGCCGGAGGAGGTGTGTTCGATGTGTTCGGAGTCGGCGTAATCGTTCGTGGCTTCAGTAGAGTGCTGGTCGCTCATGGGGCACCTGCGCAATGGGGTATGGGTCTTAGATGGGGCAGGTGGGGGGCGGTTTCAATGGCGGGTGATTGTTAGCGGCTATTTCATTGGCCGGTTTTTCCCCTGTAGGAGCTGCCGGAGGCTGCGATCTTTCCCCTGACGCTTGAGTCTCAAGTGAAAGATCAAAAGATCAAAAGATCGCAGCCTCCGGCAGCTCCTACGGGAGGCGCGTCAGGCAACCCGGTTCAAGTCGTTATGACGCGTTTCTTTCAGGCACAGTACGGCGATCACGCTGAGCAGCGCGGCCGCTGACACATAGCCCCCGACATAACTCAAACCACCCATCGCCACCAATTTCTGGGCGAAGAACGGCGCGGCCGAGGCGCCGACGATGCCGCCCAGGTTGTAAGCCGCCGAGGCGCCGGTATAGCGCACGTGGGTCGGGAACAGTTCCGGCAGCAAGGCACCCATGGGAGCGAAGGTCACCCCCATCAGGAACAGCTCGATGCACAGGAACAGCGCCACGCCGCCGGTCGAGCCGTGGGTCAGCAGCGGTTCCATGAGGAAACCCGAGGCAATTGCCAGCACACCGCCGACGATCAGCACCGGCTTGCGGCCGTAGCGGTCGCTGGCCCAGGCCGACAGGGGCGTAGCGGCGGCCATGAACAGCACGGCAACGCACAGCAGGCCCAGGAAGGTCTCGCGGCTGTAGCCCAGGGTGGACACGCCGTAGCTCAGGGAGAACACCGTCGAGATATAGAACAGCGCGTAACACACCACCATCGCCGCGGCGCCCAGCAAGGTTGGCGCCCAGTACTGGCTGAACAGCTCGACCAACGGCACCTTCACCCGCTCCTGGCGGGCCATGGCATTGGCGAACACCGGGGTTTCATGGAGCTTGAGCCGAACATAGAGACCAACGATCACCAGCACGGCGCTGAGCAGGAACGGAATCCGCCAGCCCCAGGCGCGAAATTGCTCATCGTCCAGGCTCATGGCCAGGGTCAGGAACAGCCCGTTGGCTGCCAGGAAGCCGATAGAGGGCCCCAGTTGGGGGAACATGCCGAACCAGGCACGTTTGCCTTTAGGCGCGTTCTCGGTGGCAAGCAGCGCCGCGCCGCCCCATTCACCGCCCAACCCCAGGCCCTGGCCGAAGCGCAGCACGCACAGCAGGATCGGCGCCCAGGCGCCGATGCTGGCGTAGCCGGGCAGCACGCCGATGAGGGTGGTGCACACGCCCATCAGCAGCAGGGACGCCACCAGCGTCGACTTGCGCCCGATCCGGTCGCCGAAATGGCCGAACAGCGCAGAGCCCAGCGGACGGGCAAGGAAGGCGATGCCGAACGTCAGGAAGGACGACAGCATCTGTGCCGTGCCTGAGGTTTGCGGGAAGAACACCGGCCCGATCACCAGGGCCGCAGCCGTGGCGTAGACGTAGAAGTCGTAGAACTCGATGGCGGTGCCGATGAAACTCGCGGTGGCCACGCGGGTGGTCGAGTTTGTCGGCCGGGTCGGCACAGCCTCGTTGCAGGTAGCGGTCGTCATGCAGTTATCCCTGACAGTCATGGGCTCCGTTGGAGCGAATTATTATGGTCGAACACCCAGGGATGTGGGCGGGTATCCTTTCGCTGTTTCGGGTAGGAACAGGCGCAGGGCTGATGCGGATTTTGCCGATGGTCGGGCCGGAACCGGCTGGGTGCGGGTAAGCACCGGGTTCGGGCGGGGCTGGGTAAGCGGGTTGAGTATAGGAAGGAGGCTAACGATTCAACAAGGTAGCTTGCACACAATATCGGAGCGTGTGATGAGCTTTTGTGGCGAGGGGATTTATCCCCGCTGAACGGCGCTGCAGGAGCCGTGTAGGAGCTGTGTAGGAGCTGTGTAGGAGCTGTCGAGTGCAACGAGGCTGCGATCTTGTTCCAGACAATTGAGTCACAAGTGAAAGATCAAGATCAAAAGATCGCAGCCTTCGGCAGCTCCTACACGGCTCCTACAGCGCCGTTCAGCGAGAGCCAAGCTCCCTTTCCAGGGGATGTCAGGAAACGGCAGGCACCGAACTGTTATGCCACGCCAGCACCTGGCTGACACGGTTGTCCACGGTTTCGATGATTTCCAGTCGGTAACGGCCAATCTTCAGGCACACCGGGCTTTCGGGGATGGTTTCCAGGGCTTCGGTCACCAGCCCGTTGAGGGTCTTGGGGCCGTCGCAAGGCAGATGCCAGCCCAGGGTCCTGTTCAACTCGCGGATCGACGCGGCGCCATCGATCATCAGGCGACCATCAGGTTGGGGATGGACGTGGGGGTTGTCGAGGCTGTGCTCGCTTTCGAATTCGCCGACGATTTCTTCGAGGATGTCTTCCAGGGTGACGATGCCCAGCACTTCGCCGTATTCGTCCACCACCATGCCCAGGCGCCGCTGCTGCTTGTGGAAATTCAGCAGTTGCAGTTGCAGTGGCGTGCTTTCGGGGACGAAGTAAGGCTCGTGGGAGGCGGCCAGCAGCGCTTCCTGGGTCAGGCTCGCATCCGCCAGCAAATGACGGATCTGGCGCGTGTTGAGCACCGCTTCGACCTGGTTGATGTCGCTGTGGAACACCGGCAGGCGGGTGTGACGGTTCAGGCGCAGTTGTTCGATGATTTCGCCGATGGGGTCGTCGAGATTGATCCCGTCGACCTCGCTGCGGGGCACGAGGATATCGTTGACGGTGATGTTGTCCAGGGCGTGGATGCCGGAAACCGGGTGCAATCGGCCGCTGCTGTGCTCAGGTTCATGCTCGCTGCGCGGTGGCGCGGGCATTTCGTCGTCGCTCTGTTGCACCATGCTGGCCTTGCGCGCGAATGGACGCAGCAAGAACTGGCTGGTGCCATTCAACAGCCAGGCAAGCGGATAGAGGATCTTCAACGGTATGCCAAGCAAGGCGTTGCCCAGCGCCAGCACCGCGTCGGGCTGGCGGGTGGCCAAGGTGCGCGGCAGGTAGTCGGCGAACACCAGCAGGGCGGCGCTGGTGCCGAGCCAAGCCACCCAAGGGCCGTTTTCCAGCCAGGTAAAAATCGCCAGCAAGGTGCCGATGACCACGGCCAGGGTGCGACAGAGGGTATTGCACAGGATCAGGCTGGCCAGCGGGAATGTCAGCGTTGCCAGCGGTTTGTCACTGGCGCGCGAGGCTGTGCGCTGGGCCAGCAAATGCTGCTGGGCGGCTTCGATGGCGGTGAACAGGGCCGACCAGAGGATCAGCACCACCAGCACGGCAAACAGCGGCGCCACGGGCAACGTATCCATCAGGGCCTTCCGTCACACATGCAGGATGTATTCGCGGACCAGCTTGCTGCCGAAGTACGCGAGCATCAGCAGGCAGAAACCGGCCAGGGTCCAGCGAATCGCCTTGTGGCCGCGCCAGCCGAGGCGGTTGCGCCCCCACAGCAGCACGCTGAAGACGATCCACGCCAGGCAGGCCAGCAGGGTCTTGTGCACCAGGTGCTGGGCGAACAGGTTCTCGACGAACAACCAGCCGGAGATCAGCGACAGCGACAGCAGGCTCCAGCCAGCCCAGAGGAAGCCGAACAACAGGCTCTCCATGGTTTGCAGTGGCGGGAAGTTGCGGATCAGCCCGGACGGGTGCTTGTGCTTGAGCTGGTGGTCCTGCACCAGTAGCAGCAAGGCCTGGAACACCGCGATGGTGAACAGGCCATAGGCGAGGACCGACAGCAGGATGTGGGCAAGGATGCCCGGCTCTTCGTCGATGATCTGCACCGTGCCCGACGGCGCGAACTGCGCCAGCAGCACCGTGGCCAGCCCCAGCGGGAACAGCAGCACCAGCAGGTTTTCCACCGGGATGCGCGAGCAGGCCAGCAGCGTCAGGGCGATCACGGCGACGGCGATCAGGCTGGCGGCGTTGAAAAAATCCAGGCCCAGGCCGATCGGCGTCATCAGGTGGGTATAAAGGCTGGCCGCGTGGCCGAGCACCGCCAGCACGCCAAGCGTGACCAGCAGGCGTTTGTTCGCCTTGGCGCCGTTGGCCAGGCGGGTGCCTTGATAGAGGGTCGCAGCGGCATAAAGGCAAGCGGCGGCGAGCGTGGCAAGCAAGCTGGGTGACAAGGGGAGCATAAATCCTGTTAGGCAAGCCCGAAAGGCGCTGAGTTTGGCATAGAACCCCCTCCGCACGAAAGACCACAGCAACTGACAGCAAGGTGTACGTTGCCCGCTTCTTCGCTATAATCCGCGACCTGCCCACGCCGCAGGCTCGCCGAGCACATTTTTCACGGTCTGGGCCGCCATTATCCCGGTCTCATCTGGGCCTGAAAGGATCGCGCATGTTTGAAAACCTAACCGACCGTCTCTCGCAGACGCTGCGCCATGTCACCGGCAAGGCGAAACTGACCGAGGACAACATCAAAGACACCCTGCGCGAAGTGCGCATGGCGTTGCTCGAAGCCGACGTCGCCCTGCCGGTGGTCAAGGACTTCGTCAATTCGGTCAAGGAACGTGCCGTCGGCACCGAGGTGTCGCGCAGCCTGACACCGGGCCAGGCGTTCGTGAAGATCGTCCAGGCTGAACTCGAAAGCCTGATGGGCGCCGCCAACGAAGACCTGAACCTGAGCGCCGTACCGCCAGCTGTGGTGCTGATGGCTGGTCTGCAAGGCGCGGGCAAGACCACGACGGCCGGCAAACTGGCGCGCTTCCTTAAAGAGCGCAAGAAGAAGTCGGTGATGGTCGTGTCGGCGGACATCTACCGTCCGGCGGCGATCAAGCAACTGGAAACCCTGGCCAACGACATCGGCGTGACGTTCTTCCCGTCCGATCTGAGCCAGAAGCCGGTGGACATCGCCCAAGCGGCTATTAAAGAAGCAAAACTGAAATTCATCGACGTGGTCATCGTCGATACCGCCGGTCGCCTGCACATCGATGAAGAGATGATGGGCGAGATCAAGGCGCTGCATGCCGCGATCAACCCGGTGGAAACCCTGTTCGTGGTCGATGCCATGACCGGCCAGGACGCGGCCAACACCGCCAAGGCGTTCGGTGATGCACTGCCGCTGACCGGCGTGATCCTGACCAAGGTCGACGGTGACGCCCGTGGCGGTGCCGCGCTGTCGGTACGCGCCATCACCGGCAAACCGATCAAGTTCATCGGTATGGGCGAGAAGAGCGAAGCGCTTGAGCCGTTCCACCCCGAGCGTATCGCTTCGCGCATCCTCGGCATGGGCGACGTGCTCAGCCTGATCGAGCAGGCCGAACAGACCCTCGACAAGGACAAGGCCGACAAACTGGCCAAGAAGCTGAAGAAGGGCAAGGGCTTCGACCTCGAAGACTTCCGCGACCAACTGCAACAGATGAAAAACATGGGCGGCCTGGGCGGCCTCATGGACAAGCTGCCGAACATCGGTGGTGTGAACCTGGCGCAGATGGGCAATGCCCAGGGCGCGGCTGAAAAGCAATTCAAGCAGATGGAAGCCATCATCAACTCCATGACTCCGGCCGAGCGCCGCGACCCTGAGCTGATCAGCGGTTCGCGCAAACGCCGCATCGCCATGGGTTCCGGCACCCAGGTGCAGGACATCGGTCGCTTGATCAAGCAGCACAAGCAGATGCAGAAGATGATGAAGAAATTCTCCGCCAAGGGCGGGATGGCCAAGATGATGCGCGGCATGGGCGGTATGTTGCCCGGCGGCGGCATGCCGAAAATGTAAAGAATCTGCGCCGGCTGTCATGTCGGCGTTGCCCCGCACGGATGCGGGGATCTCCAGCAAACCCGCGCTACGCGGGAGCTGACTTGCCGTTTTTCATGACGGCTCTATGGCAAATCTTGATCGCATGGCGCCAGGCGCCGGAAAAAGACATTTGCAAAAGTCCGGATATTCCTTAGAATATGCGGCCTTTCGGGCACCTATGCCCGCTGTGCATTTAGATTTGCAGCACCGACTACAGGAACGATGTTCACATGCTAACAATCCGTCTTGCCCTTGGCGGCTCCAAAAAGCGCCCGTTTTACCACCTGACCGTAACCGACAGCCGCAACCCGCGTGACGGTTCCCACAAGGAGCAGGTTGGTTTCTTCAACCCTGTTGCCCGTGGTCAGGAAGTTCGTCTGTCCGTGAACCAAGAGCGCGTAGCCTACTGGCTGAGCGTTGGTGCACAACCTTCTGAGCGCGTTGCTCAGTTGTTGAAGGAATCGGCTAAGGCTGCGGCCTGAGCAATATGAACGCGACGCCAAAAGATGCTGATGATTTGATCGTTGTCGGCAAGATCTATTCTGTACATGGCGTTCGCGGCGAAGTGAAGGTGTATTCCTTTACTGATCCGATCAAGAACCTGTTGGACTACAAAACCTGGACGCTCAAGCGCGAAGGTAGCGTGAAACAGGTGGAGCTGGTCAGCGGACGTGGGAACGACAAGTTCCTGGTCGCAAAGCTCAAGGGTCTCGATGATCGTGAAGAAGCGCGTCTTCTGGCCGGTTATGAGATCTGCGTGCCGCGCAACCTGTTCCCTGAACTGACCGACGGCGAGTACTACTGGTACCAGCTGGTGGGTCTGAAGGTCATCGACCACCTCGGGCAATTGCTCGGGAAAATCGATCACCTGCTCGAGACCGGTTCGAACGATGTCATGGTGGTCAAGCCTTGCGTCGGCAGCCTGGATGATCGCGAACGCCTGTTGCCCTATACCGAGCAATGCGTGTTGGCCGTCGACCTTGCCGCAGGCGAGATGAAGGTGGAATGGGATGCGGATTTCTAAACGTGGCTAACTTGCGCGTTGAAGTCATCACATTGTTTCCCGAGATGTTTTCCGCCATCAGCGAGTACGGCATAACCAGCCGCGCGGTGAAACAGGAGCTGTTGCAGCTCACCTGTTGGAATCCGCGGGACTACACCACGGATCGACATCACACTGTGGACGATCGCCCGTTTGGCGGTGGTCCGGGCATGGTGATGAAGATCAAGCCCCTGGAAGATGCGCTGGTTCAGGCCAGGACGGCAGCCGGGGAGGGTGCGAAGGTGATCTACCTGTCGCCCCAAGGCCGCCAGCTGACTCAGTCGGCGGTACGCGAGCTGGCGAATTCGGATGCATTGATCCTGATTGCCGGCCGTTATGAAGGCATTGACGAGCGTTTCATTGAAGCTCATGTCGATGAAGAGTGGTCGATTGGCGACTATGTACTGTCTGGCGGCGAGCTGCCGGCGATGGTCCTGATCGATGCGGTTACACGACTGCTGCCTGGAGCTTTAGGGCATGCAGATTCCGCTGAGGAAGATTCCTTTACGGATGGTCTGCTGGATTGCCCGCACTACACCCGACCGGAGGTGTATGCGGATCAGCGTGTTCCCGACGTGTTGCTAAGTGGCAACCACGCGCACATCCGGCGTTGGCGTTTACAGCAGTCCCTTGGTCGGACCTATGAACGACGCGCCGATCTTCTGGAAAGCCGCTCGCTTTCTGGAGAAGAGAAGAAGCTGCTCGAGGAATACATCCGCGAGCGGGACGATAGTTAACAACGTATCGATGGTGAGTCCGACGACTCGCCTTAGGAGCACAGCATGACTAACAAAATCATCCTTGCACTCGAAGCAGAGCAGATGACCAAAGAAATCCCTACCTTTGCCCCAGGCGACACCATTGTCGTTCAGGTGAAAGTGAAGGAAGGCGACCGTTCCCGTCTGCAAGCGTTCGAAGGCGTTGTTATCGCCAAGCGTAACCGTGGCGTGAACAGTGCATTCACCGTTCGTAAAATCTCCAACGGTGTCGGCGTAGAGCGTACTTTCCAGACCTACAGCCCGCAAATCGACAGCATGGCTGTCAAGCGTCGCGGTGACGTGCGTAAAGCCAAGCTGTACTACCTGCGTGACCTGTCGGGTAAAGCAGCTCGCATCAAGGAAAAACTGGCTTAAGTCCAGCTTCCGATGCAAAAAAAGCAGCCTGCGGGCTGC
>NZ_JBWLPW010000101.1:0-301 GCF_056521845.1 Pseudomonas sp. PF05 | reverse complement strand
TCTAATCAAAAGACTAGAAATCAACATTCACCATCACCTTGATGGAATGCTCATTTCTAAGCTTTCAGAAGCAGTTTATGGTGGAGCCAAGCGGGATCGAACCGCTGACCTCCTGCGTGCAAGGCAGGCGCTCTCCCAGCTGAGCTATGGCCCCATAACAAAATTGGTGGGTCTGGGCAGATTCGAACTGCCGACCTCACCCTTATCAGGGGTGCGCTCTAACCAACTGAGCTACAGACCCAATTTCGAGCTTGTAACTGTTAGCGTTGAGCTATCAGCTTGGAGCTTAAAGCTGCTTCTA
>NZ_JBWLPW010000100.1:0-303 GCF_056521845.1 Pseudomonas sp. PF05 | reverse complement strand
AGTGGCCGCAAATCTGTAGATCGTCCCCGACCCCGTGTGGGAGCGAGCCTGCTCGCGAAGACGGCGGTATATCCAAGGCTGATGCCAGCTGATCCACCGCCATCGCGAGCAAGCTTTGCTCCCACAGGGATTTGCGGTGGCCGCAAATCTGTAGTTCGTTCCCGCTCCCACAGGAGAGACGCGATCACCCTAAATCAGGTCGGCTGTTAGGCCGCCTCGCGGTGGACGTTGATCTCGGCGCCCCGTTAACCACGCTGGCCGAACGTAGGCATTGCGCAGTGGGCATCCCGGCATGGATGCCGG
>NZ_JBWLPW010000010.1:0-272369 GCF_056521845.1 Pseudomonas sp. PF05 | reverse complement strand
ACCTATTTTCATAATTCTGTCACATCAGCCTAAAAGCCCCGTAAATGCAGAGGCCGGCACCCAAGGGCGCCGGCCTCTTCACTCTCCGTTTACAAGCTGGGGAAAGCGAACTGCGAAGCCTCGTGGCTTGCACGCTGCGGCCAGCGCTGGGTAATGGCCTTGCGACGCGTATAGAAACGCACACCGTCCGGGCCATAGGCGTGCAGGTCGCCGAACAGCGAGCGCTTCCAGCCGCCAAAGCTGTGATAGGCAACCGGCACCGGCAATGGAACGTTGACGCCGACCATGCCGACTTCGATCTCATCGCAGAACAACCGCGCCGCCTCGCCATCGCGAGTGAAGATGCAGGTGCCGTTGCCATACTCGTGATCGTTGATCAACTGCATCGCCTCTTCCAGGCTATTGACCCGGACGATACACAGTACCGGCCCGAAGATCTCTTCCTTATAGATGCGCATCTCAGGGGTCACACGATCAAACAGGCAACCACCGAGGAAGAACCCTTCCTCATGCCCGGTCACACTCAATCCGCGACCATCGACAATCAGCGAAGCGCCAGCCGCCACACCGTCTTCTATATAGCCACTGACCTTGTCGCGATGCTGCCCTGTCACCAACGGCCCCATGTCCAGCCCACAGGATGTACCTGCGCCAATCTTCAACGACTTGATCTGCGGCACCAGCTTGGTCACCAGTGCATCCGCCACCTGGTCGCCGACACACACCGCCACCGAAATCGCCATGCAGCGCTCACCGCACGAACCATACGCCGCGCCCATCAGTGCGCTGACGGCATTGTCCAGGTCCGCATCCGGCATCAGCACCGCATGGTTCTTTGCCCCACCCAGCGCCTGGACGCGTTTGCCGCGCCGAGTGCCCTCGGCATAGATGTACTCGGCAATCGGCGTCGAGCCGACAAAACTCAGCGCCTTGACTTCCGGCGCTTCGATCAGTGCGTCCACCGCAGCCTTGTCGCCGTGCACCACGCTCAATACGCCCTTGGGCAAACCGGCTTCCAACAACAACTGGGCGATCAGCAGCGTCGAACTCGGGTCACGCTCGGACGGCTTGAGAATAAAGCAGTTACCGCAAACGATCGCCAGCGGATACATCCACAGCGGCACCATCGCCGGAAAGTTGAACGGAGTGATACCGGCCACCACACCCAAAGGCTGGAAGTCTGACCAGGCGTCGATGTTCGGTCCTACGTTACGGCTGTATTCGCCTTTCAGGATTTCTGGTGCTGCACAGGCGAACTCGACGTTTTCGATGCCACGCTTGAGTTCACCGGCCGCATCTTCCAAGGTCTTGCCGTGCTCTTGGCTGATCAACTGCGCGATGCGCGACTCGTTCTGCTCCAGCAATTGCTTGAAGCGAAACATCACCTGCGCGCGCTTGGCCGCCGGTGTATTGCGCCAGGTAGGGAAAGCCGCCTTGGCGGCGTCGATGGCCTGCTGGATGGTCGCACGATCAGCCAACGGCACTTTATGGATGGCCTGGCCAGTGGACGGGTTGAACACATCGGCGGTGCGAGCACTGTCGCTCAGCAGTTCGCCATTGATCAAATGCGGGATGAGGCTCATGGGGACTCCAGAATTATCCACAAGCGCCCGTGACCGGACGCCCGTTATGAAAGCTATATAGAAGGACGTATCAGTCGAGCTTGTTCAGCACTTCACCGACCGCGTCGAACAGGCGATCCAGATCCTGCGGCTTGCTGTTGAACGTCGGCCCGAACTGCAGGGTGTCGCCGCCAAACCGCACATAGAACCCAGCTTTCCACAACGCCATGCCGGCCTCGAATGGACGCACGATTGCATCGCCGTCGCGCCCGGCGATCTGGATCGCGCCGGCCAGGCCATAGTTGCGAATGTCGATGACGTTCTTCGCCCCCTTCAAGCCGTGCAATGCGTTCTCGAAATGCGGGGCGATCTCGGCCACGCCCTGTACCAGGTTTTCCTTCTGCAGCAGGTCCAGTGCCGCCAGGCCAGCCGCGCAGGCCACCGGGTGTGCCGAGTAGGTATAGCCGTGGGGAAATTCCACCGCGTACTCGGGCGTCGGCTGGTTCATGAAGGTCTGGTAGATCTCGGAGCTGGCAATTACCGCCCCCATGGGGATCGCGCCATTGGTGACTTGCTTGGCGATGCACATCAGGTCCGGGGTCACGCCAAAGCTGTCGGCACCGAACATCGAACCGGTGCGGCCGAAACCGGTGATCACTTCGTCGAACACCAGGAGAATGCTGTGCTGGTCGCAGATTTCCCGCAGGCGCTTGAGGTAACCCTCCGGCGGCACCAACACACCGGCCGACCCTGCCATCGGCTCGACGAACACCGCAGCGATGTTGGAAGCATCGTGCAGTTCGATCAGCTTCAACAGCTCATCGGCCAAGGCGATGCCACCCTCTTTCGGCATGCCACGGGAATAGGCATTGCTGGCCAGCAAGGTGTGAGGCAAGTGGTCGACATCCATCATGGCCTGGCCGAACAGTTTGCGGTTGCCGTTGACACCGCCGAGGCTGGTGCCGGCGATGTTCACGCCGTGATAGCCACGGGCACGACCAATCATCTTGGTCTTGGTCGCCTGGCCCTTGAGACGCCAGTAGGCGCGGACCATCTTCACCGCTGTATCGGCACACTCGGAGCCGGAATCGGTAAAAAACACATGATTGAGATTGCCCGGGGTCAGGCTGGTGATTTTTTCCGCCAACTGGAACGACAGCGGATGACCGTATTGAAACCCCGGCGAGTAATCGAGGGTGCCCAGCTGCTTGGCGACCGCCTCCTGGATTTCCTTGCGGGTGTGCCCGGCGCCGCATGTCCACAGGCCCGACAGCGAGTCGTATACCTTGCGCCCCTTGTCATCCACCAGCCAGCTGCCTTCGGCAGCGACGATCAGGCGCGGATCACGCTGGAAATTGCGATTGGCGGTGTAAGGCATCCAGTGGGCATCCAGCTTGAGCTGGCTGGCCAGGGAACCGGCAGCGTGTTCGGGCATGTTCATCGACAAAACCTCGCAGGTCATAAGCGATAGGGATCGAAAGCGTTCTTGCAGCTAAGTTGCCACGGCGATAAAGTCGATGAAATCCAACTTTTGTAACCTTCAGTCGGTGGATCACTAAACTATGAGCGTTCGTCGTCCCGATCCACTGGCCCAAGTCAGCGACTTTGATATTCGCCTGCTGCGCATTTTCCGCAGCGTGGTGGAGTGTGGTGGGTTTTCCGCCGCTGAGACCGTGCTTGGCATCGGCCGCTCGGCCATCAGCCAGCAGATGAGCGACCTTGAGCAACGCCTCGGCCTGCGTCTGTGCCAGCGTGGGCGCGCGGGCTTTTCCCTGACCGAGGAAGGTCGCGAGGTGTATCAATCGGCGTTGCAGCTATTGAGCGCACTGGAAAGCTTTCGCACCGAGGTCAACGGATTGCACCAGCATTTGCGCGGTGAATTGATCATCGGCCTGACCGACAACCTGGTCACCCTGCCCCACATGCGCATCACCCACGCCCTGGCTCAATTGAAAGAGCGCGGGCCCGACGTGCAGATCCAGATTCGCATGATCGCCCCCAACGAAGTCGAGCAAGGCGTGCTCGACGGACGCCTGCATGTCGGCGTAGTCCCCCAGGCCAGCGCCCTGTCCGGGCTGGAATACCAACCGCTTTATAGCGAACGTTCGCTGCTGTACTGCGCGGTCGGGCATCCACTGTTTTATGTCGATGACCAGCAACTCGAAGATGCTCGCCTCAATAGCCAGGACGCCATCGCCCCTACTTTCCGCCTGCCAGCCGAGATCCAGGCCCACTACCAGGTGCTCAATTGCACCGCGAGCGCATCGGACCGCGAAGGCATGGCATTCCTGATCCTCACCGGGCGCTACATCGGTTACCTGCCCGATCACTATGCCAGCCTCTGGGTCCAGCAAGGTCGGTTGCGCGCCTTGAAGCCCTGCGCACGTTTCTATGACCTGAGCCTGGCGTCGGTCACGCGCAAGGGGCGTCGGCCTCATCTGGTGCTGGAGAGTTTTCTCCAAAGCCTGGCGGCAACCCGCTAATCCTGTGGGAGCCATCAAGAGGCTTTTAGTGTAATGGCACTTGTCGGATTGATGCCGGTGCGCTATCAACGCATTTGCTTGCCCACAGACCCAGCCCGGAAACGCCCATGACCTTTGAAGTCCCTGCCCACGGTGGCAAGCCCACCAGCCGCATTCGTCAAAAGAACGAAGAGACGATCCTCAAGGCCGCCGAAGATGAATTCGCTCGTCACGGGTTCAAAGGCACCAGCATGAATGCCATCGCCCTCAAGGCCGGGCTGCCCAAGGCCAACCTGCATTACTACTTCACCAACAAGCTCGGGTTGTACGTGGCGGTGTTGAGCAACATCATCGAATTGTGGGACAGCACCTTCAATACCCTCACCGCCGAGGATGATCCGGCCGAAGCCTTGACCCGCTATATCCGCGCCAAGATGGAGTTCTCTCGTCGCCAACCCCAGGCGTCGCGACTGTTTGCCATGGAAGTGATCAGCGGTGGCGAATGCCTGACCGAGTATTTCAACCAGGATTATCGCGCCTGGTTCAATGGCCGGGCGGCCGTATTCCAGGCCTGGATCGATGCCGGCAAGATGGACCCGATCGACCCGGTGCACCTTATTTTCCTGTTGTGGGGCAGTACTCAGCATTACGCCGACTTCGCCACCCAGATCTGTCGCGTGACCGGGCGCAGCAAGTTGACCAAGCAAGACATGATCGAGGCTGGCGACAACCTGATCCGCATCATTCTCAAAGGCTGCGGCCTGACACCAGCCCTATAAGATCGCCATGCCCTTTACCCTTGCCGGCTTTTGCGAGTATCGCGAAGAAATTCGCAAAAGCCGCTTCATCACGTTCGCCGCGCCCATTACCAGCCCCGCCGACGCCCAGACCTTTATCGACCGGCATAGCGACCTGAATGCCTCGCACAATTGCTGGGCCTGGAAACTCGGCGATCAATACCGCAGTAACGACGATGGTGAGCCAGGTGGCACCGCCGGGCGGCCGATCCTGGCCGCGATCGAAGCACAAGCCTGCGACCAGGTCGCGGTGCTGGTGATCCGCTGGTACGGCGGGATTCAACTGGGCACGGGCGGGCTGGCCCGGGCTTATGGCGGGGGCGCGAACAAATGCCTGCAAAACGCCGAGAAAATCGAATTGATCAGTCGCGTGGCGCTGCGCTGTTCCTGCGGATTCGCCGAACTGGCCCTGGTGAAACTGCGCGTCGCCGAATGCGGCGGGCTGGTCAATGAAGAACGCTTTACGGCCAATGGCGTAGACCTTCAACTGGCTGTGAGCCAAGCGCAGATCGAAACATTGCAAACGCACCTGGCCGACCTGAGCCGTGGACGGATTCTGCTGGCACGTTGAGATCAGCGTGCGATCTTTCAGGGCGCCCCGCAAACGTTCAACTTGCCCACATCCACTGTGCACCCGACTGTGGATAACCTGAGCACATCCCTCTGTAACCCTTCTGTCATGCGGGTTTGAGCGGGTTGCTCATTTTTCAGCCAAAGTCCCGCCAAACCGCAAAATCCATCCACAAAACAAACGCTTGCGACGGTTTATCACCTTTAGAAGAAAGCCTTGCACTGCTTATGCCCGAGTTCCCGGCTTGCACACAATAACTGTGGAGCAACCTGTGGATAACCCGTTCATGGCTCCTGCCACCCCAAGAAGGGCATGGCTCGCAGCCGCTTGATCAATTTTTAACCACCCATTTCAGGGCAAACCGATGCCTGCGCAAAACTTGCGCGCTCCAAGCCGGTGCAAAATTTCCTACGGTGGGTGCCCAGACTACATCCAGAGAGCCTTGGCGATGCGGCTCGAGGCGATTTCCTGACCTGATGGCCAGGAAATTGCTTTATCCACAGGTATTCCTGTCCATCGGCCCGAGCCTGTCATGTCCAACCCCGATTCCATCGCGCGCCTGCAATTGCGCAACATCAGCAAACGCTACCCCGGTTGCCTGGCCAACGACGCCATCGACCTGAGCATCCAACCCGGCGAGATCCACGCCCTGCTCGGAGAAAACGGTGCAGGTAAAAGTACCCTGATGAAAATTATCTACGGCGTCACCCCCGCCGATTCAGGCGAGGTGATCTGGCAAGGCCAGCGCGTCAACCTGCGCAACCCGGCCCAGGCCCGCAGCCTGGGAATCGGCATGGTGTTCCAGCATTTCTCGCTGTTCGAAACCCTCACCGTTGCGCAAAACATTGCCTTGGCAATGGGCGCGGCAGCCGGTACGCCGGCGCAGCTGGAACCCCGGATCCGCGAGGTTTCCCGGCGCTACGGCATGGCGCTGGAGCCGCAGCGGCTGGTCCACAGCCTGTCGATTGGCGAGCGGCAACGGGTCGAGATCATTCGCTGCCTGATGCAGGACATTCGCCTGCTGATTCTCGACGAACCGACCTCGGTGCTCACGCCCGTTGAAGCCGAAGAACTGTTCGTGACCCTGCGCCGCCTGGCGAGCGAGGGCTGCAGCATCTTGTTTATCAGCCACAAGCTCGGGGAAGTGCGAGCGTTGTGCCACAGCGCCACAGTGCTGCGCGGCGGGCGGGTATCGGGGCATTGCACGCCGGCGCACTGCTCGGACCGGGAACTGGCGCAACTGATGGTCGGCGAAGCGGCCGGACTGATCACGGACTACCCCAAGGTCAGCGCAGACAAAGCCTTTCTGCAGATCAACAAACTGTCCTGGCACAACCCGGACCCGTTCGGCTGCTCGTTGCGGGATATTGACCTTGAGGTCTGCAGCGGCGAAATCGTCGGCATCGCCGGGGTGGCGGGCAATGGTCAGGACGAATGGCTGGCGTTGCTCAGCGGAGAAACGCAGCTTGCCCGCCGGCAAGGCGAAACAATCCGATTCGACGGGCAACCTGTCGCTCATCTGCGCCCCGACGCTCGTCGCCGGCTCGGGCTGGCATTTGTCCCCGCCGAGCGCCTGGGCCATGGCGCCGTGCCGCAATTGAGCCTGGCGGATAACGCCTTGCTCAGCGCTTTCCAACAGGGCTTGGTCAGCCACGGACTGATTCGACGCAGCAAGGTCGAACACTTGGCCGAAGAGATCATCCGTCGCTTTGGCGTGAAGACACCCGACACCAAAACCCCGGCGCGCAGCCTCTCGGGAGGCAACCTGCAGAAATTCATTCTCGGCCGGGAAATCCTCCAACAGCCGAAGCTGCTGGTGGCCGCTCACCCGACCTGGGGCGTGGACGTCGGCGCGGCGGCAACCATCCATCGCGCCCTGATTGCCCTGCGCGATGCAGGCGCGGCGATTCTGGTGATCTCCGAAGACCTCGACGAACTGTTCCAGATCAGCGACCGCCTCGGCGCCTTGTGCGGCGGGCGCCTATCGGCCTTGAGGCCCACGGTCGAGACCCGGCTCAGTGACGTTGGCGGCTGGATGGCCGGCCAATTCGACGCCCCTCAATCCCCGGCCCCCGCACCGGTTTAACGGAGTTCTACATGCTGCTTTCTCTCGAACCTCGCGGCCAGCAATCGCGCCTGATGCTCTGGTGTTCGCCGCTGCTGGCCGCCGTGTTGACCCTGATCTGTGGCTCGCTGCTGTTTATCGCCCTGGGGCACGACCCGTTGCAAACGTTGTACACCCTGTTGATCGCCCCGATCAGCGATCTGTACGGCGTGTCCGAGTGGCTGGTCAAGACCTTGCCGATCCTGCTGTGCGCCCTTGGCCTGGCAGTGGCCTATCAGGCGCGTATCTGGAACATCGGCGCTGAAGGCCAACTGCTGCTGGGCGCCCTGGCCGGCAGTGCCTTGGCGGTGAACATCATCGACATGCAAAGCCGCTGGGCACTGGTGCTGATCCTGCTGACCGGCACCCTGGCCGGTGCCGCCTGGGCCGGGCTCACGGCGTGGCTGCGCACGCGCTTCAATGCCAATGAGATCCTGACCAGCATCATGCTCAATTACATCGCCCTGAACCTGTTGCTGTTTTGCGTTCACGGGCCGTTGAAAGACCCCGCGGGTTTCAACTTCCCCGAGTCGGCGATGTTCGGCGAGGCCAGTCGCCTGCCGTTGCTGCTGGAGGATGGTCGGGTCCATGCCGGGCTGTATTTCGCCCTGCTGGCGCTGGTGGCGGTGTGGGTGTTGCTGCAGAAAAGCTTCGTTGGCTTTCAGATCAAGGTGCTGGGCCTCGATGCCCGCGCCGCCGGTTTCGCCGGTTTTCGCCAGAAACCGTTGGTGTGGCTGGCGTTGTTGATCAGCGGGGCACTGGCCGGGCTGGCCGGCGTCTGCGAAGTGACCGGGCCGATCGGCCAACTGGTGCCGCAGGTGTCGCCGGGCTACGGCTATGCGGCGATTACCGTGGCGTTCCTGGGTCGCCTCAATCCCATTGGCATTCTGTTTTCCAGCCTGTTGATGGCGTTGCTGTACATCGGCGGCGAGAGCGCGCAGATGTCGCTGAACCTTCCCCAGGCCATCACCCAACTGTTCCAGGGGATGATGCTGTTTTTCCTGTTGGCCTGCGACGTGCTGATCCTTTACCGGCCACGCCTGAACCTGCGCTGGGCCCGGCGCACCCGAACCACCGCCGTACAGGCAGGAGCGCTGTGATGGATATCGACCTGTTGAGCAATATTTTCTACGCCATGGTCCGCTGCGGTACGCCGTTGCTGCTGGTGGCCCTGGGTGAATTGGTCTGCGAAAAAAGCGGCGTCCTCAACCTGGGCCAGGAAGGCATGATGCTGTTCGGCGCAGTGATCGGTTTTATCGTCGCGTTCAACAGCGGCAACCTCTGGCTCGGCGTACTGCTGGCGATGGCCGCCGGGATGCTGTTGTCGGCATTGTTCGCGCTGGTGGCACTGGTATTCAACGCCAATCAGGTCGCCACTGGGCTGGCGTTGACGATTTTCGGCGTAGGCCTGTCGAGTTTTGTCGGGGCGGCCTGGGTCGGCAAACCGCTGGCGGGATTCGAGCCGCTGGCGATTCCTTACTTGAGTGACATACCACTGATCGGGCGGATGCTGTTTGCCCAGGACCTGCTGGTTTACCTGTCGTTCGCCTTGTTTGCCCTGGTGGCGTGGATGATTATGAAAAGCCGCGCCGGATTGATCATCCAGGCCGTCGGGGAAAACCCCGATGCCGCCAGCGCCATGGGCCTGCCGGTGTTGCGGGTGCGGACCCTGGCGGTATTGTTTGGCGGCGCCATGGCGGGGTTGGCCGGCGCCTATCTGTCGCTGGCCTACACGCCGATGTGGGCCGAGAACATGAGCGCCGGGCGCGGCTGGATCGCCCTGGCGCTGGTGGTGTTCGCCAGTTGGCGGGTGTGGCGCCTGCTGCTGGGCGCCTACCTGTTCGGCCTCGCTAGCATCCTGCACCTGGTGGCCCAGGGGCTGGGCCTGGCGATTCCATCGAGTCTGCTGGCGATGCTGCCGTATGCCGCGACCATTGTGGTGCTGGTGCTGCTGTCCCGGGATGCGGTGCGCACCCGGCTGTATGCGCCAGTGTCCCTGGGGCAACCTTGGCAGGCGGGGCATTGAGAACCCTGTGGCGAGGGAGCTTGCTCCCGCTCGACTGCGCTGGAGCTGTGTAGGAGCTGACGAGTGCAACGAGGCTGCGATCTTTCCAAAGCCACTTGAATCCCAAGCGAAAGATCAAAAGATCGCAGGCTTCGCCAGCTCCTACAGAGCCCAGCGGGAGCAAGCTCCCTCGCCACGGACGGGCAGTATCTGCATGACGCCCCACACCACCTCGAAAAACAGGAAAACCCACAACACCGCACTGGCCCCATGCAGCAGCGCATACAGCATCCAGGTTGCAAACAAAAACCGCCCCACCGCGTCATAACGCCCATACAGCGCCTGCGGATCCCGAATCCGCAGCACCGCCCACACGCAGACAATCGATCCCAGCAGATTCACCATCAGCACATGCGCCGGCGCAAACGGCGGCAGTTCTCCAGGCAGGTCAAATAGCTGAGTCATGCTCATCAACACACCATGCAGCGCGGCAAAGCTCCACGGCGTGACCAGCGCAGCCGACACGATCAGGTCGTACCAGGCGCTGCCAAGCACCACCCGGCGGTATTGCATCGAAGTCCACATACACCTTGCTCCAGATAATTGGGGAGCAAAGAGGCTAAAGCCTGGGGTATGCTCCAAGGTCAAGTCCTCTGGAGCTCCACAATGCGCATCGGTGAACTAGCCCAGGCCTGCGCCGTCAGTCGAGACACGCTGCGCTTCTACGAGCAGCGTGGCCTGATCGCGGCGACGCGCAGCGCCAATGGCTATCGCGACTACCCTGCCGACATGGTCCAACTGGTGCTCTATATCAAGACGGCCCAGCGCCTGGGCTTTACCCTGGGCGAGATCAGCGCCAGCGTCGCCGCCCTGTGGAACGCCCCCGACCCGGACTGCGCCGTGACGCAATTGCTGCAAGACAAACTGAACCTGATCGAAACCCGCATGACCGAACTCGACGCGTTGCGTCACGAGCTGAAACAACGGCTCGGGCAACGCTGTCCATTAAATCCGTGACCTTTTCCTATCAAGGATGCCCCTCATGAATTCGGCAAAAAACGCATTGATCATCGGCGCCTCCCGAGGCCTGGGCCTCGGTCTGGTGAAGACGCTGCTCAACGATGGCTGGAACGTGACCGCCACCGTGCGCAACCCACGGAACGCAGAGGCGTTGAAAGCACTGGGCCCGGTACGGATCGAAAAACTCGACATGGACGACCAGCAAGCGGTCATCGCCCTGAGCCAACAGCTCAAGGGCGAGACCTTCGACCTGCTGTTCGTCAATGCCGGCGTCAAGGGCCCGGACAACCAGAGCCCGGGCGGAGCGACGCTGGCCGAAGTCGGCCAGTTGTTCTTCACCAACGCCGTGGCCCCGATCAACCTGGCCCAACGCTTTGTCGGCCAGATCCGCGACGGCAGCGGCGTGCTGGCGTTCATGAGTTCGGTGCTGGGCAGCGTGACCATGCCCGACGCGCCGGAACTGGCGCTGTACAAGGCCAGCAAGGCGGCGCTCAACTCCATGACCAACAGCTTCGTCAGCCAACTGGGCGAGCAGTCACTGACCGTGCTGTCGCTGCACCCGGGCTGGGTCAAGACCGACATGGGCGGTGAAGGCGCGGACATCGACGTCGAGACCAGCACTCGCGGGCTGATCGATCAAGTGAATGCCTTCGCCGGCAAAGGCGGACATCACTTCGTCAACTACAGGGGTGAAACCATTCCCTGGTAAACACCGCCATTCCCTTGTGGGAGCGGCGGGCTCTGGAAAACTACAACACAACCTGAGTACACTCCAAACCTCGCCCCCACAGGCGACCCTGGATCAGCAGACAGGGCATCACTGAGCTGGCTAACCTGAACCCACTTTCAGAGGAGCCGGCCACCATGCCTGCGACCCGTACCTGGTTAAAAAATCCCCTCGCCATTTTCACAGCCAACGACCTCGATGCCCGTGGCGGCCTCGTCCTGCAGAACGGTGTGATCGTCGAACTGCTGAGCGCCGGCCAGCTACCCGCCCAGCCCTGTGACCATATCTTCGAAGCGAGCGAACATGTGATCCTGCCGGGGCTGATCAACACCCATCATCACTTCTACCAGACCCTGACCCGCGCCTGGGCGCCGGTGGTGAACCAGCCGTTGTTCCCCTGGCTGAAAACCCTCTACCCGGTATGGGCGCGGCTGACTCCGGAAAAACTTGCCCTGGCCAGCAAAGTGGCCTTGGCCGAGTTGCTGCTATCGGGCTGCACCACCGCGGCCGATCACCATTACCTGTTTCCACAAGGCCTGGAAAGTGCCATCGACGTGCAGGTACAGAGTGTTCGTGAACTGGGCATGCGCGCGATGCTGACCCGTGGCTCCATGAGCCTGGGCGAGGCCGACGGTGGCTTGCCGCCGCAGCAGACCGTGCAGCAGGGCCAGGTGATTCTCGACGACAGCCAGCGCTTGATCGCCGAGTACCACGAGCGCGGCGACGGCGCGCAGATCCAGATTGCCCTGGCGCCCTGCTCACCGTTTTCGGTCACGCCACAGATCATGAGCGCCAGCGCCGAGCTGGCGGAAAAGCTCGACGTACGCCTGCACACGCACCTGGCCGAAACCCTCGATGAAGAAGCGTTTTGCCTGCAACGCTTTGGCCTGCGCACCGTGGATTACCTGGACAGCGTCGGCTGGCTTGGCCCGCGTACCTGGCTGGCCCACGGCATTCATTTCAACCCGGATGAAATCGCCCGTCTCGGCGCCGCCGGCACCGGCATCTGTCACTGCCCAAGTTCGAACATGCGACTGGCTTCGGGCATTTGCCCGACCCTGGACCTGACCGCCGCGGGCGCTCCCGTGGGCCTGGGGGTAGACGGTTCGGCATCCAACGATGCCTCGAACATGATCCTCGAAACCCGACAGGCGCTGTACATCCAGCGCCTGCGCTACGGCGCGCAAGCGATCACCCCGGAGCGCGTGCTGGGCTGGGCGACCCAAGGCTCGGCGCAACTGCTCGGGCGCAGCGATATCGGCGAGCTGGCGGTGGGCAAGCAGGCCGACCTGGCGCTGTTCAAGCTCGACGAGCTGCGCTTCTCCGGCAGTCACGATCCAGTCTCGGCGCTGCTGCTGTGCGGCGCGGACCGGGCAGATCGGGTGATGATCGGTGGGCAATGGCGGGTCATCGACGGGCAGGTCGAGGGGTTGGATTTGAAAGGTTTGATTGCTGACCATAGCCAGGCGGCGCGGGAACTGATCGCCGGCACCTGACCCAACGCCATCGCGGGCAAGCCTTGCTCCCACAGGTCACAGAAAGTCTGTGGACACATGAATATCCGTGGGAGCAAGGCTTGCCCGCGACGCTCTTCTAGAGGCCCAGCAGGGACAACATGATGAACGTCGCAAACAACACAAAATGGGTCATGCCTTCGATAGCATTGGTTTCGCCATCGTTGAGGTTGATCGCGCTGACGATCAGGGTAATGAAGATCATCACCGTCTGCACCGGAGTCATTGCCATCTGGAACGGTTGGCCGGTATAGAGCGCCATGGCTTCCATCACCGGCACCGTGAGGATCACAGTCGATAGCGAAGCACCCAGCGCGATGTTCACCACCGACTGCATGCGATTGGCGAGGGCTGCGCGCAGGGCGGTGAGGATTTCCGGTGCGGCGGAGATGGCGGCCACCAGGATCGCCGTGACCACCGGCGGTGCCCCCGAGCCTTCCAGCCCCAGGTCGAGGGTCTTGGACATGACTTCGGCCAGGGCGCCGATCACCACCACGCCAAACACCAGTGCACCGATGGAAATCGTCAGGCTGGTGGGTTCCGGTTCGTTCCCCACCGGCTCTTTCTTGCGGCGTTTTTCCGGGTAGCTGTAGCTGAAGAAGTAACTGTGAGGCCCGACCTGCATGCGCAGGAACAAGGTGTACAACACAATCATCGCGCCGATGGTAAAAGCCGAATAGATTTTCCAGCTCTCGCGAGGAATGAACTCCGGCACCACCATCGACACGCCCATGGCGGTGAGAATCATCACGCTATAGGTGCGCGCCGAATCGTCGTTGTAAGCCTGCTCGCCATGCTTGATCCCGCCCATCAGCGCCGCGAGCCCGAGGATGCCGTTGATGTCGAGCATCACCGCCGAGTAGATCGTGTCCCGCACCAACGTCGACGACGCCTCGTTGCTCATCATGATCGCCAGGATCACCACTTCCACCAACACCGCCGACAAGGTCAGGATCATGGTGCCGTAAGGATCACCGACCTTTTCCGCCAGCAGTTCGGCGTGATGGGCCACGCGCATGGACGCCGCGACGATGAAACCGATCAGGACCAGGCCGCCGGCCAACGCCACCACCTGCCCGCTGCCCAGCAGCCAGTGCTCCAGCGGGTAGGCGATACACGCGGCGATCAGCGCCAGCAACAGCAGTTTTTCTTGCTTGAACAAAGTGAGCATCGCGAGCCTGTCACCGTGGGCGGGGTCATGAGTTACTGACTATAGGAGGCGCTGAACGTTTCGTTCGGTGTGATGCACCAGGGGGTGGCGTTTGCAGGCAGGGTGCACCTTTATTGTTCTCAAAGACCTCATCGCGGGCAAGCCTTGCTCCCACAGGTATTGCGTCGCACTTGTGAAGCAAGCTTGCCTTCCCATGAGGTTGGGCTGCCCCATCTGTCGGGGCAAGGCCTGATTCCACATGATTTGGCCTTGCACTTGTGGGAGCAAGGCTTGCCCGCGATGACGGCATCAAGGTGTCGAATATTTGTTGTCTTGTTGGTCAGCATTTTGCATTGATGCTGCACAGCCAACCTCACAACAAAATGGAGTTCGAGTTCATGCACAAACGCCCCTTGAAGAAGTTGCTTTGCGCCGTCGTCGCCGCCGTCGGCCTGGGCGCTGGCCTGAATGCCAGTGCCGCCGACCCGCTGAAGGTCGGTTTCGTCTACATCGGCCCGATCGGCGACCACGGCTGGACCTATCAGCATGAACAAGGGCGCAAGGAGCTGGCAGCGAAATTCGGCGAGCAGATCACCACCAACTACGTGGAAAACGTGCCGGAGGGCGCCGACGCCGAGCGGGTGATCCGCAACATGGCCAAGGACAAATACGACCTGATCTTTACCACCTCCTTCGGCTACATGAACCCGACGCTCAAGGTCGCCAAGCAATTTCCCAAGGTGATCTTCGAACACGCCACCGGCTACAAGCAGGACAAGAACATGGGCACGTACCTGGCTCGCACCTACGAGGGCCGCTACGTCGGTGGCTTCCTCGCGGCCAAGATGACCAAGACCAAGAAGATCGGCTACGTCGCCTCCTTCCCGATCCCGGAAGTCATCCGCGACATCAACGCCATCCAACTGGCCCTGAACAAGTACAACCCCGGCAGCGAGATCAAAGTGGTGTGGGTCAACTCCTGGTTCGACCCGGGCAAGGAAGCCGACGCTGCCAACGCGCTGATCGACCAGGGCGTGGACGTGGTGTTCCAGCACACCGACAGCCCGGCGCCGATCCAGGCTGCCGAGCGACGCGGCGTCTATGCGGTGGGCTACGCGTCGGACATGGCTCACTTCGGTCCCAAGGCGGTGCTGACGTCCATCGTCAATGACTGGGGCCCGCATTACATCCAGGCGACCCAGAGCGTGCTCGATCACAGCTGGAAATCCCAGGACTACTGGGGTGGCTTGAAGGAAGGCACGGTGAAACTGCCGATCAGCGACCTGGTGCCGGCAGCGGTCAAGGGCGAAGCCGAGCAGATCATCGCCGACATCAAGAGCGGCGCCTTCCACCCGTTCACCGGCCCGATCAAGGACCAGGCCGGCGTCGAGAAAATCCCGGCGGGCGTGAGCGCCACCAACGCGGAACTGGCCTCGATGAATTATTACGTCGAAGGCATGAAGGCTGAGATGCCCAAATAACCCTCAGGCTCAACACAACACCCAATGTGGGAGCGAGCTTGCTCGCGAAGACGGTGTATCAGTCGACATCAATGTTGAATGACACTCCGCCTTCGCGAGCAAGCCCGCTCCCACAGGGATCTCCATTTTTAAATCAGGAAAGCAGTATGAACAGCCTTCCCATTATCGACATCAGCCCGCTCTACGGCGATGAATCCGGCGCCTGGCAAGCCGTCGCCGAACAGATCGACCGCGCCTGCCGCGAATGGGGCTTTTTCTACATCAAGGGCCACTCCATCAGCCCGGCGCGCATCGCCGAGGTGCTGGACAGCGCCCAGCGTTTCTTCGCCCTGCCCGTCGAAGAAAAACTCAAGATCGACATCACCCAGACCCGCCACCACCGCGGCTATGGCGCCGTCGCCACCGAACAGCTGGACCCGACCAAGCCCAGCGACCTGAAGGAAACCTTCGACATGGGCCTGCACTTGCCGGCCGGTCACCCCGACGTGCTGGCGGAAAAACCCCTGCGTGGCCCCAACCGCCACCCCGACCTGATTGGCTGGGAAAGCTTGATGGAGCAGCACTACCGCGACATGCAGGCACTTGCCCAAACCCTGCTGCGGGCCATGACCCTGGCCCTGGGTATCGAGCGAGACTTTTTCGACACGCGCTTCAACGAACCGGTCAGCGTGCTACGCCTGATCCACTACCCGCCACGCCAAACCGCCAGTAGCGCCGAGCAGCAAGGTGCCGGTGCCCATACCGATTATGGATGCATCACCCTGCTCTACCAGGACGCCGCTGGTGGCCTGCAAGTGCGCAACGTCGACGGCCAATGGATCGACGCACCGCCCATCGACGGCACCTTCGTGGTCAACCTCGGTGACATGATGGCGCGCTGGAGCAACGACCGTTACCTGTCCACACCGCATCGGGTAATCAGCCCGCTGGGGGTGGACCGGTACTCGATGCCGTTCTTTGCCGAGCCGCACCCCGACACGTTGATCCAATGCCTGCCCGGTTGCCAGGATGACACCCACCCGCCAAAGTACCCAACCACTACCTGCGCCGAATTCCTGCTGTCGCGCTTCGCCGACACCTATGCTTACCGGCGTGAGCCACTCGCCGTGTAGTGGATCAGCCGGTCAGGTTTTACCCGACAAGGCAGCCAGCGCCTGTAGAATGCCCGCCATCGATTCACTGATGAGAAAAGACCATGTACGACTGGCTGAACGCCCTGCCCAAGGCTGAACTGCACCTGCACCTGGAAGGCTCGCTGGAGCCCGAACTGCTGTTCGCCCTGGCCGAACGCAACAAGATCGCCCTGCCGTGGAGCGACGTCGACACCCTGCGCAAGGCCTATGCCTTCAACAATCTGCAGGAATTCCTCGACCTGTATTACCAGGGCGCCGATGTGCTGCGCACCTCCCAGGACTTCTACGACCTGACCTGGGCCTACCTGTTGCGTTGCAAGGCGCAGAACGTGATCCACACCGAACCGTTCTTCGATCCGCAAACCCACACCGACCGTGGTATCCCGTTCGAAGTGGTGCTCAACGGCATCGCCGCCGCCCTCAAGGACGGTGAGCAGCAACTGGGCATCACCAGCGGCCTGATCCTGAGTTTCCTGCGCCACCTGAGCGAAGAACAAGCCCAGAAGACCCTCGACCAGGCGCTGCCGTTCCGCGAGGCCTTCGTGGCCGTGGGCCTGGACAGTTCGGAAATGGGTCATCCACCGAGCAAGTTCCAGCGCGTATTCGACCGCGCGCGCAACGAAGGCTTCCTGACCGTCGCCCACGCCGGCGAAGAAGGCCCGCCCGAGTACATCTGGGAAGCCCTGGACCTGTTGAAGATCCAGCGCATCGACCATGGTGTGCGAGCCATTGAAGATGAGCGACTGATGCAGCGGATCATCGACGAGCAGATTCCGTTGACCGTGTGCCCGCTGTCCAACACCAAGCTGTGTGTGTTCGACGACATGTCGCAGCACAACATCCTCGACATGCTCGAGCGCGGCGTGAAGGTGACGGTGAACTCCGATGACCCGGCGTACTTCGGCGGCTACGTCACCGAAAACTTCCATGCGCTGTACACCCACCTGGGCATGACCCAGGACCAGGCCAAGCGCCTGGCGCAGAACAGCCTGGATGCGCGGCTGGTAAAACCTTAAGCCCGACAATCCCCCGGTGGGAGCGGGCTTGCCCGCTCCCACCGGGGATCGTGTTTAATCGGCGACGCTCGCTTCGCTCAACTCCTCCAACGTCTTGCCCCGCGTCTCCATCCCGAACAACCAGACCACCCCCGCCGCCACGGCGAAGCACAACGCGCCCAGGGCGAACACGCCACCCTGGCCGGTGATGGGAAATACCAGACCGGTCACCAGCGGGCCGAGCAGCGAACCGACGCGACCGATCGCCGAAGCAAAGCCCGAACCGGTGGCCCGGGCCGAGGTGGGGTACAGTTCCGGCGTGTAGGTGTAGAGCACCGCCCACATACCGAACAGGAAAAACTGCATCAGCAAACCGGTGCTGATCAACAGCCCGACGTTGCCACCAAACACTGCGCTCTGCCCATACAGAAACGCCATCATCCCGCCGCCCAGCAGCGTGATGACGCACACCGGTTTGCGCCCCCAGCGTTCCACCAGCCAGGCCGCCATCAAGAAGCCGGGAATCCCGCCCAGGGAAATCAGCACGGTGTAATACACCGATTGGGTCACCGCGAACCCCGACTGCTGCAACAACGCACTGAGCCAGGATGTCAGGCCATAGAAACCGAGCAAGGCAAAGAACCAGACGCTCCAGATCATCATCGTGCGCTGGCGATACAGCGGTGACCAGATCTGCGCCAGGGCCGAAAAGAAATTGCCCGGCGTACTCTCAATCCTCGGCAGGCGAATCGGTTCCGGCAGGTCGCGACGCCCCAGCGAGGCGCGGACCTTGTCTTCGATTCGCTTGAGCACCGCGTCCGCTTCGTCCCCCCGACCGGCTTGTTCCAGCCAGCGTGGCGATTCGGGAATGAAGAAACGAATCGCCAGGACAAACACCGCCGGCACCGCCAGCACCAGAAAGATGTCGCGCCAGCCGACCACCGGCAGCAGGAAATACGACAGTATCCCGGCCGCCACGAAACCCAGCGGCCAGAACCCGTCCATCAAGGCGATGTAGCGGCCCCGACGCTTGGCCGGGATCAGCTCCGAGAGCATCGACTGGGCAATCGGAAACTCCATGCCCATGCCGATCCCCAGCAAGATGCGAAACAGCGTCAAGGTCTCGATGTCCTGGGCGGTGGAGCACAGGTAACTGGCAACGCCCCACAACACGATGCTCCACTGGAACACCGGCTTGCGCCCGAAACGATCGGCCAGCATGCCCGACAGCGATGCCCCCACCACCATGCCGAAGAAGCTGGAGCTGGCGAGCAAACCGGCCTGGGCGGTGCTCAGGCCGAACTCGGCTTTGATCGACCCCAACAGGAACGTCATCATCGCCAGGTCCATGGAGTCGAAGAAAAACGCCAGGGCGATAATGATGAAGATGACCCGGTGGTAACCGCTGATGGGTAACCGCTCCAATCGTTCCGCCGCGTTGTAGCCGTGAATGTCCATGCTGCCTCCCCAATCCGATAATTCCCCGGACCGAGTTTGCGCGAACCTTGCAGGCAGCTATTGCTGAATACGACCTGCCGACAGCCCTGAGCGACGCACCAGGAGCGTTCCCTATATCGCCATCTCAACCGCCTCCTGCCGGGCGAACCGGTGGATTTCCTGCTGGCCGAGCGTCGTCACCTGCAGGGCTCGCGAATCGTTGGGCAAGCTCAGCCAACCCGACTGCATGAACAGTTGCAACAGGGCTGCCCCCAGCGTGCCCCCCAAGTGTGGACGACGCTCGCTCCAGTCCGGGCAGGCGCAGGCGATGCGGGTGTTGCGATGGGCCAGGGCCTGGATGAACAAGCCACGCTCGGCCAACTGATTGGCGCCTTTGTGGGTGACGATCACCCGCTGTTCGAACTGCTCGATCCACCCGGCGTCCAGCAGGCGCTGGTACAGGTCCGCCGCCAGGGTTCCCCCCAGGTGATCGTCGCAAAGCCTGGCCCGCATCAACGAGGCAGGGGCCGACGGCGCCTTGGTCGGCAGGACCCGGCGCTTGAGGACGTCCGGAATCTGCCGCGGTGTACTGACCAGCGTCGCGCTGGCCAGCGCTTCGACGGCAGCGCCGATTTCAGGCGCTGCCAGGCGGAAAAACCGCTTGCGGCCCCGGGCTTCGACTTTCAACAGGCCTCCGGCGGACAAGCGCCCCAGGTGCGCATTGGCCGAGGACGGCGATAACCCGGCGAGCAACGCCAGCTCCTCGGCCTGCCGGGCCGTGCCGTCCATCAAGGCCCACATCATTGCGCTGCGCTTGGGGTCGGCCAGCAGCGTGGCGATCTGGCTGATGCAAGGTGCATGTTCCATGTATTCACTCCCTGTTGAATCATTCGTCTACTGCTCTGGCGCAGGCGGCCGCTAGTATAAGCGTGGCGATCGAGCTTTCCTGTCCTCCGGAAACCTTTGGAGGCGATTGTTCCTGAGGGAAAAGTCTCTATTTGCCCGCGACTAATGGCCGACTCCCGCCGAAAGTGGAAAACGAGCCGTCAACTCACCGCAGCGAGCCTGGAGCATGTCTCGCAAAAGGTTGATGGGCTTGCTCAATTGCGCCCGGTGGGCACACAGCAGATTGAGGGGTGCGCGTTCGCATTGCAGGTGCGGCAAGAGGATTTTCAAGCGCCCGGCCAGGACGTCGGTGGACACATCCAGCCACGATTTATAGGCAATCCCGACACCCGCCACCGCCCAGCGCCGCACCACATCGGCGTCGTCACTGAACCGGTCGCCACTGACGGTGAGGCTCATCTCCCGTTTGCCGTCATGAAAAGCCCATCGGTCATGAACCCGGCTGCCAAGCATGTACAACAGGCAGTTGTGCTGGGCCAGTTGTTCCAGTTGATGGGGTTCACCCTGGCGAGCCAGATAGTCCGGCGATGCGCACAACACCCGGCGGTTATCCCCGGCAATGGGCAGCGCGACCAGGCTCGAATCTTCCGGCTCGCCATAACGCAAGGCGATATCTACCGGCTGCTTGAACAGGTCGGCCATGCGATCGCCCAGCAGCAGCCGCACCGTCAGCCCGGGGTGCTCACGCTGGAACGCATCCAGCCAAGGCAGCAGCAGGTTGCGCCCCAAGTCCGACGGCGCGGACAACTGCAACACCCCGCTGACCTGGTCCTGGCCGCTGGTCAACAACCGCCGGCCTTCGTCAAGGCTGCTCAACGCGGCACGGGCATATTCGAGAAAGCCCTCGCCTTCGGCGGTCAGGCGCAAGCTACGGGTGGAGCGGGCCAACAGCCGCGCGCCGAGGTGCTGCTCGATCCGTTTCAACGCGGCACTGGCCACCGCCGCCGACAGGTCCATGGCCCTGGCCGCAGCCGAGAGACTGCCCAGGTCCGCCGCCCGGACAAACAACTGCAAGTCATCGAAGCGAAGCATGACGACTCCATTATCAAAAAATCATTGAAAGAGCCTGTTCTTTTAGCCGGTTTTATCTCGGCGATAAATAGCTAAACATGGCCGTCATCTCACTCACTTCACGGAGCCGCTTCATGAAAGCCATTGCCTACTACCACTCGTTGCCCATCACCGACCCGCAATCGCTCCAGGACATCGAGCTGCCGGAACCGGTCGCCGGTCCCAGGGACTTGTTGGTAGAGGTCAAGGCCATCTCGGTCAACCCGGTGGACACCAAGGTTCGCCAGAACGTCCAGCCCGAAGACGGCGCGGCCAAGGTGCTGGGCTGGGACGTGGCCGGCGTGGTCAAGGCGGTGGGCAGCGAGGTCACGTTGTTCAAGACCGGGGACAAGGTGTTCTACGCCGGCTCCATCGCCCGGGCCGGCGGCTACAGCGAGCGGCACGTAGTGGATGAGCGCATCGTCGGCCACATGCCCAAGACGCTTGGTTTCGCCGAAGCGGCGGCGCTGCCGCTGACGGCCATTACCGCCTGGGAGTTGTTGTTCGAGCGCCTGCAAATCCAGGAAGGCCAGGACGACCAGGGCCAAAGCCTGTTGATCGTCGGCGCCGCGGGCGGCGTGGGTTCGATCCTGACGCAACTGGCCCGCCAACTCACCGGGCTGAAGGTGATAGGCACCGCGTCCCGTGCACAGACCCAGGATTGGGTGCGCGGCCTGGGTGCCGACCTGGTGATCGACCACAGCCGGCCGTTGAGCGAAGTGTTGAAAGAAGCTGGGCAGTCTCAGGTAACCCACGTCGCCAGCCTGACCCAGACCGACCAGCACCTGGACCAGTTGGTCGAAGCCCTCGCGCCCCAGGGCAAACTGGCGCTGATCGACGATCCCAAGGCGTTGGACGTGACCAAGCTCAAGCGCAAGAGCCTGTCGCTGCATTGGGAACTCATGTACACCCGCTCGCTGTTCGAGACGGCCGACATGGTTGAACAGCACAAACTGCTCAACCGCGTGGCCGCCCTGATCGACACCGGCACGCTGAAGACCACGGTTGGCGAGCATTTCGGCACCATCAACGCCGAGAACCTGCGCCGCGCCCATGCCTTGCTGGAAAGCGGCAAGTCCAAGGGCAAGATTGTGCTCGAGGGCTTCTGACCCACGATATGGGCCTAGCGCTTGTGGGAGTAAAGCTTGCTCGCGATGGAGGCACCGCGGTTCTCTATAAGACCGCGTCACCATTTATCGCGAGCAAGCTTTGCTCCCACAAAAACCCATGCCGTCAGTCCGAGAATTGATCCTTGTCACAATTGCGATCACATTCAGGTCTACACTCGAGGCCTTTGCAACACAATCTTTTCGTGAGGAGGTCAGCAATGAAGATCCTGATAAAAGAAGTGGCAAAATCCCAATGGCAAGTGCGTCTTGACCAGCACGTCGTCACCTTCCGTACCGAGGCCGAAGCCCAAGCCTTCGCCAGCACCCTGCAAGCGCGGATCCTCGCCCCTCATCATTTCCCCGAACAACAGCAGCGCGCGGCCGGCTGAGTCAGCCCTCGCGACTGGCCTGGGCCAGGGCCCGGGCATTTTGCAGGCGACGGGTCAGCATCGCGGCGCTCACCACCAACAGCCCGCAAAGGCTGATGACCAGCGCCATTGGCACGGCGGTGCCGTCATGCAGCGCCGCCACCAACGCGGCGGCTCCGGCGGCCACGGAAAACTGCAAGCATCCCAGCATCGCCGAAGCACTGCCGGCCCGGGCGCCCTGCCCATTCATGGCGCAAGCCGAGGCGTTGGGAAGGATGCACCCCAGGCTGGCGATGCAGATAAACAGAGGGACCAGCAGCGGCCACAACTGCGCAGGTTGCAATGAACTGACGGCCAGCAGGCTCAGCCCCGCACCCAGGTAGACCCATACCGCGCGACTCAGCAGGAACGCTGGGCCGCGCTTGGACAGTAGCCGGGCGTTGACCTGGGCCACCAGGATGAAGCCCGCCGCGTTGGTGCCGAACAGCCAACCGAAGTGTTCGGCCGGAACACCGTAAAGCTTGATGAAGACGAACGGCGAACCGGCGATGTAGGCAAACATCCCGGCGATAGCGATGCCCCCCGTCAGCGCATGGCCGAGGTAGGCGGCGTCGGTCAATAAACGACCGTATTGGCGCAACGCCCCCGACAACGGTTGCCGAGGCACATGGTCCGGCAAGCTTTCCGGCAGCCACAAGGCCACCGCCGTCGACGCCAATGCGCTAAACACGGTCAGGGCAATGAAGATTGACTGCCAGCCATGCAGGTTCACCAGCAACCCGCCCAGCATCGGCGCGAGGATCGGCGCCAGGCCCATCACCAGCATCAACTGTGAAAACACCTTGGCCGAACCCACCGCGTCGCATTTGTCGCTGACCACCGCCCGGGAAATCACCATCCCGGCGCATCCACCCAGGGCCTGGACGAAGCGGGCGCCGATCAGCCATTCGAGGCTCGGCGCGTAGGCGCAGGCCAGGGATGCCAACGTGAACAAACCGACCCCGGTCAGCAATGGAATGCGCCGTCCGAAGCGATCCGCCACTGGCCCATAGGCCAGTTGCCCGATGGACAAGCCGAGAAAATAGGCCGCCAGGGTCAACTGGATGTGTTTTTCATCGGTGCCGAAGGCGGTGGCCATCGCCGGAAAGGCAGGCAGGTAGAAGTCGATCGCCAAGGGACCGAAAGCGCTCAAGGCGCCAAGAATCAGAATGGTACGGAAGTTCATCGGGCGTCCAGCTCAGGCGTCGTTCGACAGCCCGACAGTCTAGCCGTGCCGGGCGGTCTTGAACATTCCGGTAGGTCGCTAACGATTAAAAAACTTCAAGCAGAGCGGCCTCATAGCCCTCCTCCTTGATGGCCGCGAGCACGGCATCGGCCGGCAACGAACTCTGGACCTGGACAGTCTTGGCACCCAGGTCGATTTGCACATTGGCCCCCTGGTCCTTGGCCTTGACTGCCTGGGTGATGGCCTTGACGCAGTGACCGCAGGACATGCCCGGAACATTGAAAATTTGCATGAGATAACTCCTTGGGGTTGAGGTTGCCAGCAGTCTCAAGCTTGCCATCATGGCAAGGTCAAGTTCTGACGAAAACTGCCGGGCTGGCAATCGGCATCGCGCTCAGCCAAGCTGCACACATCAAGGATTAACACCGGAGGTTCAGCCATGCGCTGGTCAGCGTTCAGCCTGTTTTGCATGCTCGGTTTTTCAGCGGTGGCGCCCCAGGCATCGGCCGTCGGCGAAGACTACGGCGTGCTGATCATTTCTCGCGAGCGCCTGGAAGTGGCGACCAGTTGCGAAATCGGCATCTACATCCAGGATCAGCTCTCGGCCAGGCTGTTCCAGGAGCAAAGCACCTCGTTCAACCTGCCGCCGGGCCAGTTTTCCTTGCGCCTGAAATTGCTTCCGGGACAGGCACCGGGGTGCAATCCGGGCATGCTCGCGCCAGGGTCGCAGGACATCACGCTCAAGGCCGGTGACATTCTGAAGTTCCGCATCACCATGAATGAGCAAGGCATGTACCTCAAGCAGGCTGGGCTCGGTTACTGACACACCACTTGCACCGGTGGGCAAGCTTTGTGGGCAAGCCTTGCTCCCACAATTTGGATTGGCGCTTGACCTTGCCAACATGGCAAGGTTGATTCTGTAGTCATTCACTACAGGGAGCCTGACCGATGTCCGAATCCACCACATTCGATCTACCGATTGCCGGCATGACCTGCGCCAGCTGCGCCGGGCGGGTCGAGCGGGCCTTGAGCAAAGTCTCCGGCACGCGCGCCGTCAGTGTGAACCTGGCAACTGAACTGGCACGCGTGCAGGCCCCCGAAGGCAGCCTGCCGGCCTTGATGCAGGCCGTCGAACAGGCTGGCTATAGCGTCCCCGTACAAACCCTGGAGCTGAACATCGAAGGGATGACCTGCGCCTCCTGTGTCGGCCGGGTCGAACGCGCCCTGGGCAAGGTCGATGGTGTGAACAGCGTCAGCGTCAACCTTGCCAATGAGCGGGCCCACCTCGAACTGCTCGGCCAGGTGGAGCCACAAACCCTGATCGATGCGGTCAAGCGCGCCGGCTATGACGCCACTGTCTGGCAGGCCGAACAGCCCGCTGACATGCAGGCCAACCGTCTGAACCGTGAACGCCTGGTATTGGTGCTGGCGATTGTGCTGTCCGTGCCGCTGGTGCTGCCGATGCTGCTGCAGCCGTTCGGCGTGCATTGGATGCTCCCGGCCTGGGTGCAGTTCGCCCTGGCCACGCCCGTGCAATTCATCTTCGGTGCGCGCTTTTACGTCGCCGCCTTCAAGGCCGTGCGTGCCGGTGCCGGGAACATGGACCTGCTGGTGGCCCTGGGCACCAGCGCCGGCTACGGCCTGAGCCTTTATGAATGGGTGATCGCCCGTCCCGGTAGCATGCCGCACCTGTATTTCGAAGCCTCGGCCGTAGTGATTGCCCTGGTACTGCTGGGCAAATACCTGGAAAGCCGCGCCAAGCGACAAACCGCCAGCGCCATCCGCGCCCTTGAAGCCTTGCGCCCGGAACGGGCGATCCAGGTGGTCGATGGCCAGGAGCGGGACGTGGCCATCAGCGCCCTGCGCTTGAATGACCTGGTGCTGGTCAAGCCCGGCGAACGCTTCCCGGTGGACGGCGAAGTACTGGAAGGCCAGAGCCACGCCGACGAAGCGCTGATCAGCGGCGAAAGCCTGCCGGTGCCCAAGCAGCCCGGCGACAAAGTCACCGGCGGCGCCATCAATGGCGAAGGCCGGCTGCTGGTACGCACGCAAGCCCTAGGCACCGAGACCGTCCTGGCGCGCATCATCCGCCTGGTAGAAGACGCCCAGGCCGCCAAGGCCCCGATCCAGAAACTGGTGGATAAAGTCAGCCAGGTATTCGTACCGGTAGTACTGCTGCTGGCCCTGGCGACGTTGATCGGCTGGTGGATGTACGGTGCGCCGTTGGAAACCGCGCTGATCAACGCCGTCGCCGTACTGGTGATTGCCTGCCCCTGCGCCCTGGGCCTGGCGACGCCCACGGCGATCATGGCCGGCACCGGCGTGGCCGCTCGCCACGGGATTCTGATCAAGGACGCCGAGGCGCTGGAGCGCGCCCATGAAGTCGACACCGTGGTGTTCGACAAGACCGGCACCCTGACCTCCGGCACGCCGCGCATCGCCCACTTGACGGCCCTCGACGGTGATGAAGACGCGTTGCTGACAATGGCCGGCGCGCTGCAACGCGGCAGTGAGCACCCTCTGGCCAAAGCCGTGTTGGATACCTGCGCCGAGCGCGGCCTGGACGTGGCGGATGTCAGCGACAGCCAGTCCCTGGCTGGACGCGGTATCGCCGGCAGCCTCGACGGGCGTCGCCTGGCCCTGGGCAATCGACGCCTGCTGGATGAACTGGGCCTGGACCCCGGTTCGCTGGCCGAGTCGGCACAGGCCTGGGAAACCGAAGGCCGCACGTTGTCCTGGCTGATCGAACAAGGCACGACGCCTCGGGTGCTGGGCCTGTTCGCCTTCGGTGACACGCTCAAGCCCGGTGCCCTCGCCGCGGTACAGGCCTTGAATGAACAGCACATCGCCAGCCACTTGCTCACCGGCGACAACCAAGGTAGCGCCCGGGTGGTGGCCCAGGCGCTGGGGATCTCCAATGTCCATGCCGAGGTATTGCCAGCGGACAAATCCGCCATCGTCCAACAGTTGAAGCGCCATTCGGTGGTGGCGATGGTGGGCGATGGCATCAACGACGCACCCGCCCTGGCCGCCGCCGACATCGGCATTGCCATGGGCGGCGGCACCGACGTGGCGATGCATGCCGCAGGCATCACCCTCATGCGCGGCGATCCGCGACTGGTGCCGGCGGCGCTGGACATCAGCCGCAAGACCTACGCCAAGATCCGCCAGAACCTGTTCTGGGCGTTCGTCTATAACTTGATCGGCATCCCTCTGGCGGCGTTCGGTTTTCTCAACCCGGTGCTGGCCGGCGCGGCCATGGCGCTGTCGAGCGTCAGCGTGGTCAGCAATGCGTTACTGTTGAAGTTCTGGACACCCAAGCAGCTGGAGGACAAGCGATGAACATCGGCCAAGCGGCCCGCCAAAGCGGCCTGAGTGCGAAGATGATCCGCTATTACGAGTCCATCGGCCTGCTCAAGGCAGCCCATCGCACCGACAGCGGCTACCGGATCTACGGCGCCGATGACCTGCATACCCTGGCCTTTATCAAGCGCTCCCGGGACTTGGGGTTTTCCCTGGAAGAGGTCGGCAAACTGCTGACCCTCTGGCAAGACCGCCAACGCGCCAGCGCCGACGTCAAGGCCCTGGCCCGCCAGCACATCGAAGAGCTGAACCAGAAAATCCGCGAATTGGCCGAGCTGCGCGACACCCTGCAGGACCTGGTAGAGCACTGCCACGGCGACCACCGCCCGGATTGCCCGATCCTCAAGGAACTGGCGTCGGGGTGTTGCCAGAATTGATGCCCTGCGCCAATCCCCTGTGGGAGCGAGCAGGCTCGCTCCCACAGGGGACTGCGGTGGGCATGAGATTTTAGAGTGCCCACAAAAAACCGGCCAGGGCCTAATGCTGTTCACTTAAGGCTGTGGATCTTCAGTTTCGACCCATTGGGGTAAGGGTGTATATCCGTTACCGCAGAAATGGATATACACACCAACCCCAAAATCCCCCCAAAAAACGAAGCCAAAAAAACGGCGCCTTTCCATTTCTGAAAGAAGCGCCGTTTTTTCTAAGTGAACAGCATTACGGCCACTGGCCGGGTTTCTGTTCAACCGATCATTGCATCCATGGCGGCGGTGGCTCTTCGGTCTTGCCGGGTGGGGCATCGTCGGCGGCGCGGACGGCCTGGCGGCGTTCCTCGTCCAGGCGGGCGGCTTCGATTTCGCGCATGATCCCGCCGACATCCGCCAGCTCTTCCGGCTCGTCGAATTCGCCCGTCAGCACGCTGGCCGGGTGCAAGGTGCCGGCTTCATACAGCGCCCACATTTCCTTCGCGTACTTGGTGCGCCTGAGCTCCGGGGCAAACCGGCCAAAGTAGGACGCCATGTTGCCCACGTCCCGCTCCAGCATGCTGAAAGCATGGTTGTTACCCGCAGCATCCACGGCCTGCGGCAGGTCGATGATCACCGGTCCGGTTGGCGTGAGCAGGACGTTGAACTCCGACAGGTCGCCGTGCACCAGACCGGTACACAGCATCAGCACGATCTGGGAAATCAGAAACGCGTGGTATTCACGGGCCTGATCCGGCTCCAGCACCACATCGTTCAGACGCGGCGCGGCATCGCCATACTCGTCGGCCACCAGCTCCATCAGCAGCACGCCTTCAAGAAAGTCGTACGGCTTGGGCACGCGTACACCCGCGCCAGCCAAGCGGAACAGTGCCGCCACTTCAGCATTCTGCCAGGCGTCCTCGGTTTCCTTGCGCCCGAACTTCGAGCCCTTGGCCATCGCCCGGGCCTGACGGCTGTTGCGGACCTTGCGGCCTTCCTGATACTCGGCCGCCTGACGAAAACTTCGCTTGTTCGCCTCCTTGTAGACCTTCGCGCAACGTAGCTCGTTGCCGCAGCGCACCACATAAACAGCTGCTTCTTTACCACTCATGAGTGGGCGCAGCACCTCGTCGACCAGACCGTCCTCGATCAGGGGTTCAATGCGTTTTGGAGTCTTCATCAGCTTTTATTGTGGGTCCTTTATTACCAAACACGCGAATGACAGTCGTTATACGGCAATCTTTCCTCCACGGGGAGGGGTTGCCGACCTATGAACCTGTGATGCACACAATGTGCCGGATCAATCGACCGAGCCGAATCATAGCCGAGACCGGACCTGGCGTTGGCATCTCAATGCCCGGGCATTTGCGACAAGAGCTGACAGCCATGTCCACCGTCAGTTGCAGGCAAGTGCGACGACTCAATGCTTGAACAGCTCCCCCGGGGTAAACCCGAACATCCCCTTGAACGCCGCAATGAACGCGGACGTTGAATCATACCCACAGGACAACGCGGCGCTGGTGACGCTGTCGCCCTTCTCCAGCGACCCCAGGGACGACAACAGGCGCATGCGCTGGCGCCAGGCGCGGAAGCTCAGGCCGGTCTCGCGCTGGAACAGGCGCATCAGGGTTTTTTCCGAGGTGCCCAGGCGCTCAGCCCAGGCTTGCAGGGTGACGTTCTGCTCAGGCTGTTCGATCAATTCGTTACACAGCCCCAGCAGACGGGCATGTCGCGGCAGCGGCAGGGAGAATCCTACCTCCGGCAGGGTCGCCAGTTGGTCCAGCAGCACCTGCACCAGGCGTTCTTCCTGGGTATCACCCTGTGGATAATCGACCGGAAGCTGACAAAACACCTTGATCAACTCACGGGCCAGTGGCGTGACTTCCAGCACCCGACAGCGCTCATCGGCCCAGGGGCAGGCGTGGCGATGCACATACAGGCTGCGCATTTCCGCCCGGGTGGAGGTCACCACATGGTGTTCGAGGTCGGCCGGGATCCAGATGCCCCGTTGTGGCGGTGCAAAGAAGCTGCCCGCGGCGGTGTGTACACCGAGAACGCCACTGATAGCGTAGGAAAACTGCACCCAGTCATGACGATGGGCTTGCGTCCAGGAACCGGCGCTCAAGCTTTCGACACGGGCGTAGAGCGGCCTCGGCAATTGCGCCAGGTCGGGGATGCGGCGTTCGAGCTGCTGGTGTCCGTTAGGCGGCATTGATTGGCCTTATGTCGCAAGACGACTATTTGGGACGACGTTAGGCTAAGTCGACTTTTCTTACAACTTGCGGTGCCCTATGCACATCCTCAGACACCTCAAACGCATGGTGACCGACTGGTTCCTGTGCGGCATGTTGCTCGCCACACTGTTGGCGTACTTCTTTCCATCCTTTGGTGCCACGGGCGGTGCCATGCATGCCGAATGGGTGGTCAACATCGGCATTTTCGTAGTGTTCTTCCTGCACGGGGTCAACCTGTCCGGCGAACAGATCCGTCACGGTTTGAAGAACATCCGGCTGCACGTAATGGTGCAGGCGTTCACCTTTGGCGTGTTTCCGTTGCTCTGGCTGATCAGCCATTGGCTGGTCGGCAGCCACGTGCCAGCGCTGCTGATGCTGGGGTTCTTCTACCTGTGCGCCCTGCCCTCGACCATATCCTCCTCGGTGGCCCTGACCGGCAGTGCAAAAGGTAACGTGCCGGCGGCGATTCTCAACGCGAGCCTGTCCAGCGTACTGGGGATTTTCCTGACCCCGCTGCTGGTCAGTTTAGTGGTCGGCAGCGGCGCCGGTGGCATCGACCTCGGTTCGACCCTGCTCGACCTGTGCATGATGTTGCTGTTGCCACTGGTGCTGGGGCAGTTCCTGCGGCGTTGGCTGGCCGGCTTTTTCGGCAGGTACAAGCGCTACACCAGCATCATCGACAAGCTGGTGATCCTGCTGCTGGTCTACGCGGCGTTCTGCAACTCGATGGTGTCCGGCATCTGGCAACAGCAAGGCAACGGTGTGCTATTGAGCGCAGTGCTTGGCAGTGCCGTGCTGCTGGCGATCATCTTGTGGGCGACCACCCGCACCGCTCGCGTCCTGAAATTCAGCAGCGCCGATGAAGTGGCCGCGGTGTTCTGTGCCAGCAAGAAATCCCTCGCCGCCGGGGTGCCGATGGCGGCGTTGATTTTTGGCAACCATCCCGGCCTGGGGCTGATCCTGCTGCCGATCATGATCTATCACCCGCTGCAGTTGATCGTCTGCTCGGTCCTCGCCGAGCGCTACGCCAGTCATCACCGGGAACTGGCGTCCCGCCAGAACGGCGCCGTCCTCAGCGCTCGATAATCGCCGTCACGCCCTGGCCCGCTGCGGCGCAGATGGAAATCAAGCCGCGACCTCGCCCGGCGGCATCGAGCAACTTGGCGAGGTTGGCGACAATGCGCCCGCCCGTGGCGGCAAACGGGTGTCCGGCGGCCAGGGAACTGCCCTTGACGTTCAACCGACTGCGGTCGATGGCCCCCAGCGGCGCGTCGAGGCCCAGGCGGGTCTTGCAGTAGTCCGGGTCTTCCCAGGCCTTCAGTGTGCACAACACCTGGGCGGCGAAGGCTTCGTGGATCTCGTAGTAATCAAAGTCCTGCAAGGTCAAACCGTTGCGCGCCAGCAATCGCGGCACGGCGTAGACCGGGGCCATCAATAGCCCTTCGGCGCCATTGACGAAATCCACCGCGGCTGTTTCACCGTCGCGCAGGTACGCCAGGATCGGCAGCCCCCGGGCCTTGGCCCAGTCTTCACTGCCCAGCAGTACCAACGAAGCGCCATCGGTCAGTGGCGTGGAGTTGCCTGCGGTCATCGTGCCCTTGGCGCTTTTCTCGAAGGCTGGCTTGAGGGTGGCGAGTTTTTCCAGGGTCAGGTCCGGGCGCAGGTTGTTGTCCCGGGTCAGGCCAAGAAACGGTGTCATCAAGTCGTTCTGCCAACCTTCGGCATAAGACGCGGCCATTTTCTGATGGCTTTCCAGGGCCAACTGGTCTTGCGCCTCCCGGGGGATCTGCCAGGTCTGGGCCATCAATTCGCAGTGCTCACCCATGTTCAGACCGGTGCGCGGTTCGTTGATGCGCGGCAGGTCGGGGACGAGGTGCTGGGGACGCAGTTGCAGGAAGGTCTTGATCTTGTCGGCGGTGGTCTTGGCGCGATTGGCTTGCAGCAGGATTCTGCGCAGCCCTTCATTGACCGCGATCGGTGCGTCCGAGGTGGTGTCCACGCCGCCGGCAATGCCGCTGTCGATCTGGCCCAGGGCAATCTTGTTGGCCACCAGCAGCACCGTCTCCAGCCCGGTGCCACAGGCCTGCTGCACGTCATAGGCCGGCGTCATCGGTGACAGCCGCGAGCCGAGCACGCATTCGCGGGTCATGTTCATATCCCGGGAGTGCTTGAGCACCGCACCGGCAGCCACCTCGCCAATGTGCAAGCCGTGCAGGTTGTAGCGTTCGATCAGCCCCTCGAGGGCAGCCGTCAACATTGCCTGGTTGCTGGCGGTGGCATAGGGCCCGTTGGAGCGGGCGAACGGAATGCGGTTACCACCGATGATCGCGACGCGGCGTAGTTGTGTCATGAAGAACTCCCCTGTAGGTCTATGCACCGATAAAACTCAACTGTCCCCTGTGGGAGCACAGCTTGCTCGCGATGAACGATGACGCAACCCACCCTGAAAAACGCGGTGCCTGCATCGCGAGCAAGCTTGGCTCCCACAGGGATTCGGTGCCCTGGAAAAACCGCTCCCGCTCAAGCTTAGGCTTTATCTCGCCAATCGAACGACTGATTGCCAATCATGGTCCACACTTGGAACCTCATCAGCCGGAGTGTGTTCCATGTCTGACCGTTATATCGACTTTGCCAACTCGCCCATTGGCCGGCGCATGGTCGGGTCCCTCGGCCTGCCATCGCCGGTGCGCCTGGAACGCTGGCAGGCTGGGCGCCTGCGGCCGATCGAAGGCGCATTGCTGCTGGGCGGCGGGCCGTTGACCGAGCAGATCGGCACGTTTGCCAAGCGCCTGACCGACACCATTTTCATCTACGGCGGCGAGCCGACCCTGGCCACCGAGTGGATCCCCGGCCATGGCCCGAAAATCAAGGCAGTGGTGTACGACGCCAGCCACCTGGTGCAGGCCGACCAGCTCAAGCAGTTGCGGGAATTTTTCCAGCCACTGATGAAAAACCTCGACCACAGCGCCCATGTCGTCATCCTCGGTCGCGCGCCGGAAAGTCTGGCCGAGCCGTTCGCCGCCAGCGCCCAGCGGGCATTGGAAGGTTTCAGCCGCTCCCTGGCCAAAGAGTTGCGCCACGGCGGGACGCTGCAATTGCTGTACGTCGGCGACGGCGCCGAAGCCCAGCTGGAAGGTGCGCTGCGGTTTTTCCTGTCGCCCAAGAGCGCCTTCATCTCCGGGCAGGTCATTCGCCTCAACGCCTGTGACACCCAGGTCCAGGACTGGACCCGACCGCTTACGGGGCTCAAGGCGCTGGTCACTGGCGCAGCCCGCGGGATCGGCGCCTCCATCGCCGAAACCCTGGCCCGCGATGGCGCCGACGTGATCCTGCTGGACGTCCCACAAGCCAAGACCGACCTTGACGCCCTGGCGGCACGCTTGAACGGGCGCAGCGTCACGCTGGATATCTGCGCCGAAGATGCCGCCGCCCAGTTGATCGAGCACCTGCCCGACAGCGTCGACATCGTGGTCCACAACGCCGGCATCACCCGGGACAAGACCCTCGCCAACATGACCCCGGAATTCTGGGATGCCGTGCTGGCCGTCAACCTCAACGCCCCGCAAGTGCTGACCAAGGCCCTGCTCGACAGCGGCACCCTGCGCGACAATGGCCGGGTGGTTCTGCTGGCGTCCATCAGCGGTATCGCCGGCAACCGTGGGCAGACCAACTATGCGGCGAGCAAGGCCGGGCTGATCGGCCTGGCCCAGGCCTGGGCACCGCTGCTGCAAACACGCGGCATCAGCATCAACGCCGTGGCGCCGGGCTTCATTGAAACCCGCATGACTGCCGAGATCCCCTTCGCCTTGCGCGAAGCCGGGCGGCGCATGAGTTCCCTGGGCCAGGGCGGCCTGCCCCAGGATGTCGCCGAAGCCGTGGCCTGGCTCGCGCAACCGGGCACGGGCGCTGTGACCGGTCAAGCCCTGCGGGTATGCGGGCAAAGTCTTCTGGGAGCGTGACCATGACGATCCAATGGCACGAAGTCAGCAGCCCGCCATCCATGTCCGGGCTTTATTCGAAAGCGGCGACACGGCGCAAGGTCACCGGGACGACCTTGCCCGAGGAAGGCCTGCGCCAGATGCTTCAAGTCGACCCGCAACGCTTGGCGGCCTATCGCAAAGTCTGCGGTTTCGCCGACAACGGACTGCTGCCGCCGACCTATCCCCACGTCTTGGCGTTTGCCCTGCAAATGCAATTGCTCACCGCGCGCAATTTTCCATTCCCACTGCTGGGGCTGATCCATTTGAGCAATCGCATTCGCGTATTGCGACCCATGGGCGGGGTCGGCCAGGTGCGGGCCAGCGTCAATGTCGAGAACCTGCAAGCCCACCCCAAGGGCGCGGTGTTCGACCTGGTGACCCGCCTTGATGATCAGTTGGGGCCGTTATGGGAGGCCCAAAGCCAGATGCTTTGCAAAGGTGTCCAGCTTGACGGGGCTCTCGTGGAAGACTCGCCGCAGGCCAGCCTGCCATTGGTTGAAGTCGCGCGCTGGACCGCACCGGCTGACATCGGTCGGCAATACGCCAAGGTGTCCGGCGACTACAACCCGATCCACCTGAGCGGCATCAGCGCCCGGTTGTTCGGTTTCCCCTCCGCCATCGCCCATGGCCTGTGGAACAAGGCCAGGACCCTGGCGGCGTTGGATGACCACCTGCCCGAGGCCAACATCGAGATCGATGTGACCTTCAAGAAACCGGTGCGCCTGCCCAGTGAGGTGGTACTGCTGGCGAGTGCGGCGGGGTCCAGTGGACAACTGCAACTGGTGGGGGCTGGGGGTTTGGAGCATATGGTAGGAGAGTGGCGGCCGGTGGCCTGAGCAGGTCGACGGCATTCACCGTAAATCCCTGTGGGAGCGGGTGTTCACAGAGCTGGTGTCCGCCACAAAATCCTTGCTCGCGATGGCGGTGGGTCACGCCGCGATCAGCGAGGTGGGTAGTTGGACAGAATCCGCCCAACCGTCTCGCGCACGGCCGTGTTGCGGTCAGTCGGGTTGGGAGAGTTGCTGAGCAGTTGTTCGTCACTGCCACGCCACACCAGCTTGCCGTCCTTGCCATCGAGCAGGTCGATCTGCACGGTGGCGACCTTGTAGCTGATGTTGCGGGTTTCGTTGTACATCGGCCCGCCCCAATAGCCATTCCACGGGCCGCCCCAACCACCGCCGTAGTTGGTGGTGACCTGTTGCTGGCGATCCTCGACGATCAGATAGGCCTGGACCAGCACATCGCCGTGCCCACTCGCCGCCGGACGCAGGCCGCGTTGATCGAGTTGATCGGCCACCGCCTGGCGGATCCGCTGTTCGGTCAGGTCGCTCTTGATGCGTGGGTCATCGGGGCGATATTGCAGCGCCGGGTCTTTCCAGCTCCAACTGCGATACGCCGCGAAATCGCGGCTGGTGTCAAAGTCATGGTTGACCTGGTTAGAGGCACAGGCGCCCAGCAACAGGGTGAAGGCCAGTAGAGCAAGACGGCGAAACATGGTTTTTCTCCGTTGCGTAATCAACTTGGTGGATACGCCGACAGGGCTTTTTCCACTGCTTGGCGTATGGCATCGGTGCGCTCGCTCTGACTGCCACGCTGGCCGGTTTCGGCACTGGCGCTCCACACCGGTTGCCCCGTGCGGGCATCGAACAGGTCCACCCGAACCACCACGACCTGTTCCCGATACGTGCGCACCATCGGCACCGGATGGTACATGCCATAACCCGGACCATAACGGTTGTAGCCGCCGTAGTAGCCAGCATCATAGTCGTCCCGGACCTGGCGCACGCGGGTTTCCAGGCGCAGGTCGGCACTGACGAACAGGTCGGCGGGCCGGTTGTCATGCAACGGGCGCAGGCCACGCTGGTCCAGGGCATTGCTCACCGCTTCGGCCACCTGGGCCGAATCCGCCCAGGCGGAACCCGATGGCAGGCGCCCGTCGCGCCAGGCCCAACTGCGATAGCGCCCATAGTCACGGGGCGGCGCGGGGTAAGCGCTGCGGTCGAATACCGTGGCGGCCTCGGGCGGCGCCGGCGGCAGCGGATTGGACGTGGCGACATAGGGGTTACTGCCCTGGCAGGCCGCCAGTCCCAGGCACAGCATCAACAACCCTGAACGACCTTTCATTTCACGCTCCGGTCACACTGGACGGCAGATCCAGTGCAGATAACGTCCCAACCCGGCAAACGCCGGATGGCGACGATGGGCCAGTTCCATTTCCAGCAACTGCGCAAGTTCCACGCGTGCCTGGAACTCCACCGGCATGTAGTCATGGAAAACCCGCACGCCACTCTGGTTTTCGACCTGCCACAGGCCTTCAAGTTGCGCCGCCAATTCCCGCGGATCAAGAGGCTGTTGCGGCGTCAGGCTCTGTTTTTCGCCGGCCATGTCGTTTTTGCGCAACTTGCGAAAATGCCCCTTGAGCAGGTTGCGATAGACCAGCGCGTCGCGGTTGTAGAACGCCAGGGACAGCCAGCCGCCCGGGACCGTGAGTTGATGCAGCACCGGCAGGATCGCATAGGGCTCGGCCAGCCACTCCAGCACCGCGTGGCACAGCACCAGGTCGTAAGGCTCGGTGAGCTGGCCGGGCAGATCCTGCCACGGCGCCTGGATGAACGTGGCGCTCTGGCCCGCCTCGGCAAAGCGCTGGCGGGCGCCTTCGAGCATGGGTTCGGCCGGCTCGGCCAGGGTCACCTGATGGCCGCGCTCGGCCAGCCACAACGACATGTGGCCCAGGCCGGCGCCGATGTCCAGCACGCGCAACGGGCGCTGTGGCAAGCTTTCCAGCAGATCGGCCTGAAGCACCGCCAGGCGGATCGCGCCCTTGGCCCCGCCGTAGATTTTTTCCGCGAAGCGCGTGGCGAGCTGATCGAAATGACGGTCGCTCATTGGCCGAACCGCCGCTCGCTGTCGGCCAGCTTGCTGCGCACCACGGCGTCCATGTCCAGGCCCAGTTCGCTGCAAAGCAGCAACAGGTACAACACGATGTCACCGACCTCCTGCCCGGCGTGGGCCAGTGTGTCCGCCGGCAACTGGCGCGACTGGTCCTCGGTCAGCCACTGGAAAATCTCCACCAGTTCGGCCATTTCCACACTGGCAGCCATGGCGAGGTTTTTCGGGCTGTGGAATTGCCGCCAGTCGTTACGGTCACGAATGGCATGCAGGCGTTCGGTCAGTTCAACAAGGTTCATCGGGTTCTCCTGAATACGCATAGCTTCAGGGGGATGCCCGGGGAAGGCAAGCGTCTCGGTACGAAGCGACAGTTTGCCCCATAATCGAACCAACTCGGCCGCCACAGCTCCTACAATCAGGAGCCAGCGGCTCAGCTCAGATCCCCTCCCATCAGGATGCACGTATGCAGGTAGAAAGCTTTTTCGAATGGCTCGGCCAGGCGCTCGGTTCGGTGATCCGTTTCATCGTCGACCTTCTCAGCGGTCTCTTCAACACCCTGGCCAACGCTGGCGGCAACTTCGTCGACGGGTTGTCACGCACCCTGGGCATGGACACCTCGATCATCAGCATCATCGCGCTGATTCTCGGGCTGATGCTGCTGTACTCGGCAATCCGCGCCTTCATGCGGGCCTCGATCGTCATGGGCATCATCTGGCTGGTGCTGGGGTTGTGGTTGTTGAGCTGGATCATTCACTGAAGCCCCGGCGATCCCTTGCCTGACACCAGTGTGGTGAGGGGATTTATCTCTGTAGGAGCTGTCGAGTGCAACGAGGCTGCGATCTTCTCAACGCTCATTAAGTCAAGAGCGAAAGATCAAGTTCAAAAGATCGCAGGCTTCGCCAGCTCCTACAAAACCCAGCGGGGCGGTGCGACGTTTCGCTAAATCCTCTCGCGACAATGAATCCCAAGTTCCGCAGGGAACGATCAATGCGAGAACCCGCTACAATCGCGCTCCATCAAGGAGCCCGCATGTCCAACCTGACCACCGACTGGCGCGACCGCCAGACCCATCGCCGGGTCTGGGCGCTGGCTGCGCCAATGATTCTCTCGAACATTTCCGTACCGCTGGTGGCCTTGGTGGACAGTACCGTCATCGGCCATTTGCCCCATGCCCATCAGTTGGGCGCGGTGGCGGTCGGGGCGAGTTTGTATACGGTGCTGGCGTGGGCCATGGGGTTCTTGCGCATGGGCACCACCGGGTTCGCTGCCCAGGCTGCCGGGCGCAGTGACGGGGCGGCATTGCGACAAGTGTTGGTGCAAGGACTGTTGTTGGCGATGGGGTTGGCGGTGCTGCTCGGCGCCGTCGGCGTGCCGTTGAGCGACGTGGCGTTGCACTTCATGCAGCCGTCCGCCGAGCTCAACCAGTTGACCCGTGACTTCTTCCACACCCGGCTCTTCGGCTTGCCGGCGGCACTGGCCAGCTATGCGCTGGTGGGCTGGTTCCTCGGCGCCCAGAATGCGAGGGCCCCGCTGGCGATCCTGCTGGCGACCAACCTGGTCAACATCGCCCTGAACCTGTGGTTCGTGATCGGCCTGGACTGGGGCGTGACCGGGTCGGCCCGGGCGTCGGTCATTGCCGAGTGGACCGGGGCACTGGTCGGCCTGGCCCTGGCCCGCAACACACTGCGCGCCTGGCCCGGGCAGATCGCCTGGGCGGCCCTGGGGCTGTGGCACAACTGGCGCCCGCTGCTGGCGGTGAACCGGGACATTTTCATCCGCAGCCTGGCGCTGCAAGCGGTGTTTTTCCTGATCACCGTGCAAGGCGCACGCCTGGGGGATGCGACCGTGGCGGCCAATGCCCTGCTGCTCAACGGCCTGCTGCTGACGGCCCATGCTCTGGACGGCCTGGCCCATGCCATCGAAGCGCTGTGCGGCCATGCCATTGGCGCCCGCGACCGCCTGGCCCTGCGCCGCTCGCTGGTGGTGGCGTGCGGCTGGTCGTTGATCGCAAGCCTGGGCTTTGCACTGCTGTTCCTGCTCGCCGGCCACCTGTTCATCGACATGCAGACCGACATTCCCGACGTGCGCGCCACCGCTTATCTCTACCTGCCTTACCTGGCGACCCTGCCACTGATCGCCGTCTGGAGTTACTTGCTGGACGGGCTGTTCATCGGCGCCACCCGTGCCCGGGAAATGCGCAACGGCATGCTGCTGACCCTGCTGCTGGTGCTGCCCATTGCCTGGGCGCTGCAAGGCTTGGGCAACCATGGGCTGTGGATCACCTTCCTGCTGTTCATGGCCTTGCGCAGCCTGACCCTCGGTGCTTTCGCCTGGCACTTGCAGCGCAGCGACCGCTGGCTCGGCGCATCAGCCCACTAACGTTCAATCCTGGCTGCCCTGCCAGCGCCGGCGCAGATGCTCGAGCCGCTCGCGCTGCGAACCGCCCACCAGGCCAGGGCCTGGTCGGGTATTGGGGTATTGCAGGCGCAGCCACAGCCAGTCATCGAGCACCGTCCGCTCGGTAAACCCCAGCGCCAGGCCCTGCTGCAAATCCTCCCAGAGCCTACGGTAATCACACGCGGTAGAACGGGACCATTGCCAGGCGTGGCGCTCCAGCAGGCATCGTTGCAACTGGCCCTGTTGTCGGGCACTGAGGCCGTGCTCCTTCTCCAGCACCGCCACCGACAGCCCCGGGTTTGACAGCTGCTGCCAACCCTGGCTGCCGATCGCCCGGTCGGCCCAGGTGCCACCAAACCAGCGCAACAAACTGATCGGGCCCAGCCAGCAACTGAGCTCCTGAGGGTCGCAACCGTCGAAGAAATAGCTGGCGATGTGCGGGTTGTAGTAGCTCAACAAGGCTTTGTGATGCAGGCCTAGCGTCACCGTCAACATGCGCCGCAGATGCGCCAGCAATTGCGTAACGGGCGATGGGCTGACCAACAACAATCCCGGCCAGGAACGTGGGTCCAGATGGCAGAGGCTGACCAGCGCAGGTGAGTGGCGCAGATCCACCAACAGCGGACCGTGCTCTCGCAACCCATGCAGCTCGGTATTTTCAAACAAGGCAAAACACCGGGCCTCGGCGAACTGCGCGTGCACAAGCCGCGCGGCGTCAGGCGCACTCGGTACGTCGAGCAGCAGCCATTGCGGCGTTGATCCAGACAGGGCCGCGGCATTCATCGAGTAACGCCCACACCGCGCCCCATGAGCATACGGCAGGTGCATAGTGGCTGGGCGCAAGGGTTGAAAGGCCCGCCTTCGGGCAACAAGCACAACAAGACCAGCGGTTCGGCATCCCGGATTGCAGACAACAGGACCGGATCGGCAACCGACGGCCCCCGTGTTTCGCCTGCAGATGAATCATTCATAACCTCCACCGAGTCAGGCACGTCCAGAAATGCACTGATCAATGGTCGATCCGGATCGCCTTCGATAAAGCTCACCAGCACCTCGGTACCGTCACTCAAGACGCCCGCCCCGCCCGTGGTCAGTTCGGGTGCCAAGGGCAGCCAACAATGACTGGCGCTGGCGCCTTCGCCCTGGTAGACCCAGTCAAACTGCACCGCCACACGCCCCGCCCCCAGCTCCGACGGCTCGTCCACTGCCACGACCCAGCCGCGTTGCCGGCTCACCATGCGCGGCTTTGCCGGGACCTCGTCCGGCACGAACAGCACGCCCCGGGGAATGGCCTTGAAATGATTGCCGTACACCCCCGCCTGTGCGCGGTGCTCGACCTTCGTCAATAGCCAGCGCCGGTCCCAGCCGGCAAACGGATGGGCCATCAGCGTCAGCACCTGACCACCGTGCAGGTTCATCAAGTCGCTGCGCCCCTGGGCGGTCTGCTCCCCCGACGCATCGGTTTGCACGCTGAAGGACCGCACTGCGGCAATCGGGCCGTCGTCCGCATAGACCGCCTTACCGGCAGGGGGGAAGCTGTGTGGATTATCAGCGAACACCAGGCAATGCCCGTCCCGGGTGTGTTCAAAATGAAAGTGGATACCCGCCTGGGCGCATACGCGCTGCAGGAACTGCAGGTCCGACTCTCGATACTGGGTACAGAAATCCTGCAGTGGATAATCGCCACTCAAGTCCAGGCACAGGCTGCGGCCACTGATGCCATGGGCCTTGAGCACCTGGCGAATGATCTGCGGCACCGAACGGGCGCTGAAGACCCGCTGGCTGAAGCGCTGCGCCAGACAGGCCAGCTTCGGCCCGATACGCACCCGGCAGCCGGCGCCATGACGGTGTTGAACCAACTCATGAAGCTGCCCATGAATGCCCCGGCCTGGGGCCCCGAAACTCAGCCAGACGCTGCGGTACAACAGGCCCGCCAGGTCCAGGTTCGCGTCGCGCAACAACAGCTGCGCTTCATAGACGAAGGGTTCGCTGATCGCTTCGCTACCCGTGAAGGCCACGACGTCAACAGGCTCGGGCAGACCGGCTATCTCCAGACGAAAGACTGGCTCGCTGGCTGGATCGGACATCGGCGTTTCTCTACAGGAGGGGCGGTCGGGGATTTTCGCCGAGAGCCATGGCCGAGTAGAGGGGCCAAGTACAAGTTAGGAAAGGGACTACACGAAATAAGGACATCGCCGGTTAAATGCACCGACGGAGAGAAATAACGACGGCACAAATAAAAACGCCCTCCGGGACCGTCCGAAAAAAACCGCAGCGTGCGGTGCATTTTCTGACAGCCCCGGCGGGCGGTGCCGATCAGCCCAAAAGATAGAGCTGATGTAATCCCATGGCGAGCTCAGCTGTGCAGGAGCTGTGTAGGAGCTGTCGAGTGCAACGAGGCTGCGATTTCTCCCCAGACGCTTGAGCCCCAACAAGCGAAAGATCAAAAGATCGCAGCCTTCGGCAGCTCCTACAGGGCACAGCCGGGAGCTGTCGAGTGCAACGAGGCTGCGATCTCTCCCCAGACGCTTGAGTCCCAACAAGCGAAAGATCAAAAGATCGCAGCCTTCGGCAGCTCCTACAGGGCACAGCCGAGCACGAGCAAGCTTGCCTCACCACATTGCCCGGAAGACGTTCACTTCCCCATCAAGAAGACAGATAAGACGAACGCGTCAGCCCCAGGCGCAATGCATCGAGGAACTGGGTACGTTCAGCGGCACTGATACGGGCGCTGGCACACTTGTCGCGGTAGTGAGTCATCAACTCCTCCGGCGACAAGTGCACGTAACGCAGCATGTCTTCGATGGTGTCGTGGGTTTCGATACCGGCGTGGTACACGCTGCCGTCGGCGTTCTGGTAGATGTTCACCGAGTCGGTGTCACCGAACAGGTTGTGCATGTCGCCGAGGATTTCCTGATAGGCGCCCACCAGGAAGATGCCCAGCAGGTAGTCTTCACCCGGGTTGAGGGCGTGGACCGGCAAGCTGGTCTCGATGCTCTGCTCATCGACGTACTGCTTGATCTTGCCGTCGGAGTCGCAGGTCAGGTCTTGCAGCACGGCACGGCGCAGCGGCTCTTCGTCCAGGCGATGCAGCGGCAGGATCGGCAGCACCTGGCCGATGGCCCAGGTGTCCGGCAGGCTCTGGAACACCGAGAAGTTGCAGATGTATTTGTCGGCAAGCTTGTCATTGAGCTCATCCAGCACCTGGCGGTGCGAGCGCTGGCGCGCCTTCAACGAGTTGTGCAGGCGACGGCACACGGCGAAGTAGCACTGCTCGGCCAAGGCTTTTTCGGCCAGGGTCAGCTTGCCGTCGGCGTACTGGGCGGCCACGTCGCTCATGTAGTGGGTGGCGCGCCAGTAAGTCTCGGTGACCATCTCGATATCGGTCGGGCCCAGCAGGTCCACCAGCCATTGCACGGTTTCCGGCAGTTCCTGCTTGTTGTCGATCACCGGCACGTCGTCGTGGTGTTTCTCGACATCGGTCACCTGCACCACCAGCATCGCGTGGTGGGCGGTCAGGGAGCGGCCGCTTTCGGAGAAGATGTGCGGATGCGGCAAGCTCTGGGCATCGCAGAATTCCTTGAGCATGCCGACCACGACACCGGCGTAATCGTCCATGTCGTAGTTGATCGAGCTGGCATTGCGCGAGTGCGTGCCGTCGTAGTCCACGCCCAAGCCACCGCCGACGTCGATGTGATCCACCGGCAGGCCGAGGTTGCGCAGTTCACCGTAATACCGGATTGCTTCCTTGAAGCCGTGCTGGTAGTCCGCCAGGTTGGCGATCTGCGAACCCATGTGGAAGTGCAGCAGGCGAATGCCTTGGTCGAGGCCGGCAGCGCGGAAGCGCTCGACCACCGACAGCAGTTGCGCGGCCGACAAGCCGAACTTGGACTTCTCGCCACCGGTATCGGCCCACTTGCTCGACGCCAGGGACGACAGGCGCACGCGCAAGCCGACCTGTGGCTTGACCTTGAGCGCTGCGGCCTCTTCGATCACCAGGCCGACTTCGGACTCTTTCTCGATGACGATGAAGACGTTGTGACCGAGCTTCTGGCCCATCAGCGCCAGGCGGATGAACTCGCGGTCCTTGTAGCCGTTGCAGACGATGGTGCCGCCCTTCGGCGCCAAGGCCAGGACCGCCAGCAGCTCCGGCTTGGAACCGGCTTCCAGGCCGATGGAGACGTTCTGGGTGGCGATGATGTTCTCGATCACCGCTTCCTGCTGGTTGACCTTGATCGGATAGAGCGCGGTGTACTGGCTCTGATACTCCAGACGCGCGATGTTGCTGTCGAACGCGCCGGTTAGCTGGCGCACACGGTCTTGCAGGATGTCGGGGAAGCGCACCAGCAAGGGCAGCGACAGGCCGCTCTGGCGCAATTGGTCGACTTGTTCGAACAGGTCGATGGGCGAGCTGTCGGGACCGTTCGGACGGACTTCGACGCGACCGGCTTCATTGATCGCGAAATACCCGGCCCCCCAATGGCGAATCCCGTAAACACTGCGGCTGTCCGCAACTGTCCATTGGCTGCCATCGTCTTTGCGTGTGCGTCGTACGGACATCGAAGTCCCCTATAAAGAAGTCAAAATGCACCATCCGGTCGGAGGCTGGGGCAGTCTAGAGAGTGAAAATGACGAATTGCCTGTTAGCAAGGTAGACCCTGCTCCCAGCGATGAGTTTAGAAACCCGTTCAGAACAGGCTCTGTGAAAACCATGCGGGCGACCTCGAACGTGGGGTTCGGGTCAAGCCGAGGGTGGTTTTCACAGAGGCTGCTAGCCGCCGGATTTCTTGGCTTTGAAGCCGTGCTTGACCAGTTCCGCCAGCAGCAGCTCGACGTGATCGCCCTGGATCTCGATGATGCCGTCTTTCAACGCACCACCGGTGCCACAGCGTTTCTTCAACGTGGTGGCCAATTCCTTGAGCGCGTCTTCGGCCAACGGCACGCCGGTGATCGTGGTCACCGTCTTGCCACCGCGACCTTTGCTTTCACGGCGCACGCGCGCAATGCCGTCACCTTCCGGGATGGCGGTCTGTTTGCAGATGCAGGCATCCACCGGCTGACGGCAATCAGGACAATGACGACCGGCGTCGGTAGAAAATACCAGGCCGCCCAGGGCGGCGAAGGATGCGGCTTTTTTGGCCACCGGCAATCCTCTTGGGAGGACAAAGACTGGTCGAGGACAGAACGTGCCTCGACCGCGAAACCCCACTCAGGCAGGGGCAGCGCTACTGAACCGCAGACGCGGTTCAGCTTGAAAAGTCGCGCAGTGTAACGGCAAAAAGCCGACTTGCTAAGGGCCAATCAGCGCCAATTTATAGCTTCTTTGCGACGCTGCCACCATGGACCCGCAAATAGCGTTCAAGCGCCGCCAGAGAGTCCGGGCAGTAAGGCTTGTACTGGATTTCATCGAGCACCTGCTCGAGGGGCAGGAAACGCGCTTCGAGGACTTCTTCGGGTTGCAGGACCAATGGGCCGTCCCACACTGCCGAGAACGCCGAGCACCACAGGCGAATGCCAGGGTCCTCGAAATAAAAATGGTCATGGGCGGTCAGTTCCACGCCGCTCACGCCCAGCTCCTCCGCCAGCTCGCGAGCAGCCGATTCGGCGTAGGTCTCATCGGCCTGCACCATGCCGCCCGCCGCCACGTCCCAGAAACCGGGGTAAATGGCCTTGCTCAGGGTGCGCCGGTGAACACACAGCTCACCGGACGAATTGAACAGCATGATGTAGGTGCCGCGTCCGATCAGGCCACGCTCACGCAGTTCTGAACGCACCAGGCTGCCGAGCAGGTTGTCCTGCTCGTCGACCCACGCAATCAGCTCGGCATCCGAGGCCACTCGGTGAGCGTCCTCCCGGGGGCTTTCACTCATGGATCAGCCCTGGTTCAGCAATTGCCGCAAATCGATGACCGCTGCGTTGGCCCGGGAAATGTAGTTGGCCATGACCAGCGAGTGGTTCGCCAATACACCGAAGCCGCTGCCGTTGAGGATCATCGGGCTCCAGACCGGTTCCTGGGACGCTTCCAGTTCACGAATGATCTGCCGCACGCTGACCGTGGCGTTCTTTTTCGCCAGCACATCGGCGAAGTCCACTTCGATGGCGCGCAGCAAGTGCGACAACGCCCACGCCTGGCCACGGGCCTCATAGAACACGTTATCGATTTGCATCCACGGCGTCTCGACCACCTCCTCATCCACCTGCGGCACCTGGCCCGGGACCGGGACTTCGGTTTTCAGCGAGGTGTTGAGCTTGACCCGGCCAACGCTGGCCGACAGGCGCTGGGACAACGACCCCAGGCGAGTGCCGACATCCCCCAGCCAGTTGTTCAGGTTATCGGCGCGGGCGTAGAACAGCGCGCTTTTCTGGTTTGGGTCGGACAGGCGCGCCTGATAGCGACTCAGCAGAGTGATGCCTTCCTGGTACTCCGACTCACTGGAGGGCAGCACCCAGCTGCGGTTATCGAAGTTGAAACGCGGCTCGGCCTTGGCCAGGTCGGCGTCCTCGGCGGACTGCGACTGGGAACGGGCGAAGTCCTTGCGCAGGGCGCGGCTCAGGTCGCGGACCTGCACCAGCACGCCATATTCCCAGCTCGGCATGTTGTCCATCCACAGGCCAGGCGGGAAGCGGTCGTTGGAAATATAGCCACCCGGCTTGGTCAGCAAGGTCCCGGCCACCGTCTTGAGCGTCTCGACCGTGGTGTAGCCCAACACCATCTGCCGGCCATCTTTCTCGGCCGCGGCCTGGGCGTTCTGCTGCACTGGAAACAGCGCGGGCTCCTGGCTCCAATACCAAGCGACGGCGATGGTCACCAGCAGGTAGAGGCCGATCAGCGTGGCCAGTGCGCGGCTGAAAAAAAGCCCACCCAGGTAGCTGCGGGTGGCCGATTTCGGCTCGGCGGCACGTTCAGGCGCGCTGCCCGCGCGGTTTTTCCAGTCCAGCATGGCGATATCCCTTCAATCACTTGAGTTCTCGGTTCGACCACAACCCTACGCCATCGTGCCTGATTTGAAACGCGATAATGCGGCCCCAATCATGCCGGGCGCGACAGGGCAATCGAACAGCACTATAAAGGAAGCGTGGCCATCGGCCTACGAGACTGTCCGGTCACGAACTGAATTTCGCGACAGGACAGATTATTGACGTATGACACTCATGCAAAGGAAAAGAGGTGCTAGCATAGAGCCACCAGTCGATCTCAGCATGCACCCTAACTAGTAGTCAGGATATGACCGAGCCAGAAGACCCCAGCCGTGAGCGCCTCAAGCACCACTTTGCCCAGCGGGTAATTCATCAGGCTCGTCAGATCCTGGAGATTTGGCAGCGCCTGCAACGCAGTGAGTGGACAAGTACCGACCTGTCGGAGCTCAGCGAAGCCAATCTGCGCCTGCTGCGCTTTGCCGAGCGCTTCGAACAGCCCGAGCACTCCCAGTTGGCCCAAGGCATCAGCCAGTCGCTGCAAGCGGTGGACGCCAATCGCGGGCGCCTGAGCAGCCACCTGATCACCGAAATCAACCGCCTGATGCAGCGCTTGTCTCGTACCGGCCTGCGCCATGGCGACCAGCTCGAACAAACCTTCCTGCCGCCGCTGCGCAAGCCCATCTACGTGTTGCTGCAGGACCATGACCGCGCCGAGCGCCTGGCCAAGCAGTTGGAGTTCTTCGGCCTCAGCGCCCAGGCGCTGGACAGTGTCGCGGCGTTCCGCGCCTCGATGGTCGAGCGCCTGCCGGCGGCGATTGTCATGGATGTGGATTTCAGCGGCCCCGGCGCCGGCCTGAAACTGGCCGCCGAAGCCCAGGAAGGCCTGGAACAACCGCTGCCGCTGTTGTTCTTCAGTTTATTGGAAACCGACACGCCGACACGCCTGGCCGCGGTACGCGCCGGTGGGCAGGAATTTCTCACCGGCACCCTCGAAGCCTCGAGCCTGCTGGAAAAGATCGAAGTGCTGACCTGCGTCGCCCAGTACGATCCGTACAAAGTACTGATCATCGATGACTCCCGTGCCCAGGCCATGCACACCGAGCGCCTGCTCAACAGCGCCGGCATCATCACCCGCACGCTGATCGAGCCGATCCAGGCCATGGCCGAACTGGCGGACTTCCAGCCCGACCTGATCATCCTCGACATGTACATGCCGGCCTGCACCGGCACGGAACTGGCCAAGGTGATACGCCACAACGACCGCTACGTCAGCGTGCCGATCATCTACCTGTCCGCTGAAGACGACCTGGACAAGCAACTCGACGCCATGAGCGAAGGCGGCGACGACTTCCTGACCAAACCGATCAAGCCCCGGCACTTGATCACCACGGTACGCAACCGTGCGGCCCGGGCGCGCAATCTCAAGGCACGGATGGTGCGCGACAGCCTCACCGGCCTGTACAACCACACCCATATCCTGCAACTGCTCGAGGATTGCAGCTTCCGCGCTCGTCGCGAAGGCAAGCCCCTGAGCTTCGCCATGCTCGACATCGACCATTTCAAACGGGTCAATGACAGCCACGGCCACCCCATGGGTGACCGCGTGATCAAGAGCCTGGCGCTGTTTCTCAAGCAGCGCCTGCGCAAGACCGACTTCATCGGCCGTTACGGCGGCGAAGAGTTCGCCATCGTCATGCCCGACACCGACATCGACGCCGCCTGCAAGGTGCTGGATGAAATTCGCCAGCGCTTTGCCGAAATCCACTACCCGGCCCAGCCCCACGATTTGTGGTGCACCTTCAGCGCCGGCGTGGTGGAAATGAGCGATGACTTCGACAGCCTGATGATGGCCAGCCAGGCGGACGAAGCGCTGTACCGCGCCAAGCACGCCGGGCGCAACCGGGTGCAGAGCGCTCGCCAATCAAAGCAAAGTGCCACCTTTTCATCGGAATCGACTGATTCGGTCATAAACCTGTAACTCAAGCGCAATAAATTCAGGCACTTACGATTCTGCCCCCGGTAGACCTTGATGCGCCTGAAGCTGCTGACCAATCTCAACACCCTCCTTTTAGTTGCCGTGTGCCTGGGCCTTGGGGCCACCTTATGGTGGTCGCAGATCGCCCTGGAACGGCCCTACCTGCTGATGGAACGCTACCTGGGCCTGTCGCGGCAGTTCCAGGGCGAGGTGGCGCGCAACATCGAGGACTACCTGGCCAGCGGCGACGCCTTGCGCCTGAGTGCCGCCACCCAGGCCCTGGAGACCCTGCAAAAAGACCTCGATCAGTTCCCCCCTGCACTGGCCAAGCCCCTGCGCCCGAGCCTGTCGAACCTCGACAGCTTCAGCAAGACCGACCTGCTGGCCGCCGGCAAACTGGCCGGCGACCCCCAGGCCTTGCTGCTGCAGGCCGAGCGTGAGCTGAGTGCCAGCCTCGACCAGTTGGCCCAATATGCCAACGGGGCCCCGGCCTACTTGCCACCGTTGTTTGTCGCTTCGCAGCACCTGGGCCGGTTGTCCCTCACGCGGGACAAACTGGTCAGCAGTGGCCGCAGCGAATTGGCCGCCGACGTCGAGCGGGAACTGGCGAGCATCCGTGTAGAGGCCGAACGCCTCGACAGCCTTCCACTGCTGGGCGTCACCGACAGCAGTGAATCAGGCAGCGATGATTTCGCCGCGCTGATGGGTTTGCAAACCCAGGAAAAAACCAGCGCCGAAGATGCTGGCATCGCCCTCAAGCGCGAACTCAACAGCCTGCTCGCTCGTTACCCGGCCGAATTGGCCCGCACCCGTGACCTGATCCAGAAACGCACCGAACTGAGCAGCGCCACGCACCTGAAAATCGCCGATGTGCAACAGGCGATCGATGCCATGGAACCGGCGGTACGGGCCCAGCATGGACAGATCCAGGGAGAGGTTCGCTTGATCCAGGGGGTGATGATTGGCCTGATCCTGCTGATCGCGCTGCTCATCGACACCTTGCAGCGGCGCCTGGCCCGTACCTTGACGCACCTGGCGCCAGCCCTGTCGACCTGGGCCGAAGGCGACTTCAGCCGTGATATCCACGTGGGCGCCAGCAACCGCGAATTGAAAGATATCGAGGCTTCGCTCAATCGTCTGCGCGCTTATCTGGTGGACCTGGTGGGCACCATTCGGGTGAACGCCGAACAGGTCGCGGGTAGCAGCCGGACCCTGGCCGAGCTGAGCGGCGACTTGCACAGTGGGGCCGAGCATCAGGCCGGCGACACGGCGCTGATCCGTGACTCCCTCAGCGAACTGGAGGCGACGATCCAGCAAGTGGCCGGCGATGCCAGCCAGGCCGCGGACGCCAGCCGCAGCGCCGGGCACGCGGTGGAGCAAGGGCAGAAAGTCATCGGCCTGAGCCTCACAGGCCTGCATGCGCTGGTGGGAGAAGTACAAGGCAATGCGCAGATGATCGAACAACTGGCCGAGGAATCGGCCACCATCGGCGGCGTGTTGACGGTGATTCGCTCGATTGCCGACCAGACCAACCTGCTGGCCCTCAACGCCGCCATCGAAGCCGCCCGCGCCGGGGAAATGGGCCGAGGGTTTGCGGTGGTGGCCGAGGAAGTCCGCTCCCTGGCCCAACGCACGGCCGGCGCCACCGCCGAAATCCAGACGCTGATCGCCCGCCTGCAACAGGCGGCGCGCCAATCGGTGGACGGCATGCGTGCCCAGGTCGAACACGCCGAAGCCACCGCCAACCAGGCGCAAGCAGCCGACGGCGCGCTGGATGAGATTGTCGGCGCCATCCAGACCATCTCCGACACCGCGGTTCGCATCGCCGACATTACCGCCCAACAAAGCGGCGCCGTCAGCGAAATCCGCGATCACAGTGAGCGGATTCATCAATTGGGTGGGGACAACCTGGTGCGTATCGGCCAGGGCCGGGAACAAGGCGACAACCTGCTGGTGCTGGGTGGGCGGTTGCATACGGCGGTGCAGGCGTTTCGGGTTTAGCACCACAGATCCATTGTGGGAGCGAGCTCGATAGCGCCAGCTCAGTTCGCATCGATGTTGAATGTACCGCCCCCTTCGCGAGCAAGCTCGCTCCCACAGGGGTTCGGTACCAACCATATGACCGGATCAGAGGCCTGGGTCACAAATTTCGCGCAAACATCGGTCATCGTGCTGGCTATTGCAGAGAACTGGACAGTCACAAAGGCTTTGCGGCATAGTCGCCAGGTTCTGATACCTGCTCACAGATAACAAGGAACAGCAGATGGCGACCCTATTGGTCCTGCACGGACCCAACCTGAACCTGCTGGGCACCCGCGAACCGGGCGTCTACGGCGCCGTGACGCTGGCGCAGATCAACCAGGACCTGGAGCAGCGGGCCCGCAACGCCGGCCATCATTTGCTCTATCTGCAAAGCAACGCCGAATATGAATTGATCGACCGTATCCATGCCGCACGTGGCGAAGGCGTGGATTTCATTTTGATCAATCCAGCAGCTTTTACACACACAAGCGTCGCATTACGTGACGCGTTGCTGGCGGTGAGCATCCCATTCATCGAAGTGCATTTGTCCAACGTGCACAAACGCGAACCTTTCCGCCATCACTCCTACTTCTCGGATGTAGCAGTGGGAGTGATCTGCGGCCTTGGCGCCAGCGGTTACCGACTGGCCCTGGAGGCCGCCCTAGAGCAGCTTGAAAGACAGGCAACAGCTTGAAAACAAGCGTTAAACGCCCCTGACCGACCCTTGGGAGTTGATGATTCATGGATATCCGTAAAGTTAAGAAATTGATCGAATTGCTGGAAGAGTCCGGCATCGACGAGCTTGAGATCAAGGAAGGCGAAGAGTCCGTACGCATCAGCCGCCACAGCAAGACTCCGGCCCAGCAGTTCTATGCACCGGCACCGATGCACGCTCCAGCCGCCGCGCCTGCTCCAGCAGCAGCGCCGGTTGCCGCAGCAGCGCCAGCCGCACCGGCTGCGCCAGCGCTCAACGGCACTGTCGCCCGTTCGCCAATGGTGGGCACGTTCTATCGCAAGTCTTCGCCATCCTCGCCGTCCTTCGTTGAAGTCGGCCAGACCGTGAAGAAAGGCGACACCCTGTGCATCGTCGAAGCCATGAAGATGATGAACCACATCGAAGCTGAAACCAGCGGTGTGATCGAGTCCATCCTCGTCGAAGACGGCCAGCCGGTTGAGTACGACCAACCGCTGTTCACCATCGTTTGAACCGCGGAGAGCCTTTGATGACTGCGAAGTTGGAAAAAGTCCTGATCGCTAACCGCGGTGAGATCGCCCTGCGGATTCTGCGCGCCTGCAAAGAGATGGGCATCAAGACCGTCGCCGTTTACTCCAAGGCCGACAAAGAACTGATGCACCTGGGCCTGGCGGACGAATCCGTCTGCATCGGTCCGGCGTCGGCTGCGCACTCCTACCTGCACATCCCGGCGATCATCGCCGCTGCCGAAGTGACCGGCGCCACCGCCATTCACCCTGGCTACGGCTTCCTGGCGGAAAACGCCGACTTCGCCGAACAGGTCGAAAATTCCGGTTTTGCCTTCATTGGCCCGAAAGCCGACACCATCCGCCTGATGGGCGACAAGGTCTCGGCCAAGCACGCCATGATCGCGGCGGGTGTACCGACCGTCCCGGGTTCCGACGGCCCGCTGCCTGAAGACGAAGAAACCGCTTTGCGCATCGGTCGCGAAGTCGGTTATCCGGTGATCATCAAGGCCGCTGGCGGCGGTGGTGGTCGCGGCATGCGCGTGGTACACAAGGAAGAAGACCTGATTTCCTCGGCGAAACTGACCCGCTCCGAAGCTGGCGCGGCGTTTGGCAACCCGATGGTCTACCTGGAAAAATTCCTGACCAACCCACGTCACGTCGAAGTCCAGGTGCTGTCCGACGGCCAGGGCCAGGCGATCCATCTGGGCGACCGCGATTGCTCGCTGCAACGTCGTCACCAGAAGGTCCTCGAAGAAGCACCGGCACCGGGCATCGACGAGCAGGCTCGCCAGGAAGTCCTGGCGCGCTGCGTCAAGGCCTGTATCGACATCGGCTATCGCGGCGCCGGCACCTTCGAGTTCCTGTACGAGAACGGTCGTTTCTACTTCATCGAAATGAACACCCGTGTTCAGGTGGAGCACCCGGTTTCGGAAATGGTCACCGGTATCGACATCGTCAAGGAGATGCTCAGCATCGCCGCCGGCAACAAGCTGTCGTTCACCCAGGATGACGTGGTCATCCGCGGTCACGCGCTGGAATGCCGGATCAACGCCGAAGACCCGAAAACCTTCATGCCAAGCCCAGGCACGGTCAAGCATTTCCATGCCCCGGGTGGCAATGGCGTTCGCGTCGATTCGCACCTGTACAGCGGTTATGCCGTTCCGCCGAACTACGATTCGTTGATCGGCAAGCTGATCACCTACGGGGCGACCCGTGACGAAGCCATGGCGCGCATGCGCAATGCTCTGGACGAAATCGTGGTAGACGGGATCAAGACCAACATCCCGCTGCACCGCGACCTCGTACGTGACGAAGGCTTCTGCAAAGGCGGCGTCAACATCCATTACCTGGAGCACAAGCTGGGCAACCAGCATTGATGCTTCAAGTGATGTAAAAATACCCCGGCCCATTGGCCGGGGTATTTTTTTGCCTGTCGCTCACGCTGCTGGCAAGGGCATCAGCTCAGCGTCACCGTAGTGAACTCCTGCAAGGCAAGGTGCGCCGCCGTCGCCCGTCGGCCCTGCTGGGTGCGAACGGCACCGTTGGCATTGGCCACCAACGGCTCGCTGCGCAAGCGCGTCATGAACCTGCGTGCACGCACCGATACCGGGTCAGAAGCCAGCTTGGCCCTCGCCAACACCGGTTTGTAGTAGCTCTCCACTTGACCACGAGCGGTCTTGAATACCGAAGTGACCCCGCTGCGCAGATCCAGTGACACACCATAGGTATTGCCGAAACAGGAAGAATACGACCAGTGATTCCAGGTCGGTTGCAGCCCATGCTGCCTCATCACCACCCTGACCGGCTCGCCGATGTCGGCCCCCGTCAGCCAGTCCCCGCCGACCAAGGTGACGCGAATGTCCTTGGCCGAGCCCCCCAGGCGCCGCGTCACATCGCGGACACTGCGCTCGATCAGCGGGCGGATGTTGTGGTCGAAATGAATGACCGCGCCAACCTTGGTGGCCGGGTTGTACAACGAAGCTATCACACACGTCTGCGCATTCAGCGAGAACAGGTAGTTGTCTGCCCCTTCGCTGAACTTCGCCACCACGGCCTCGCCCTGCAACGCCCCCCTTGTCACGTCCGGGACGACATGCCCGGGAAACGCCTCCCGCAGATCACCCACCCGTCCGAGGTTGCGCACATGATCATTGCCGCCTCTCAAGCCGACCTTGTTATGGGTCCATTTTCCATTCGCCATCCTCCGTATGGGCATCTTGTACAACGCACCGGGACGCCTGGCATCCACCAGGCACAACCCGCCGAAGTAGGGATCCTCCATCACCTGGTAGTACCGGCCCTTGCTCCGTATGTAATGAGCGCTTCGCGGTTGCGCTGCGCTGGGCGGGCTGCGATAGGTGCCCAAAAAAATCCCCTCCTCGGTCACCGGCTGCAGGTATTCCGGTACTTTGCTGACCGCCTGCTGCGGCTTCAGGCGTATGGGCGGGGTCACCGGTCCGGCCTCCCTGGCGACGGCCGATGTCGCGCGTCTCAAGCGTTGAGCGGACAACGACAGAGGTTTCACGACAAGCTTCAGGCTCCTGGCCGCGCGCCCCAGCAGCGTGGCCATGCTTGCGGCGCCGAGTGTGGCGAACAGCGCCCCCCAGGTCGCGGCCAGCCAGTGACCGAGCGCCCCTTCCGAGTCGCCCTGCGCATGCGCCTCGACCGCCTGCCTGGCGCTGACAGCCACCATGCCGATATCCAGCAACAAGGCAAATGGGGGATAGACCATGCACACAGGAAGCGCCGCGAAGATCAGGCCCTTGAATACCTGATCCCTGATCATTTCGGCACGACTTGTGGTGATGTCCTCCACATCGGTGACAGCGCGCTCGATGCAGGCATCGAATTCAGCGCTGATATCCATCACCCGATTGAGTTCGCGCAATGTATCGACACGCGTGTTCCCGGCGGCCAGAGCCACCAGCGAACGCCCTACAGCGGCACGCGCGGTGAGTACAACCCGCTCCAGTACGTAACCATGCAGTTGTGCTGCGACGCTCCCGGAAAAATCCAGGTACTTGCGAAACAGGACCCCATCCGGAGCGTCGGGGGTGTACAACCAATAAAAGGCCTTCGGATCGAAGTAGGTGAAAACGTAGACGCCTTGCACGACATGACCGCCGACCGTCAACTTGATGACACCTTCGCGCGTCACGGCAGCGCCGGGGTGCGTGGCGCCGTTCGCAGAGTTCCCATCGCTCAGCAACGTGACTTGCCGGGTGAGCCACTGGAATTCATCGGTGTTCAATATCGACTTGCCATGGGCCACACGCAGGTCACGGTCCATCCTGGCCAACAGCATGTAACGGTAAGCCTCACGGCGCCTCGGATACTCCGTGGCCTTGGCATCGAGGAAACTGGCGCGGATGTGCCTGGCGTATCGCTCCCCCAGGTAAGCCGCGCGAATGTATGACGCCAGTTCGGCGCTGCGAACCTGCCTCAAGTCCTGCCCGACAGAAGAACGCACGCCTTTTGCGGGGTCGTCGATATCCGCGTTGTGCTCGTATCCGAAGATGGCAAGGTCCAGCAGGCTGGCCGTTTTTTTCTCGGCGGCCAGCCCCGGGCTGTAGTCAATGAAGACCGTGGCCGGATCGACCGCTTCAAGCACCCCCTTGCTATGCAGGTAAGGCGTAATCGAATGGGCGAAGGTACGCTTGGCGAAGTCGATGAAGACTTCATAGTCGGCCAGTTGCTCATCGAATACCTGCCGCTGAACCAGAACCTCCTGGTTCAAGCCGCTGATGTTGCGCCGGGACTCAAGGGGCAACGCCGAGTACCAGCGAGGCGACTCGTTCAGCTCCACCTGCGCCAGGTTATTGGCCAGGCCGGTCAAGACCGCGTTTTGAAGACAGGCCCTGAAACCGGTGAACGCTCCCCTGAGGTCTTTGCCCAGGTCCCAGGAGGCTGGTTTCTCCACCACGCCGGCAAAGTACTCCCGGGCCCGACCATGATCGGTCGCAGAGAGTTGTTGCAGCAGGTACTCGCGACCGGCTTCGTTTTGGGTCCAGGCACCCACCTCCCCGCTCAACGCCCGGAGCGAGGTCAATTCGACCCATTCCTGGCCATCGGGTTTGCCGGGGGCATACAGCAGCAGGGCGCTGACGTCATCGCGCACGTCTTCGCGGTAGAACAGCAGAAGATCGGCACACTTCAGGTCATTGGGCAGAACAAGGCTGGCGACACGCAGCACGCTGGAGGCTGGCGTCGCAACATCGTTCTCCCATAGGGCACTGAGCGCGTCATGGCCGGCCGTCGACAACTGGCCCGCACAACGCGCAACAAATGCACTGTGCTGCAGCCGCGCCAAAAACCAATCGAGCATGGCGTCTTTCAGGTCCCCGCGCTCATATCGCTCGACCAGTGCTGGCAGGTATCCGGCAGGTGCATCGACGTTCGCCAACAATCGACCAATGAAGGCGGGTGAAAGAGACTGGTTACGCAGCATGCCGCCATTTTCCACCAGGAACACCGACACCGCGTCCGGCCTTATCGGACCGGCCGCCACCAGCTCACTCAGGCTGTAGGTGTGCACCGGCTGCCCCATCACCGTTCGCCACTGCAACTGCACGCGAATACCGTCAGGCTCGACCGCTATGTCCAATTCATCCCGGACATAGTCCCTGGCCAGTTGCCGAGCGAAAGCGCGCAGCGAACCCAGGCCATCGACCAGTTCATCGACCTGTGCCTGCGCCAGCGCGGCCTGCCTTTCAAAAGTGCGCAGCCGTTCACGATCCGGATGGCCCAGACTCCGTAGCCAATACGGCAACTGCAAGCGCGCCACCGCTCCAAGATCCCGGCGCTCGCGCGTCGTTGCCAACGCCGTCAAGCGACTCGTCCGGCGCCAGGCGTCCTGGAGTTCTTCGATCTGTTCTCGCAATTCATCGACGTCCAGGCCGGCCAGATGGTCCGGCTGGAAAACCCCGTCGACAGAGACCTGATGCTCATCGAGCTTTTGCCTGATCAGCGCCTCGAGCGCGGCATCCTGCGAAGCCATTCGCCAATGTCGCCGCAGATAGTCCTTGTAGTGACTGACAAACCTCGACGCGGCACTTTCCACCGCAAGGGCAACGGACTCCCGGCGCTCGGGGGCAAAACCCAGGTCTACCCCCTCAGGCCAACGGTAAGGTGAATCCTGCTCTTCGTCATAAGCCACAGGCGCCTGGTCGATCATGCGCTGCAACACCGTGTCGAGCAGGGTGTCAATGAAGTGCGGGTCGATGTTGCCTTGGTAATAATGGGTGCGCAGCTCGACCAGCAGGTACTCTTCCAGCACCTCCAGCAAGCTCATCTGGGTTTGCAGCCGCGCATCGATAGCCACCTGCCAACGCGTCAATTTCTCCAGGGTCACTTGCGCAGTCGCCGCCTGCAAAGAAGAGAGTGGCCCGGTGTACCCCATGTTGCCTTGCCGTTCGGCAGTGATGTCCATACACATTCCTCCTTGTTGTGTGGACCGGCACCTTATCCTCCCGGCGATACGCCCATGGCATACATATATATATTCGAAACACCCACCCGAACGGCACGAGACTCGCTTATCCACTTTGGCGGCGACCTGGCGTACACTGCGCGCCTTTGCAGCCCTGCGCTGCCCCCTGTAGATTTTTTTCCAAAGGTGCCCGCCATGCCTTGGCTGCAAGTACGTCTGGCCATCAGCCCGGAACAAGCCGAAACCTACGAAGACGCGTTTCTTGAAGTAGGCGCTGTATCGGTAACCTTCATGGACGCCGAAGACCAGCCGATCTTCGAGCCGGAGCTCAACACCACCCCGCTGTGGTCCCACACCCACCTGCTGGCCCTGTTCGAAGACGGCACCGAGGCGACCAGCGTGCTGGCCCATCTCGAGCTGCTGACCGGCAGCCCGCTGCCCGAGCATCACAGCGAAGTGATCGAAGACCAGGACTGGGAACGCAGCTGGATGGACAATTTCCAGCCGATGCGTTTCGGCCAACGCCTGTGGATCGTCCCGAGCTGGCATGCCGCGCCAGAACCGGACGCAGTCAACCTGCTGCTGGACCCGGGCCTGGCGTTCGGCACCGGCACCCACCCGACCACCGCACTGTGCCTGGAATGGCTGGACGGCCAGGACCTGAAAGACTGCAACGTACTCGACTTCGGCTGCGGCTCGGGGATCCTGGCGATTGCCGCGCTCCTGCTGGGCGCCAGGGAAGCGGTCGGCACCGACATCGACGTCCAGGCCCTGGAAGCCTCCCGCGACAACGCCGGGCGCAATAACATTGCCGAAGCCCTGTTCCCGCTGTACTTGCCGCAGGACTTGCCACAGGTGCAGGCCGACGTGCTGGTGGCCAATATTCTCGCTGGTCCGCTGGTGTCGCTGGCGCCGCAACTGTCGAGCCTGGTCAAGCCGGGCGGACGCCTGGCGCTGTCGGGCATCCTCGCCGAACAGGGTGAAGAAGTCGCCGCCGCTTATGCCGCGGACTTTGACCTGGACCCGATCGCCAATCGCGATGGCTGGGTGCGCATCACCGGACGTCGGCGCTAGAATGAGCGCCTGTATCCACCGGATTGCCGCATGACTGACAGCTTCGTCACCCAGTGCCCGCATTGCCACACCCGTTTTCGCGTCAGCCATGCTCAATTGAGCGTGGCCCGCGGGGTGGTTCGTTGCGGCTCGTGCCTGCAAGTGTTCAATGCCGCACGACAGTTGCTGGAGCAACGCACTGCCAAGCAAGCGGAGCCTGCCGTCGTGCCACCCTCCAAGCCTGCCGTCGAAGCACCGCCCCGGGCGATCAGCCAAAAGCAATGGAGCGCCGCCGAGCTGGATCTGGATGACCTGGACAAGGAACTGGCGCGCCTGGAGCGACGCGACAATCGCGCACCAGGAAATGCCGGTCGGCGCCGGGAAGACAACCTCAGCGCGCAACGCGACTCGCTCTCTGGCGAACAGCAGGCCTGGCCCGACAGCCTGTACAGCGAAACCTTGAGCGAACGCGCCGAAGCCATCCTCGATACCCCTGTCGAACCATTCGAACCCCACGAACCGGCCCGGCCACCGCGCACCGAGCCGTCCCTGTCCCTGGCCCTTGAACCATTGGAACCGGACGACGAGCCTGTCGCCCCCCTCCACCTGGCGCCAGACGATGAGCCCGACGAACACCTCGAACGCCTGTCCGCCACCGACGACCACGACGACGAACCCGAGCCACCGGTGCCGCTGCGCAAGTCACGGGAACGCCAGGAGCCGGGAATACGCGCCGAAGCCCTCCACGACCTGGACGACGACCCGCTGCAACTGGACTGGCGCAAACGTCGCTCGCCCTGGGGTCGACGCATGTTATGGGGCCTGCTGATAGTGCTCGCCGCCGCGGCCTTGGGCGGCCAGTACATCGCCTACCATTTCGAAGAACTGGCCCGCCAGGACCAGTACCGGCCGTGGTTCCTGCAAATCTGTCCGACCATCGGCTGCGAAGTACCGTCCAAGGTCGACATCGCCAAGATCAAGAGCAGCAACCTGGTGGTGCGCAGCCATCCGGAGTTCAGCGGTGCCCTGGTGGTGGACGCGATCATCTACAACCGTGCGCCCTTCTCCCAACCTTTTCCGTTGCTGGAACTGCGTTTTGCCGACCTCAACGGACACCTGATCGCCAGCCGTCGCTTCAAACCCGGGGAATACCTGGGTGGCGATCTCGAGGGCCGCGGCGAAATGCCGCCCCAGACGCCCATTCACATCGCGCTGGATATCCTGGACCCTGGCCCCAAAGCGGTGAACTACAGCCTGAGCTTCCATTCCCCCGAATGAAGCCGGCCAGGGTCGGCCAGTTGACGGCAGCTTTCTGACTGACCCCACCCAGACCAAACCGCTGGCGATAACAAAATAGCTGTTCAGATTTTATCCAATTCGATCTTTATCCAGTCATCGAGAGCGGGTATCATGCCAACCCTTTTTCGAAGTCTCATGATCCGGCCCCACTTCAGGGAAGTCCTATGTCGGCGGTACGCATCGGCCCATATACATTGCAGAACGGCCTGGTTCTCGCCCCTATGGCGGGCGTCACCGACCAGCCCTTTCGTCAGCTGTGCAAGCGACTGGGTGCAGGATTGGTGGTTTCGGAAATGGTCACCAGCGACATGAGCTTGTGGAACACCCGCAAATCGCGTCTGCGCATGATCCACGAAGGTGATCCCGAGCCCCGCTCGGTACAGATCGCCGGTGGCGACGCACAGATGCTGGCGGAGGCGGCCCGGGCGAACGTCGAGCTGGGGGCGCAGATCATCGACATCAACATGGGCTGTCCGGCGAAGAAGGTCTGCAACAAGGCCGCAGGCTCGGCACTGTTGAAAGATGAAGCGCTGGTCACCGAGATCCTGCAGGCAGTCGTCGCCGCAGTGGATGTGCCGGTGACCCTGAAGATCCGCACCGGCTGGGACCGGGAGAACAAGAATGGCCTGGTGGTGGCGAAGATCGCCGAACAGGCGGGCATCACGGCGCTGGCGGTCCACGGCCGCACCCGTGCCGACCTGTACACCGGCGAAGCCGAGTACGACACCATCGCCGCGATCAAGCAGGCGGTGTCGATTCCGGTGTTTGCCAATGGCGACGTCGATTCGCCCGAGAAGGCCCGGTACGTGCTGGACGCCACCGGTGCCGATGGCCTGTTGATCGGCCGGGCCGCCCAGGGGCGGCCCTGGATTTTTCGTGAGATCGAACACTACCTGCGCACGGGCGAAAAGCTCGCTGCGCCACAGTTGTCCGAGGTGGAACGTATTCTGCTAGAGCATCTGGCCGCGCTACATGCCTTCTACGGAGAAGTCATGGGCGTACGCATCGCTCGCAAGCATGTGGGCTGGTATCTCGCAACCCTGCCGGGCGCCAGGGAGTTTCGCGCCCGTTTCAATCGTTTGGATGGTACGCAAGCACAATGCGCCGACGTTCAGGCGTTCTTCGCTGAGCGTTACAAGAGCCTGACAGGGGACGAAGGGGTGGCCGCATGACGATGATGACCGAGACTTTAGTGAGTGGAACAACACCCGTGAGCGACAACGTGAATTTGAAACAGCACCTCAATACGCCCAGCGAAGAAGGCCAGACCCTTCGCGGGAGTGTCGAGAAGGCGCTGCACAATTATTTCGCCCACCTTGAGGGCGCTGCCGTCACGGATGTGTACAACCTGGTGCTTTCCGAAGTCGAGGCGCCTCTGCTCGAAAGCGTGATGAACTACGTCAAGGGCAACCAGACCAAGGCCAGTGAGCTGCTGGGCCTGAACCGCGGCACCCTGCGCAAGAAACTCAAGCAGTACGATCTGCTGTAAGCATTCAATCAAACCAGAAAGGCGCCCGCGTAAAAAACGGTCGCCTTTTTTGCTGACTTCCCTTGCTTTTGATGGAAATTGAAATGACCGACCAGACCACCCGCCTGCCGATCCGCCGCGCTTTGATCAGCGTCTCCGACAAGACCGGGATCCTCGAATTCGCCCGCGAGCTGCAACAGCTGGGCGTCGAGATTCTCTCCACCGGCGGGACCTTCAAGCTGCTGCAGGACAACGGTGTCGCCGCAGTGGAAGTCGCGGACTACACCGGTTTTGCAGAAATGATGGACGGTCGGGTCAAGACCCTGCACCCGAAAATCCACGGTGGGATCCTGGGCCGTCGCGGCATCGACGACGCCATCATGAACGAACACGGCATCAAGCCGATCGACCTGGTAGCGGTCAACCTCTACCCGTTCGAAGCCACCATCAACAAGCCTGGCTGCGACCTGCCGACCGCCATCGAGAACATCGACATCGGCGGCCCGACCATGGTCCGCTCGGCGGCCAAGAACCACAAGGATGTGGCCATCGTGGTCAACGCCAGCGACTACGCCAGCGTACTGGATAACCTCAAGGCCGGTGGCCTGACCTACGCCCAGCGTTTCGACCTGATGCTCAAGGCCTTCGAACACACCGCTGCCTACGACGGCATGATCGCCAACTACATGGGCACCGTGAACCAGGCCGCTGAAACCCTGTCGACCGAAGGCCGCAGCGAATTCCCGCGCACCTTCAACACCCAGTTCGTCAAGGCCCAGGAAATGCGCTACGGCGAGAACCCACACCAGAGCGCGGCGTTCTACGTGGAAGCCAAGCCTGCCGAAGTCGGCATTGCCACCGCCACCCAACTGCAAGGCAAGGAACTGTCGTTCAACAACGTGGCCGACACCGACGCCGCGCTGGAATGCGTGAAGAGCTTCGTCAAGCCTGCCTGCGTGATCGTCAAGCACGCCAACCCGTGTGGCGTGGCCGTGAGCCCGGACGCCGAGGGCGGCATCCGCCAGGCCTACGAACTGGCCTACGCCACCGACACCGAGTCGGCCTTCGGCGGCATCATCGCCTTCAACCGTGAACTGGACGCCGAGACCGCCAAGGCCATCGTCGAGCGCCAGTTCGTCGAAGTGATCATCGCCCCTTCGGTCACTGAAGAAGCCCGCGCCATTGTCGCTGCCAAGGCCAACGTGCGCCTGCTGGCCTGCGGCCAATGGTCGGCCGACCGTGCGCCGGCCTGGGACTACAAGCGCGTCAACGGTGGCCTGCTGGTACAGAGCCGCGACATCGGCATGATCGGTAGCCAAGACCTCAAGGTCGTGACCAAGCGCGCTCCGAGCGAGCAGGAAATCAACGACCTGATCTTCGCCTGGAAAGTCGCCAAGTACGTCAAGTCCAACGCCATCGTCTACGCCAAGAATCGCCAGACCATCGGTGTCGGCGCTGGCCAGATGAGCCGCGTCAACTCGGCCCGCATTGCCGCCATCAAGGCTGAACACGCCGGATTGCAGGTACAAGGCGCGGTCATGGCCTCTGATGCGTTCTTCCCGTTCCGCGACGGTATCGACAACGCGGCCAAAGTCGGCATCACCGCCGTGATCCAGCCGGGTGGTTCGATGCGTGACAACGAAGTGATCGCCGCGGCCGACGAGGCTGGCATCGCCATGGTATTCACCGGCATGCGCCACTTCCGTCACTGATACACCGCTCCCCTTGTAGGAGCTGACGAGTGAAACGAGGCTGCGATCTTTTGATCTGGCTGTGAAAGCAAAATCAAAGATCGCAGCCTCGTTTCACTCGTCAGCTCCTACAGGGGATTGCAGCGCCTCCCACAGTTTTGAGGTTTTTGAAATGAATGTTTTGATCATTGGCAGCGGTGGCCGCGAACACGCCCTGGCCTGGAAAGTGGCCCAGGACCCTCGTGTGCAGAAGGTTTTCGTGGCCCCGGGCAATGCCGGCACCGCCATCGAAGCCAAGTGCGAAAACGTCGCCATCGACGTACTGGCCCTGGAGCAACTGGCCGACTTCGCCGAGAAGAACGTCTCGCTGACCATCGTCGGCCCGGAAGTGCCGCTGGTTGCCGGTGTGGTCGATCTGTTCCGCTCCCGTGGCCTGGACTGCTTCGGCCCGACTGCCGGCGCCGCGCAGCTGGAAGGCTCGAAAGCGTTTACCAAGGATTTCCTGGCGCGTCACAAGATCCCGACCGCCGACTACCAGAACTTCACCGAAATCGAACCGGCCCTGGCGTACCTGCGCGAGAAAGGCGCACCGATCGTGATCAAGGCCGACGGCCTGGCCGCCGGTAAAGGCGTGATCGTTGCCATGACCCTGGCCGAGGCCGAAGACGCCGTGCGCGACATGCTCGCCGGCAACGCCTTCGGTGACGCCGGCTCCCGTGTGGTGATCGAAGAGTTCCTCGACGGCGAGGAAGCCAGCTTCATCGTCATGGTCGATGGCAAGAACGTCCTGCCAATGGCCACCAGCCAGGACCACAAGCGTGTTGGCGATGGCGACAGCGGCCCGAACACGGGCGGCATGGGCGCGTACTCTCCGGCCCCGGTGGTGACCGCCCAAGTCCACCAGCGCGTCATGGACCAGGTGATCTGGCCGACCGTGCGCGGCATGGCCGAGGAAGGCAACGTCTACACTGGTTTCCTCTATGCTGGCCTGATGATCGACAAGGCTGGTAACCCAAAAGTCATCGAATTCAACTGCCGTTTCGGCGATCCTGAGACCCAGCCGGTGATGCTGCGCCTGCAATCGAGCCTGGTCCTGCTGGTCGAGGCCGCGCTGGCCCAGGCACTGGACAAGGTCGAAGCCCAATGGGATCCGCGCCCAAGCGTCGGGGTTGTATTGGCGGCAGGCGGATACCCGGGCGACTATGCCAAGGGTAGCGCGATCCAGGGTCTGGACGCCGCAGCCCGGCTGGACGGCAAGGTCTTCCACGCGGGCACCGCGTTGAAGGATGGGCAAGTGGTTACCGCCGGCGGTCGTGTGCTTTGCGCCACCGCCATGGGCGCCAGTGTCGACGAAGCTCAGCAGCAGGCCTACAAGCTTGCCGCCGAGATCGACTGGGAAGGTTGCTTCTACCGCAAGGACATTGGCTACCGCGCCATTGCCCGCGAGCGTGGCGAAAATCTGGAATAACCCAGCCATTCAGCCAGGCAAGGGTCTGCGGCCCTTGCCTGACTGTTCCGGCGCCGCGCATAGTTATAATCTGGCATCAACCTACGAAGGGATTTCGCCGTGCGCTGGCTCAGGATCGCCATAGGCCTTACCGTCACCCTGCTGACGCTGCTCTGCATGCTCCCGGCCCAGGCCGCGCCAGGCAGTGGCTGGGCGGTATTGCTCGACGAACAGGGTGACCTGACGCTGAGCGACATCCGCTCTGCCCGCTACACCAATCAATTCAGCCCCATCGACCTGGACCGCCTCAAGGCCGCCGAGCCCGACGGGGCATTGTGGTTGCGTTTCCGCCTGGCCCCCGACAGGCACGAACAGATCCTGCGCATCTTTGCGCCCGACCTGTCACGCCTGAACCTCTATGTGCTGGATGGCGACGCCCTGGTTGACCAGCAAATCAGCGGCAATGCCACGCCGCACACCGAACCGACGGTGCCCAGCAGCGATTTCATGCTGCCCCTGCCGCGCAGCGATAAATCACTGGACGTCTACCTGCGACTGGCATCGCGCTACGAACTGCGCCCCTACGTCACGTTGCAATCGGCCGTCGCGGCGGCAGCCGATCAGAACCAGACGCTGATCTATGGCTTGCTGTTCGGCTGCATCGCCATGCTGATCCTGCACAACCTCACCCGCTACGCCTACACCCGCTCACGCAGTTGTCTGTGGCTGGCAGCTTGTGAAGGACTGCTGATGCTCAGCCTGGTGCTGTTGCTGAACCTGGCCGGGCCTTGGCTGCCCGACTGGCCTGCCGTCCAGACGCCCGGGGCCTACCTGGCCTTGCTGCTGACGGCGCCCTGCGGCCTGATGTTCGCCTACCGTTTCTTCGCGCCCCTGGGGCCGCATCCGTTGAACCGGCTGCTGCTGGGGGACATTGTGCTCGTCATGCTGTGCAGCCTGTTGCTGTTGTTCGTCAACACGCTGCCGCTCAATGTCATGACCTATGCCCTGGTGGCCCTGGCCGGCCTGAGCATGCTGCTCGTCAGCGCCTGGCACTGGCAAAAGGGCTACCGCCCGGCCCGGCTATTCGTCGCGGCCATGGTGGTCTTCAACCTGGGTACGCTGATCATCCTTCCGGCGCTGCAGGGGCTCACGGAAGTTCCTCCCCAGGGCTTGATCATCACCCTGCTGGTCTTCATCTGCATCAGCGGCCTGTTGATGAGTGTCGCCCTGGGCGAGCGCCAGCGCTCGATCAACGAAAGCCGGTTCAGCATCAGCCGTGACCTGGCGGCGAGCAATGCCGAGATCAATGCCAAGGCCGAGTTCCTGGCCAAGATCAGCCACGAGATCCGCACCCCGATGAACGGCGTGCTGGGCATGACCGAGCTGCTCCTGGGCACGCCGTTGTCGGTCAAGCAACGCGACTACGTGCAGACGATCCACAGCGCCGGCAATGAGCTGCTGACCCTGATCAACGAGATCCTCGACATTTCCCGGCTCGAATCCGGGCAGATCGAACTGGACGACGTGCAGTTCGACCTCAATGCGCTGATCGAGGATTGCCTGAGTATCTTCCGTGCCAAGGCCGAACAGCAGAATGTCGAGCTGATCAGCTTCATCCAGCCCCAGGTCCCGCGCGTGATCAGCGGTGACCCGACACGGCTGCGCCAGGCGCTGCTGAGCCTGCTGGAAAACGCGCTGAAGAAGACCGACGAAGGCGAAGTGCTGATCGTCGTCGCCCTCGACGAGCGCAGCCATCAGCCGCGCCTGCGCATCGCCGTGCAGGACAGCGGGACGCCGATGGACGCTGAAGAGCGAGACACGCTGATGCACGCCGAGCTGCACAGCAAGAATTTCCTGTCGGCCACGCGTCTGGGGGGCAATCTGGGCCTGGTCATCGCCCGTCAGTTGATCATCCTGATGCACGGGGAATTCGGTATCAAAAGCGGCAGCAACCAGGGCAGTACCTTGTGGCTGACCCTGCCGCTGGACCCGGATCGCCTCGAACATCCGACTTCCGACCTCGATGGCCCGCTGCAAGGGGCGCGGGTGTTGATCGTCGACGATAACGACACCTGCCGCAAAGTGCTGGTGCAACAGTGCAGTGCCTGGGGCCTGAACGTCAGTGCGGTGCCATCGGGCAAGGAAGCCCTGGCGCTGCTGCGCACCAAGGCGCACCTGCGCGATTATTTCGACGTGGTGTTGCTGGACCAGAACATGCCGGGCATGACCGGCATGCAACTGGCGGCCAAGATCAAGGAAGACCCGAGCCTGAACCACGACATCCTGTTGATCATGCTCACGGGTATCAGCAACGCGCCGAGCAAGATCGTGGCACGCAACAGCGGGGTCAAGCGCATCCTTGCCAAACCGGTGGCCGGCTATACCCTCAAGACTACCCTGGCGGACGAGCTGAACCAGCGCAACAGGGGCCAGGCGACGAATGTGCAGGTAAACGCCGGCCCGCCCATTCCGGTGAAGGTGCCAAGCGATTTCCGCATCTTGGTGGCCGAGGACAACAGTATTTCCACCAAGGTCATCCGCGGCATGCTCGGCAAGCTCAACCTGCAACCCGACACCGCCAGCAACGGCGAGGAAGCCCTCAAGGCCATGAAGGAACGGCGCTACGACCTGGTCCTGATGGATTGCGAAATGCCGATCCTCGACGGCTTTTCCGCCACCCAGCAATTGCGTGCCTGGGAAATGGGCAACCAGCGCACCCGCACGCCCGTGGTGGCGCTCACCGCGCACATCCTGGCCGAGCACAAAGAGCGCGCCCGTCAGGCCGGGATGGACGGCCACATGGCCAAGCCCGTGGAGCTGTCACAGTTGCGCGAACTGATCGAACATTGGGTGGCCCAGCGCGACCAGCAGAACCGTACGGCACAGACGTCCTGAGCCGACAGACGCAGCAGCGCCTGATAGACTCCCGTCGTCCTTCTCCGTCCTGAGACTCGACCATGCTCCATGTGCTGTTCAGCGTTTACCTGAAGATGTTGGTGCTCTACAGCCCCTTCTTCGTACTGTCGTGCTTTATCAGTCTGACGCGTGGGTATTCACGCAAGGAACAACGTCGCCTGGCCTGGAAGGTCGCGACCGCTACGCTGGTGTCCAGCGTATTGCTGTACTTGTTTGGCCGGGTGATTTTCAGCGTATTCGGCATCACCGTGGATGCGTTCCGTATTGGCGCCGGTAGTGTGCTGTTCATCTCGGCCCTGGGCATGGCCCAAGGCAAGTCGGCCGTACAGACCGACAATGTCCAGCAGGACGTAACCATCGTCCCGCTGACCATTCCCTTGACCGTCGGCCCCGGCACCATCGGCGCCCTGTTGGTGATGGGCGTGAGCCAGCCGCACTGGGACGACAAACTCATGGCCATCATCAGCATCGCCCTGGCCAGCTTCACCGTCGGCGTGGTGCTGTACCTGTCCAGCCGCATCGAGCGAATTCTTGGCGACCAGGGCTTGCAGATTGTCAGCCGCCTGATGGGGCTGTTTGTCTGCGCCCTGGCCGCACAAATCATCTTTACCGGCGTGAGAGGCTACCTGGCGCCATAACCTCGGTCGCGGCTGCCTCAAGTGCGCTTGCGGCGGCTGAAACGCTTGCTCAGAACGTCCTTGCGATGCGCGCCCAGGTACTCTTCGATTTCCGGCCGGAAGTCTTCATAACGCTCAGGGTTGAAGGTCACGAACGACTTGCCACGGAAAATCTCTCGTGCCGATGCGCTCCAGTTCACAAAAAGAATCCCTCCGTTATTCGAAGAGCCGGTCTGTTTTATCGAACTGGAGGATGCGATCAGCACACCATTGGATAGTTGTTCGCAGGGAATGACGGACAGACGCGCGCCATCGGCAGATTTGGCCTGGGTGCCAAACAGATCGAAGGTTCCTTTGTCCTGCTTCAAACCATCAATTGTGGTGTTGACCACCGTCCCCAGTACTGCCGCAGCCGGGACACTGGCTTTGGCGCCCTCAATGACGCCTTTGACGATATCGCTGAGCACATTGTCCATGTCCACCTGCATGGCACTTTCGGAATAACGCGAATAACCATCATCCGCCACGAAACAGCCGAGTTCCTGTAGGCATTTAATGAACTCCCTATACCATTGATGGGTATTCTTCCCTCCGGGCACCAGATCGTTGGCCTCCAGGATCGCCATGGTCATGACGTTCTCCATGATCGCCATGTTATTGGCCGACATGTTATTGCCATAGCCCACGAGAGCATCGCCCAGCATGACCGCATCCATGTCCTTGGTAGGGTTGTCCTGTACCCATTGCGCGACGGACCTGCGCATACGCCGACCCGATGAAATCTGCGCCTTGCGCCTGTCGATACGCGCTCCAACCAACTTGATACTTTGCGCAATGCTCACTTCACTTTCAAACTCGTTCATAACACGTCCTTGTTAATTGAATGACCGCGCCTGCGGACAGACAACAATCTAGAGCATTGAAAGAAAAATGAATAACCCAAACCAAATACAACATATGTAAACCCGACAGAACAAATAACCCATTCAAACATCCCGCAACCAACCGCTCAATCAGAACACTTGATAAGTCCAACCATTACTGAATCCATATAACGTCCAACAACCCACATGGACATATATCAAACATGGATGACTCACTAACCGGCCTGGTAACAGGCCCGAACGTGCTCTCCTATATAGGCGAGCTTACCCTTCACGATCACAATGACATTGCCGATTGCAACAATCTCGCGACCCGATCCGCCGACTTCGGCCATCATCGCTACACCCAACCCGAGGACTGGTTCCAGGAGTACGTCTTCACCTTGCGCTACTTCGGCTGGGAGCTGTATGACGGAGCCATCTTTAAAAGCACCCAACATGACGTCTCGGGCTCTTTGGCGAACTTCCTGGTAGAGAGCGCCGACACCATGAAGGACTCTCAACAGGCCAATGCGCTGATCGATACACTGGAAACGTTGAAAACCAACGATCCGGCCATGCTCTCGTTCGATACGGAAACCCGACAAGGCGAGTCATTTCAAGTTGTCCCGGCGCGCTACGACGCAAAGGGCAATCTCCATATCGCTCTGTTTAAACTTGAACTCAGCGTCAATGTAAAAAGGAGCAGGTTCCTGTTCTGGGACTGGGAAAAACACTGCGCCAGCCTCATCCAGCGCAAGGCATACCTGAGGCTGGACAGAGACGCACTGGACAGAAGAAGAGCTTTGATGAAGAAAAAACTGCAAGAGCAGACCATGAGGCGATTTGACTTACGAAAGCATCGTCTCTAGCGCTAGTGGAAGGTTGCGACGGCTACTGTACAGGACAGGGCTGCCCCGCAGCCCTGTCCTGAAACACCCGAGGACAACAATCATTGGATCGAACGTGGCGAATGTCGAGACCGGTGCTCAGACAGGTTTGTCGCCATACCAGCGCGGCGTGTACACCCACTCGCCACCTTCGGCGCGAGGGAATACGCAGGTCGTGGAAGAGCCGATCAGCACCATGGTGCGCATGTCCACCTGCTCGGCCGTGAGTTGCCCCAACGTGGTGACACGCAAGGTCTGGCCCGGACGACCGATATCACGCCCCAACACCACCGGCGTCTGCGGCGTGCGGTGCTGGCCGACGATCTCCAGCGCACGTCCCAATTGCCACGGCCGTGCACGGGAAATCGGGTTGTAGAAGGCCAACGCCAGATCGGCTTCGGACGCCAGGTCCAGGCGTTTTTCGATGATCGACCATGGCTTGAGATTGTCCGACAGCGACATCACGCAGAAGTCATGCCCCAACGGCGCACCGGCCTGGGCGGCGGTGGCGAGGGAGGCGGACACACCGGGCAGGATCTCCAGGTCAACCTGGTGCCAGGCGGGGTCGCTGGACTCGTGCAACGCTTCGAGCACCGCCGCCGCCATGGCGAATACACCTGGGTCGCCGGACGACACCACGATCACCGAACGGCCTAGGGCGGCCAACTCAAAGGCGTGTCGGGCACGCTGCATTTCTTCGCGGTTGTCGGTGCAGTGCAGCACTTGATCGTCGCGAAACGGGCCGGCCATGCGCACATAGGTTTCGTAGCCGAGCACATCGGTGGCCTGCGCCAGTTCGGCCTTCACCGCCGGCACCATCAGTTCGGCCGCGCCCGGCCCCAGGCCGATCACCGCCAGGCGTCCACGCGGACGACCGATTTGAGCCACCTCCAAGGGCTGCGCGGCAACGGCGATGGCCAGGTTGTCCGTCGCCGAAAAGATGTTCGCCGCCGGCACAGAACTGCGCGCCAAGGTGGCGGCATCGCCGGTCATCGCCACAAAGCGCAGCGCCACCCCGAGTTCCAGCGCCGCTTCACGCAAGGCCGCACTGGCCATCAGCGTATCCGCCGCCACTAGGCACGCAAGGCTCTGAACCGCCACTTTCGCTTGCTGCAAAGCGGCACGAATGGCGCCCGGCAGATCAGCCGCCTCGGCGCTCACCACCACCGCGACACTGCGCGGATAAATCAACAGTTCGTGAGTGCTCGCCTCACGCTCGGCATGGCCGACATGAATCGTGCACCGCGCCTGCGGGTCTTGTGGCAACTGCGCCTGATCCAGCCACGGCGCCGCGCCTTCGATGCGCACCGGTTCACCGGCCAACAGGTCGGAGACGAAACGCTTGCCCTGCTCCAGGTCGCCGAGGCTGTAGCCGCTTGGCGGATTGAGCAGGCAGGTGCCGAAGCGCAATTCGCCGCTGGTGGTGATCGCCGGCGCGACGTGCAGCGTTGCCGCGATGTCCCGGGCCATGACATTCACCCCGCCCAGGCCGCCCAACAGCGGCACCACGGCGCTGCCATCCTCGGCCACCGCCAGCACTGGCGGCTCGACGCCTTTTTCCAGCAGCAACGGCGCCAGGGTGCGGATGACGATGCCGGCCGCGCACAGGGCGATGATCGGCGTGTCCTGTTGGTAGAGTTCGCGCAACGTGGCGCCGAATTCCAGGTATTGACGATCAGCTTCGACCCGCCCGGCCAGGCCGTGGATCAGGGCGTCTGGGTAGCGCTGCTGGATCCGTCGGGCCGTCGCCAGGCTACCCGGGCCGAGGATGACGATGGCCGGCGTCTTGGCGGCCATCAACCCTGCCACCGTTCGCCCGGCACGATAATCAGCGAGAAGTACGGCGAAGACATCGGCTCGACTTCATCCAGCGGCACGATTTTCTGGTTGGCCATGGTCGCCCGCTCGACGTACAGCGCCCGTCCGTCCAGGCCCAGTTCCTGAAGCACCTGGCGAACCTTGGGAAAATTGCGCCCCAGCTTCATGATCACCGCCGCGTCGGCGTCGGCCAGGCGCCGCTTGAGATCGTCGTGGGGCAAGACGCCGGAGAGCACCGACAGGCTCTGGTTGCGATAGACCAGCGGCGCACCGAGCACCGAGGCCCCGCCGAGCATCGAGCACACGCCGGGAATGACTTGGGCTTCATAGCGCTCGGCCAGGCGATCATGCAAGTACATGTAGGAGCCGTAGAAAAACGGATCGCCCTCACAGATCACGGCCACGTCGCGACCGGCATCCAGGTGCACGGCCAACTGCTCGGCGGCGGTGTCGTAGAAGTCGGCGATCACCTGTTCATAGGACAGCGGCGCCGGCAACGCTTCGGTGGTGACCGGGTAGACCAGTGGCAGCAACGTCTGCGCGTCCTGCAAATGGGCCTCGATGATGCCGAAGGCGTTGCCCTTCTTGCCCTTGGCGACGAAGTACGCCACCACGGGCGATTCGCGCAGCAGGCGCAGGGCCTTGACCGTAATCAGTTCCGGGTCACCGGGGCCCACGCCGAGGCCGATCAGACGTCCAGGCTGCTGCATCATTCAATCTCCGTAGCGAGGGCGTTGACGGCGGCGGCAGCCATGGCGCTGCCGCCCAGGCGGCCTTGCATGATCACGAACGGCACGCCGCGGCTGTTGGCCGCCAACATCGCCTTGGACTCGGCGGCACCGACGAAGCCCACCGGGAAACCGAGGATCAGTGCCGGTTTCGGCGCGCCGGCATCGAGCATTTCCAGCAAGTAGAACAGCGCGGTCGGCGCGTTGCCGATGACCACGACACTGCCTTCCAGGTGCGGGCGCCACAACTCCAGCGCCGCTGCCGAACGGGTGTTGCCCAACTCCAGGGCCAACGCCGGCACGCTTTCGTCGCGCAAGGTGCAGATCACCGGATTGTTGGCCGGCAGGCGAGCCCGGGTCACGCCTTCGGAGACCATCCGCGCATCGCACAGGATCGGCGCACCGGCGGCCAGTGCCTGGCGCCCGGCCGTGCCCGCGCCCTCGGAAAACTGCAAGCCATCGATGGCCTCGACCATGCCGCAGGCGTGGATCACCCGCACCGCGAGTTTTTCCAGGTCGGCCGGAATGCGCGCCAGGTTGGCTTCGGCGCGGATGATCGCGAAGGAGTTGCGATAGATCTCCTGACCGTCGCGGATGTAATCAAGCATCAAGGGGGCTCCGGGGGCGAGCGTCGAGCCAATGGCCGAGCGCTTCAATAGTCAGATTGTGTGCCTGCAACGCGCCGAAACCCGGCAGCGTGGCATCGCGAAAATACAGGTCGTAACGACCGGGGGCGACCGCCAGCAAGGTGGCAGGCGCGATATGGGCCGCCGCGCAGGAACGCGGGCAGCCCGACAGATGAACCTTCAGGGCACTACCCTGGCGTTGCAGCAACTCGGCCAGTTGGTGGGCGTCGGCCTTGGTGTCGGCCAGGGCTTTACCGCAGCCACTGGAGCCGGTGCAGGCGATGAGTTGCGCCAGCGGCTGATCGACCGAACACAACAGGCCCAATCCCTCAAGCCGCGCCAGCACTTCGTCGGCGTCCTCGCGGCGCACGTTGGGCAGCAACAGGCTTTGCCAAGGGGTGAAACGAAGGCTTGCGTCGCCCTTCTCCCGCGCCAGTTGCGCCGCTCCCCGCAGCATGCCGGCGTCGAGCCGACCCAGGGGCGCAGCCGCGCCGACGTAGACGCGGTCGTCGTGCTGTGGATGAACGCCGATGTGCAGTCCGTCGATGGACGCCCCCCGCTGCCAATCCAGGCAAGCTTGCACCGGCATGCGGCGGCCCAATCGGCTCATGAATTCATCGGCGGATATTTCAGCCAGCAAGTGACGCATGCGGATCTGGTCCGGGCGGGCCAGGTCGAGGAACAGCTCCAGCACCGCCACCACCAAGGCATGCCCCTGGGCCAGGGGCACCCTGCCCGCCGGTTTATCCAATGGCGAACCGGCCAAGCCGAAGGCCAGCCAAGGCTCGCCATCACGGACCAGGGCCGACAACCACAGGTCGTGGTGATGTTTGAGCATCGCCAACGCTTCGCCACCGTCCAGTTGCACGGCGAACTTGGCCGACAACTCTGGGAAGCGTTCATGGGTTTGCAGGGTGAGGAGGATCTGCGCCGCCAACGGGCGCGTATCGAACAGCATCTGTCGGTCGATCCCGGCCGACGGGCTGAGCATCAGGTTGCGCACGTCATCGCCGGCCGGCTTGCGCGGGCCAAGCCCGGCGGCCAGCAACGGCTGGATCAGCGCGTCGTGCCCAGGACCGATCCCACGGATTTGCAGGTTGGCCCGGTTGGTCGCCTCGATCACGCCCCCGGCGAACCGCTCGGCCACTGACGCCACGACGTCGGCCTGATCCGCCTGGATGGCACCGCCATCGAGCTTGATCCGACAGATCCCACCGTCCAGCGCCTGGACGACACGCAGCAACCCCGGGCAACCGGAGGGGCGTACGACGTTGGAGGATGGACGTTCGTTCAAGGGAAAACCGGTAGATAGGCACGCCACATCGGCGAAGGAGCGCCATTATGCCTGCTTTGCCGGGGGTCATGAAAAGCTTGCCGGTCGGATTGCTGACGGCGGACACACAATTTCCGAACGCCCCCATTCCAAACTGTGTGCGAGCCTGCTCGCGAAAGCGGTCTGGCTGCGAAGATGATGTTGCGCAGGCGCCTGATCCTCCGGGGCGCGGTATGATGGCGGCCCGGTTCGCGGCGGCAAGACGCCTGTCGATCAACCCAATTATTCGAGGAACAGAGATGACCCCCTGGCTGACCGTAGTGGGCATCGGTGAAGACGGCTTCAAGGGCCTGGGCCGAACGGCTCGCCATGCCTTGCTGCGGGCGTCACGCATTGTCGGCAGCGACCGCCAACTGGCGCTGCTGCCGCTGTGCATCCGCGGCCAACGGGCGCTGTGGCCCAGCCCGTTCTCCCTGGAACCGCTGCTTGCCCGGCAGGGTGAACCGGTGTGCGTGCTGGCCAGCGGCGATCCGATGTTCTACGGCGTGGGCGCCAGCCTGGCGAAACAGGTGCCGAGTGATCAGATGCTGGTCATCCCTGCGCCCTCCTCCTGTTCTCTGGCCGCGGCACGCATGGGTTGGCCGCTACAGGACGTGGTCACGCTGTCGTTGGTGGCCCGGCCCCTGGCGGCGCTCAATGTCCACTTATCCACAGGTCTCAGGCTATTGCTGCTGAGCAACGATCGCCAGAGTCCTGCCGCCGTGGCGACGTTATTGCGCGAGCGGGGATTCGGCCCGAGCGCCATGACTGTGCTGGAACATTTGGGTGGCGCGGCAGAACGACGGATCGACGGTTTCGCCGCGCAGTGGTCCGATGACACCTTCGCCGACCTGAACCTGATCGCCATCGAATGCCGGGCCGAACCGTCGACACCGCGCCTGTCACGCCTGGCCGGCTTGCCGGACACCGCTTTCGAACATGACGGCCAATTAACCAAACGCGATGTGCGCGCCATCACCCTCGCTCGCCTCGCCCCCACACCCGGCGAGCTGCTCTGGGATGTCGGCGCCGGCAGCGGCTCCATCGGCATCGAATGGATGCGCGCCCACCCCAGCTGCCGGGCCCTGGCCATCGAGGCCGACGAAGGCCGCCAACGCTTGATCGAACGCAACAGTGACACCCTCGGCGTGCCCGGTTTGCAACTGATTCGCGGCAAAGCCCCCCAGGCGCTGGAGAACCTGGAGCGGCCGGACGCGGTGTTCATCGGTGGCGGCGTCACCCGCGAAGGCGTGCTCGACGCCTGCTGGGCCCAACTCAAGCCCGGCGGTCGACTCGTCGCCAACGCCGTGACCCTGCAAAGCGAAACGACCCTGATGCACTGGCGCGAACGTCACGGCGGTGAATTGACCCGCATCCACATCGCCCAGGCCCAGCCCTTGGGCGAGTTCGACACCTGGCGCCAGGCCTTGCCGATCACCTTGCTGGACCTGACGAAACCTCTCGATGCGTGACGAAACCGCCGAACAACCCGCCCCCTTGCGCAGCGGCCTGACCACCGGCAGTTGCGCCACGGCCACCAGCCTGGCGGCGGCTCGATTACTGCTGCGCGGTACCGAAGCCGATGCCGTGGAAATCGTATTGCCCAAGGGCAAGCAAGTGCAGATGCGCCTGGAGTTCTGCCGGCTGACCGAACAAGGCGCCGAAGCCGGGACGATCAAGGATGCGGGCGATGACCCGGACGTGACCCACGGTGCCCTGTTGTTTTCCCAGGTGCGCTTGCTTGCTGAGCCCGGGGTGCGTTTCGTCGCGGGTCGCGGCGTCGGCACGGTGACGCGACCGGGGCTGGTGCTGGGCGTCGGTGAACCGGCGATCAACCCGGTGCCGCGCAAAATGATCAACGAACACCTGGCCCGGCTGGCCGAGGAAAGCCGTTACACCGGCGGTTTCGAAGTCACGGTCAATGTCGAGGGTGGCGAAGCCCTGGCGCTGAAAACCATGAACCCGCGACTGGGGATTCTTGGCGGCCTGTCGATCCTCGGCACCAGTGGCATCGTCCGGCCGTTCTCCTGCGCGGCCTACATTGCCTCGATCCACCAGGGCATCGACGTGGCAAAAACCAACGGCTACCTGCACATCGCCGCCTGCACCGGCAACGCCAGCGAAGACACCATGCGTCGGGTCTACAACCTGCCGGAAATCGCCCTGATCGAAATGGGCGATTTCGTCGGTGCCGTGCTCAAGCATGTGCGCAAGGTCCCGGTGGAAAAGCTCAGCCTTTGCGGCGGCTTTGGCAAAATCAGCAAACTCGCCGCCGGCCACATGGACCTGCACAGCCGTCACTCGAGCATCGACCTGCCACAACTGGCCGAATGGGCCGCCGCCATCGGTGCCAATGAGGCGTTGCAGCAAGGCATCCGAGAAGCCAACACCAGCCAACAGGCCCTGGCGATGGCCAGCGCCGCCGGCATCGCCCTGGGTGACGCGGTGTGCGCGCACGCGCTGGCCTTCGCTCGCAGCGTGGTGCCGGCCCAGGTCCAGGTCGAAGTCTTCGCCATCGACCGCCAAGGCGGGATCGTCGGCCACGCGGGAGCCTTGTCATGAAGAGTCTTGAAATGAAACGTATCCTGCTGCTGGGCGGCGTCACCGAAGCCCTGGCCATCGCCCGCACCCTCGGGCCCCAGCACATCTACAGCCTGGCCGGCATCGGTCGCATCCCCACCGACCTGACCTGCCAGGTGCGCGTCGGCGGCTACGGCGGCGCCGAAGGGTTGGCGCAATTCATCCGCGCCGAGGACATCGACCTGCTGCTGGACGCCACCCACCCCTACGCCGCCCAGATCAGCCACAACGCCGCCCACGCGGCCCGCGCCTGCGCCATCCCCTGCTGGGCGCTGCGCCGCCCGGCATGGCAGCCCCAGGCCAGCGATGACTGGCGCGAAGTGGCCGACTGGGCCGAACTGATCCAGGCCCTGAAACCCTTCCACCGCCCCCTCTTCACCCTAGGTCGCGAACCCCTGCAACATCTGCATGAAATTCCGCCCGAGCAATTCTGGACCTTGCGTGCCCTGGACGCTTACCCCGGTAATGAGCGCTGCGAAGTGATTGGGGCCCGTGGACCGTTTCACATTGACGGTGAACGCGAACTGTTCGAACGGCGGCGGATCGATGTGCTGGTGAGCAAAAACAGCGGCAGCACGGCCACCGAGCCGAAGCTGGAGGTGGCGCGGGAGCGGGGGGTGCCGGTGTTGGTGTTGAAACGGCCGGTGTTGGCGGGGGTGGATCGGGAGTTTGGAGCGATCAATGAAATGCTGGACGCTTTATCCGTACAAAACGGGTTCTGAATTCAGCACATTCGCGCGACATTTCTGACAAGTTTTCAAGACGAAGCCGGCTGTTTCGTCCAAGACGTTCGATTCTATAGTTCCGCTCCTTAATACCCACCGCAGCACCTGGCAGTCATTAAGCATGAGCGACCCGTCTCGTGCCGAGGAAAGTGCTGCTTGCCAATGTGTATCCCAAGGAATACGATCCGAATGATCGAATTTGAACAGTCCCGAGTATTCTCAAGCTGGCTTAACGGGCTGAAGGACATTGCTGGGAAAGCTCGCATCATTGCTAGGCTCCGATCGGCAGAGCATGGAAATTTTGGTGATTGCGAACCGGTGGGTAACGCAGTGTATGAGATGCGTATTCACTCGGGTCCGGGCTACAGAGTGTACTTCTCCCGTCAAGGCTCCGTGCTTTATCTGCTGCTTGTGGGAGGTGACAAATCGACTCAGAAACGGGATATCGCACGCGCTGTTCAAATGGCGCAAACCATGGGTAATGAGGAGTGAATCATGACTGAAGAATTCACACGTTTCGATGCAGCCACTTACCTCAAGACGCCTGAGGAAATGGCCGCTTATCTGGATGCCTGTTTTGAAGAGGATGCGGGTGACGGCGTACTGGTTCGAGCAGCTCTTAACGATATTGCCAGGGCAAAGGGCATGACGCAGATTGCTCGTGATGCAGGCCTGGGGCGAGAGAGTCTTTACAAAGCACTGGGGAGTACGGGCAATCCAGAGTTCACAACTATCATGAAAGTCATGAAAGCTTTGGGCTTGAGGTTACATGCGACGGCCATTTGACAGAGGTTCCCTTCCCTCCTGTATTGGAGTGATTGAATACCGATTGATCAAAAACACACGACGAGGCAACTTGCTCCCTCGCCACAAAAGCACTCACTTGAAGATCTGTTGCTACTGTTAACACCAGCCCTGCGACCCTATACCGCACGTGGCCTTTTTACTTCTCAACCCCGATCAGGCTAAATACCGCCACCTGATCGCCCATCGAGCGGATTCGCCCATGTCCCGACAACGGCTTGCATTTGCCTGGATCGCCTGCTTCGCAGTGCTGTTCAACATGCTTGCCATGCCGCTTTCCAACAGCGGTGGCGCAACCGCCAATTCGCCAGCCGAACAACTGCTGTGGGGCAGTTTCTGCTCCTCCAGCGGCACGAAGATGCTGGCGATTTCCCTGGGCAAACTCGAACAAGACACACCGCAGAAAGACAATCACTCGACCATGCAGCATTGCTGGTGCTGCTCAGGCTCAGCGCCGTTGGTGGCACTCACCGGGCATGTCCCGCAGTTGTATCTGGATGCACAGCTGGCCCATCGCAGTGCCGTCCATTCCAAACTCGACAGCCCCACGCCACGCCGGCAATGGCCCAGCCTCAATCCCCGCGCCTCGCCTCTGGCCTGATTCTTCCCGCATAAAACTGCGCCCCTGAATCGTTCCGGAGAATTGCCATGTTGAACAGACTTATCCTGCTGGCTGCCCTATTGCTTCCCGTCGGCTTCGCCCAGGCTCACCAGTACAAGGTGGGCGAGCTTGAGATCGCCCACCCGTGGTCCCAGGAGTTGCCGCCCAACGCGCCAACCGTGGCCGCGTACTTCGTGATTCACAACGGCGGCACCACCGCCGACAAGCTGCTCAGCGTCGACTCGCCGATTGCCGGCAAGGCCGAGCTCCATGAGCATGTGATGCAAAACGACCTGATGAAAATGCAACCGGTGCCCGTCGTGGACATCGCCCCTGGCGCCACCGTCACCTTCGCGCCGATGGCGTATCACGTGATGCTGCTGGACCTGAAGGACCGCAGCCTCCTCAGCGATGGCAAACGCTTTGCCATGACCCTGCATTTTGAAAAAGCAGGGGATGTCACGGTCGACGTCGCGGTGCAGAAAAAAGCCCCCGACGGCACCAAGACACACATGCACGACCAGTAGTCGTAGCCGCCCGTGCAACCACTTCGCGCCAGGCCGTCCATGCCCAGCCGTCAGCCCATGAGCCTGACACGCGGCAGTTGGATCAGCCTGTTCGCCATGCTGATGATCTTTATCGGTCCGCTGATTTCCCAGTCGATGCCGATGGGTCAGCGCATGTCCATGCCTGTGTCCATGGACATGAACATGGAGATGAGCATGGACATGTCGGCGCACGAAGCGCCGGCAGCCGAACACTGCCCGCCCCAGAGCGAGCACCATGCGTTGTGGGAAAAATGCGGCTATTGCAGCCTGCTGTTCAATTGTCCCGCGCTGCCTGGCGGCCACACGTTCGCCGTTTTCGACACACCCCACACCAACACCTACACCAGTCCTTCCCCACGCCTGGGCCATGCCCAGCCGGCGTTCTTCCCGGGTGCCCGCACCCGCGCACCGCCCTTCGACGCGTAAACCCGACACTTACCCAACCCGGTCGCATAAGACAGCCCCAGGCTGCCCGACCGTGTCGTCTACGTCTGTTCGATGGAATTATCATGTCCAGGTTTTCTGCTGGTACCGCGTTGGGCTCTGCCCAAGTTCGCTGCCCCCTGAACGAGCCACGGGTTCGTTTGCGCCAAACCATCGCCGCACTCTGCGGCCTGCTGCTCACCCCACTCTCGCTGGCCGACGAGCACGAGCAGCATGACCATCAGGTCGAAGAACTGAGCCCGACGGTCATCACCGCCATCGCCCCCAGTTCGCCCCTGACCGTCGTCACCAACCCCAAGGACCCGCGTCAGCCAGTACCGGCCAGTGACGGCGGCGACTACCTCAAGACCATCCCCGGCTTCGCCCTGGTGCGCAACGGCGGCACCAATGGCGACCCGGTTCTGCGCGGCATGTTCGGCTCGCGGCTGAACATCCTCACCAACGGCAGCATGCTGTTGGGTGCTTGCCCAGGCCGGATGGACGCGCCGACGTCCTACATATCGCCGGAGACCTACGACAAGCTCACGGTTATCAAAGGCCCGCAAACCGTGCTCTGGGGCCCCGGCGCATCGGCCGGGACGGTGCTGTTCGAGCGCGAGCCGGAACAGTTCGGCGAACTCGGCACCCGGGTCAACGCCAGTGTGCTGGCCGGCTCCAACGGTCGTTTCGACAAAGTGGTGGATGCCGCCGCCGGTGGGCCGCTGGGTTATGTACGGGTGATCGGCAACACGGCGCATTCGGACGATTACCGCGACGGTAACAACGACACCGTGCCGTCGCGCTATGACAAGTGGAATGGCGACGTCACCCTCGGCTGGACGCCGGATGCCGATACCCTACTGGAATTGACGGCCGGCAAGGGCGACGGTGAAGCACGCTACGCCGGGCGCAGCATGGACGGCTCGCAGTTCAAGCGCGAAAGCCTCGGGCTGCGGTTCGAGCGTTCGAACATCGGCGAGGTGCTGGACAAGATCGAGGCCCAGGTCTACTACAACTACGCCGACCACGTGATGGACAACTACACGCTGCGCACCCCCTCCGGCACCGGCATGATGGCCGGGCCCATGGCCTCCAACGTCGACCGCCGTACCCTCGGCGCCCGCATCAAGGCCACCTGGCGCTGGGCCGATGTGCAGCTGATCAGTGGCCTGGACGCGCAGACCAACGAGCATCGCCAACGCAGCAGCATGGGCGTGGACACCTATAAGGACCTGCCGTACACCAAGGACGCCGACTTCCACAATTACGGAGTGTTCGGCGAACTGACCTGGTACGCCGCCGACCGCGACAGAGTGATCACCGGCGCCCGGCTCGACCGTGCCTCGGCCAAGGATTACCGCCAGAGCATCGGCTCCGGCATGTCGGCCCGGCCCAACCCCACCGCCGATGACACCCGCGCCGACACCCTGCCCAGCGGTTTCGTCCGCTACGAACACGACCTGGACGACAGCCCCACCACCCTCTATGCCGGTGTGGGTCACGCGCAACGCTTCCCGGACTACTGGGAGCTGTTCTCGGCGAACGTCGGCCCCAGCGGTTCACTGAATGCCTTCGACGCGATCAAGCCGGAGAAAACCACCCAGCTCGACTTCGGCCTGCAGTACAAGACCGAAACCCTCGAAGCCTGGGCGTCGGGTTATGTCGGGCAGGTGCGCGACTACATCCTGTTCGATTACACCCCCGGGATGATGGGCACCACCTCCCGGGCCGAGAACATCGATGCGCGGATCATGGGCGCTGAACTGGGCGCAGCCTATCAACTGACCGAGCGCTGGAAAGCCGACGCCACCCTGGCCTACGCCTGGGGCAAGAACAGCAGCGACGGCAGCGCCCTGGCGCAAATGCCGCCGCTGGATGCACGCCTGGGCCTGACCTACAGCGAAGACCGCTGGAGCGCCGGCGCACTGTGGCGTGTGGTGGCGGCGCAGCACCGGGTCGACGAGAACAAGGGCAACGTGGTCGGCAAGGACTACGGCAAGAGCTCGGGCTTCGGCGTGTTCTCGCTCAACGGCGCCTACCGCATCAACAAGCACTGGAAGGTCAGCAGCGGCGTCGACAACCTGTTCGGCAAAGCCTACGCCGAGCACTTGAACCTGGCCGGCAACGCCGGGTTCGGCTACCCGGCGAGCGACCCGCAGGCCATCAACGAACCGGGGCGCACGCTCTGGACCAAGGTGGACATGAGTTTCTAAAAGCATCGCGGGCAAGCCTTGCTCCCACAGGTATCTCATTGCTGAGGGGGTAAGCACTGCTCCCATAAGCATCTCATTGCTGTGGGGGCACAACTTGTCCCACAGCATGACAAATACTGTGGGAGCAAGGCTTGCCCGCGATCGGTTGCGCAGCAACCGCCAAAAACATAACAACCCAATTAGCCCTGCGGAGCGCTTTGCAATGAGCCAACCGAAACCCAATTTCTACAACCTGGCCTGGCGCTGGCATTTTTATGCCGGGCTGTTCGTGGCGCCGTTCATGGTGATGCTGGCCCTGACCGGCATCATTTACCTGTTCAAGCCGCAACTCGATCCGCTGATGTACGGCAGCCTGTTGAACGTGCCGGCCGGGCATCACACCCTGGCGGCGGACGACCTGCTCAAGCAGGTCCGCCAGGCCTACCCCCAAGGCCAGGTCAAACAATACCTGCCGCCGGTCAACGCCGAGCGCAGCGCGCAATTCGTGGTGATCGACCAGGGCCGGGAACTGAACGTGTTCATCGACCCGTACCACGGCGATGTCCTCGGCGAGCAGGATGCGAAGAACAACCTGCAGGCCATGGCCCGGGCCATCCACGGCGAACTGCTGATCGGCACCGTCGGTGACCGCTTGGTGGAAATGGCCGCCGGCTGGGGCGTGGTGCTGGTGGTCTCCGGGCTGTACCTGTGGTGGCCGCGCGGGCAATCATCGGCCGGAGTGCTGTGGCCGCGCTGGAGTGCACGCGGTCGGCTATTCTGGCGTGACCTGCACGTAGTCGTTGGCTTCTGGGGCGCGGCATTGCTGCTGGTGATGCTGCTCAGCGGCATGACCTGGACCGGTTTCTGGGGCAAGCAATACGCCAATCTCTGGAACCGCTTCCCCGCGGCGATGTGGAATGACGTGCCCAAATCAGATGTCGAGGCCGGCAGCCTCAACAACGCCCACCGTCAGACCGTGCCATGGGCTGTGGAAAACACGCCGATGCCGATGTCCGGCGACCATGCCGAGCACATGGGCCACGGCGGCATCCACGAAGGCCCCGCCGCCCCGACTGTCAGCCTGCAAGCGGTGCAGAACATCGCCACTGAACGCCAGGTCACGCCCGGCTACAGCATCACCCTGCCCACCACTTCCAGCGGTGTGTTCACCATCGCCGTGTTCGCCGACGACCCGCGCAACGACGCCACCCTGCACGTCGACCAATACACCGGCAAGGTCCTGGCCGATGTGCGCTGGGAACACTACGGCGTAGTGGCCCGCGCCACCGAAACGGGCGTGATGCTGCACGAAGGCAAGATGTTCGGCCCGCTGAACCAGATCATTGTGCTGCTGATTTGCCTGATGATCCTGCTCAGCGCCGTGAGCGGCCTGGTGATCTGGTGGAAGCGCCGGCCTGAAGGCAAGTTCGGCGTGCCGCCACTGCGTCACGACCTGCCGACCTGGAAGACCGGCGTATTCATCATGCTGGCCCTGGCGGTGGTGTTTCCGCTGGTGGGGGCTTCGCTGGTGGGGGTGTGGTTGCTTGATCGCCTCATCCTCCGACTCAAGCGCCAGCCTGAGATTGCCTCATCTTCAAGCTGAAGACAGTGCGTTAACGGAAGGCGGCGCGAAACCTCTACAATCGCGCCCGCTTTCCAAACCACGAACACAGTTCAAGCTGTGGGAGCGGGCTTTGTGGGAGCAAAGCTTGCTCGCGATCCAGGCGCTGCGGTCCTCAAGAGACCGCGGCGTTTTCATCGCGGGCAAGCCTTGCTCCCACAAAGCCCGCTCTCACAAAGAAACTTGTGTTTCAAACCAAATGCCGAGTAGCTGCATGACCTCCCTGACCCTCTCCCACCTCGCCTGGACGCCCCTGGGCCATGGCCACTGCCATCACCAGTTCCAGCTGCGTGACGTGACGTTGCAGGTGGCGGCCGGTGAGTTTGTCGGGTTGATCGGGCCCAACGGCAGCGGCAAAACCAGCCTGTTGCGCTGCGCCTATCGCTTCAGCCGCCCGGAACATGGCGAGGTGAGACTCGAGCATCACAACGTCTGGAAACAGTCCTCGCGCTGGTGCGCCCAACGCATCGCCGTGGTGCTGCAAGAGTTTCCCGACGCCTTCGGCCTGACGGTCGAGGAAGTGGTCGCCATGGGCCGCACGCCCCACAAAGGCCTGTTCGACGGCGACAATCACGACGACCGTCGGCTGGTGCGCCAGGCCCTGGAATCGGCCGGGCTCGCAGGCTTTGGCGACCATGCATTCGCCACCCTCTCGGGCGGTGAAAAGCAACGGGTGATCCTCGCCCGGGCCCTGGCCCAGCAACCGCAGTTGCTGATCCTCGACGAACCGACCAATCACCTCGACCCCCACTATCAATTGCAATTGCTGCAACTGATCAAGGGCCTGGGCATCGGCACCCTCGCCAGCCTCCACGACCTGAACCTGGCCGCCGCCTTCTGCGACCGCCTGTACGTGATCGAACACGGGCGCATCGTCGCCAGCGGCACGCCCAAGGATGTCCTCACCGTCGAGTTGTTGCGCGAGGTGTTCGGCATCGACGCGCTGGTGGATGAACATCCCCTGTCTGGCTACCCACGAATCACCTGGATAACCCAACCATGACCTTGCGTTCCCTGCTGTTGCTGCCCCTGCTGCTGGGCAGTGCCCACGCTCTGGCCGAAGCCACCCACTACCCGTTGACGATCCAAAGCTGCAACCGCCAGGTGGTGTTCAACGAGGCACCTCGGCACGCGGTCAGCCACGACATCAACATGACCCAGATGATGCTCGCCCTGGGCCTCAAGCCGCGCATGGTCGGCTACAGCGGCATCAGCGGCTGGAAATCGGTGACGCCCGAGATGGCCAGGATCCTCGATGGCCTGCCGGAACTGGCCGCCAAATACCCCTCGGTGGAAACCCTGCTCAATGCCAACGTGGATTTTTTCTTCGCCGGCTGGGACTACGGCATGCGCGTGGGCGGCGACCTGACCCCACAGACCCTGCAACCGCTGGGCATCAACGTGTACGAACTGACCGAATCCTGCGCGTTCGTGATGAAGCGTCCAGCGGCCTCCCTGGAGGACACCTACAACGACCTGCGCAACCTCGGGAAGATCTTCGACGTGCAAGATCGCGCCAACGCGCTGATCACCACGATGCAGGCCCAGGTGGCCGAAGTGCGCAAGCACCTGCCCGCCCAGCAACCGCGCGTGTTCCTGTACGACAGCGGCGAGGACCGCGCCATGACCTCCGGGCGCCTGGGCATGCCCCAGGCCCTGATCGACGCGGCCGGTGGGCGCAATATCCTCGATGATGTGGAAACCAGTTGGACCCGGGTGAACTGGGAGAACGTGGTCGAGCGCAACCCGCAGGTCATCGTGATCGTCGACTACGGCGAAGTCAGCGCCGAGCAGAAGCAACAATTCTTGTTGAACAACCCGGCCCTGCAATCGGTGGAGGCGATCCAGCAACGGCGCTTCATTGTAATTCCCTACGTGCAGGCCACCCCGGGCATCGATAACGTGCTGGCGGTGCAAACCCTGGCGCGGGGTTTTCACGGCCAATGAACGGTCGTCGCTACGGCGCCCTGCTGATGTTCCTCGGCGCACTGCTGCTGGTGTCATGCGTGGTGTCCCTGGGTTTCGGACCGGCGCGGGTGCCGCTGGCCGTGGTCTGGGACATCCTGCTGAACAAGGCCTTCGGGGTGGGTGACGTGCATTGGACGCCCGGCCAGGAGCATATCGTGTGGCTGATCCGCGTCCCGCGGCTGCTGCTCGGTGCCCTGGTCGGCGCCGGGCTGGCGTTGATCGGTGCGGTGCTGCAGGCGGTCACGCGCAACCCGCTGGCCGATCCGCATTTGCTGGGTGTCACGTCCGGCGCGACCTTGGGAGCGGTCATCGTGGTGCTGCATGTCGGCGAGATTGTCGGCCTGCTGACCCTGCCGCTGGCGGCGTTCATCGGTGCGCTGCTGAGCATGCTGCTGGTGCTGACCATCGCTGCCCGCCAGGGCCGTCTGGAAAGTGATCGCCTGTTGTTGTGCGGCGTGGCGGTGTCCTTCGTGATGATGGCGGCGGCCAACCTGCTGTTGTTCCTCGGTGACCATCGCGCCAGTTCGGCGGTGATGTTCTGGATGCTCGGCGGCCTGGGCCTGGCCCGCTGGGAATTGCTGGTGGTGCCAGCGGCCAGTGTGGTGCTGGGGCTGGTGTTGCTGCTGGGCATGGCCCGGCCGCTGAACGCGCTGATGGCCGGCGAACAGACCGCCGTGACCCTGGGCCTGAACGCGGCGAAGGTGCGGTTGTGGATCTTCTTGATCGCCTCGCTGATGACCGGCGTGCTGGTGTCCATCAGCGGCTCGATTGGTTTTGTCGGGCTGATGGTGCCGCACATTGCCCGGCGCCTGGTGGGCGCCGAGCATCGGCGGTTGCTGCCGGCTTGTGTGCTGCTTGGCAGCCTGTTCCTGGTGTGGGTGGACGTGGCGGCGCGGACGCTGATTGCGCCGGAAGACTTGCCGATTGGGATCGCGACAGCCGCTATCGGCGGACTGTTTTTTATCGGTCTGATGCGCCGTCGCTGATACTTATCAACACCCCTTCCCTGTGGCGAGGGGATTTATCCCCGCTGGACTCTGTAGGATCTGCCGAAGGCTGCGATCTTTTGATCTTGAGCTTTCATTCGCGACTCAATTGCCTGGGACAAGATCGCAGCCTCGCTCGCTCGACAGCTCCTACGGCCCAGCGGGGATAAAATCCCCTCGCCACAATTGAACTGTAACCGACTTGCAACTCTCTCGCCCCAATGTGGCGCACCCCTTCGCACCAGCCCCCATGACGCGTTCGCTCATGGTGCACTGCTCTGCTCCCCCTGTGCGCTACTCCCGTGTTTCCTGGCCTTCCCCCAACCGGGCACACCCCTTGCAAAAGCGCTTTCAGCGTTTGCATCTGCCCTCGAAAAAAACTCAAAAGACCACGGAGATCGCACAATGAAGCGTCGTAGCTTGATCAAGGCTTTTACACTCTCGGCAAGCATTGCCGCGATGGGCATGGCCTGGACCGTCCAAGCCGCCGAGACCATCAAGGTCGGCATCCTGCATTCGCTGTCCGGCACCATGGCGATCTCCGAGACGTCCCTCAAGGACATGGCGTTGATGACCATTGATGAGATCAACGCCAAGGGTGGTGTGAACGGCAAGCAGCTTGAAGCGGTGGTCGTGGACCCGGCGTCGAACTGGCCGCTGTTCGCCGAGAAGGGCCGCCAGTTGCTGACCCAGGACAAGGTCGCCGTGGTCTTCGGCTGCTGGACGTCGGTGTCGCGTAAATCCGTGTTGCCGGTGTTCGAAGAACTCAACGGGCTGCTGTTCTACCCGGTGCAATACGAAGGTGAAGAGATGTCGCCAAACGTGTTCTACACCGGTGCGGCGCCGAACCAACAGGCGATTCCGGCGGTGGAATACCTGATGAGCGAAGAAGGCGGCAGTGCCAAGCGCTACTTCCTGTTGGGCACCGACTACGTCTACCCGCGCACCACCAACAAGATCCTGCGCTCGTTCCTGCACTCCAAAGGTGTGGCGGACAAGGACATCGAAGAGGTCTACACCCCGTTCGGCCACAGCGATTACCAGACCATCGTGGCCAACATCAAAAAATTCTCGGCCGGCGGCAAGACCGCGGTCATTTCCACGGTCAACGGCGACTCCAACGTGCCGTTCTATAAAGAACTGGCGAACCAGGGCCTCAAAGCCACCGACGTACCGGTCGTGGCGTTCTCGGTGGGCGAAGAGGAACTGCGCGGCATCGACACCAAGCCACTGGTAGGCAACCTGGCGGCGTGGAACTACTTCGAATCCGTGGATAACCCGGCGAACAAGAAATTCGTCGATTCCTGGAAAGCCTACGCCAAGGCCAAGAACCTGCCAGGCGCCGACAAAGCAGTGACCAACGACCCGATGGAAGCCACTTACGTCGGCATCCATATGTGGGCGCAAGCCGTGGAAAAAGCCAAGTCCACCGACGTCGACAAAGTCCGCGAAGCCCTGGCCGGCCAGACCTTCGACGCACCGTCGGGCTACACCCTGACCATGGACAAGACCAACCACCACCTGCACAAGCCGGTGATGATCGGCGAGATCCAGGCCGACGGTCAGTTCAACGTGGTCTGGCAGACCGAAGGCCCGATCCGCGCCCAACCGTGGAGCCCGTTCATCGAAGGCAACGACAAGAAGCCTGACTATGCGGTGAAGAGCAACTGAGCCTGGGAACAAGCCCCTAACTCCGTGGGAGCAAAGCTTGCTCGCGATCGCGGTCATCCAGACACACCGTCATCGCGAGCAAGCTTTGCTCCCACAGGGTCCGTCGTCGCCTTACAGGACGTAGCTATGTCCCTTTATCGTTTGTTCCTCCTAGCATGTTTGCTGCTACCAATGGCCGCCCACGCCGGCGACGCCGAAGACTTCGTCGCCGCCAACCCGACCCAGCAGGCCAAACTCCTGCAATCCTGGGCCGCGCAACCGGAACCTGAGCGTGTCGAACTGATCAACGCCTTGCAACAAGGCCAGTTGACCGTCGACGGCCAGCCCAAGACCCTGCGTCTGAACAATCGCTTGCGAGGGCTGATCGAAACCGCCCTGGCCAGTCATCAACTGCTCGCCGCCGACGCCAATGCGCGCCTGGCCGCCGCCCAGCAACTGCAAAAAAGCGCGCGCCCGGCCCAACTGGCCTTTCTCGACCGGCAACTGGCCGGCGAGCAAGACGAAGACGTGCATGCCGCCCTGAGCCTGGCCCTGGCGAACCTGCAACTGGTGGACACCAACCCGAACGTGCGCCTGGCCGCCGTCCGCCTGCTGGGGGAAACCGGCGATCCACTGGCCCGCACCCGCCTGGAAGGTTTGCTCGAACCCGGCGTCGAAACCGATGCCGCTGTGCGCACCGCGGCCGAAACCAGCCTCAGCCAGGTCAAACGCAAACTCCTGGTGGGCGAGTTGCTGGGCCAAGCCTTCAGCGGCATGTCCCTGGGTTCGATCCTGCTGCTCGCCGCCCTCGGCCTGGCCATCACCTTCGGCCTGCTGGGGGTGATCAACATGGCCCATGGCGAGATGCTCATGTTGGGCGCCTATTCCACCTACGTGGTGCAGTTGCTGTTCCAGCGCTTCGCCCCGAACGCCATCGAGTTCTATCCGCTGATCGCCCTGCCGGTGGCGTTTTTCATCACCGCCGTCATCGGCATGGCCCTGGAGCGCACGGTCATTCGCCACCTCTATGGGCGCCCGTTGGAAACCCTGCTCGCCACCTGGGGCATCAGCCTGATGTTGATCCAACTGGTGCGCCTGCTGTTCGGCGCGCAGAACGTCGAAGTCGCCAACCCGGCCTGGTTGTCGGGCGGGATCCAGGTGTTGCCGAACCTGGTGCTGCCGTACAACCGCATCGTGATCATTGCCTTCGCGCTGTTCGTGGTGGTGTTGACTTGGCTGCTTTTGAACAAGACGCGCCTGGGCCTGAACGTGCGCGCCGTGACCCAGAACCGCAACATGGCCGCCTGCTGCGGCGTGCCCACCGGCCGGGTGGACATGCTTGCCTTCGGCCTCGGCTCGGGCATCGCCGGGCTCGGTGGCGTGGCCCTGAGCCAGATCGGCAACGTCGGTCCGGACCTGGGCCAGAGCTACATCATCGACTCGTTCCTGGTGGTGGTGCTCGGCGGCGTCGGCCAGTTGGCCGGTAGCGTGTTCGCTGCGTTCGGCCTGGGCATCGCCAACAAGATCCTCGAACCGCAAATCGGCGCCGTGCTCGGCAAGATCCTGATCCTCGCGCTGATCATCCTGTTCATCCAGAAGCGTCCGCAAGGCCTCTTCGCGCTCAAAGGACGGGTAATCGACTGATGAACCAGCCCCTGATGCTCACGGCCACGCAAAAGGCCGGTCCCAAAGTCACCCTCGTCGTCGGCGCGGTGATCCTGGCAGTGCTGCTGAGCCTGCCGTTGCTGTCGCTGCTGGCAACGGACCATCCGCTGCACGTCTCGGCGTATACCCTGACCCTGGTGGGCAAGATTCTCTGCTACGCCATCGTCGCCCTGGCGCTGGACCTGGTCTGGGGCTACGCCGGTCTGTTGTCCCTGGGGCACGGCCTGTTCTTCGCCCTGGGCGGCTACGCCATGGGGATGTACTTGATGCGCCAGGCCGCCGGCGATGGCTTGCCGGCGTTCATGACTTTCTTGTCGTGGAACGAGCTGCCCTGGTACTGGGCCGGCACCGACAGTTTCCTCTGGGCCATGTGCCTGGTGATGCTGGCGCCCGGTTTGCTGGCGCTGGTGTTCGGCTTTTTCGCGTTCCGCTCGCGGATCAAGGGTGTGTATTTCTCGATCATGACCCAGGCCCTGACCTTCGCCGGGATGCTGCTGTTTTTCCGCAACGAAACCGGGTTTGGCGGCAACAACGGCTTCACCAATTTCCGTTCGATCCTGGGCTTTGGCATCACTGAGCCGGGCACCCGGGCGGTGCTGTTTTTGGCCACGGTGGTGTTGCTGGTGGCGAGCCTGTTCATCGGCTGGCGCCTGGCCCGCAGCAAGTTCGGCCGAGTACTGACCGCCCTGCGTGACGCGGAAAACCGCCTGATGTTCTGCGGCTACGATCCCCGTGGTTTCAAGCTGTTCGTCTGGGTATTGAGCGCGGTGTTGTGCGGCCTGGCCGGGGCGTTGTACGTGCCGCAGGTGGGCATCATCAACCCCAGCGAAATGTCGCCGACCAACTCCATCGAGGCCGCCGTGTGGGTCGCCCTCGGCGGGCGCGGCACGCTGATCGGGCCGTTGCTGGGTGCCGGCGTGGTCAATGGCATGAAGAGCTGGTTCACCGTGGCGTTTCCCGAATATTGGCTGTTCTTCCTTGGCGCACTGTTCATCGTCGTGACCTTGTATCTGCCCAAGGGTGTGATCGGGCTGCTGAAGAAAAGGGGCGAATGATGCGAATCACACCAACGGCGGATTTCATGCTCGAACCCATCCTCGAACCCCCTGTCGATGCCAATCGGGACCAAGGCAGCAGCCGCGACGCCATCGGCCTCGGCCAGGCAGCCGGCGTGGGCCTGAACACCCGTCACGGCACCATCCTGACCCTGGAAGACATCAGCGTCAGTTTCGACGGTTTCAAGGCCTTGAACGCTTTGAACCTGTACATCGGCGTCGGCGAACTGCGCTGCATCATCGGCCCCAACGGCGCCGGCAAGACCACGCTGATGGACGTGATCACCGGCAAGACCCGCCCCAGCCATGGCAAGGCCTGGTTCGGCGAAACCCTGGATCTGACCAGCATGAGCGAAGTGGCGATCGCCCAGGCCGGCATCGGTCGCAAGTTCCAGAAGCCCACGGTGTTCGAAGCGCTGAGCGTGTTCGAGAACCTGGAGCTGGCGCTCAAGACCGACAAATCGGTGTGGGCCAGCCTGCGGGCCAGACTCACTGGCGAGCAACACGAGCGGATCAACGAAGTGCTCGAGACCATCCGCCTCACCTCCTCAGTCAACCGCGCCGCCGGGCTGCTGTCCCACGGGCAAAAGCAGTTCCTGGAGATTGGCATGCTGCTGGTACAAGACCCGCAACTGCTGCTGCTCGACGAGCCGGTGGCAGGCATGACCGACGCCGAAACCGAGTTCACCGCCGAGCTGTTCAAGTCCTTGGCGGGCAAGCATTCACTGATGGTGGTGGAACACGACATGGGCTTCGTCGGCGCGATTGCCGACCACGTCACCGTGTTGCACCAGGGCAGCGTGCTGGCCGAAGGGTCGCTGGAGCAGGTACAGGAAAATGAGCGGGTGATCGAGGTGTATCTCGGGCGGTAGACCTGCAAACACACTCCCCCTGTGGGAGCGCGCCTGTGGGAGCAAAGCTTGCTCGCGATGAACGAAAACGCGGTCCTTCTGACAGACCGAGGTGCTGTTATCGCGAGCAAGCTTTGCTCCCACAGAAAGCCATTACTTCCACAGGGGACTTGAGGGGGGATTCAAGACATGCTGCAAGTCGACAAACTGCACCAGTACTACGGCGGTAGCCACATCCTGCGCGGCCTGTCGTTCGACGCCAAGGTCGGCGAGGTGACCTGCCTGCTGGGGCGCAACGGCGTGGGCAAGACCACCCTGCTCAAATGCCTGATGGGTCTGTTGCCAGCCAAGGAAGGCGTGGTGAATTGGGAAGGCAAAGCCATCACCACCTTCAAGCCACACCAACGGGTGCATGCCGGCATTGCCTACGTGCCCCAGGGCCGGGAGATTTTCGGGCGGCTGACGGTGGAAGAAAACCTGCTGATGGGCCTGTCGCGCTTTCCCGGCTCCGAAGCCAAGGAGGTGCCGGCGTTTATCTACGAATTGTTCCCGGTGCTGCTGCAAATGAAACAGCGCCGTGGCGGCGACCTGTCCGGCGGCCAGCAACAGCAACTCGCCATTGGCCGGGCCCTGGCCAGCCGTCCGCGCCTGCTGATTCTCGACGAGCCCACCGAAGGCATCCAACCGTCGGTGATCAAGGAGATCGGCGTGGTCATCAAGAAACTGGCGGCCCGGGGCGACATGGCAATTTTGCTGGTGGAGCAGTTCTACGACTTCGCCGCCGAGCTGGCCGATCAGTACCTGGTGATGTCCCGGGGCGAGATCGTGCAGCAGGGGCGCGGAGAAAACATGGAAGCCGAGGGTGTGCGCGGGCTGGTTACGATCTAGTCTGTAGCGTCCTGACGATAATCAGAAAATCATGAATCTACCTGTTTCGCCATCCGCCCTGTTCACCCCCAGCTGGCACGCCGAGCTGGACTTGGGTTACGCCCGCTTCGGCGAGTGCACACGCCCGGTACAGCGCCGTCATAAAGGCCCGCTGCGGGTGCAGAAGCACCTGTATGCCGAAGGCCCCGAGGTGTGCCAGCACATCATCGTCCACCCGCCCGGCGGGATTGCCGGCGGTGACCGACTGGACATCTCGGCCGACGTCGGCCCAGGTGCCTGGGCGCAGTTGACCAGCCCCGGCGCGGCCAAGTGGTATCGCGCCGCAGGCCCTGCGTACCAGCAGTTGACCCTGAGCGTGGCCCCCGGCGCGACCCTGGAATGGCTGCCCCAGGAAACCATCGTCTTCAGCGCGGCCCAGGCCGAACTCAGCACCTGCATCGACCTGCAGGGCGACGGGCGCCTGTTCTACTGGGACATGGTTGCCCTCGGCCGACCGGCCAGCGGCGAGCGGTTCGACCTGGGGCACTTCCAGTCACGCCTGGACATTCGCCGCGACGGCCAGTTGCTGTGGCACGAGCGCCAGCGCATTGTGGGCGGTGATGGGTTGCTCGATTCACCCATCGGGCTGGGCGGCGATCCGGTGTTTGCCACGTTGTTGGTGACCGGCGAGATCGACAGCGAGCTGCTGGAGCGATGCCGATCCCTGGGCCATGACGTACGTGGCGACCTGACCCAATTACCCGGCCTGGTCGTGGCCCGCTGCCTGGCGAGCGAGGCGCTGCTGGCGCGGGGGTGGTTGATTGAATTGTGGCGTTTGCTCAGGCCTGCGTTGCTTGGACGAGAGGCCCTGCCACCGAGAATCTGGAGTACCTGAATTTGCTTTTCTGTGGGAGCGATACCATGCAAGTCGAAGCAATGAATTTCTGTGGGAGCAACGCTTGCTCGCGATGAACGATAACGCGGTCCTTCTGATCGACCGAGGCGCGGCTATCGCGAGCAAGCTTTGCTCCCACAGGTTTGCTTTCACAGGGTTTGCTTTCACAGGGTTTGCTTTCACAGGCTTTGCTTTCACAGGCTTTGCTTCCCCTGGCCCGCCCCCACAGGGAAATGGGTTTACAGCGAATTTTTTTATCTGCCCTTATGGATTGCACATGGACCTGACCCCACGCGAAAAAGACAAGCTGCTGATCTTCACCGCCGGCCTCGTCGCCGAACGACGGTTGGCCCGTGGCTTGAAGCTCAACTACCCGGAAGCCATGGCCTATATTTCCGCGGCCTTGCTCGAAGGCGCCCGTGACGGCCAGACCGTGGCCGAGCTGATGCATTACGGCACCACGCTGCTCAGTCGCGAGCAGGTGATGGAAGGCATCCCGGAAATGATCCCGGAAATCCAGGTCGAAGCGACGTTTCCCGACGGCACCAAACTGGTCACCGTCCACCAACCCATCGCCTGAGGCCGCGGCATGATTTATCACATTCGTGACGCGCGGCCTGCCGACCTGCCGGCAATCCGCGACATCTACAACGACGCGGTGCTCAACACCACGGCGATCTGGAACGAACAGACCGTCGACCTGGGCAATCGCCAGGCGTGGTTCAGCGCCCGGCAATCCCAGGGCTATCCGGTGCTGGTGATCGTCGATGCCGATGAAAACGTGCTTGGCTATGCCTCGTTCGGCGACTGGCGCCCCTTCGATGGTTACCGGCACACCGTGGAGCATTCGGTCTACGTCTGCCGCGACCAGCGCGGCAACGGCCTCGGCCCACGGCTGATGAGCGCGTTGATCGAGCGCGCCAGGGCCTGCGGCAAACACGTCATGGTCGCCGCCATCGAAAGCGGCAACACGACGTCGATTCGCCTGCACGAGCGGGCCGGTTTCGTCACCACCGGGCAGATGCCCGAGGTGGGTACCAAGTTCGGCCGCTGGCTGGACCTGACCTTCATGCAGTTGAACCTTAACCCCGGGGCGCTACCGCCTGCCGTCAACAAGGAGTGAAAAGCCAATGAACGCCGCCCAGTTGCGTCGAGTCCACGCCGAAAGCTTTGCGCATTATCGCCAGGGTCTGATCGATCTGTTGCTCGACGCCGTTGGGTACGGCGCCAGCGTGGGGTTCATGGCCGATCTCGATGCCGTCCAGGCCCGTGCCTATTTCGACGAGGTCCAGGCCAGCCTCGACCAGGGCCACTTGCTGCTGTGGGTGGTGGTCAAGGATGAACAGGTGCAGGCCAGCGTCCAGCTTGCCTTGTGCCAGAAACCCAACGGCCTCAACCGCGCCGAAGTGCAGAAGCTGCTGGTGCGCGGCGAGGCCCGTCGCCGGGGCCTGGGCCAGCAATTGATGAGCGCCCTGGAGCTCGGCGCCCGCCAGCACAAGCGCGGCCTGCTGTACCTCGACACCGAGGCCGGTTCCGAGGCCGAGGCGTTCTACCGCGCCATGGGCTACATCCGCGTCGGCGAACTGCCCGACTACTGCCAGAGCCCGGACGGGACCTACACACCGACCGCCATTTACTACAAGACTTTGGGGCAACCGCAATGATTCCAGGGCAATACCAGGTCCAGCCTGGCGACATCGAACTCAACGTCGGCCGCCGTACGCTCACGCTGAACGTCGCCAACAGCGGCGACCGGCCGATCCAGGTTGGCTCGCACTATCACTTTTTCGAGACCAACGACGCCCTGACCTTCGACCGCGCCGCCAGCCGTGGCATGCGCCTGAACATCCCGGCCGGCACCGCGGTGCGCTTCGAACCAGGCCAGAGCCGCGAGGTGGAACTGGTGGACCTGGCCGGGCATCGCCGGGTGTTCGGGTTTGCCGCGCGGGTCATGGGCAACCTGGATTAAAGATCAAAAGATCGCAGCCTTCGGCAGCTCCTACAGGTGTACACATTTCCCCTGTAGGAGCTGCCGAAGGCTGCGATAGCGAGCTATGCGAGCGGTCCAACAGTCAATTGAGTTTCAAGGCGAGCACATGAAGATTTCGAGACAAGCCTACGCCGACATGTTCGGCCCCACCGTCGGTGACAAGGTCCGCCTGGCCGACACTGAGTTGTGGATCGAAGTGGAAAAAGACTTCACCACCTACGGCGAAGAAGTGAAGTTCGGCGGCGGCAAGGTGATTCGCGACGGCATGGGCCAGAGCCAGCTGCTGGCCGCCGAGGTCGTCGACACGCTGATCACCAACGCGCTGATCATCGACCACTGGGGCATCGTCAAGGCCGACGTCGGCCTCAAGGACGGGCGCATCGCTGCCATCGGCAAGGCCGGCAACCCGGATATCCAGCCCGACGTGACCATCGCCATCGGCGCCAGCACCGAAGTGATCGCCGGCGAAGGCATGATCCTCACCGCCGGCGGTATCGACACCCACATCCACTTCATCTGCCCGCAGCAGATCGAAGAAGCGCTGATGAGCGGTGTCACCACCATGATCGGTGGCGGCACCGGCCCAGCCACCGGGACCAACGCCACCACCTGCACCTCCGGCCCGTGGCACCTGGCGCGCATGCTCCAGGCTGCCGACGCTTTCCCGATGAACATTGGCTTCACCGGCAAGGGCAACGCCAGCCTGCCAGAGCCGTTGATCGAGCAGGTCAAGGCCGGCGCCATCGGCCTGAAACTACACGAAGACTGGGGCACCACACCCGCGGCCATCGACAACTGCCTGAGCGTGGCCGACCAGTATGACGTGCAGGTGGCGATCCACACCGACACCCTCAACGAGTCCGGTTTTGTCGAAACCACCCTCGCCGCGTTCAAGGGCCGCACCATCCACACCTACCACACCGAAGGCGCCGGCGGCGGTCATGCACCGGACATCATCAAGGCCTGCGGCTTGCCTAACGTGCTGCCCAGCTCCACCAACCCGACCCGACCGTTCACTCGCAATACCATCGACGAACACCTGGACATGCTCATGGTCTGCCATCACCTGGACCCGAGCATCGCTGAAGACGTGGCCTTCGCCGAAAGCCGCATCCGCCGCGAGACCATCGCCGCCGAAGACATTCTCCATGACCTGGGCGCCTTCTCGATGATCAGCTCCGACAGCCAGGCCATGGGCCGCGTCGGCGAAGTCATCACGCGCACCTGGCAGACCGCCGACAAGATGAAGAAGCAACGCGGCGCCCTGCCCGGCGATGGCGAAGGCAACGACAACTTGCGCATCAAGCGCTACATCGCCAAGTACACCATCAACCCGGCGATCACCCATGGCATCAGCCATGAAGTGGGCTCCATCGAAGTGGGCAAGTGGGCCGATCTGGTGCTGTGGCGCCCGGCGTTCTTCGGCGTCAAGCCGACCCTGATCCTCAAAGGGGGGGCGATTGCCGCCAGCCTGATGGGCGACGCCAACGCCTCGATTCCGACGCCGCAACCGGTGCACTACCGGCCGATGTTCGCAAGCTACGGCGGCTCGCGGCATGCCACCTGCCTGACCTTCATCAGCCAGGCCGCCGCCGAGGCCGGTTTGCCGGAACAGCTTGGGTTGAAGAAGAGAATCGCCGTGGTCAAAGGCTGCCGCGACGTGCAGAAGACCGACCTGATCCACAACGATTACCTGCCAAGCATCGACGTCGACCCACAGACCTATCAGGTCAAGGCCGACGGCGTGCTGTTGTGGTGTGAACCGGCGGATGTGTTGCCGATGGCGCAGCGCTATTTCCTGTTTTGATCCTGTGTGGGAGCTTGCTCGATAGCGGTGGTTCAGCTTGCATACGTGTTGAATGTGCCGCCGCCATCGCGAGCAAGCTCGCTCCCACATTTTTTCGGAGTCGTCTTACAGGTCCGTGCTTTCCACCTGCGCGTCCAGCTCTTCTTTGGTCAACGACTGGATCAGTTCTGCTTCCTTGACCTTGTGCTGCAAGCCCAGCGCCTCGGATTGATGGACATAGTCAGCCTCCTCCAGGTTTCCGGCCGCGCTCGCCTCATCCAGCTCGAGTTGGTTGGCGATGAGTGTGTCAGTGAGCGCCTGGAACGATGCCCGGTGCTGTTGCTTGATGTACTCGATCCAGAAATCCCGACCGACCAGCGCCTGTAGCTCCCTGGGGGAATCGTCCAATGCCAGGACCCGGGTTGCCGCCGCCTCGAGCATGTCCGGCGTGACACCGGCCATCTGAATGAAACGCCCGCCCTCCGGTTGCCCCGGCAGCGCCAATCGATCCTTGAGACCGACACGGTAGGCCAGGCGCACCTCCACTTCCTCGATCTGCCTGATCTGCCGGTTCTTTTGCGCAGCGGTGAGATCCTGACGGGCGTTGATCGCGCCACGCCGCTGTTGGATATCCTGCAGGGCAATGCTCTCCACTTCATCGAGGTGAAACAACCCCTTGGCCAGGCGGATCAACGTCGCACTCTCGTGCTCCCCGGCCGCCAGCGCCTTGGCGTTGTGAATCATCAAACGGATTTCCAAATAGCTGAAGGACAACGCGGCGCGATCTTCACACGCCGGAGCACCGGCCAGGTCGAACAGTTCTCGACGCAACTCGGTGGACGCACCGGCCGCCTCGAGCATCTGCCAGACACGCGCCTGCAGGTCGGAATAATGCTCCGCCCCCTGGTAGGACTCGGCCAACCGATTCAGCAGCTGGAAAAACTCCGCGGAACTCGCTTCAGCCTCCAGGTTTTGCCACAAGGTGGTTTTGTCCGGCAACTGTTCCCTGGGCACGTCTCGCAACCATTGCTGCACCGTGGAGGGGGCCTGTACCTCGACCGCTTCAAACGCACCGGGCCAACGCAAGGCCACCCACTCGGGATGCGACAGCAAAAGATTCGCCCAGTATTCACGCAAGCGCTGCTGGGTCGCCTCGCTCAGCGGGTTGCCTTGAAGCAACGTCACGCCATTGAGACGTGCCGTGGCATGAGCGCGCTCAGCCGGCGGATCGGTCAGCTCTGCCGGCACATCGGTCAGTAAGTTGCCGCGCAAATCGATTTGCTCCAGCGGCTGATCGCGCAACCCTGTCGGCCACGTGTCGATCCACGCGCCCCTAAGGCTCAGTCCCCGTAAATCAACCAGGCTGCTGAAGTCCGGCAACCGGCCTAGAGGATTATTGTCCAGGACGAGGATCTTGAGGCTGACACGTTCCTCCAGGATCCGGATGCTGCGGGGTGTCAGCCTGATCTGATTCGCCCTCAATTGCAGCCGGGTCAAACCATTCATACTCCCCAGCGATTCGGGGAGATCGGTCAACCGGTTGTTGGTCATGTCCAACCAACGAACAGAGGAAAACCCTTGGAGGAAGCGGTCGCAAGACAGCGGTGACAAGTTCATGTCCCGAAGATTCAGCGAGGCCACATGGCTGAAGTCAGCCGTCAGGGTTGGCAGCGTACCTACGTCCTGTCCGCCCAAGTCAAGCACATATCCGGCCCGGGTTCCGTCCACCGTCACTGCCATCGTGGACTGACGCCTCCAGCACCGCTTGATGCGTTCAGCCACGCCTTGCCTGACGGCCTGCGGCACCCGCACGACACGATCCCCACCGATATCCAGCACCAGGGGAAGACCGGCCCAGCGGTCCAGATCCCGACGCAGCGTTTCCAATTCGACTTTACGCCGCTTGAGCTCCGCAACGGCGTCATCTCCCAGGGACCGCAACAAGGTCTGGACCTGCTCGACCGTATAGTCCGGGTACAGATCCAACACCCGCAGCTCCGGCGACCGGCCCAGGCCCAAACGTTCCCGTATGCCACTCATGGGATAGCCGAGCTCGCCCGAGGCCAGGCGCATCGGCGACTTGAAGGACGGCTTTGACGGCTGCATCTTCAAACGCCTGGCCAGCGCGTCGCGGCTCAGTGGCGTCGCCCCGATCGCCTTCTGCAAAAGGTCGCCCTGATGAATCGAAGGCCGGCCCATGGCCTGGCGCTCGGCATCCGGGAGGGCATGCTGCAAGGCTACGTAGAGGCTGTCCCAGAGGCTCAGGTCGTTGCCCTTGTCGTCGAAGGCCATATAGCGCTCGCCATCCTTGACCACCACCTTGGTCTGCGATGCGTCTGGCGATCCGATGCTGTCGATCAAGGCACCCGAGACGTCTTCCTCGCGCACTTCGATGCGCACCGAGTCGTTCCAACCAGGCAAGGTCTCCAGGGTCGCCAAGGCCAGTCGAGGCGTGTCAACTGTGGCCAGCGCTTGCTGGTAGAGCCCTTCGTAAGCCCGGTTCAAACGCAACGCCTTCTGGTAGTCACGCAGTTCTTCGACGATACGCAACGGGATGGGTTTGGTCTGGGCGGCGTCGGCGAAGTTCCAGGCGGCCATCTGTTGTTGCTCGGCGGGGCTGGCACACGCCACCAGTTGTTCGACTGCCGCCGCAGGAACCGAGGGAAAACGGAACTTGATCAGCGCCGCACGCGGGTCACTCGCCACATCCGTTCTGGCATAGTGATCGTTCAACAGCTGCACCTTGTTACGCTCCACCAGGGCCACCAGATTTTTGCGCAACTGCCGGACCCGAGCGTCGATAGCGTTTTTTGGAATCGCCGGACTCGTACCAGCCAGCAGGTCGCCCCCGACGACGTCCACCGACTCGATCAGGTTTTTCAGCACGTGAGGCGTGCGGATTTTCGTCTCGGCGAGAACAACATCGCGGTCGCCGCCTGCCGTTTGCGATGGCCGAGTGTATTCCCAACGCGTCTTGCCGGCGCCGTCGACCACTTTCAGCCTCAGCCCCTTCGGCCAAGGCCCGTAGCCCGCCAGCAGATGCAACTGGGTCATCGGATCGGCTTGTTCAAATTGCTCCGGGTCTTCGCTACGCAGTTGCCCGATAAATGTGTCGACTTGCCGACACAGGCCGAAGCGCTTGATCGTATCGGCCAGCAAGGCAGGCATCGGCTCGCCCTCGACGTGCATCCGCCGCAGCACCGCTTCGCTCGTACCGCTGGCCGTACGGATCTGTTCCAGTTCGGCATCGCCGAAGTCCCTGACGAGGTGACCGAGTCTTCGCATCAGCGTGCTTCCCTCCCAACTCCGGGGCTGCTCCAGTTCATGGCGCCAGGCCCCGCTGCCGTTGTGCATCAACTCGGGCTGATAGGCCTGCGGTCCGCGGGAAGGATGACGGACACGATAACGCTGGGTCGTCGGCTCCTGTTGCACTTCGTAATGGTCGCCGTCCAGCGACACGACATCCCGACCACCGACTCGATACAGGCCTCGAGCGTCGGGAACCGACGCGGCCGGCGGTTCCCGATCGCTGCGGTAGGCGCGCAGGTCAGGACGCCAGAGGCGTGACTCGCCATTGGCCAAGGTCACAGGTTCCATTTGGGCCACCGTGTCCGATGGCACGACGTGCGGCAGCACTTTCGCGCCGGCGGCGGCGAATACCACGTTAAGCGCCAGGCTTGAGAAATGCGCCCACATCTCCTGGGTCTCACCGCGCTCGAATGCTTCAATGCCCTCGACTGCCTCATCGAGCATCTGCACGGCCCACACCGTCATCATCACCGGCCCTAGCCCGGGCACTATGAAGGCGGCCATGTTGAGCACATCGATAACCGTGTTCTCCCAGCTATCCAGACGCGCCTGGCGCGCTTTTTGGTCTTCGTCGCCGGTGGGCACCGCCGCCGCGCGTGCATCCGTCAGGATCTTGCCAACTTGCTCGCGGCGCAGCTTCTCCCACAAGGCGTCACGAATGAGCAATGTCTCCATGGGCAGATTGCGCAACTGCGACGCGAGAGGAAAATCCGCCTGCTGGTCGGTTTGCGATGAAGGTTGATAGAGCCGGTTGAAGCGCTCGAAAAAAGCGCCTTGCTCGCGCAGCGGCACGAAGCGACTGAAGAAACGCCGGTACTGGAGGCCATGCAGGCGTCGACGCAGTTCCACCATGAATTCGGCGCTGGAGGCATATTCCTTGACCGGGTGTTCCGGGTCGTCAGGTATGTACGCCACCACCCGCTCCACACGGTTGCTGTGCTCGCGCTCGGGACCGATCAGCAGGGGGCCGATCAGTTCCACATCGAAGATTTTCAGCGAAGCGACGGTCACCGAGCGGCCATCGAGCTTGATGCCGGATTGACCCCCGACGAGCTGCAGCAGCATCTGGTAGGTGTCCTGGCGGATATCGGACTTGGATCGGGCGATTTCGATGCTGATCGCCAGCGATTGTCTATGATGCTCGCGCAGTTGGCGGTCCAGTTCGTTGCGGCCCTGGTCATTGCTCGGTTGCAGGATCGCCTTGAGGTGCTCCTGGTATCGGCGGCCCAGGTCCAGCTCGCGGCACAGCTTGATGAAGGCCTGCGGGGCAATCGGCAGCGCGCCCTCCCGGACAGACTGCAAGGTAGGGTTCAGGGTGCCATCGGAAGATACGGGCGTCGTCGTGATGAAATGGCAGTCATCGCAGTCGAGCTTGCGTTCTTCGTCCGGCTCGAAATTCGCGAGGGCCGCCTCCAGCAACGAACTGCCCCGATACTCGATGGTATCGAACGCCTCTCCTGTCAAGCGATGGAGCAGATTGCTGCCGAGGTCGGTGCGGGTCTTGACGGCGAATTTGCGCGCAAGATAAACCTCCCTGACGTTCAACGTTCGCCGGAAGGTGTTTTCAATGGCCTGGCTGAGAAGCGGTTCGGCAAAGGTGCGAATGTCTTGCACCGAGCCCAACGTGTTGTCGATCTGGCTCAAGACGGCGCAGTATCGCTCATGGCTGCGCTTGAGCTCGGTCCTGGTTTCAGGGTCCGCCTTCGCGTACCAGTCGGGAATTTCCAGCTGATGTTTGCTCAGCGCCACCTGGCGCAGCGTACTGGCCTGGGTGTAGCAGGCGGGGATCCGACTCTTGAGCAGATCGTCATGCACGCCGGCGGGGTTGGAAGGCGAAGCCGCAATGGCTTCGTTTGGCGGTATAGGCATATCGGGTCATCCTTGACGAAGAAAACCCGAGCCTAAGCATTCGCCCCATGTTGAATGAGGTAACTATTTATCGCTTGTACAACATGACATGACGTAAAGGCCCACCATGGTCAGCCCACCCAACGCCCCAATTGCTGACGCAGCCGCCGGTTCTCAGCGCGCAACTGTTGCACTTCCTCGAGCAGGTCCAGCGCCAGGGCAACGCCTTCCCATTCCAACTCCAGTTCGCGCCGCAGCTTGGCGGCGCGCCGCGCAAGGACCAGTTCGTAGTCAGTGAAACGCCAATCCGAGGGGGCGGCGCCGTGAGGTTCGAGAATGCCGTGTTCGACGATTTCGATGACATGGACATCCAGCAAAGCCGCGGCCTCGCAAAATTCCCTCAGGTTCAGTTCAATGATCGGGTTGTTCATGGTCTGCTTCTCCCAATGCTGTAACTGTGTAGGAGTGTAGGAGCTGGTAGAGCTGGTAGGAGCTGACGAGTGAAACGAGGCTGCGATCTTTTGATCTTGATCTTTCGCTTCGGACTCAATGGCTAGCGCAAAGATCGCAGCCTCGTTTCACTCGTCAGCTCCTACATGCTCCTACCCGTTCCTACGGGGCGATGCTCAAAAACCGGCCCGTGTTCAGAAATTCTCCCGCGGATCGAATGCGGCTTTCTTCGCCAGTTCCGCCCACAACGCCTTGACCGCCTCGTCACTGGCCTTGGGCATCACGGCCTTGAGCTGCACGAACAGGTTACCGCGCTCGCCCGCCTTGTTGCGCAGGCCGTGGCCCTTGGCGCGCATGCGCTGGCCGTTCTGGCTGCCGGCCGGGACCTTGAGGTTGATCTTGCCAGTGAGGGTCGGCACCGCCACTTCCGTACCCAGCGCCAATTCCCACGGAGCCAGGGGCAAGGTGATGATCAGGTCCTGGCCTTCGACATCGAACTTGGGGTGCGGGGCGAAACGAATGGTCAGGTACAAATCGCCATTGGCGCCGCCACCGATACCCGGCGCGCCCTGGCCCTTGAGGCGGATGCGTTCGCCGTCGGTCACCCCCAGCGGAATCTTCACGTTCAGGCTTTTGCTGGTGTTGCTCACATGCTGACCGGCCGCGTTGTACTGCGGCACCTGGAAACTGACCTTTTTCGACTCGCTCGACAGGCTTTCTTCCAGGAAGATCGGTAATTCCATTTCCACGTCTTGCCCTCGACGGCCGGCGCTGCGACCTGACTGCCCACCACCGAAACCTGGCCCGCGATTACCGAAGATCGAACTGAAGAAGTCCGAGAAGTCCCCGGTGTCCTGGCCACCAAAACCACCACGGCTCTGCCAGCCCGGCGGGCCCTGGAAGGGTTGGCCGTGCTGACCGTAGCGGCGCAGGTCGTCGTATTCGGCGCGCTTGTCGGCGCTTTTCAGCGCTTCATAGGCTTCGGAGACGTCCTTGAACTGGGTCTCGGCATCCTTTTCCTTGCTTACGTCCGGGTGGTACTTGCGCGCCAGTTTGCGATAGGCGGCCTTGATCGTGGCGTCGTCAGCCGTCGGCTCGACACCCAGGATCTTGTAATAGTCTTTGAAGTCCATTGAAGGATCACCATCCGTTATCGATATAGCACCGCCATGCACAGCATGCCCGTGGTACAAGCCCCGGAATTTGACCAATCTCAAGGTTTGTGACCGGGCGGCGCTTCAGAAGTTTATCGGCAGCCGGTGGCGGTTCTTGTACCCGCCCTGTGGCTACCAGGCCCATGCCAGCAAGTTTGGGGGTATAAGGGCCGCTTTCAAGGCCGACGATTGCGAATTACTAGATAACCGGCCTTCGAATCCGCGCCACACTGGCATACACTGCGCGGCCGTTTTTTCAACTGGAACCCGAAAGACATGAAAAACGCATCCCCGGCCCGTGCCTGCGGCATCGACTTTGGCACGTCCAACTCCACTGTCGGCTGGCTGCGCCCCGGCATGGAAACGTTGATCGCGCTGGAGGACGACAAGATCACCCTGCCTTCGGTGGTCTTTTTCAATCTCGAGGAACGTCGCCCGGTGTATGGCCGCCTGGCCCTGCACGAATACCTGGAAGGCTACGAAGGCCGGCTGATGCGCTCGCTCAAGAGCCTGCTGGGCTCCAAGCTGATCAAGCACGACACCAGCGTGTTGGGCACGGCCATGCCGTTCAAGGATCTGCTGGGGCTGTTCATCGGCCAGCTGAAGAAACGCGCCGAAGCCACCGCCGGTCGGGAATTCGAAGAAGTGGTGCTGGGTCGCCCGGTGTTTTTCGTCGACGACGATGAAATGGCCGACCAGGAAGCGGAAAACACCTTGGTGGACGTCGCCCGCGCCATCGGTTTCAAGGAGGTTTCGTTCCAGTACGAGCCCATCGCGGCGGCATTCGACTATGAATCGACCATCGAGAAAGAAGAGCTGGTGCTGATCGTCGACATCGGCGGTGGTACCTCGGACTTCTCCCTGGTGCGCCTGTCCCCCGAGCGTCGCACCCACGATAACCGTCACGCCGACATCCTCGCCACCGGTGGCGTGCACATCGGAGGGACCGACTTCGACAAGCAACTTTCGCTGGCCGGCCTGATGCCGCTGTTCGGCTACGGCAGCCGCATGAAGAGTGGCGCCTACATGCCCACCAGTCACCACATGAACCTGGCGACCTGGCACACCATCAACGCGGTGTACTCGCAAAAATCCACCCTGGCCCTGGGCAGCATGCGCTACGACATCGAAGACACCGGCGGCATCGACCGGCTGTTCAAACTGATCGAACAGCGCGCCGGGCACTGGCTGGCGATGGAAGTGGAAGAAACCAAGATCGAGCTGACCCACGCCGACCAGCGCCACGTGCCGCTGGACCGGATCGAGCCAGGCCTGAGCGTGGACCTGAGCCGGGCCTTGTTCGAGTCGGCCATCGACGGCTTGCTGGAGCGGGTACGCGGCAGCGTCACGCAGCTGCTCAACGATGCCAACGTGCGGGTCGATCAGGTGGACACGGTGTTCTTCACCGGCGGTTCCAGCGGCATCCCGGCGCTGCGCAACAGCGTCTCGGCGATGCTGCCCCAGGCGCGGCATGTGGAAGGCAATATCTTCGGCAGTATTGGCAGTGGGTTGGCGATCGAGGCGATGAAGCGGTATGGGAGCCAGGTCTGATCCAAGACCCAGGCGCGGCCTTCGCGAGCAAGCCCGCTCCCCCAGTTTGATCGCATTCTTCCTGAAGGAACTCGGTCACCTGTGGGAGCGGGCTTGCTCGCGAAGACGCCAGATCAGTCAACCCATTGGCTGGATCAGACCATCCCCACCAGCTTCAACTCACTCTTGAGATACGCATAATAAATCGGCCCCGCCACCACCCCCGGCAGGCCGAATGCGGCTTCGAATACCAGCATCGCCATGAGCAACTCCCAGGACTTGGCGCTGATCTGCCCGCCGACGATGCGGGCATTGAGGAAGTACTCGAGCTTGTGGATCACGATCAGGTAACCCAGCGCCGCCACCGCCACCCAGATCGACAGCGACAAGGCGACGATGGTGATCAAGGTGTTGGACATCAGGTTGCCGATGACCGGCAGCAGGCCCAGCAAAAACGTCATCACGATCAGGGTCTTGGTCAACGGTAGATGGATGCCGAACAGCGGCAGCACCACCGCCAGGAAAATCCCGGTGAAGAAGGTGTTGAGCAAGGAAATCTTGATCTGCGCGAAGACGATGTTACGAAACGCCTTGACCAGCAGGCTCAGGCGATCGAACAGCGCCGCGGCCAGGGGCTTGCGCTTGGTCACGTCGGGGATGCGCTGCAGGGCAACGATGGCCCCCAACACCATGCCGATCAGCAACGTCACGAACATGTGGGCCGCGTCCTTGCCCACCAGTTGCAGGTCGCTCAGGTGCTTGCTCACCCAGTCACCGATCGCCACCCGGAACTCGGCGGCGCTGGCCGGCAGGTAAGCGTCGATGAACGGCGGCAATTGCCCACGGGCGCGATCGACCACCGCCATGAACATGTCCAGGGACGCGCCTGGGTTTTCTGCTTCATGGAGCAGGAAACTGAAGGCCCCGGCGAAAATCAACGAAAGCACACTGACCACCAGCGTACCCAGCAACGCCACCGCCAGCCAGCGAGCGCGGCGGCCTTCGATCAATCGCTGCAACTGCGGGGTGAGCATGTTGACGAGTTCGAACACCAGCAGCCCGGCCAGCAGGCTCGGCAACAGACGCAACGGCAGCACCAGCAACAACCCACCAAAAATGATCACCCAACTGATCACCAACAACACATGACGCTGAGAAAACGTTGGCATACAGCCTCAGGACAAAACGGCGTGAAAGGATCGGCAGTCTGCCAGCCTTCCACCAGCAGCACTAGAGATTGTATCGGCCGACATTGGCCGCAGTTCAGGTGTTTTTTGCAGTGGCTGTGCCGCCCTCATCGCGAGCAAGCTCGCTCCCACCCTGGGCCGGGCAATAAAAACCCACTGTGGGGAGCGAGCTTGCTCGCGATAGGGTTATGGATTCAACGCTTATTTTTTCTTCAGGCACTCACTCATGAACGCCTTGCGGGCGTCACCCTTCAGGGCCTGCTCGGTGGCCGTGGCGTTGCAGCTTTTCATGCGTTCCTGCGGGGTAGCCTTGAGGCACTTGCTCATGAAGGCCTTGCGCTCGTCGCCCTTGAGCGCCTTGGCGGTAGCGTCGGCGTTGCAGGTGGTCATCTTGGACTGCTGCGCCGTTTCGGCGAAGCCCTGGGAACAAAGCAATAAACCGATCATCAACAAAGGCACACGCAGCATCTTCATGGTGTTTCTCCTGGCTGCCACACGAGGGCGTGGCGATGAAATGCAGTGTAGACAAAGCCTGTTACTGATCTACACCCCGGCAGCCTTCAACCGCTCGGCATGCTCGACAAACAAGCGGATCGGCTCGGCCCCCTTGCCCACCAGTCCCAGCGATTGGTTGACGATATCGAAGTGGTCCAGCGGATAGTCATCGCGGATCACCGTGCCCAGGTGCGAGCTGTAGCGTCCGACCATGCCGTCGCACTGCCCCGCTTCCCGCACAAACGTACGCGCAAATAAACGGCAGCTGCGGTTGGTGCCGTCGAACAGGTTGCGCCCCTTGTCGGTCTTGCCCGGCTGCAGGGTGCCGGACCACGAGTAATAGCGCACGCCGCTGACCTCTTCCGGCCCATTCCCGCCCCAGGTAACCGGCAGGCCCTGTGGATAACGTTGGTTGAACAGCGCCACGCCGGCGGTAGTCAGGGAGGCATGGGACGCGTGAATATCCACCGGCAGCTTGGGCCCACGATAGCCGGTTTCCAGCAGGCTCATCAGGGCGTTGACCAGGCGTAGCACGGCACTGAGCAGACGCCCCTTGGCACTCTCGGCGGGGTAGTGGGCTTGCAGGTAATCCGCCAGTTCGGAGCCGTGGTTGGTGCCGGCCACCGACGTGACCGACGCCACCAGGTCCGGACGTTTGGCGGCCGCATAGCGGGCGGTGAGGCTGCCCTGGCTGTGGCCGATCAGGTTGACTTTCTGCGCTCCGGTTTGCCGCAGGATCTCCTCGATCCGCGCCAGCAATTGCTCGCCGCGCACCTCGGAAGAATGCAGCGGCGAAACCTTCACCGCCACGACCACGGCACCGCCGCGACGCAACGCCGAGACGATCCCATACCAGTACGGATACAGCACCAGGCGGATGAACCCGAGCATGCCCGGGACCAGTACCAGCGGGTAACGAGTGGCGCAGCGTTGCGACATGGCGACATCCTTGTGATCAAGAGGGGATCAGCATCGGCACTGATGATGACCCGTCTATGACACCCATGTCACTGCTAGGGATCCGCGGCCAGAGATTGCCGCCCGTTGGGCCGATCAGAACGTCCGCGCCAGCGCCAGCAAACGCTCCTCGGCCTCGGCGCAGGACAACGCAAAGCTGCGCTCGGCCGATTCTTCGCCTTCTGCCGCCACCACCGTCACATCGGTGATGCCGATAAACCCCAGGACGGAGCGCAATAGCGTGTCGGCGTGGTTCATGCTTTCCAGCGCGCCGCCGGGCCCGAAACCGAAATCGCCGCGACTGGTCACGATCAAGGCCTTCTTGCCCAGCACCAGCGGCTCGTAGTGCGACACGCCGTTATCCAGGCTGTGGTTGAACGTCAGCCCGATGCGCACGATCTGGTCGATCCAGGCCTTCACGCCGCTGGGCACGCTGAAGTTGTGCATGGGCGCGGAAATCACCAATCGGTCATGGGCTTGCAACTCCTCGACCAAGGCATCGCTCAGGGCCAGGTCCGCTTGCATGGTCAACGGTCGAGCCTGGGGCTCGGGGTAGAACGCCGCGGCGATGAATGCTTCATTGACCGGCGCAATCACCGTCCGCCCGACTTCGCGACGGGTCAATTGGGATTGCGGATGGGCACCCTGCCACGCCGAAACAAAGGCCTCGGCCAAGCGCCGGGAATGAGAGCGCTCGCCACGGGGACTGCCATGCACCACAAGAATCTTACTCATCTGAATCTCCTTTTATGCGGCTACAATCAACACTGCTTGTGCCTTTCAGCTTGAAGCTCGTAGCCGCTGGCAGACAAATGAGCGTTAGTTCATCTGGATGAGTTAATTTCATCCATCGTATTTCAGGAGAATCAGAATGTTCGCCAAGCTGCCGCTCAACGCCCTGCGCGCCTTCGAGGCAGCCGCGCGGCTGCTCAGTTTCAAGGCGGCTGCGGCGGAGCTGTCGGTGACGCCTACGGCGGTCTCCCATCAGATTCGGTCCCTGGAGAGCTGGCTGGGGCTGGTGCTATTCGAACGCCTGCCTCGCCAGGTACGCCTCACCGACGGCGGGCAACGCTTGTTCCACAGCCTGCACGGGGCATTGCTGGAGGTGGCACAAAGCGTCGACACCCTGCGTCCGCAACGCAGCACCAGCCACCTGACACTGTCCACCACCGCAGCGTTTGCCGCCCTGTGGCTAGTGCCTCGCCTGGGGCGTTTTTATGCGCGCCACCCGAACATCAACGTGCGCCTGGACACCCACTGCGAGGTGATCGACCTGCACCAGGACGCCAGCGTCGACCTGGTGGTGCGCTACAGCCTGGACGCCTACCCGAACCTGTACGGCATGTGCCTGTTCGATGAAAGCTTCGGGGTCTATGGCTCGCCTGAACAAGTGGCCCTGGCGGCCCTACAGGTGCCGACGCTGATCAGCGTGCATTGGCACAACTCCAAGCTGTACGCCCACGGTTGGGATGCCTGGTGCGCCCAGGCCGGGGAAACCTGGCTCACCCGGCAACCGTGCATGCGCGAGTACGACGAGGAGCATTACGCCTTGCAAGCGGCGATTGCCGGACAGGGCCTGGTGCTGGCGAGCAATATCCTGGCCTCTGAAAGCATCGCCAGCGGTTTGCTGGTGGGCTATCGCCCGGACGTCCAGGTCAACGGCGCAGGCTACAGCGCACTGTGCGTCCCGGGCCGCGAACGCCATCCGCCGGTGCGGGCGTTCTTCCAGTGGCTAGGTGAGGAAGCGCGGCTGTCCGCATCGCTCCTGACGCCATCACCGGTGTAGGAGCTGCCGAAGGCTCGGGCCGCGTTCGGACGATCTTTTGATTTTGCTCTTTTGGCGTTCGCTCATGACTCAATGGTCTGGGACAAGATCGCAGCCTCGTTACACTCGGCAGCTCCTACACGGGGTATTTCATAAAACTTTTTGCTTCGCTCATCACTCCCACTTTAAGAAGTGATCGCGCCATCAGAGCGTGACGCTCCCACCGGATCAGCCTCCAGGAGAACGAGATGAGCGACATGCACTTATCCGATGTAACCACCCTGCGCGAACGTGCACGGCAGAACGTGCAGAACGGCGCAGTGACCGAGGGCTACGGCGCCGATCGGCAGGAAGTCGTCCGCCTGCTCAATGAAGCGCTGGCCACCGAACTGGTCTGCGTGCTGCGCTACAAGCGCCACTACTTCATGGCCGCCGGCCTCAAGGCCAGCGTGGCGGCCAGTGAATTCCTCGAACACGCGAACCAGGAAGCCGAACACGCCGACAAACTCGCCGAACGCATCGTGCAGTTGGGTGGCGAGCCGGAGTTCAACCCCGACCTGTTGACCCGCAATTCCCACGCCCAGTACGTGGCGGGTAACACCCTCAAGGAAATGGTGTACGAGGACTTGGTAGCCGAACGGATCGCCATCGACAGCTATCGGGAAATCATCCAGTACATCGGCGAAAAAGACCCAACCACCCGGCGCATCTTCGAAGACATCCTGGCCCAGGAAGAAGAGCATGCCGATGACATGGCCGATATCCTGGCCGATCTCTAATACACCTTAGGGCCCCTTCGCGAGCTAGCTCGCGATGAGGCCCACCGCCTCACCGCAAAATCTGGCTACCGCGTGGGCTTGACCGTCACTGGTGCCTTGCCCGCCTTCATCTGCTCCAGCAGCGGCGCGCACTGGTTCGGCTCACCGCCGCTGGGCGCTATCAGCGCGAGCAAGCCGGCGGCCGGTGCAGCGATCACACCCAACGCCACCATCCCGGCGCCGCGCAGCATCAGCGGCACCGCCTTGATCCCCGCGGCAGGCTTGGCGAACGAGCCCCGCACGTACAACGGCGAGCGCAGGGAAATCAGGCGCCAGCCCTTGGACTCGGGAGTGATGGTCAGGTCCAGTTGCTCACTCGCCATGTTCGCCGTGCCGTCGATGTAGATGATCGCGTTCTCGGTGTCGAACACGAACAGGCGCGTGGTCGCCAGGCCCGTCTTGATGTCGAAGTCCGCCGCCGCGCAGTTGATCTTCACTTCCTCGTCGCCAAAGATTTTACCCACCACGTAGTTACCGACGTTCAGCCCCGCCAGCTCCATCAGCTCACGACTGATGGCGCCATCGTTGATGAGCATTTTCAGCGAGCCATTGGCAGTGCCCAGCAACGCCGCCACCGAATTGCCGCGCCCGGTGATATCGGCATCGCCGTTCAGTTCGCCGAAGCTGGTTTTCATCGGCTCAAAGCCCGGAAACAGCTGCTTGAGCTTGAAGCCGCGCGCCGTCAACTTCGCCTTGCCTTCCAAGGGCTGGGTGTGGCCGTTGAGGCGGATCTGCGCATCGAGGCGACCACCGGCCACGCCAAAGCGCAGGGGCTCGAGGCTCAACTGCCCATCGTTGAGCACCAGATGGGTGTAAAGGTCGGTGAACGGCAGTTGCTCGCTATGAACGATGCGTTTGCCGGTGAACTCCACATCGGCGTCCATCACGCTCCAGCGCTCGGTGCGAAACTCCTCCACGGGCAAAATCTTGTCGGCCGGCTGCTTGCTGGCGCCGCCCCGGGCCTTTTGCTCGGTATTGGAGTCGGCACCGATCAACGGCGCCAAGTCGCTGAACAGCAGTTGATTGGAGACCAGCGCGCCACTGAGCTTTGGCCGCGGCTGGCTGGCGACATAAGCCAGGTCGCCATGGATATCGCTGTCGCCGATCTTGCCGTTGAACGCCTCATAGCGAAACAGCGCCCCACCCGGCTCATGCAGCTTGGCAATCAAGCGGCCGTCAGTGGCATAAGGCGGCGAATCCGGCAAGGTGACGCCGGTCAGCGGGTAGAGATGGGCCAGGCTGTTGCCGGCCAGCTTCAGGCGCAAGTCCAGGGCCCCCAGATTCAGCGGGTCGGTGAGGGTGCCGGCCAGTTCGACGCGGGTCTCGGCGATTTTCGCCTGGGCCTGGAGCGGAAAGGGTCGTGACGCATCCTGCAATGCCAGCAAGCCGCCGACCTTGCCGGAGCCGGCCAGGGCTTGCCCGTGATACTGCCCGTCGACCTTGAAGGCGAACGCGTAGTCCTGCGGTGTCGCGCCCTGGTCCTGGGCTTTTTTGGCGGTCTTTTCACCGACGATATCGCTGAACGGGATGGGTTTGCCCAAGGGGTCGATCAACAGGTCGAGGCGAGTCTTGAGTGTTTGGTCGTCAAGGGTGACGTGGCCCTTGTCGAAACTGATGGCGCCGATGTCCACCACCCAGCTGGACGGCTTGGCGTCAGGGTCTTTCGGATCGAATTGGAAGGTCCAGTTGGCGCGCCCGTCAGCCAGGCGTTGCAGGTTGGCGTCGGGCTCCGTCAGGTCGATACGCGCAATCGCCACCCGCCGGGCCAGCAAGGCCAAGGGCGAGACGCGCAACTCAACACGTTTGAGCGTGACCATTTGCGGGGTTTTCGACCACTCCGGGTTGCCCAGGCTCAAGTCCTCGGCCACCACATGGGGCCACGGCAACCAGGCTCGCCAGCCCCCTTCCTCCGGCTCACGCTGCCAGGTCACCGCCAGGTTGCCGTTGATGGCAAAGGGACGATGCAACTCCTCGGAAACCTTGGTATTGAGCGCAGGCTTGATGCGGTTCCAGTCGAAGAAGGCGATGATCAGGATCAGCACGGCCAGCAGGACAACAAGGCTGGCAAAGCTCCAGGCGAGGATTTTCGAGGTGCGCGTCATGCACAAGGCTCCTGATGACAAGATCGGCGTCCGTAACCGCGACGCCGCTGGGAACACAACCCTGCAGTCGGTTCGTTATGAAGGGTTGGACTGGTAAAACGGTCCACAGGTGCCGATTAACGGCACAAAAAACTGCAAGATTGCTGACCGATCAGACAACAAACTGTTACCGCGCCCGCACACTTGCGAGGCAGCGATGGGTACAAAATACCCACCACGGTGCAAAACCAACCCTCGGAAAGGCCCGTCCTAGAGCCTTCGCCCCGAACAATCAATTCCGTTGATTATTACCATTGCGTTTATGAACTTTTATATCGACTTATCGAGAGTAGCATTGCCCTCGTACCCACTTTATCGCCCTCCCAAGGAGCAACGATCATGAAACGCCAACTACTGATGAGCCTTTCCCTTTCACTGCTGGCCTCGACTGCCTTTGCATTGCCAGCCTCCGAACAAGCTACGCCACAGGTCAAGGACAGCCACTCTGTCTACAGCCAGACTGTTGCCGAAGGTGGCCGTGATCGCCTGGAAGAAAAAGGTCTGGCTGAGGACGGTTCTTCTCGCACACCTGGCCAGACTCTCGCCGAAGATGGTTCTGACCGCACACCTGGCCAGACCCTCGCCGAAGACGGTTCTGACCGCACACCTGGCCAGACCCTCGCCGAAGATGGTTCTGACCGCACACCTGGCCAGACCCTCGCCGAAGATGGTTCTGACCGCACACCTGGCCAGACCCTCGCTGAAGACGGTTCTGATCGCACCAAGCTGGGCGAAACCCTTGCCGAAGACGGTTTTGATCGCACCAAACAGGGCGAAACCCTCGCCGAAGGCGGTGGTGATCGCGTGATCGAACGCAACAGCACAGTGAGCTGAGCCCATGGTGGCCCGGAAAAAAGCCCGATTCCTGCAATCGGGCTTTTGACTTTTCAAGCCCTTCGTTTTCCCGCCTGATCCCTCTCTACCGTTCGACGTCGACAAAGCCGATTTGCTAGAGTGCGTCGCTCCCATGAATCAGAAGCCAGCCTTGCGATGCTGCCCCGCGCCGAACAGAAACAACAGACCCGAATTGCCCTGATGGACGCAGCCCGCCATTTGATGGAGTGCGGCCGGGGGTTCGGCAGCCTGAGCCTGCGGGAAGTCGCCCGGACTGCCGGCATCGTGCCCACCGGGTTCTACCGGCACTTCGACGATATGAACCAATTGGGCCTGGCACTGGTCAGCGAAGTCGGCCAGACCTTCCGCGAAACCATCCGCCTGGTGCGCCACAACGAATTCGTCATGGGCGGCATTATCGACGCGTCGGTGCGGATCTTTCTCGATGTGGTGCAGGCCAACCGATCGCAGTTCCTGTTCCTGGCCCGCGAGCAATACGGCGGCTCCCTGCCGGTACGCCAGGCCATCGCCCAGCTGCGCGAAGACATCAGCTCGGACCTGGCAGCCGACCTGGCCTTGATGCCCAAGCTGCAGCACCTGGACCTGGCTGCCCTGGGCGTGATGGCCGACCTCATCGTCAAGAGCGTGTTCGCCACCCTGCCGGACATCATCGACCCACCCGCCCAAGCCCTCCCCGAACACCTCACGCCCCAGGCGAAGATCACCCAGCAACTGCGGTTCATCTTTATTGGCCTCAAGCATTGGCAAGGGTTGGGCAGTACCGAATAAACCCCGGATGTACCCCACTGTGGGAGCGAGCTTGCTCGCGATAGCGGAGTCTCAGCCCCCTGATTGCTCACCTGACACACCGCCTCCCGAAGAACCGCCTGGTAAATATGGCCATCTCTGTAGGAGCTGCCGACCGCTGTGATCTTTCGGTGCTTTTCCCCCGCCAAACCCTCGGACATTTCCTTCAACACGCCGGGCTGTTCATGAACTAGGCAGCGCTTTCGAGCGCCGTTAACCTTTGTTCGTCATCGCAAAAAACGGTGATACGGACGTGCAAGTCCGATCTAGGAACGCATTCGTTATGGCTATTCGCCGAGCATTTTTCTATGCTCGCCGACTGTTATGGCGGCTGCGCGTGGGAGACCTTCGGGTCTGCCGGGTTCCTGGACCGGTCTTGCACACCTACGTACAGCTGCCACCCATTTTTCGACGTGCAATCGGAGGGTGCCGGCTCCACTTCCAGGAATTTTCACTATGTTCATAGCAACTCCGAATCCCCCACAAAGCGGCCATAAGTCCCGCGTCGAAACGCAGGAAGAAAAAAAGCTCGATGACGCCGCCACCCGCGCCCTCGACTACTACCTCAAGCCCAAGCCCGCCTCACCGCCCGAACCTGACAAAAACCAACTCTTCATCGTTTCCCCACACATCGACACCGAAACCCTGCTCGCCAACGCCTCCGAAGACCTGCTCTCCATCAGCACCATCGCCGCCGACCTGGCTGACGACGTGGACGATTCACGCCGCTGCGTCGCCCTGGCAATCAGCCGGATGGCCGATGGAGTGCAGTTGTTGGTCGAGCGGGCATTGGATCATCTGGAAACCAAGGAGATGGCGGCGCCTGGAGCCAAGGGGTAGCGCTTTGCATTGATGCAGGCTGAGCCGGCGCCATCGCAAGCAAGCCCGCTCCCACAGGTTCTTTTGCGCAGGTCGCAAAATGGTGCGCAAAACTCCAATGCGCACCAACCTGGCACACATCCCGCCCCATCCTGAAACGCCATCCCAGCTATTTCCTACATCTCTTTCGGTTGGCAAGCCCCTTGCTCTAAACACAGCACTGTTCATTGCTGGAAGCACTCCGATGCTGGTGATTCACCGCAGAATCGACACTCAACCGCGCTGGGACGCCGAGCTGCACCTGACCTTTGACGCCCGTAGCAAAAGCCGCCTGCGCTGTTTCAGTGCCGAAGGTGAAGACGTGGGGTTGTTCCTGGAACGAGGCCAACCGCCACTGTACGACGGCGAATGCCTGCAAGCTGAAGACGGGCGCATCGTGCGCGTTTGCGCCCGCGCCGAACAATTGCTGCATGTCACCTGCGCCAACGCGTTCGAACTGACCCGCGCCGCCTATCACCTGGGCAATCGCCATGTCGCCTTGCAAGTGGGCGATGGCTGGCTGCGCCTGCTGGACGACTACGTGCTCAAGGCGATGCTCGAACAACTGGGCGCCCGCGCCGAGCCCATCGAAGCCCCATTCCAACCGGAACACGGCGCCTATGGCGGCGGTCACCATCACTCCCGGCACGGCGACGAAGCGTTCAACTACGCGCCGCGCCTGCATCAGTTTGGCGTGCGCACATGAACCCGGCCTGGGCGCTGTTGCGTCTGGCCAGCCCGCAGTTGCCGATTGGCGGCTACAGCTATTCCCAGGGGCTGGAGATGGCGGTGGACAACGGCCAGGTGAAGAATCCCGACGACGCCCGTCGCTGGATCAGCGATCAACTGCTGCTGAACCTGGCGCGTTTCGAAGCGCCCTTGTTGCTGGCGCACTGCAGCGCAGCCGCGGCTGACGATTGGGATGCGCTGCTGCTGCATTGCCAAGAACACCGCGCCAGCCGGGAAACCCGTGAGCTGTATCAAGAGAGCCGGCAGATGGGCTACTCATTGCAGCAACTGCTCGCTGGCCTGCCGGAACTCGACCGTGCCGCGCGCGGCTTTCTTGAACAGCTCAGCCTCCAACAGCGCAGCGAGCCGCACCTGGCCTTGTGCTGGGCTCTGGCGGCCCGCGCCTGGCAGATCGCCCCCCAGGACGCCCTCGCCGCCTGGCTGTGGAGCTGGCTGGAAAACCAATTGGCGGTGCTGATGAAAACCCTGCCCCTGGGCCAGCAAGCCGCCCAGCGCTTGACCAGCGAACTGCTGCCGCTGCTGCAACAGGCCCAGCACGACGCCTCGAACATCGACCCTGACCATTACGGCAGCGCCGCATTTGGCCTGTCCCTGGCGTGCATGGCCCATGAGCGCCAGTACAGCCGTCTATTCCGTTCCTAGGAGACACTCATGAATACACAACCTCTGCGCGTCGGTATCGGCGGCCCGGTGGGTTCCGGCAAGACCGCCCTGACCCTGGCCCTGTGCCTGGCTCTACGTGAACGCTACAACCTGGCGGTGGTCACCAACGACATCTATACCCGCGAAGACGCCGACTTCCTGGTGCGCAACGAGGCCCTGGCGCCGGAACGGATCATCGGCGTGGAAACCGGCGGCTGCCCGCACACGGCGATTCGCGAAGATGCCTCGATCAACCTTGAGGCGGTGGATCAGTTGAACCGGCGCTTCCCGGGCCTGGACCTGATTCTGGTGGAGTCGGGCGGCGACAACCTGTCAGCGACCTTCAGCCCGGAGCTGTCGGACCTGACCATCTATGTGATCGACGTCTCGGCCGGCGACAAGCTGCCGCGCAAGGGCGGGCCGGGCATCTGCAAATCCGACCTGCTGGTCATCAATAAAATCGACCTGGCCCCCCTGGTGGGTGCGTCCCTGGAAATGATGGACAGCGACACCCGGCGGATGCGCAACGGCAAGCCCTTCGTGTTCAGCAACCAGAAGACCGGCCAGGGCCTGGACGACATCATCGCCTTCATCGAGCGCCAGGGCCTGCTGACCGCCGCCTGATCTTTCCGACTGACCACAAGGAAGCTTATCCATGACCTTCAAACGTATCCTCGGCGCCCTCGCCCTGCTGCTGACCCCAGCCCTGGCCTTCGCCCATCCCGGCCATGGCGACAATGGCCTGATCGCCGGCCTCGGCCACCCCATCGGCGGGCTCGACCACTTGCTGGCGATGCTGGCGGTCGGTTTGTGGGCCGCACAACAACAAGGTGCCGCGCGCTGGGCGCTGCCGTGCACCTTCGTCGGGACGATGCTGCTCGGCGGCCTACTGGGCTTTGAAGGCCTGGACCTGCCGGCGCTGGAAAGCGGGATCGCCGCCTCGGTGCTCGCCCTGGGCCTGGCGGTGGCACTGGCGGTGCGTCCGCCATTGAGCCTGGCAGTCGGTGCGACGGCACTGTTTGCGCTGTTCCATGGCGTGGCCCATGGCCTGGAACTGCCGGACATGTCGAGCCCGTGGGCCTATGCGGCGGGCTTCGTCGTGGCAACAGCGGCGCTGCACGGCGCCGGTTTTGCGCTGGTGCGGGTGTTGCCGCGCGCGGCGGCGCCATTGGTCCGGTTGGCCGGGGCGGCTTCGGCGGCGGCTGGGGTTTGGTTGCTGGCGGGCTGATTCTCTAGCGCCTGCCGGGCCCCTATCGCGAGCAAGCTCGCTCCCACTGTTTGATCGGGGTACACCGGCCCCTGTGGGAGCGAGCTTGCTCGCGATGACGGACTTGCAGACGCCATCTCTCTGGAGTCGGTCACTCTGCTACCATGTCGCGCAATCGCCCCCCAGCCGTGACGACGTCCGCCCATGCCTGATGCTTCCCGCCCCGCTCCCCAGCCTGAATTGACCGCCCTGTTCGCAACGGTGCGTCAGCATTTTCACGACGTGATCGTGCCGATGTGGCAAGGCCCGGGCTGGAATGCCGAACTGGCGTTGCCCTATGAATCCCTGGATGCCGAACATGCGCCGCTGCCACCCCAGCGCTACCGCGCCATGGCCTGTGCGCGGCAGCTGTATGTGTTCGCCAGCCTGATCGGCGAAGTGCCCCAGGCCGAGGAACGGGCCGGCGCACTGTTCCGCTCGCTGCAGCGTCATTTCCACGACGCCGAGCATGGCGGCTGGTTCTACAGCATCGATCCGCAAGGCGCGCCGCTGGACACCAGCAAGGACCTCTACACCCACGCCTTCATCCTGTTCGCCTGCGCCCATTACTGGGGCAAGGTCCGCGAGCCGCTGGTGGAATCGGTACTCAACGCGAGCCTGGAGGTCATTGCCCGGCGCTTCGCCAGCGCAGACGGTCTCTACGAAGCCAGCCTCAAGCGTGATTGGTCAACGACCGGATCCGGCCCGCTGCAAAACCCGTTGATGCACTTGGCCGAAGCGTTTCTCGCCACCCTCTCGGTCCGCGAAGACGCCAACGTCCGCCAGGCATTGCTGAGCCTGTGCGACGCAATGGCCAAGCAGTTCATCGAGCCGCAGCAAGGCGTAATGATGGAGAAGCCGCTCAAGGCTGTGGATAACTGGTTCGAACCGGGGCACCAGTTCGAATGGTATTACTTGCTGGCCTCATCGCCCCTGTTGCGCAACGGCAAGTTGCACACAGCTCTGGAGCATAGCTTCGGCCATACCGAGCAACGCGGCATCGACCCGGACTCCGGTGCTGTGTGTGCAATGCTGGCCTTGGGATCACAGGCAGGCCCACGCGATGCCACCCAACGCATCTGGGCCCAGGCGGAATACTTGCGGGCCCTCACATTGCGCCCGGGCAGCCAGGGGTTGTTGCTGCGCCAACTGCAAGCGCTGCAGCAACATTTCCTGCATGCCAAGGGCTGGCATGAATGCCTGGACGCCGACGGCATTGTCAGCCGCCGGGACATGCCGTCCACCACGCCCTATCACCTGCTGACCTGCTATCGCGGACTGGCCGATTATCTGGCGTAGAGATTGCCCCCACTGGACCTGTAGGAGCTGTCGAGCGAAGCGAGGCTGCGATCTTTCCAAGATCAAAAGATCGTCCGAACGCGGCCCGAGCCTTCGGCAGCTCCTACAGCGCAGCCAAGCGGGAGCAATCTCTGGCCACAAAAGCTCACTTCAAAACACTCGTCAGGCCTTGTTGCGCTCAATGGCAAACCCAGCCCAGGTCTGGCTCACGGGCATCAGTTCCAGGCTATTGATGTTGATGTGCGCCGGCGTGTTGAGCACCCAGAAAATCGTATCGGCGATGTCCTGCGGCTGGATCGGCTCGGCGCCGGCGTAGGTGGCGTTGTAGCGCTCCTGGTCGCCACCGAAGCGCACCAGGGAGAATTCGCTCTCGCACAGGCCCGGCTCAATATTGCTCACCCGCACGCCCGTGCCTTGCAGGTCGCACCGCAGGTTCAGGGAGAACTGCTTGACGAACGCCTTGCTCGCGCCATACACGTGGCTGCCCGGATACGGGTAGTTGCCGGCGATGGAGCCCAGGTTGACGATCCCGGCACCACGGCCGTGGGCGATCAGACGCGGCAACAGCAGGCGAGTGCTGTAGATCAGCCCTTTGACATTGGTGTCGACCATGGTGTCCCAGTCATCGAGGTCGCACTTGGGCGCCGGGTCGACGCCCAGGGCCAGGCCGGCGTTGTTGATCAACCCCCGCAATTTGGCGAAGGACGGCGGCAGGTTGGCGACGGCCTCCTCCATGGCCTTGCGATCACGCACGTCCAGGACCAGGCCATGGACTTCGGTCTGCTTCGACAGCTCGGCGCAGAGGGCATTGAGGCGTTCTTCACGACGACCGGTCAGCACCAGTTTCCAACCGGCCTCGGCAAAACGACGGGCACAGGCTTCACCAAAACCGGATGTCGCGCCGGTGATAAACAGGGTGTCAGACATCGTGTTCTCCTTGTTTGAACTTCAAAAGCCATTGAATGGAAATCGGCCCACAGCATGCCCGGCCTGGCATGGGAGGAGCAAGGCTTGCGCGCCAGCTTTCGGACCACAACTGCTCATAAAATAACCAATCCACGCCAGGCCTTGCTCAATAAGGCCCGCAGGCGATTGCCCGCACCTTATCCACAGGCACGTCCACAGTAATAGGGGGCAAGTGCAAAACCCGCAAGCCGCTGTGCATAAGGCTTTGCGGGGTATTTGGAAATTTTTTTCGCTTGACCCTGCAAGTGGGGTTGTGCAGCCCAAGTTATCTGCTATAAGCCAACATCAGATGGACGATGGCTCCAAGCCAGTAACGACGCTGCTCAGCGCAGTCTTTCCAGAGTTTAGTCACAGACTTATCCACAGGCTTTCCCACCGACTTTAGCGCCCATCGCAGCGCTCATAAAAGTGTTGACAACAGCCACTACCGCCTGGCGGAAAACACCTGATCAAAAAACGATCACAGCCCTGCAAGCCACGTATTCAAAGGCTTGCAGCCAGCTACTCCCACGTTACCCACAGCCAGTTCCACAGCAAACGGGGACAAGTCAAAACTGTGACAAAACAACTGTTTGCGGCGACTTTATGTCGCGGTTTCGCAGGGGCTCAGGATTGTTGTCCACAATTGTGAAAAACATACGAAACCCCTGTGGGAGCGGCGGTGTTTGGGGGAGATAAAAAAACCGGCGATCACTCGCCGGTTTGTTTTCATCGCAACAACAGCCTCAATGCCCGCCCAGATACGCGTTGCGCACCTCTTCATTGGCGAGCAACTCCTTGCCCGTGCCGGTCAGGCGGATTTCTCCGTTGACCATCACATAGGCCCGGTCCGACAGCCTGAGGGCGTGGTTGGCGTTCTGTTCCACCAGGAAGATGGTCATCCCGGTGGACGCCAGCTCACGCAGGGTGGCGAAGATCTGCTTCACCACGATCGGCGCCAGCCCCAGGCTCGGCTCATCGAGCAGCAACAACTTTGGCCGGCTCATCAATGCCCGGGCGATGGCGAGCATTTGCTGCTCGCCGCCGGACATGGTCATGGCCCGCTGGTTGCGGCGTTCCTTGAGCCGTGGAAACAGCTCGAACATGCGCTGCATGTCTTCGCTGGCGTATTTGTCACCAATGGGAATGGTGCCCATCAGCAGGTTTTCCTCGACGGTCATGTCCGGGAATACCCGCCGCCCTTCCGGCGACTGCGCGATGCCGTGGGACGCAATGTAGTGCGACGACTTGTGGGTGATGTCCACGCCCTGGTAGATGATCTGCCCGCCCGCCGCACGAGGCTGGCCGAAAATCGACATCAGCAGCGTGGACTTGCCGGCACCGTTGGAGCCGATCAGGCTCACGGTTTCACCTTCGTCAATGTGCATCGAGACCTTTTTCAGGGCCTGGATCGGCCCGTAGAACACGTCCAGCTCCTTGAGCTCGAGGATAGGTCCACTCATACCAGTTCCTCTTCGTCGGCACCCAGGTAAGCCGCGATCACCTTCGGATCGTTGCGAATCGCCTCGGGACCGCCCTCGGCGATCACCGTGCCGTGGTCCAGCACCACGATGTGGTCGGAAATACTCATTACCATGCCCATGTCGTGTTCGATCAGCACCACGGTCAGATCGTGCTCGTCGCGCAGCAGCCGGATCATCGCGCTCAGCGCTTCGGTTTCCTGAGGGTTGAGGCCGGCGGCCGGCTCGTCGAGGCAGATGATCTGCGGACGCGTGCACATGGCCCGGGCGATTTCCAGGCGCCGCTGCTGGCCATAGGAAAGCTCCCCGGCGAGGCGGTTGGCACAATCGACCAGGTCCACCACTTCCAGCCAATAGAAGGCGTGGTCCAGGGCGTCGCTTTCTGCCTGGCGGTAACCCTTGGTGTTGAGCACGCCCGCCAACAGACTGCGGTTGACCCACATGTGCTGGGCCACCAACAGGTTTTCCAGCACCGACATTTCCTTGAACAGGCGAATGTTCTGGAAGGTACGCGCCAGGCCAGCGCGGTTCACCAGGTGGGTGCCGCCAAACATCTTGTAGTACAGCCGGCTGGCGAAGGATTTCGGCGACACGAAGTCCGTCGGGCGAAACGCCTCGCCCAACAACTTGATGACGTTGGTTTGCTCGCCACGCACGTTGAGCTCGATCTTGCCGCCCGAGGCCTTGTAGAAACCGGTCAGGCAGTTGAACACCGTGGTCTTGCCCGCGCCGTTGGGGCCGATCAGGGCGAAGATCGAGTTGCGTTTGACTTGCAGGCTGACGTCGCTGAGGGCCTTGATGCCACCGAACTGCATCATCAGGTTTTCAACTTTGAGTACGACTTCGCTCATGGCGCTACCCCCTTGCGCGGCATCACCCCGGTACGGCTGATACGGATCAGGCCGCGTGGGCGCCAGATCATCATCAACACCATCAGTATGCCAAACAGCAGCACCCGGTATTCCGCAAAGCCGCGCAGCAGTTCCGGGGCGACGGTCAGCACAAATGCCGCAATCACCACGCCAATGGTCGAGCCCATGCCACCCAATACCACGATGGCGAGGATCAGCGCCGATTCAAAGAAGGTGAACGATGTCGGATTGACGAAGCCTTGGTAAGTGGCGAAGAACACTCCGGCCAGGCCGGCCGTCGAGGCGCCGATGGTGAATGCCGAGAGCTTGACCAGGACATGGTTCAGGCCCATCGAGCGGCAGGCGATTTCATCTTCACGCAAGGCTTCCCATGCGCGACCGACCGGCATGCGGGTCAGGCGATGCTTGATGTACAACACGGCCAGTACGACGAGGAACAATACCGCGTAGATGAAGTAGTACTTCACGTCCGGGTTGTAGGCGATGCCGAAAAACTCATGGAAGGGGACACCACCGTCCTTGGCTCTTTTACTGAATTCCAGACCGAAGAAGGTTGGCAGCGGCGCGGACATGCCGTTCGGGCCACCGGTCAGGCTCAGCCAGTTATTGAGGACCAAGCGGATGATTTCACCGAAGCCCAGGGTCACGATCGCCAGGTAATCACCGTGCAGACGCAACACGGGGAAACCGAGGATGCAACCGGCCAGCCCCGCCATGATCGCAGCCAGCGGCAGCACCGTCCAGAAACCCAGCCCCAGGTACTGATAACCGAGCGCCAGCCCATAGGCACCGATGGCGTAGAACGCCACGTAGCCCAGGTCGAGCAGGCCAGCCAGGCCTACCACAATGTTCAAGCCCAGACCCAGCAGCACGTAGATCAACCCTAGGATGACCACGCCCAGCAGGTATGAATTGGAGAAAAACGGGAATACCACGGCGACGACAATCACCAGCGGGATGATCCAGCGCAACCGTGTTTTGTAATCAGGCGGCAGTACATGAACCCCGGAGCTGGTGCTTTCGAAGCCATCAAGAATTCTCAGCCCCTTGGGCGTCTGCAGGAACAGGCCCAGGGCAAAGCGGCCAGCCATGACGATGGCGACAATCCATGCCACACGGGTAGGCTGCAGGTTGAAGTTGTAGCCGTCCAGCACCACACCGACAATCGGCCCGAACACAATCAGGGCGACAAGGCCGGCGAGAATTGCGTCAACCAGGCTTTTTTTCAGTTCAATATTTTTTTTAGTGGTTGATGACATCGCTTACACCTTCGACACAAGAGGACGGCCGAGCAGACCTTGAGGCCGAAAGACCAGAACGAGAACGAGCAGCGAGAAGCTGAAGACGTCTTTGTAGTCCGAGTTGACCAGGCCGGAGAACAGCGATTCGGAAATTCCGAGAATGATCCCGCCAAGCATCGCACCAGGCAGTGAGCCGATCCCGCCGAGCACCGCTGCGGTGAACGCCTTGATGCCGATGATGAATCCGGCATAGAAGTCGAACGTGCCGTAGTTCATGGTGATCAGCACACCAGCCAGGGCCGCCATCGCGGCACCGATGATGAACACGTAGGAAATCACCCGGTCGGTGTTGATCCCCAGGATCGAGGCCATCTTGCGGTCTTGCTGGGTCGCGCGGCACATACGGCCGAGCTTGGTGTACTTGATGACGTAGGTCAGCAGGGCCATGCCGGCAAACGCGGCAACCAGAATGAAGACCTTGGTATAGGTCAGTTGTACGAATCCTGTGCCGACTTCGACACGCCAGGCACCGGTCAGCAAGGTTGGAACGCCTTGTTGCTTCGCGCCCTGGGCGATTTGTGCATAGTTTTGCAGGATCAGCGAAATCCCGATGGCGCTGATCAGCGGTGCCAGCCGGGTGGAATTACGCAGGGGTTTGTAGGCGACACGCTCGATGACCCAGCCATACACCGCCGTGACGACGATGGTGAAGACCAGTGTGCCAAGCATCAGTAGAGGGAAGGATTCAATACCGAAGTATGCCAGCAGAGCCAGACTGATCGCCGCGAGGTACGCAGAGATCATATAAACCTCGCCATGGGCGAAGTTGATCATGCCGATGATGCCATAGACCATTGTGTAGCCGATGGCGATCAGGCCATAGACCGACCCGAGGGTCAGGCCGTTGACCAGTTGCTGCAGGAAAATACCATCCATAACGCAATCTCACGCAATTGGAGAGACTGCACAAAAGCTGGATGCGACGAGCCGAGGGTTCAACCACCCGCGCAACACAGTTGAGTGCAGCTCTACGAGAAAAGACAGGTACTGCATGGACAGAGTTGTTGGATTGCCCGGCGCACGAGGCACCGGGCAAATCAGCAGCTCATATCACTTCTGTTTTTCCAATTGGTGGTATTTGCCGTCCTTGTCCCACTCGTAAACCACGTAGTCGGAGACTTTCAGGTCGCCCTTGGCGTCCCAGGTCTTCTCGCCCATGACGGTCTTGACCGGGTTTTTCTTCAGCCATTCAGCTGCTTTTTCGCCGTCGTTGGACTTGGCGCCATTGAAGGCAGCCGCGAGGGCCTGCACCGAAGCGTAGGCATACAGGGTGTAGCCTTCCGGCTCGGTGCCACTTTTGCGGAACGCATCCACTACGGCCTTGCTATCTGGCAGCAGGCGCGGGTCGGCACCGAAGGTCATCAGCACGCCATCGACAAATTGCGGGCCGCCAGCGGTGGTGACCAGCTCGTCAGTCACGATACCGTCGTCGGACATGAACTTGACGTCCTTGAGGCCTTGCTCACGCAGTTGGCGAACCAGGGGACCGGCTTCCGGGTGCAGACCACCGAAGTACACGACGTCGGCGCCAGCGCCACGGATCTTGGTGACAATGGTGCTGAAGTCTTTTTCACCGCGGGTCAGGCCTTCGTACAGCACTGGCGTAACGCCGCGCTTGGCCAGTTGAGCCTTGGTCGCATCCGCCAGGCCCTGACCGTAGGTGTCCTTGTCATGCAGCACAACGACTTTTTTACCTTTGAGCACGTCAACGATGTAGTCGCCAGCGACGATACCTTGCTGGTCGTCACGACCGCACATACGGAACATGGCGCCCAGGCCGCGCTCGGTCACCTGTGGGTTGGTAGAACCCGGGGTGATTGCAATGATGCCGGCTTCGTCGTAGATCTCGGAGGCCGGAATGGTCGACGAGGAGCAGAAGTGACCGACCACGCCCGCCACTTTCTGGTTGGTCAGGTCCTTGGCCACCGTAACAGCCTGTTTCGGTTCACAGGCGTCATCGCCCTTGACTAGCAGGATCTTCTCACCGTTGACGCCACCCGCCGCGTTAATGGCATCGGCTGCCGCTTGGGCACCCTTCATGTACTGCTCGCCAAATGCAGCGTTGGCGCCGGTCATCGGCCCAGCCACACCAATTTTTACATCAGCTTGAGCAAACGCAGAAACACCCAACGCAGTTGCCACTGCTAGGGCCAGGAAACCTTTCTTGTAAAACGTCTGGGACATGAGGTGGTGCTCCAAGGTTTTTTTTAGTTGGCACTGCGACTTCATTTCACTGAAAAGCTCAGAGCAAGGGCCGTGCCATCGGTTTTTTATTCTGAAAAAAGTCGCTGCTTTATTGTTATTTCGACTGTTTCGAGCCCTTTTTCATAGGGCGTGCAACCGCCTAAACCGCACGAGGTGCAACCTTTTATTTAAATAGGTGAAACCCTCCGTGAGCCATCATTGCAACCATTGCACGAAACGGCGTGCAACCACTGTGTAACAACCCACGTCACCGAACTGCACACTGTCGGTGCGCGATTGCTACAACCCGCACCATAACAGGCTAGACGCTACGCCGGAAAACGCGGGGGCCTGCAACAATTTTCAACACTCAAATGACAATCCGCAGGCACTGGCCCGCGTGATACAGCGAAAAACCGGCTTCATACAGGCAACTGCGCAAGCCCACCCCGGCCACTGGCTGCATGGGTGCGAAGGGGATCGGCAGCGCCTTGGCGTCACCGTGGCACAGGTAGTCGGCGAACGCCTTGCCGACCACCGTGCCGGTAGTCACGCCTCGACCGTTGTAACCGGTCACTGCCACCAACCCTGGGGCAGGTTCGAACAGGCGCATCAGGTGGTCGGGCGTAAACGCGATGCGCCCGGTCCAGGTGCATTCCCATTCCACTGGCTTGAGGTAGGGGAAATAGTGCTGCTGCACCCGGTCGGCCCAGGCCTTGAGGAACCAGGTCGGCTTGCGGTTGCCGTTGCCCAGGCTGCCCAGCAGCAAACGGCCGTCCTTGTCCCGGCGGATGCTGCTCAACACCTGGCGGGTATCCCACGAGCCCTGCCCGCCCGGCAGAATGCGTCGGGCGGCGTCGTCGGTCAGCGGGACCGAGGCGACCTGATAGTAATAACCAGGGAAGAAATTGCGCCGCAGTTCGGTCCAGTCGCCCTCGGTATAGGCGTTGGAGGCGATCACCACCTGCTCGGCCAGTACCGAACCCTGGGCGGTCTGCACCGACCAGCGCTGGCCCTGGCGTTCCAGGCGCGTCACCGGTGAATGGTCGAACAGTTGGCCACCCAGGTCCGTGGCCGCCTTGGCCAATCCGCTGGTGTAGGCCATCGGGTTGAGCGTACCGGCGCGACGGTCGAGTAATGCCGCGGCGATTTTCGACGTGCCGGTGGCCTCGACACAGGCCTGGCCGGTGAGCAATTGCACCGGGGCACCACGGCGCTTCCATTGCTCTTCGCGACTGCGCAGGTCGGCCTCGCCCCGGGCGTTATGGGCCATGTGCAGGGTGCCTTCGCGGCGCAGTTGGCAATCGATGTTGTATTTATCGACGAGGCTGAACACCAGCGCCGGCGCAGCCCCCAGCATGCGGTTGAGCTGGCTGCCCACCGCCTCGCCGAACCCGGCCTCGATGTCGTCCGGCGGGATCCACAGGCCGGCGTTGACCAACCCGACGTTACGCCCCGATCCGCCGTGCCCGGCCCGATGAGCCTCCAACACGGCAACGCGCTTGCCCTGTTCCAGCAAATGCACCGCCGCCGACAGCCCGGTGAAGCCGGCGCCAATCACACACACATCGACGCTGACTTCGCCGGCCAGAGCGGTGTTTTCAGGCCTTTGCGGCGTCAGGTTTTCCCACAGACATTCTTCGCGTAACGGCATTGCCAGACTCCGGAAATGAAACCTAACCATCACACTATTTAGTGTGGGAGCGAGCTTGCTCGCGATAGCGGCCCTACAGTCACTTTCCTATTGAATGTGCCGCCGTCATCGCGAGCAAGCTCGCTCCCACAAAGGATCTCCACGCATTGAAGATCCGGCCCCAACGTCCTCAGTCGAAGGTAATCCCCTGCGCCAACGGCAACTCCAGCGAGTAGTTCACGGTGTTGGTCTGGCGGCGCATGTAGCCGCGCCAGGCGTCGGAGCCGGATTCGCGACCGCCGCCGGTTTCCTTTTCACCACCGAATGCGCCGCCGATCTCCGCGCCGCTCGGGCCAATGTTGACGTTGGCGATGCCGCAGTCGCTGCCCACGGCCGACATGAATTGCTCGGCTTCACGCACGTCGGTGGTGAAGATGCAGGACGACAGGCCCTGGGGCACGGAGTTGTTCAGGTCCAAGGCCTCGGCAAAGTCCTTGTAGCCAACCACGTACAGGATCGGTGCGAAGGTTTCGTGGCGCACCACGTCGCTCTGTTCGGGCATCTCGACGATGGCCGGCGAGACGTAATAAGCATTCGGGAACTGGTCTTCAAGCTGGCGCTGGCCACCAAAGACTCGCCCGCCTTCGCTCAAGGCCTGCTCCAGCGCATCCTGCATGTTGTCGAAGCTATGTTTGTCGATCAGCGGCCCGACCAGGTTGCCTTCCAGCGGATGGCCGATACGCACTTTCGAATAGGCGGCCTTGAGGCGGGTGACGATTTCTTCCTTCACCGATTCGTGGGCAATCAGCCGGCGCAGGGTGGTGCAACGCTGGCCGGCGGTGCCGACGGCGCTGAACAGGATGGCGCGCACGGCCATGTCCAGGTCGGCGCTCGGCGCCAGGATCATGGCGTTGTTGCCGCCCAGTTCCAGGATGCTGCGGGCGAAACGCGCGGCGACTTTCGGTGCCACTTCGCGGCCCATGCGGGTGCTGCCCGTGGCGCTGATCAAGGCCACGCGCGGGTCATCCACCAGCGCTTCACCGGCATCGCGACCGCCGATGATCACCTGGCTCAGGTACGGGGGAGCGTCGCTGAAATTCTTCAGCACGCGCTCGAACAGCGCCTGGCACGCCAGGGCGGTGAGCGGGGTCTTTTCCGACGGTTTCCAGATCACTGCGTTGCCGCACACCAGGGCCAGCGTGGTGTTCCAGGCCCAGACCGCCACCGGGAAGTTGAAGGCACTGATCACCCCGACCACGCCCAGCGGATGCCAGGATTCACGCATGTGGTGGCCCGGACGCTCGGAGGCGATGGTCAGGCCATACAGTTGACGGGACAGGCCGACGGCGAAGTCGCAGATATCGATCATCTCTTGCACTTCACCCAGGCCTTCCTGGGTGATCTTGCCGGCTTCCCACGACACCAACTCGCCGAGGTCGGCCTTGTATTCACGCAACAGGTCGCCAAATTGACGCACCAGCTCGCCGCGACGCGGGGCCGGCACCTGGCGCCACAGGTCGAAGGCGTGTTCGGCACGGCTGACCTGCTGCTCGACTTCAGCCGCGCCTTCCCAGTTCACAGCGCCGATACGGCTGCCATCTATGGGCGAATGCACCGGTTGTGTGCCGTTCTGGTACAGGGCCGAGTCGACACCCAGACGATCAAGCAATGCAGCAACCATGGAAAATTTCCTCACACGAAAGACGAAGGATTGGCAGCCGGACAAATACGGCTGATCAGACCTGTAGTTGTAGCTGGCCCGAGACTTGCCAACAAACGACCTTTAAGCGAGATATCATTCCGTTTATTCATGCTGGCCATGACCGGATAAGCAGAGCCACAAGAAATAAGGCCTCATCATGCTCAATAAACGCTATTTGCCGTCGATCACGGCGCTGCAATGCTTCGAAGCGGTGACCCGCCACCTGAGCTTCACCCGTGCCGCCGAAGAGCTGAACCTGACCCAGAGCGCCGTCAGCAAACAAGTCGCGCAATTGGAAGAGTTGCTGCAGCACTTGCTGTTCCGGCGCGTACGTCGACGCCTGCAACTGACGCCAGCCGGTGATTTGTACCTGGGGGAAGTGCGAAAAATCCTCACGCAGGTGGAGATGTCTACCCATTACCTGCGCTCCTACGGCGGCGACACCGAAGTCCTGCGCGTTTCCACGCCTCCGACCTTCGGCGCTCGCTGGCTGGTCCCACGCTTGAAGGGCTGGCGATTGCGGCACCCGAAAATTCACCTGGACCTGTGCAGCGAGCAGGAGGCTGACGACTTGCTGCAAGGGCGCAGCGACCTGGCGTTCTATTTCGGCCAAGGCTCGCGACCTGGTACCGAATCCCTGAAGCTGTTTGGCGAAGAACTGGTACCGGTTTGCGCGCCCGGCAGCCTGCCTGACCAGCCCTTCACCGACCCGACCCAACTGGCCGAACTGGTGCTGCTGCAAAACGCCTCGCGGCCCCAGGCCTGGCACGACTGGTTCGACCACCAGGGCTACCACACCGAACACAGCTACCACGGGCCGCGCTTCGAAACCTTCTACATGTGCATTCGCGCCGCCCAGGTCGGCTGCGGTGTCGCCCTGCTGCCGCGGTTTCTGGTGGAAGAAGAACTGGCCGACGGCAAACTGGTCATCCCCTGGCCGCACGCGATGCCCAGCACCAACGCCTATTACCTGGCCTATCCGGAACATTCGGCGGAAGTGCCCAAGGTGCGGCTTTTTGTGGAGTGGATGCTGGAGCAGATCGACAACCCGGATATACCGGCATAACCCGACGCGAACCTGTGGGAGCAAGGCTTGCCCGCGAAGAGCGCGCCACGGCCTCCCGGAAACCGAGTCGCCTGTATCGCGGGCAAGCCTTGCTCCCACAGCGGGGCGGGGCGACGTTTCGATAAATTCCCTCGCCACAAACAGCTCTACTTTGCCGAAAAAGACCCAGTGGCCAAAAAAAACTGGCAATCATCATGAGTGATATGCGCCACTAGCCCTTTCACTACAAACCGCTGCACCCCGCTGCCCACCGCAGCGGCTTGCCTGGAGATTCCCGTTATGAGCGAGAGTGTGTTTGCCGATCGTATCGTGCAGAACCTGCTCGACACCGACTTCTACAAACTGACGATGATGCAGGCGGTGTTGCACAACTACCCCAACGTCGAAGTCGAATGGGAGTTTCGCTGCCGCAACAGCGAAGACCTGCGCCCGTACCTGGCGGAGATCCGCTTTCAGATCGAGCGTCTGGCCGAGTTGAGCCTGAGCGCCGACCAGTTGGGTTTCCTGGAGCGCATCAGCTTTCTGAAGCCGGACTTCCTGCGTTTCCTGGGCCTGTTTCGCTTCAACCTGCGTTACGTGCACACCGGTATCGAAAACGGCGAGTTGTTCATCCGCCTGCGCGGGCCGTGGTTGCACGTCATCCTGTTCGAAGTGCCGCTGCTGGCCATTGTCAGCGAGGTGCGCAATCGTTATCGCTATCGTGAAGTCGTCCTGGAACAGGCGCGGGAACAGCTTTATCGCAAGTTCGACTGGCTGAGCGCCAACGCCAGTGCCGAGGAACTGTCCGAACTGCAAGTCGCGGACTTCGGCACCCGCCGTCGTTTTTCCTTCCGCGTCCAGGAAGAAGTGGTCAACGTGCTCAAGCACGACTTCCCCGGGCGTTTCGTCGGCACCAGTAACGTGCACCTGTCCCGGGAATTGGACATGAAGCCCCTGGGTACCATGGCCCATGAGTGGATCATGGCCCACCAGCAATTGGGCCCGCGGCTGATCGACAGCCAGATCGCCGCCCTCGATTGCTGGGTGCGCGAGTACCGAGGCCTGCTGGGGATCGCCCTGACCGATTGCATCACCATGGACGCCTTCCTCAAGGATTTCGATCTGTTCTTCGCCAAGCTGTTCGACGGCTTGCGCCATGACTCGGGCGATCCGGTGATCTGGGCCGAAAAAGCCATTGCCCACTACCACAAGCTCGGCATCGACCCCATGAGCAAGACCCTGGTGTTCTCCGATAGCCTGACATTGCCCAAATGCCTGGAGATTTTTCGGGCATTGCGTGGTCGCATTAATGTCAGCTTCGGTATTGGCACCAACCTGACGTGTGACATTCCAGGTGTAGAGCCGATGAGCATCGTGCTTAAAATGATCAGCTGTGACGGGCAACCCGTGGCCAAGATTTCAGACGAGCCCGGCAAGACCCACTGCAAAGACCCGAATTTCGTCGCCTACATGCGACACGTTTTCCAAGTACCTGCCGCCCTTTCAGATACATCAAGCAAGGAGTGAATTCATGCAAGCCGTACAGCGTGAGATTGCTGAACAGCTCAAGGTCCAGCCGCCGTTCGCCGATGACGCCGCCCTCAAGGCCGAAATCGCCCGTCGGGTGAGTTTTATTCAGGATTGCCTGGTCAACTCCGGGCTCAAGTCCCTCGTGCTGGGCATCAGCGGTGGCGTTGACTCGTTAACCGCCGGGCTGCTGGCCCAACGTGCCATGCGCGAACTGCGGGAGAAAACCGGTAACGTCGCCTACAAGTTCATCGCCGTGCGCCTGCCGTACGAAACCCAGTTCGACGAGCATGAAGCCCAAGCCTGCGTGGACTTCATCGACCCGGACGAGCGCCATACCGTCAACATCGGTCCGGCGGTCAAGGCCCTGGCCGAACAAGTCGCGGCGTTCGAAGGCAAGGCAGCGGTTTCGCGGGATTTCGTGCTGGGCAATACCAAGGCGCGGATGCGCATGGTGGCGCAATACACCATCGCGGGCACCGAGCACGGCCTGGTGATCGGCACCGATCATGCCGCCGAAGCGGTGATGGGTTTCTTCACCAAGTTCGGTGATGGCGCCTGCGACCTGGCCCCGCTCAGTGGCTTGGTCAAAAACCAGGTCCGGGCCATTGCCCGTGACTTTGGTGCGCCGGAGTCTCTGGTGGAAAAAGTCCCCACCGCCGATCTTGAAGACCTGTCGCCAGGCAAGCCGGACGAAGCCTCCCACGGCGTGACCTACGCCGAGATCGATGCGTTCCTGCACGGCGAGCCGGTGCGGGACGAGGCGTTCAGGATCATTTGCGAGACCTATCGCAAGACTGAGCACAAGCGGGTGATGCCGTACGCCCCGTAACGGGTAATCCCTGTGGGAGCGAGCTTGCTCGCGATGGCTGAGGGGCGTGGGTTGGTGTGTATATCCGTTATTTAGGTAACGGATATACACACCAAAGCAACTAAACATCGAGCTTCTAAAAAAAACCCAAAAAAACGGCGCTTCCCCATTTCTGAAAGAAGCGCCGCTTTTTTGTACCTGAAGTGATTATTTCAGGGTAACGGTGCCTTTCATCATCGAGATGTGGCCCGGGAACGAACAGAAGAAGCCGTATTTTTCAGCGGCATCCAGTTTAGACACGTCGAAGGTCACCGAGTCTTTTTCCCCGGCACCAATGATCTTGGTGTGGGCGATGATGCGCTCATCACCTTCCTTGAGGTAATTCTTGTCAATGCCAGCGCCCAGGCCATCGGTGGCGATCGGCTGCATGTCAGCCTCTTTGCTCAGCACCCAGTTATGGCCCATGACGTTTTTCGGCAAGCTGCCCGAATGCGTCAGTTCAACGGTGAACGTCTTGCAGCTCTTGTCAATCTCGATGGCCTTGGTGTTGAAGGACATCTGGTCGGTCGAGTCGATGGTGGTCTTGCACTCCGCTGCCATCAGTTGGCTGCTGGCCAGCGTCAACAGGGATACTGCAACAAGTTTGGCAAACATCGTGAATCTCCAAGGCATGGTTAACAAAAATCCGTCAAAGGGGAAGACTGCCTGAATTTCAGACAAGTTCCTATGACCTGAATCAAAGATTGTATACAACTTAAGGCTATCAGCCTGATGGACACAATCAACCAGCCAGAGGGATGACGCCGCTCTATGATCGGCCTCATCACCTCTCGGGAGCGCCATCATGAACATCAACAGCCTGTTATGCAGCTTGCTCGCCGCCTACGCCTGCGGCGCCAGTGGCACCTACGAAAAACCCCGTCGCGAGGTTTAATCGCTTTGCGCTACACAGGCCAGGCTTTACTCTGGGTCGGTTACTGATCATGGAGTAAAGCATGTCCATCGCGTCTGTTTGTGTATTTTGCGGCGCCAGCACTGGCACCGACCCAGCGTATCGTGAAGCGGCCCAGGCCCTGGGCCGGGCATTGGCGGAACGAAAATTGACCCTGGTCTACGGCGGCGGTGCCGTCGGCCTGATGGGGATCGTCGCCGACGCAGCCCTGGCGGCCGGCGGCGAGGTCATCGGCATCATCCCGCAAAGCCTCAAGGACAAGGAAATCGGCCACAGCGGCCTGACTCGCCTGGAAGTGGTGGACGGCATGCACGCGCGCAAGGCACGCATGGCCGAACTGAGTGACGCCTTCATCGCCCTGCCCGGCGGCCTCGGCACGCTGGAGGAGTTGTTCGAAGTCTGGACCTGGGGCCAACTCGGCTACCACGGCAAACCGCTGGGGCTGCTGGAAGTGAACGGTTTCTACAGCAAGCTCACCGGTTTTCTCGATCATATCGTCGGCGAAGGCTTCGTCCGCGCGCCCCATCGTGACATGCTGCAAGTGAGCGAATCAGCGCAGAACCTGCTCGATGCGCTGGACGAATGGCAACCGTCAGTGCAGCCAAAGTGGGCCGAACAAAAACCCAGCTAACGGCTCGGCCCCGATACAGGGCAGAATATGCGCCGCTCAACCTCACCTTCGACCCCAGAGGATCGCCCATGGCCAAACCCAATTATTCCTTCGCCAAACGTCAGAGAGACTTGGCCAAGGAGCAGAAGAAAGAGGAAAAGCTGCAGCGCAAGAAAGCCACAGCTGAAGAAGAAGCTGCACTGACCCCGGATACTGAAGGCGAAGTGGCAGCAGAAGATGATGTTGATGCACCGAAAGATCAGGCGCCCGACGCCTGATACCCCCAGGGCCCGATGATCCGATCCGGCCCCCCGATTCTGTGTCCAGGGCCGGCAGCTCCACTGCCGGCCCTCACAATTCCAGCGCTTTGAAACCGCCCGGCAACTGGCAGCGGTACGTGTAAATCAAGACGTGCTTGCCGGGATGCACCTTCCTCATCCATTCAGTACATACCCTGTGGGAGCGGGCTTGCTCGCGAAAGCGGTGGTTCAGTCGACATCCATGTTGAATGATGGTCCGTTTTCGCGAGCAAGCCCGCTCGCACAAGGTGATCTCCTTACGATTCCAGCGGCATCACCGTCACCCGCACCTCGGGGTCATGATTGCCGCCCCCCAGGATCACCCCCCGCAACGGCGACACATCGGAAAAATCGCGACCCCAGGCCAGGGTGATGTGTTCCAGGGCCGGCTGGACGTTGTTGGTCGGGTCGAAGTCCACCCACCCCAATACCGGGCAATACACCGAGACCCAGGCATGGGATGCATCGGCGCCAATCAGCCGAGGTTGGCCGGGCGGTGGCTGGGTCAGCAGGTAGCCACTGACGTAACGCGCCGCCAGCCCGCGAGAACGCACGCAGGCCAGCATCAGGTGGGCAAAGTCCTGGCACACGCCCCGCCGCCGCTCCAACACCTCCACCAGCGGTGTGGCCACCTGGGTCGCTTCGGCATCGAAGGTGAACTCCTCGAAAATCTTCTCCATCAGCGCCCGCACGCCGATCATCAACGGACGCCCCGGCGGGAAGCAGCTTTCGGAAAACTCGACGAAGCTGCGCTTGAGGTGCACATAGGGTGACTCGAAACGGTAGCGGCACGCGTCCAGCAGCGGTGCCGCGAGCGGTCGGCTGCTATAGGTCAGCGCGCGACAGGTCGACTCCCAGGCCGGGGACAGGTTGAAGTCCAGCGCGGGGCGGGCCAGTACCTCGACGCTCAAGCGGGCATTGACCAGCAGCTCGTCATGGGGCCGTTCGAAAGCCAGGCGGGTCAGCGGGTTGCCGAACACATCCCGTTCATCGCGACGGGTCGTCGGCTCCGGGCTGATCAGCAACTGCTGTTCGGTGCAACGCTGCCAGTCACAGGCGCGTGGCCACAGATGGGCAAGCTGCTGGGCCAGGGACACCGGACTGTCATAGTGGTAATGGGTGTCGTGGAGGATCTGGTAACGGGCGTTCATCAGACAGACACCGTGCGTTGGCTGACGTCATCGACGTGGGCGAAATGGCGCAAGGCCAGGCGATCGGATACCTGGCCACCGACATCGGCCACTTCCTGCAACAGGTCGGCCAGCCCATCGAGTGCTGCGCGCAGGCTGGCTTCACCGAACAATGGGTTTTCCAGGCAGCGCAGGTCAAAGCGCGACAGACGTGCGACCAAGTCAGGCAATGCCGTTTCCCTGGGTGCGGCAAAATCATCGTTCAAGCGCTTGAGGGTGCGGTTCACCAGCTTCAACTGGAAGAGCACCGCGTGGGGGTTCTGTTCATCCAGTAGCAGCAGGTCCAGCACCGGGATCAGTTGCGCCACCGCCAGGTAGCGCGAACGGTAGGTGATGCTGCTGTTGCCCAGTTCCAGCAACCACTCCAGCCCAGCCTGGTCGAACACTGCATCGCTGCGCAAAAACGCCGCCAGGCTGCTGCTGAGGAACTGCAAGCGTTCCAGGCGCCGGCCAATCATCAAGAAGCGCCAGCCCTCGTCACGGGTCATGTCGTCCAGAGCAAAGCCGGACAATGCCGCCAGGGACATCACCAGCCGATTGAGGAAATCCAGCAACTCACCAAAATCCGGCTCCTCGGTTTCCAGCTCCATCGCTTCGCGCTGCAACTCCACCAGCGCCTGCCAGTTCTCCCGGGACAGCTTGCCGCGAACCTGCGAGGCCGCCCACTGCAAGCGCTGCAGGTTGGAGCGCAGGCTGAACGACCAGTCGTCCCCCAACAGCGCCGCCAGCAAACGCTCGTGCAGCTCGCCCTCTTCAGGCAGCAGCATCAGGCTTTCGCCCAGGGACACCGCCGATTGCAGGGCCTGTGGGTCATCGCCATCGACATAACGCCCCAGCATGATCCGCAGCAGCCGTGCGCTGTCGTCGCAACGTTCGCAATAACGGCCGAACCAGAACAGGTTTTCCACCACCCGCGAAGGCAAGTACGGATCGCGTCGAACCAGGTCGTGGACACCTACCGTTCGCTGGGCCGTCCATTGTTCACCGCCGGGCGCCTGCTCGCTCAACACCCAAGTGTCCTTGCTGGCGCCACCGCGCTGCATCGACACCACTTCGGCGTCGGCCTCGGCGGCCACGCGGGTCAGGCCACCCGACAGCACCCGATAATCATCCTTGCCGGACACGGCATACACACGCATGCCAATCGCCCGTGGCTGGATGTGGCCGTCTTCGGCCTGCCAGACCGGGGCCTGGGACAGTTGCGCCAACTCCTGGGCGACATAGGCATAGGGCCGGGCCTGCATGCGCGCCGCCAATTGGCCGCGCTGCTCCTCGTTCAGGTCACGGCCAAATACCGGGGTGAAGCTTTGGGAAGGAAACGCCGGCTTGATCAACAGCTGCGGCAGTTTTTCCAGGGCCTGGGCCAGCACCGGCGGCTCACCGCACCACCAGGTGGCGATGGACGGCAGTATCAGTTCCTCACCGAACAGATACTGGTTGATCTTCGGCAGGAACCCCAACAGGCCCGGCGACTCCAGCACACCGCTGCCCAGGGCATTGGCCACCAGCACCCGGCCCTGGCGCACCGCCTCCAGCAGTCCCGGCACGCCGAGGGCTGAATCGGTGCGCAGCTCCAGGGGGTCGCAGAAATCGTCGTCGAGCCGGCGCATGATGGCGTGGACCCGGCGCAGGCCGCTGAGGGTCTTGAGGTAGACCGTGGCGTCCCGCACGGTCAGGTCGCCCCCCTCTACCAACGGATAGCCCAGCTGGCGTGCCAGATAAAGATGCTCGAAATAACTTTCGTTGAACCGCCCCGGCGTCAACAGCACCACCAGTGGCGACTCACCATCGCTGGGCGCCTGTCGTGCCAGGGTTTCCTGCAAGGTGCGGAAGAACCCGGACAGGTGTCGCACCCTCAGGTCGCGATACAACTCGGGGAACGCACGGGAAACGATCATGCGATTTTCCAGCGCATAACCGGCCCCCGAAGGCGCCTGGGTCCGATCCGCCGTGACCCACCAACGGCCATCGGGCGTGCGCGCCAGATCTACCGCATACAAATGCAGGAAACTGCCATCCGGCGGCGCGATGCCCTGGCAGGGCCAAAGGAAATTGTTGTGCCCGAATACCAGCTCTGCCGGCAGCAGCCCCTCGCTGATCAGCCGCTGTGGCCCATACAGGTCGGCCAGAACCGCATTGAGCAGCCGCGCACGCTGGGCGATCCCGGCCGACAGGTGTTTCCACTCCTGCGGGTCGATCACATGGGGCAGCAGGTCCAGCTCCCACGGCCGGTCCGCGCCCTTCGGATCGGCGTAGACGTTATAGGTGACACCGTTTTCCTGGATCTGCCGAGCCAGCAGGGCCTGGCGCTGGAGCAACTGGGCCCGCGTGCTGCGCTGCAACTGGTCGAACAGCCGCCGCCAATGCGTGCGCACGGCACCGCTGTCGTCCAGCAGCTCATGATAGGTGCCCGTTGTCAGCGGGTAACGGTCAAGCAGGTCAGGCATGGAAAGCTCGGCAGACGGCAATGAAAGGTGAGACTAGCGCAAGCGCATGACGCCCGGATAGGTGCAAGCGTGTGACCAGACGCTGGGGCGTGCCCTGTAGGAGCTGTCGAGTGAAACGAGGCTGCGATCTTTTGATCTTGATCTTGATCTTTCATCTTTCACTCCAGACTCAATTGGCAGGGGAAAGATCGCAGCCTCGTTTCACTCGACAGCTCCTACACAGCTCACATAGCCCCTACACAGCTCATAGCGCCTACGTTGAGGCCCCTGGAAAGCGTCGCAGATCGAGCGTGAGTGGAAACTCTTCATCCACTGCCAGGCTGGGTATCGGCAGTTTCCCAGGCGTGTGTCCGAGACGGAAGAAACGCGCCATCCGCCGGCTCTCGGCCTCGTTGGCATTCACCGGCAGGCTGTCATAGTTGCGCCCGCCCGGATGGGCCACGTGATACTGGCAGCCGCCCACGGAGCGTTGCATCCAGGTGTCGAGCAAATCGAAGACCAGCGGCGCATGCACCGGGATAGTCGGTTGCAGGCAGTTGGCCGGTTGCCAGGCGCGGAAACGCACCCCGGCGACGAACTCGCCGACCCGACCGGTGGGTTGCAACGGCACCGGCACGCCATTGCAGGTCAGCAGGTAGCGTTGTGGCGCCAGGCCGCTGAGCTTGACCTGCAAGCGCTCCAGGGACGAATCCACATAACGCACGGTGCCGCCCACCGCGCCCTCCTCCCCCAGCACATGCCAAGGCTCAAGGGCTTGGCGCAATTGCAGTTCGATGCCGCTGACCGCGTAATCGCCCACCTTGGGGAAGCGGAACTCCAAGTGCGCGGCAAACCACTCGGCCCGCAGCGGGTAACCGGCAGCGTTCAGTTCATGGATGACGTCGGCAAAATCCTGCTCGATAAAGTGCGGCAACAGGAAACGGTCATGCAGCTCGGTGCCCCAGCGCGCCAGTTTCGCCGGCGCATAAGGCTCGCGCCAGAACCGCGCCACCAGCGCCCGCAGCAGTAACTGCTGGGCCAGGCTCATGCGGGCGTGAGGTGGCATCTCGAAGGCACGCAACTCCAACAGGCCGAGACGCCCGGTGGCGCCGTCTGGTGAATAGAGCTTGTCGATGCAGAATTCGGCGCGGTGGGTATTGCCGGTCACGTCGATCAACAGGTTACGCAGCAGGCGATCGACCAACCACGGCGGGCATTGCTCGCCGGGCTGCGGCATTTGCGCGAAAGCGATTTCCAGTTCGTACAACGCGTCGTTGCGCGCCTCGTCCACGCGAGGCGCCTGGGAGGTCGGGCCGATGAACAATCCGGAAAACAGGTAGGACAACGACGGGTGGTTATGCCAGTAACTGATCAGGCTACGCAGCAGGTCGGGACGCCGCAGAAACGGTGAGTCGGCCGGTGTCGCGCCACCCAGTACGAAATGGTTACCGCCGCCGGTGCCAGTGTGCCGGCCGTCGATCATGAATTTCTCGGTGGTCAGCCGGGTCTGACGCGCTTCTTCGTAAAGAAACTCGGTGCGCTCGACCAACTCATCCCAAGTCGCCGAGGGTTGCACGTTGACCTCGATCACACCCGGGTCGGGGGTGATGCGGAAATTGCCCAGGCGCGGGTCGCTCGGCGGTTCGTAGCCTTCCAACAGCACCGGGCAGTGCAACTCCTCAGCCGTCGCCTCGATAGCACTGACCAGTTCCAGGTAATCCTCGACCCGCTCCAGTGGCGGCATGAACAGATACAGCCGACCTTCACGGGCCTCGGCACAGAAGGCGGTGCGGGTCAGCCAGTCGGCGGATTTATCGATCTCCGGGACACGCTCCTGTTCGGCCGCCGGCTCGCCGTGACGCGCCAGTTGCTCGGTACCGGGCAACTCGGGCAAGTCCTGGTTCGGGTCGGTGGGGTGGATGAACGGGTACTCGGCTGCCGTCACCCACGGCTGGGACGCCAGTGGCAAGCGATAGCCCAGGGGCGAATCCCCCGGTACCAGGCGGCAGTGGTTATCGCGCAGGTACCAGCGACCGCTTTGCCATTGATCGCCCTTGGCGGTGCGGGCCAGCGGCAGGACCTGGCCGATGACCTTGTCCAGGCCCTGGCTGAAGACCTTGCGCAGCCGCGCGCGCTCCAGGGCGTCTTCCAGGCGTGGGTCCTGGGCCGTGACATTCGAAGGCAATGCGCCTTCGCGCCAGAGGTAATAGAAGTTGTCTTCGTAGGCCGGAAACACGAACCGCGCCGGAATTTTCAAACGCTCGGCGACGCTCGCCAGGAAGCGTCCAGCCAGTTCGCCATCGGCGCCGTAGTCCTCCTGCTCATCGGCGATCAACGCGCTGTTGTGCCAGATCGGCACCCCGTCGCGCCGCCAATAGCAGTTGAGCGACCAGCGCGGCAATTGCTCGCCGGGGTACCACTTGCCCTGGCCGAAATGCACCAGTCCCTGGGGCGCATAGTGCTTGCGCATGCGCTGGAACAGCTCGGCGGAGAGCCGGCGTTTGTCCGGCCCGAGTGCCGCGGTATTCCACTCGGCACCGTCCGGGTCATCGATGGAGACAAAGGTCGGCTCGCCGCCCATGGTCAGGCGAACGTCGCCCTCCAGCAGGTCGGCATCGATCTGCCGTCCCAGTGCCTGGATCGCCAGCCACTGTGCGTCGGTGTAAGGCTTGGTCACCCGCGGCGCTTCCCAGACCCGCTCGACGGACATTTCGTGGCTGAACTCACACTCGCAAGGCTCCACCAAACCACTGATCGGTGCCGCCGAGGACGGATCGGGACTACAGGCCAACGGGATGTGGCCTTCACCGGCGAACAACCCGGACGTCGCATCCAGGCCGATCCAGCCGGCACCGGGCAAGTAGACCTCGCACCAGGCATGCAAGTCAGTGAAGTCCACGTCGGTGCCGGACGGGCCATCGAGGCTTTTCACATCGGCGGTCAACTGAATCAGGTAACCGGAAACGAAACGCGCGGCCAAACCAAGGTTGCGCAACAGCTGCACCAACAGCCAGGCCGAGTCGCGACAGGAACCGGACGCATGCTCAAGGGTGTGCTCCGGGGTCTGCACGCCCGGCTCCATGCGAATCAGGTAGTTGATGTCTTCGCTCAGGCGCTGGTTGAGCGCCACCAGAAAATCCACCGCCGGCAATGGCGTGCGGTCGATACCGTCCAGATAGGCCTGGAACTTCGGCGTCAACGGCAGGGTTTCCAGGTAAGGCGCCAGCTCCTTGCGCTCGTCGGCCGCGTAGGCGAACGGGATCTTTTCGGCGTAGGGCTCAAGGAAGAAGTCGAACGGATTGAACACCGCCATTTCCGCCAGCAGATCGACTTCGATGCGCAGCTCCCGGGTTTTCTCGGGAAACACCAGCCGCGCCAAGTAGTTGCCCTGAGGGTCCTGCTGCCAGTTGATGAAATGCTGCTCGGGCGAAACCTTCAGCGAATAGGAAAGAATCCGCGTGCGGCTGTGGGCCGCCGGGCGCAGGCGAACGATCTGCGGGCCGAGTTCGACGGCGCGGTCGTAGCGGTAATGCGTGACGTGATGCAATGCGACATGGATCGACACGACGTGCCTCCTGCGAGCCTGGGCGTTATCGAAAGCGGCGCAAGACTTATGCCATGCAGGCAGGCCGGACACTTTCTTCGTCTACTCAAGGCAGTAGAGCACTAAAAACGCGCGCGGCCCGAATTCATCTGCAAAGCAATGCACATAAATGCGGCGCGGGCAGCGCGAATCGACTCAGCGACGCGAGCGTGATGCCTTGGCAGACTGGAGGATGCGTTCGCGTTGGTGGCGGATTTCGATGAGCTTGCTGCGCATCTCACGGTGGCGTTTGCTATTGAGCAGCAGGAGTCCCAGCAGCGGCAACAGCACCGCAAACACGTACACACCTTGATGCGGCCCATAAGCGAACGTCGGCAGCACCGCCGCCAGACAGGCGAGGAAATAACCCGCCACCCACCCGATCGCCCAGGCGCGTCCGCGTGCGATCATGAGATTGCCCAGGACCAGGACACTCACCAGAGCCAAGGTGCCGAGTCCAACATAGTTGCTCCTGACGGAAGGCTCCAAGGCTCGCCAATAAGTGCCTGCGGACAAAACGAGCAGCGCAGACCCGGAAAAGCAGCCCAGAAAGATCGTACCCATGAACACCGGAAAATAATGGGCGAGGAACCGCTTCATTGATCCGCCGCCAATCATTCGGTGAACTCCTCATACAGCCCGACGGCAACAGTCTTCACGGCGCCATCGCCGGTATAACTGCCAATGACCCCCAAAGCACCACCGAGAGAATCCTTTATCTGAGTCAGCGTGGCATGCCTGATTTCAGCGGAAGAATAACGCTTGGGCAAGGCGCCCGCTCGTTGCTGCAGTTTAAGCAACTTCGCGGTAAGACTCGGATCTTTCAGGGTCAACAATTCCTTGGTCAGTTTGCTGCGCTCCTGACGACTCAGGCCCTTGAGCAACTGATACCAGCTCTTCCCGGTGCCCGCTGCTTTGCTGGCCTTCAGCAGCCGAACAGTCGTGAGAGCCGAGCCACCGACGCCCACAAGGGAAACACCGTCAAGAATGGGGCTTACAATGTTGTACCAATCGGCGTCGTTCATTTCATCGTTGCCAGTAGGATTGGTCAGCTCATTCGCCACCCGCATCCCCCCAATAAAGCACTGCGCGGTACTGGCCGTCGCGGCAGCGGCGCCCAAGGCGACGACAAAGGCACTGGCTCCGGCCGTAAAGGGCACAGCGACGCTCCCACTGAATACCACCACCCAACCGATGACCGCGGCGACACAGGACAAACCGGCATTCATCGACTCAGTCCCGAGCTTTGACTCACGCGGACTACTTTTTACCTGGTCAATGAATTGCTGTGGGGCGATGTATTTCTTCGCCTCGCGCAAGATGACTCGCTTGGGCGCGATGCTGCAAATCGGCTTGAATTCGCGCAGCGTCACCACGTTGTACTCGGAATCGATGTACACCACGCCCGCACCGGCGATGTTGGGATCGGCATCGATGGCAGCGAACAGACGCGGCAGGTTGACTTGGCTTTCGATGCGTTTGCGGGCCATGAACTGGGAAAAGCTCAGGTCCATGCCGATGCTTGTTGCGGCGCTGCTCATACGAATCGTCCTTGAAGAATTGGAGAGTTGATTTTTTATTGTGCCGTGCCCTGAAGTATCTACGCCAGCTCAGATTTCTGCCCTGACGACACCGACTCAGCGACGCGGTCGCGACGTCTTTGCGGACTGGAGGATGCGTTCGCGCTGGTGGCGGATTTCGACGAGCTTGCTGCGCATCTCGCGGTGGCGTTTGCTGTTGAGCAGTAGTAATCCTATTAGTGGAAAAAACAGACCTGCCGCATAGGCGATTCGATTAGGACGATAGCCAATAGTCGGTAATACACACAGCAGACAAACTACGAACAATCCGACAAACAGCCAGATCCAGCCGGGCTTGCCACGGATGACCATGAAATTGCTATGGACCAGGACCATTGTGCAAATAGCGATACCTATGGCGGAAAACTTTGTTTGGCTCGCCAACGGAACGCCTGCAAGGAAACTGTCGAGCAGAGCAAAGAGGGCAAACAAAAACGATATCTTCGCCACGAAGATCGCTGCGATGAAGGTTGGAAAGTAGCGCCTCATGAAATCGATGAAATTCGGATGGCTTTTCATCTAGCGTCCTTTCATTTTTTTCCGCTGCCGGGTGGCAGATCTTGTCGCCATACGCTCATTGCGTAACTCCAACAGTTTTTGACGCATCTCTCGATGGCGTTTGCTATTGAGCAATAGCAACCCCAGCAACGGGAACAACAACCCAGTCACGTAGGCAACGGGATATGGTCTATAGCCGTAGGTGGGAAGGACAATGAAGAGGCAAACGAGATAGAACACAACGATGGCCCGAACACCCCACGACCGTCCTCTGATCATGAAGAAATGACTCAACGCCAAGAGCAGAGATAGCACCAGTGCAATCAGAAAAGAATATTTAGCCCGCTCAGGATCGCCTCGAAAATAAGTACTTGAGGCCAATGAAATCGAAGCGGAAACCGCAAAACAGGCTAGAAAAAAGGCGCCTATGAAGGTTGGAAAATAGTCAGCAAGGAACGCGTTCAATGAATGCTTGCGGTCCATCATTCAACTTCCTCATACAGCCCCACAGCAATTGTTTTCAGGTTCCCAGACAAGCTGCTGCCCGTTAAACCGATGGCCGCCCCCAGAGAGTCGCGGATCTGGGTCACGGTTGCGTGGTTGATCTGAGTAGGCGTGAAACGCTTTGCAAGCGTCCCCGAACGTTGTCGAAGCTTTAACAATTTATTCGTCAGGCTTGGGTCCTTCAGCGTTAACAACTCTTGGGTCAATGCCTTTCGTTGTTGTCGGGTCAAACCTTTTGAAAGCTCATACCAACTTTTGCCGGTCGAGACTTTCCTGGCCTGCAGGAGTTTGAGCGTGGTTAAAGTAGACGCCCCAGCCCCCAACAGCGATGCAGCATCCAACACTGGCATTGCGTAGCGATACCAGTCCTCACTGTCCATATCATCATTAGCTGATGGATCGTTGAGTTCGTTGTACGTACGCACACCTCCAACCACGCACTTCGCCGTGCTCGCAGAGGCGGCGGTGGCCCCAATGGCGGTAACGACCAGACTCGCTCCCGCAGTAAACGGAACAGCAATCGTGCCGCTGAAAACTACAATCCAACCCAAAATGGCGCCGGCGCAGGACAACGTCGTATTGACAGCCTCCCCCACCAAACGAGACTCACGTGGATTGTTCTTTACCTGATCAGCAAACTGAGCCGGTGCAATGTACTTCTGCGCCTCGCGCAAGATGATCCGTTTGGGTTTGATGCTGCAGATCGGCTTGAACTCACGCAGGGTCACTACATTGAATTCAGCATCGATCTACACCACACCGGCGCCGACGATGCTTGGATCGGCATCAATGGCCGCGAACAACCGTGGCAGGTTGATTTGGCTTTCTATGCGGCGACGGGCCATCAACTGGGAGATGCTGTTGTCCATGCCGATGCCGGGTAACGGAGTGCTCATATGAATCGTCCTTGAGAATCGGAGGGGGAGAATTTATCCACACGGGACCTTGCTCCCGCTGGGCTATGCCCTGTAGGAGCTGCCGAAGGCTGCGATCTTTTGATCTTTTGATCTTTCGCTTGAGATTTAAGTGTCTGGAGAAAGATCGCAGCCTCGTTGCACTCGACAGCTCCTACACAGCTCCTACATAGCTCCTACATAGCTCCTACATAGCTCCTACACAGCGTCTGCGCCGCCGAGCGGGAGCAAGCTCCCTCGCCACAAAGGCTACGCGGGCGCCACGATAACAAACGGCCAGCACCGCCGCTAGAAAGCAAAACGCCAGCACTTAGGCTGGCGTTTTGCGAGGTGGCAGGGCGATCAGCGCGGCACGACAGGCTTGCGCGCCGGCTTCGGTCCCTTGCCCTTGGCGGCGTCCTTGCGTTCCTTGGCGGCCTGCTGGTTGCGGGCGAATGCCGCGGCCTTGGCCTGCTCGCGCTTGTCCCACGGGTTGCCGCCGTCGCTGGCGCGCGGTGGCAGGCCGGTGTGCTGGGTGAGGATCTTGGTGGTTTCCTTGCCTACCTTGTGGCTGCCGGCTGGCGTCGAGTTCTTGCGACGGGCGCTCTGGTAGCTGTCGGTGGCCGGCTGGTGCAACGGAATCAATTGGTTCTTGCCCGGCCCGATCAGGTCGGCGCGGCCCATGCGGGTCAGCGCTTCGCGCAGCATCGGCCAACCCTTGGGGTCGTGATAACGCAGGAAGGCCTTGTGCAGGCGGCGCTGCTCCTCGCTCTTTACGATGGTCACCGCGTCGCTCTTGTAGGTGACCTTGCGCAGCGGGTTCTTGCCCGAGTGGTACATCGCCGTGGCCGTGGCCATCGGTGACGGATAGAACGCTTGCACCTGGTCGGCCCGGAAGCCGTTGCCCTTGAGCCACAGCGCCAGGTTCATCATGTCTTCGTCGGTGGTGCCCGGGTGGGCGGCGATGAAGTACGGAATCAGGTACTGCTCTTTCCCGGCTTCCTTGGTGTACTTCTCGAACATCCGCTTGAATTTGTCATAGCTGCCGATGCCCGGCTTCATCATCTGGTTGAGCGGGCCTTCCTCGGTGTGCTCCGGAGCGATCTTCAGGTAACCGCCGACGTGGTGGGTCACCAGTTCCTTGACGTATTCCGGCGACTCGACCGCCAGGTCGTAACGCAGGCCGGAGGCAATCAGGATCTTCTTTACCCCAGGCAACGCCCGGGCGCTGCGGTACAGCTGGATCAGCGAAGAATGGTCAGTGTTCAGGTTCGGGCAGATGCCGGGGAACACACACGACGGCTTGCGGCACGCGGATTCGATTTCCGGGCTCTTGCAGGCGATGCGGTACATGTTCGCGGTCGGGCCGCCGAGGTCGGAAATGACCCCGGTGAAACCCGGGACCTTGTCGCGGATCTCTTCGATCTCGCGGATGATCGACTCTTCGGAACGGTTCTGGATGATCCGGCCTTCGTGCTCGGTGATCGAGCAGAAGGTGCAGCCGCCGAAGCAGCCACGCATGATGTTCACCGAGAAACGGATCATCTCGTAGGCAGGGATCTTCTCCTTGCCGTACGCCGGATGGGGGACACGTGCGTAAGGCATGCCAAACACGTAGTCCATTTCTTCGGTGGTCATCGGAATGGGCGGCGGGTTGAACCAGACATCGACTTCGCCGTGCTTCTGCACCAGGGCGCGGGCATTGCCTGGGTTGGTTTCCAGGTGAAGCACGCGGTTGGCGTGGGCGTAGAGCACCGCATCGCCACGAACCTTTTCCACCGATGGCAGACGGATCACGGTTTTGTCGCGGGTCATTTTCGGGCTCGCCAGGATCTGCACGACCTTGGCTTCGCTCGGATCCTCGACCGGCCCCTTCTCCTGCTCGATCGCGCAAGCAGCAGTGTCCTGGGTGTTCACATACGGGTTGATGATCTTGTCGATCTTGCCCGGACGGTCGATGCGCGTGGAGTCGACTTCGTACCAGCCTTGCGGCGTGTCACGACGGATAAAGGCCGTGCCGCGCACGTCGGTGATGTCTTCGATCTTGTGGCCGTAGGACAGGCGCTGGGCGACTTCGACAATCGCCCGCTCGGCGTTGCCGTAGAGCAGGATGTCGGCGCAAGCGTCGATCAGGATCGAGTTGCGCACACGGTCCTGCCAGTAATCGTAGTGAGCGATTCGGCGCAGCGAGGCTTCGATGCCACCGAGCACGATCGGCACATGCTTGTAGGCTTCCTTGCAGCGCTGGCTGTAGACCAGGCTCGCACGGTCCGGCCGCTTGCCCGCCATGCCACCCGGGGTGTAGGCGTCGTCGGAGCGAATCTTCTTGTCGGCGGTGTAGCGGTTGATCATCGAGTCCATGTTGCCGGCCGCGACACCGAAAAACAGGTTGGGCTCGCCAAGCTTCATGAAGTCATCTTTGGACTGCCAGTTCGGCTGGGCAATGATCCCGACGCGAAAGCCCTGGGCTTCCAGCAAACGGCCAATGATCGCCATGCCGAACGACGGGTGATCGACGTAGGCATCACCGGTCACGATGATGATGTCGCACGAATCCCAGCCGAGCTGATCCATCTCCTCCCTGCTCATGGGCAGGAACGGCGCTGGGCCGAAACACTCGGCCCAGTACTTGGGATAGTCAAATAACGGCTTGGCTGCTTGCATGTCGATAACCGGTATAAAAGATGAAAAATCGCGGGCGCGGAATATAGCACAAAAAATAACCAATTCCGACGGCTATGGTCGGAAATTGGTCGCGCACTGCACATCACATGGGGGAGCGAGCTTGCTCGCGAAGGGGTCAGCCCACTCAATGCATGTGTTGACTGTTATACCGCCATCGCGAGCAAGCTCGCTCCCACAGGAGAAGCACAACCTTCTGAAAAAGGGGTTTGCCTCAAGAGATGCCGAACAGGTTACTCGTCGTCATCAAAATTGTAGCTACCCGGCGCCAGGTTCTCGAACCGGGTGTACTTACCGATGAACGCCAGGCGAATGAAGCCGATCGGGCCGTTCCGCTGTTTGCCGATGATGATTTCGGCAATGCCCTTGTGCTCCGTCTCGGGGTGATACACCTCGTCGCGGTACACGAACATGATGACGTCGGCGTCCTGCTCGATCGCTCCGGATTCCCGCAAGTCGGAGTTCACCGGACGCTTGTTGGGGCGCTGTTCCAGGGAACGGTTCAACTGGGAAAGTGCCACCACCGGGCAGTTGAATTCCTTGGCCAGGGCCTTGAGGGAACGGGAGATTTCGGAAATCTCGTTGGTCCGGTTGTCGCCGCTGGAACCGGGGATCTGCATCAACTGCAGGTAGTCGATCATGATCAGCGCGATGTCACCGTGCTCACGCACCAGGCGACGGGTACGGGCACGCATTTCCGACGGGCTGATACCGGCCGTATCGTCGATGAACAGCTTGCGGTCGTTGAGCAGGTTGACCGCCGAGGTAAGGCGCGGCCAGTCATCGTCTTCCAATTGGCCGGAACGGACCTTGGTCTGGTCGATACGCCCCAGGGACGAAAGCATACGCATGATCAGCGATTCGCCTGGCATCTCGAGGGAGTACACCAGCACCGCCTTGTCGCTGCGCAGCACGGCGTTTTCCACCAGGTTCATCGCAAAGGTGGTCTTACCCATGGACGGACGGCCGGCGACGATGATCAGGTCGGACGGTTGCAGGCCGCTGGTCTTCTCGTCGAGGTCGGTGTAACCGGTAGACAGGCCGGTGATGGCGTTGTCCGTGTTGAACAAGGTGTCGATGCGGTCGATGGCCTTGGTCAGCAAGTCGTTGACGCTCACCGGCCCGCCGGTCTTCGGGCGGGCCTCGGCGATCTGGAAGATCTGCCGTTCGGCTTCGTCAAGGATCTCGGCGGCAGTGCGGCCTTCCGGGTTGAAGGCGCTGTCGGCGATCTCGGTGCTGATACCGATCAATTGGCGCAAGGTCGCCCGCTCGCGCACGATCTGGGCATAGGCCTTGATGTTGGCGACAGACGGCGTGTTTTTCGCCAGTTCGCCCAGGTAACCGAGGCCGCCGACCTGGGACGTCTGCCCTTCCTTGTCCAATTGCTCGGCCAGGGTGACGACGTCGATCGGCATGTTCTGATCGGCCAGACGGGCGATCGCACGGAAAATCAGGCGGTGGTCATGCCGGTAGAAATCGCCGTCGGAGACTTGATCGAGCACACGCTCCCAGGCGTTATTGTCCAGCATCAGGCCACCGAGCACGGCCTGTTCGGCCTCGATGGAATGCGGAGGTACCTTCAGGGCAGCGGTTTGCAGATCGTATTGCTCGGGAGCGGTGATTTCGTTCATGGCCACTTCTGGTTATGAAAATCAGGAATTGCAGAAAGACAAAGGGCACGACCTGTAAACAGGATCGTGCCCGATGTTACCGGCAAGCACCCGAGGGTGCCAGCCGACAGGTATTGCTTAGGCTGCTACCACGACAACGCGTACGGTGGCTTCAACTTCGGCGTGCAGGTGCACGGCTACGTCGAATTCACCTACGTTGCGGATGGTGCCGTTCGGCAGACGAACTTCGCTTTTCGCCACTTCAACGCCGGAGGCGGTCAGTGCGTCAGCGATGTCGTGAGTACCGATCGAACCGAACAGCTTGCCTTCGTCGCCAGCGGTGGCAGTGATGGTCACTTCCAGCTCGGCCAGTTGGGCAGCACGGTCTTCAGCCGAAGTTTTACGGTCGGCAGCGGCTTTTTCCAGCTCAGCACGACGCTCTTCGAACGCAGCCAGGTTGGCAGCGGTCGCAGCGGTGGCTTTGCCGTAAGGCAGCAGGTAGTTACGACCGTAGCCGGCCTTAACGTTTACTTTGTCACCCAGGTTGCCCAGGTTGGTGACTTTTTCCAGAAGGATCAGTTGCATGTGAAAATCCTCTAACTTTTAATCTTCACCGTTCGCGTTGTCGGCGTCTTTCGGCGCCATACGACCGCGAAAATCAATCAGGCTGTCGACGATGGCCATGACCACGAGCAACGGACCGAGCAAGTGCATGAAAGGCAACAACGTCACGTACAACCCCACCAGCCAGAACGTGGCCAGTCGCTTCTGCGCCACCAGCCCGTGAATCAGAGCCAGGCCGGCGAAGACCAGCGGTACACTGCACAACGGCAACAGGATCAGTGCATGCAGCCCGAAAAACGGAGCCACACACATGACGGCCAGCAGTGACAGCGCCACGCTCTTGGGGAATCGGATGGCGCGAAATTCGCGACCGAAACCACCGGGGTTATACAACAACGCCTGCCAATAGCGCCCAAGAATCAGGCACAGCACGCTAAAGATCTGCAGCGAAGACGCTATCGAAATGATCATCAGCGGAGCGCTCAGGGCGGTGAGAGACGCCTTCTGGTCTGCCGAGAATGTCTCATAGACCTCACCCATCGCCAGCGGCAGGACGTGTTCGAACGTCTGCGCCAGTGACTCGATGAAGGAGCTGAATACAGCTCCCAGACTCACCGCACACAACAACCCCACGGCCACGCTGCACAGCAGCACGCGGTTCCAGGTATGTCCGGCGCGCAAAACCAACGCCAGGCCACAAGCCCCGAGCAACACCAAAAGTGTTGTCGGGTCCTTCAGGAAGTACCAGCTCACCAACGCTGACAACAACCCGATACCCAGGACGCTCAAGGCGTCCGAACCGCGCCGCAGGAGCACAAGGCACCCAGCGGCGGCACTCAACCAGAACAACAGCGGCAATGCCGCGGATCCGGCCACAACCAACGTGGCCTGCACACGTCCCCGCATGATGAAGTCAGCTAAGGCGCGCATGCATTCAATCCCTTACTACTCGTCGACTGCCCGGTCTCAGCGGCCGTGGCTGTCGGTGTAGGCCAGCAGGGCCAGGAAGCGGGCGCGCTTGATAGCGGTGGCCAGCTGACGCTGATAACGAGCTTTGGTACCGGTGATACGGCTTGGAACGATTTTGCCGGTCTCGGATACGTAGGCTTTCAGAGTGTTGAGATCTTTGTAATCGATCTCTTTCACGTCTTCAGCGGTGAAGCGGCAGAATTTACGACGACGGAAGAAACGTGCCATGTGATTGGCTCCTTAAAAGGTCCGTGGATTACTCGTCAGCGTTATCGCTGTTGTCGCTGTCGCTATCGCTGTCATCGCCATCGGCGCTGTCAGAGTGCTCAGGACGGTCGCGACGCTCACGGCGCTCACTGCGGTTTTCTTCAGCCTTGAGCATCTCGGATTGGCCGGTGACGGCTTCTTCGCGACGGATGACCAGGTTACGGATCACTGCATCGTTGTAGCGGAAGTTGTCTTCCAGCTCGGCCAGGGCCTTGCCAGTGCACTCAACGTTCAGCATCACGTAGTGAGCCTTGTGAACATTGTTGATTGCGTAGGCCAGTTGACGACGGCCCCAATCTTCCAGACGGTGGATTTTGCCGCCGTCTTCTTCGATCAGCTTGGTGTAACGCTCAACCATGCCGCCGACTTGCTCGCTTTGATCCGGGTGGACCAAAAAGATGATTTCGTAATGACGCATGAATGCTCCTTACGGGTTGTAGCCTGCCGCTCAAAAACGGTCAGACAAGGAGTGAATGACACTTATGGACTTGTGGACGCTAGACACATAAGTGCCTGCCATCACAGCAAGGGGCGCAATTGTAGAGAAGGGCCGAGGGAGGTGCAAGGCAATTGGCGATTATTTGAACAACCACCGACGATCGCGAAGCTGAACAATGTAGGAGCTGCCGAAGGCTGCGATCTTTTGATCCTGATCTTTCGCTTGAGACTCAAGTGTCAGGGACAAGATCGCAGCCTCGTTGCACTCGTCAGCTCCTACAAGGGTATGTCAGGGCTTTTTGGCGACAGCCTTGACGCTGCGCTGGCGCAACGCTTCAAACAGGCACACACCGGTCGCGACCGAAACGTTGAGGCTACTGACGCTGCCGGCCATCGGCAGCTTGACCAAGTAATCGCAGTGCTCGCGGGTCAGGCGGCGCATGCCCTTGCCTTCGGCCCCCATGATCAGGATCGTCGGGCCCGTCAGGTCCTGGTCGTAAATACTGACCTCGGCCTCGCCAGCCGTACCGACCACCCACAAGCCGCGCTGCTGGAGTTTTTCCAGGGTGCGCGCCAGGTTGGTCACCGCCACCAGCGGAATCACTTCCGCCGCGCCGCAGGCCACCTTGCGCACCACTGGCGTCAAGGTTGCCGACTTGTCTTTAGGCACGATCACCGCCAACGCACCGGCCGCATCTGCCGAACGCAGGCAAGCGCCAAGGTTATGCGGGTCGGTCACGCCGTCCAGCACCAGCAGCAGGGGAGCGCCTTCGGTGCGATCGAGCAGTTCGTCGAGCATCGCCTCGCCCCAGACCTGGCTCGGGCTGACCTCGGCCACGACGCCCTGGTGCACGCCTTCGACCCAGGCGTCCATCTCGCGCCGCTCGGCCTGGCCCACCGCAACGCGGCTTTCGCTGGCCAGCTCGATCAGCGTCTGGACGCGTGGATCGCTACGCCCCTCCGCCAACCAGATCTGCTTGACCCGCTTGGGGTGATGACGCAACAACGCCTCCACGGCATGCACGCCGTAGATTTTTTCCAACTGACTCATGACTTGGCCTTGGGTTTACGCGCCCCGCCGCTCTTGGCTGGGGCCGAGCCCGCTTTCGGCGGGCCTTTACGGTGTTTGCTCGGCTTGCTGGTCGCCTTGTCCGGGGCCGACCTTCCAGCCTTTCCCCCAGACGCCGCTTTACCACCGTTCTTGGCTTCGGCCAGCAACGCCTGCTTCATTTCACGACTTTTGCGCAGCTCGGCGTTTTTTGCCGCCGCATCGCTCGGACGATAGGCTTCGACTACCTTTTCCTTGGCCGCACCGCGACGCCCAGACCTGGACGATGCTGGCTCGGCGGCAGTCTTGGCCGCAGGCGCCGTGGTTTCGGTACCGCGTTTCTTGCGGCCGATCGGCGCGCTGATGGTTTTTTCCGCCATCTCGAAGTCGATCTTGCGTTCGTCGAGGTCGACGCGCATCACCCGCACTTCGACGGTATCGCCAAGACGGAAGCTGCGCCCGGTGCGCTCGCCCGCCAGACGGTGATGCACAGGGTCGAAGTGATAGTAGTCGCCCGGCAGCGCGGTGACATGCACCAGGCCTTCGACATAGATATCGGTCAGTTCGACGAACAGGCCGAAACCGGTCACGGCGGTGATCACGCCCGGGAACGACTCGCCCACGCGATCCTTCATGTATTCGCACTTGAGCCAGTTCACCACGTCGCGCGTCGCTTCGTCGGCGCGCCGCTCGCTCATCGAGCATTGCTCGCCAAGCTGCTCCAGGGCCGCTTCATCGTACGGATAGATACGCGCCTTCGGAATGGTCATCGCACCGGCACGCTTGACGTGCGGGGTGTTCATCTTCGAATGGATCACGCTGCGAATCGCCCGGTGCGTGAGCAGGTCGGGGTAGCGGCGGATCGGCGAAGTGAAGTGGGTATAGGCTTCGTAATTCAGGCCGAAGTGGCCTTGGTTGTCGGCGCTGTACACCGCCTGGCTCAACGAGCGCAGCATGACGGTCTGGATCAGGTGGAAATCCGGACGGTCCTTGATACTCGCCAGCAGGGCCTGGTAATCCTTGGGCGACGGACCTTCCTTGCCCTTGTGCAAGGAAAGGCCCAGCTCACCCAGGAACGCCCGCAGTTTTTCCAGACGCTCCGGCGGCGGACCGTCGTGGACCCGGTACAACGCAGGAATCTCGTGCTTCTTCAGGAACTCGGCGGTGGCCACGTTGGCCGCCAGCATGCATTCCTCGATCAGTTTGTGCGCGTCGTTGCGAACGGTCGGACGGATTTCGGCGATCTTGCGCTCGGTACCGAAGATGATCCGGGTTTCCTGGGTTTCGAAATCGATCGCACCACGCACATGACGCGCCCCCAGCAGCACCTTGTACAGCGAATAGAGCTGCTTGAGGTGCGGCACGACATCAGTGTATTCGCCACGCAGCTTGCGCGACTCGGCCAGCTTCGGCGTCTCCAGCATCGCGCTGACCTTGTTGTAGGTCAGGCGGGCGTGGGAATGGATCACCGCTTCGTAGAAGCAGTAGTCGGTCATTTCGCCGGACTTGGAGATGGTCATCTCGCAAACCATGGCCAGGCGATCGACCTGAGGATTGAGCGAGCACAGCCCGTTGGACAGTTGCTCAGGCAGCATCGGCACGACGCGCTCGGGGAAATACACCGAGTTGCCGCGTACCTGGGCCTCGGCGTCCAGCGCCGAACCGAGCTTCACGTAGCTGGAGACGTCGGCAATGGCCACGTACAACTTCCAGCCGCCGGAGAACAGGCGCAGCTTGCCAGGCTTGGCTTCGCAATAGACCGCATCATCGAAGTCCCGGGCGTCTTCACCGTCGATGGTGACGAACGGCAGGTGACGCAGGTCGATGCGCTTCTCTTTGTCTTTCTCTTCGACTTCCGGCTTGAGCTTGGCCGCCTCTTTCAGGACCGCCTCAGGCCAGACGTGTGGAATGTCATAGGTGCGCAGGGCAACGTCGATTTCCATGCCTGGCGCCATGTAGTTGCCGACCACTTCCACCACATCGCCTTGTGGCTGGAAGCGCGGGGTTGGCCAGTGGGTGATCTTCACCTCCACGAACTGACCGACCTGGGCGTTGGCGTTGCGGCCCGGAGTGACCAGCACTTCCTGCTGGATCTTCGGGTTGTCCGGGACGACAAAGCCGATGCCGCCTTCTTCGAAGTAACGGCCGACGATGCTTTCATGGGCACGGGACACCACTTCGACGATCACGCCTTCACGACGTCCGCGGCGATCCAGGCCGGACACACGGGCCAGGGCCCGGTCACCGTCGAACACCAGGCGCATTTGCGCCGGGCTCATGAACAGGTCGTCGCTGCCGTCGTCCGGGATCAGGAAACCGAAGCCGTCACGGTGACCGGCGATGCGGCCCAGGATCAGGTCGAGCTTGTCCACCGGCGCATAGGTGCCGCGCCGGGTGTAGATCAGTTGAGCGTCGCGCTCCATGGCGCGCAGACGGCGGCGCAGGGCTTCGAGTTGGTCCTCGGTGGTCAGACCGAACTCTTCGACCAACTGCTCGCGGCTAGCAGGCGAACCCCGATCGGCGAGATGCGCCAGGATCAGTTCGCGGCTAGGAATAGGGTTTTCATATTTTTCCGCTTCACGAGCGGCCTCGGGATCGAGGGACTGCCAATCGGCCATTAGAGAGTTTTCACCTTGTCTATATGCGGGTTAGTTTGGCATAGGCTTAATGAAACGGGAAATTTCAAGCATCCGATCGCTTTTCTAAAGACATTTGGCCTGCCTTGGAAGCCCGGAAAAGCACCGCTCGTGAAATTTAGCGGTTTTTTTCTCAGGAGGGGTTTACAGTTAAAAAGACGCTCCGTATAGTGCGCGCCATCGACGACGTACACACGATGTCGATATTGCCCAGATGGTGAAATTGGTAGACACGCCAGCTTCAGGTGCTGGTGACCGCAAGGTCGTGGAAGTTCGAGTCTTCTTCTGGGCACCAATTTCGAGCAACAGGTCAATGACCTGGCAGCTCAACAAAAACCCGCGAAAGCGGGTTTTTGCATTTTTGCCCCCCCTGCAATTGCATTTGGCAATTACTAAAACAAAAACAGGGGTTTACAGATCAAAATGCGCTCCGTATAGTGCGCCACATCAACAGCGGCAACGCTGAAGATGCTGCCCAGATGGTGAAATTGGTAGACACGCCAGCTTCAGGTGCTGGTGACCGCAAGGTCGTGGAAGTTCGAGTCTTCTTCTGGGCACCAATTCAAGTTTCAAGGTTACAACCTTGAACTTCACAGAAACCCGCGAAAGCGGGTTTTTGCGTTTCTGGGCTCTGGAAATATATCCGAGTCACTGACATCGCTATCGCGAGCAAGCTCGCTCCCACAAGGGATTCATGCCGGACACAAAATCTGTATCCACTAAAAATCACCTGTGGGAGCGAGCTTGCTCGCGATGAGGTCAGCCCAGCCGCCCGATCAAGCCCTGAACTGCCCCAAGCTTGCCTTCAACTGCGCCGCCAGGCTGTCGAGCACCTTGCCGCTGGCAGTGGTCTCGACCACGGCCTGAGCCGCTTTCTCGGCCTGGGCATGGATAGTTTCCACCCGCCCGCGCACCGCTTGCGCGCCCTGGGCCTGATGGGCCGCGGCCTGAGTCGCCAGACCAATGGCCGCATGCACCTGCTCTACGGACGCCTGCACCGACTGCTGCAACCGCGCACTGTCTCGCAGCACCAACAAACCTTCACTGGCCTGGCGCCCGGCCTGGCCGATAGCAGCCACTGCCTCGCGAGCCCCCTGCTGCAAGGCCACGATATGCGCCTGGATGTCACCCGTTGAGCTTTGGGTCTTGCTCGCCAAGGCCCGCACCTCATCCGCCACCACGGCAAATCCCCGCCCGGTTTCCCCGGCCCGCGCCGCCTCGATGGCCGCGTTCAAGGCCAGCAGGTTAGTCTGCTCGGCGATGCCGTGAATCACCGTCAACACCACCTCGATCTGTTCGCTCTGCTGCGCCAGCCGCTCGATCACTTTCGCCCCAGTGTCGACCTGCCCGGCCAACGCCTCGATCAAGCCACCGACCTTGGCCGAAGTGCGGGTGTTTTCATCGGTGGCCTGGCGGATCTCCACCACCTGCTGCAAGGCCGCCTGCATTGCCTGGCTTTCCGACTGAGCCTCATCAGCCATTTGCGACAGCGCACGCAGGCTCTCGGCCACTTCATCACGCTGCATCCCGGCCGCCGCATCGGCACCGGAGTTGCGCAAGGTCATCGCACCGATTTCCACACCGGTACGCTGGGCCACATCGCCCGCCTCGCGCACGATAGGTTGCAACTTATCCACAAAGCGATTGACCGCCGACGCCATGTCGCCGATTTCGTCCTTGCTGTTGATTTGCACACGCTTGGTCAGGTCGCCCTCGCCTGCCGCCAGGTCGTTCATGGCCGCGATCAGCAACTTCAAGCGATTGACCACCCGACGCCCCAGCACCACGGCCAGCAAGACCAGCACACCAAAGCCCACCAGCGCCAGGCCCAGGCCGATGCGCCAGCGCAAGGTGCCTGCCGCTTCCTGCACGGTGCTGGCGGTGTTGGTCTGCATCTGTGTGGCAGTGGCCTGGGCCGACTCCAGTCGACCGCGCATGGCGGTGGCGCTGTCCGCCGCTGCCCCCTTGAGGCTGTCGCCGACCAACTGGTCGCCGCTGGCAATCAAGGCCGAGAAGCGTTGGTCCAGCGCCTTCAGGTCGGTTTCAACGGCGGCCGTGGAAACCCCCATCAAGACTTTACCGATCTCTACGCCATTGGGACTGATCGAGGCTTCGAGGTAATACACCGACGGGTCGCTCTTCGCCGCATCCAGCACTTTGTCCAACGCCCGCTCGCCCTTGCCTTTTTCCAGCAGCGCCTTGTTGATCGGGTTTTGCCGATTCAGGTAGCGGGTCAGGTGCTCACCGCTGGCGTCGTCATAAATAACGAACAGCACATTGGGGTTGCGCTGGGCCCGGCGGGCGAATTCGGAGAGGGTCGGTATGTCGCTGTCCCACATGGCGCGTGGCGCGACCGAGGCCAGGAGTTGCGCCATATCATTGGCGGAATCCTTGAGCGATTTCTCGAGCGTCGTGCGCAATTGCGCCTGCTCGTCTTTCAGGCGCGTCGATAAACCGGCGGTGAGGCGCTGACGAGTGCTGGCAGACAAACTGTCCAGACTAGAGGTGACCTCACGCCCAGCTTGCTCCAGTTCATCAGACAGTTTCTGACTGTCACCCCCTAGCCGGGCCTCTAATTCGGCCTCCAGCGCGGTGACCGTGCTTCGAGTCAGCGCGACGGCTACGAGCACTTGCACCAAAAGGGCGATACCCAGGGTAACGAACACTGGCCGCAATAGACGGCTTTGTAACAGTGAGAGAACGGCCGACACAGGGGAATCCCTCTACTAAACGCCATTAATTTGATGGCACTTCAAAGAAGTACTTATTGTTAACGATGCGAAGCAAAGGTCGTGCCGCTCGGCAGGCAGATACGACAAAGGCCCCAAAACGAGGGACCTTTGTGTTTTACATCAACGAGTTATCAGGCAAATGGGTGACGCAGAACGATGGTTTCGTTACGGTCCGGCCCCGTCGAAATAATGTCGATCGGCGCACCGACCAACTCCTCGACGCGCTTGATGTAGTTGCGGGCCGCCACGGGCAGCTCTTCCAGGGTCTTGGCGCCCACGGTCGATTCAGTCCAGCCCGGCATCTGCTCGTACACCGGCTCCAGGCCGATGTAGCTGTCCGCGTCGGTCGGTGCGTCGATGACGGCACCGTCCTGGTTCTTGTAGCCCACGCAGATGTTGATGGTTTCCAGGCCGTCCAGCACGTCCAGCTTGGTCAGGCACAGGCCCGAGATGCTGTTGACGTCGATAGCGCGACGCAGGATGACGGCATCGAACCAGCCACAACGACGGGCACGGCCGGTGGTAGCACCGAACTCGTGGCCACGCTTGGCCAGGAAGGCGCCGACGTCGTCGAACAGCTCAGTCGGGAACGGACCAGAACCCACGCGAGTGGTGTAAGCCTTGGTGATACCCAGGATGTAGTCGAGGTACATCGGGCCGAAACCCGAACCGGTGGCGATGCCGCCGGCGGTGGTGTTGGAGCTGGTGACGTACGGGTAGGTACCGTGGTCGATGTCCAGCAGCGAACCCTGGGCGCCTTCGAACATGATGTCCTTGCCGGCGCGACGCAGCTCGTGCAACTCGGCCGTGACGTCGAGCATCATCGGCTTGAGCAGCTCGGCGTACTCCATGCACTCGTCCAGGGTTTTCTGGAAGTCGATGGCCGGTTCTTTGTAGTAATTGACCAGGACGAAGTTGTGGTAGTCCAGCAACTCGCCCAGCTTGGCGGCGAAACGCTCACGATGGAACAGGTCACCGATGCGCAGCCCACGACGGGCGACTTTATCTTCGTAAGCCGGGCCGATGCCGCGACCGGTAGTGCCGATCTTCAGCTCGCCACGGGCCTTTTCACGGGCCTGGTCCAGCGCGACGTGATAGGACAGGATCAGCGGGCAGGACGGGCTGATACGCAGGCGCTCGCGCACCGGTACGCCTTTCTCTTCCAGCTTGATGATTTCCCGCAGCAGGGCGTCGGGAGCAACCACCACACCGTTGCCGATCAGGCACTGGACGCCTTCGCGCAGCACGCCCGACGGAATCAGGTGCAGGACGGTTTTTTCACCGTCGATCACCAAGGTGTGACCTGCGTTGTGGCCACCCTGGTAGCGCACTACGGCGGCAGCATGTTCGGTCAGCAGATCAACGATCTTGCCTTTGCCCTCATCACCCCACTGGGTGCCCAGGACTACGACATTCTTACCCATAACACTTGTCCTCATTCGCGCAAACTTGGTGCCGGCCGCGGCCGGCAGGAAAACTCAAGAAGCCAGCGGCAATACTTGCCAAAGCCCGTTCTGCTGAATCAATTGCCGGTCGCAGTCCGCTTCACGGGCGGCGGCCAAAGGCTGCCCAGGCAAGGCCTGGACGACACGCTGACCCTCACTGCGCAACTGGCAGACTGCTTGCCAGAGTGCCGCATCCGTACTGTCAGGCATCCAGATACCGCCAGACGGTAGCTCGACTTCAGCACGCCCCAGGGTCACCAGGGTTTTCAAATCGGTAGAAAAACCGGTCGCCGGACGGGCACGACCAAAGTCGGCACCGATGTCGTCATAACGACCGCCCTGGGCGATGGACTGGCCCACGCCCGGGACGAACACGGCAAACACGACACCCGTGTGGTAGTGATAACCGCGCAATTCACCCAGGTCGAAATACAACGGCAACTCGGGGAAACGCACCGACAGACGCTCGGCAATCGCCAGCAAGTCGTCCAGCGCCGCCAACACAGGCGCTGGCGCGAGGGCCAGGCGCTCACGGGCAGCAGTCAATACTTCACGTCCGCCGCACAGGCCCACCAGCGCCCGCAGCATGCCCGACAGATCGGCCGGCAGGCCCTCGGTCAGGCTGATGACTTCGTCGATGGCCTTGCGTTGCAGGGCATCGAACAGCTGTTGCTCCACTTCGCCGGACAAACAGGCCGCACGAGCCAGGCCGCGATAGATGCCAACATGCCCCAGATCCATGTGGACATCCGGTACGTCGGCCAGTTGCAGCATGGCCAACATCAGGCTGATGACCTCTACGTCGCTGCTCGGGCTGGCATCGCCATACAACTCGGCGCCCAGTTGGATCGGGCTGCGCGAAGACGACAAGGCACGCGGCTGGGCATGTAACACACTGCCGGCGTAGCACAGGCGGTTCGGACCTTCACGGCGCAGGGTGTGGGCGTCGATGCGCGCCACTTGCGGCGTGATGTCGGCACGAAAGCCCATCTGCCGGCCCGACTGCGGGTCGATAACCTTGAAGGTGCGCAGGTCCAGGTCCTGGCCCGCGCCAGTGAGCAGGGATTCCAGGTACTCGATATGCGGGGTGACGACGAACTCGTAACCCCAGCTCTGGAACAGATCCAACACCTGCCGACGCGCTACTTCGATACGCGCAGCTTCCGGTGGCAGTACTTCTTCGATGCCATCTGGCAGCAGCCAGCGGTCTACCGTTGCCATTACGCCATTCCCCTATGGTCCGGGCGGCCAGCTTTCGGGCTGGCCTTGAGTGAAGCAGAAAATGCCTGCGCCAGGCGCGCATCATGGGCAAAAGACGCGCAAGAGCGACGTGACGAATGGCCCGCAATCGGCCTCGCCCAGCACTTCCCTCGAAAAACCTGTCGAGTCGTTCAACCCGACGCCTGCATCCATAAACCGCAATCGAACGTGCAGACGCAAAAAAGCCGGGAATTTCCCGGCTGCCGCATCATACACACGTTTTCCTAAAGGATCACCCCGCCCGACGCTTTAGCCGCCAGGCGGAGTGTCTCAGGTCAACGTCGCATCAAGGCTTGGACTTTTCCAGGTAGTGGAAGAAGTCGCTGCTTGGGTCCAGGACCAGAACGTCGGATTTGCTCGCAAAGCTTTCACGGTAGGCACGCAGGCTACGGTAGAACGCGTAGAACTCCTGATCCTGACCATAAGCCTTGGAGTAGATCGCAGCGGCCTGGGCATCACCATCACCGCGCAGCTCTTCCGATTCACGGTAGGCTTCGGCCAGCAACACACGGCGCTGGCGATCAGCGTCGGCACGGATGCCTTCAGCCAGCTCGTTACCCTTGGCGCGGTGTTCGCGAGCTTCACGCTCACGCTCGGTGCTCATCCGCTCGAACACGCTGCGGTTCACTTCCTTCGGCAGGTCGATGGCCTTGACCCGGACATCGACCACTTCGATACCCAGCTCTTTTTCCGCCATCGCATTCAGCGAATGGGTGATATCGGCCATGAGCGCATCACGCTCACCGGACACGACTTCATGCAACGTGCGCTTACCGAACTGGTCACGCAGGCCCGATTCCAGGCGCCGGGACAGGCGCTCGTCGGCGATCTGCTTCAGGCCCGAGGTCGCGGTGTAGAAGCGCTCGGCGTCCTTCACGCGCCACTTGGCATAGGCGTCCACCATCACGGCTTTCTTTTCCAGCGTCAGGAAGCGCTGCGTCGGTGCATCCAGCGTCATCAGGCGGCCGTCGAACTTGCGCACCTTGTTGACGTACGGCACCTTCACATGCAGCCCTGGCTGGACATCAGCCTGGACCACGCGACCGAATTGCAGCAACACCGCGCGCTCGGTCTGAGCCACGATGTAGAAGCAGTTCCAGGCAGCGATCGCCACGACGACACCGACAATAAGGGCGATCAGCGATTTATTGCTCATCAGCGACTCTCCCTGGTACGTGCTTGCTGTTGCTGCAGGTCCGCCGCCGCACGGGTGCCAGTCTCATTGCTGGCGGCCGACGAGCTGTTCGGTGGCGTGCTGGTATTGCGACCGCTCTCGACCATCTTGTCCAGCGGCAGGTACAGCAGGTTGCTCTGGCCGTTCTTGTTGCCGGTCACGAGGACCTTGCTGGTGTTGCTGAAGACTTCCTGCATGGTGTCCAGGTACAGACGCTCGCGGGTGACTTCTGGAGCCTTGCGATACTCGGCCACCAATTTGGTGAAGCGATCAGCCTCACCCTTGGCGCGGGAGACCACCTCGTCACGGTAGCCGTTGGCATCCTCGATGATGCGCTGGGCCTGACCACGGGCTTCCGGCACAACGCCGTTGGCATAGGTTTCGGCCTGGTTGCGCGAACGCTGCTCGTCTTCACGGGCACGGATCACGTCGTCGAAGGCTTCCTGGACCTCGCGCGGTGCAGCTGCGCTCTGGACGTTGACCTGGGTGACGGTGATACCGGTGCGATAGGTATCGAGGAACCGCTGCAGGCGCTCCTTGATTTCGCTGGCCATCAGTTCACGACCTTCGGTCAGCACCTGGTCCATGGCGGTGGAACCCACCACATGGCGCAAGGCACTTTCCGTCGCGTGCTGCAGGCTGATTTCCGGCTGGTCGACGTTCAGCACGAAGTCCTGCAGGTTGGAGATCTTGTATTGCACGGTCAGCGGCACTTCGACGATGTTCTCGTCTTCGGTCAGCATCTGGCCCTGCTTGGTGTACGCCCGCTCACGCGTGACGTTTTCCAGGTACTTCTGGTCGATCGGCGGGAAATAGATATTCAAGCCCGGCCCAACCGTCTCGTAGTACTTGCCGAAGCGCAGCACCACGGCCTGCTCCTGCTCGTCCACGACATAGACCGCGCTGTACAGCCAGACAGCCGCCAGCACGACCAGACCGATGCCGAGCAGGCCTAAACCGCCACCCTTGCCCGGACGACCGCCACCATCGTCACCGCGTTTTTTACCACCACCGAACAAACCGTTCAGGCTTTCCTGCAGCTTTCGGAAGGCCTCGTCGAGATCCGGCGGCCCCTTGCGGTCGCCGTTGTTACGACGTTTGCCACCCCAAGGATCCTGATTATTCGAGTTGCCACCCGGCTCATTCCAAGCCATAGCGCTCTCCATCTGATAAAGCAAAGACGCACCCACGGCGCGCCGACCAATGCTACAGAATGCCTGACACAGCTTTCTCAGGCTTTTATTGCAAAGTGTGTTGCTCGATGAATTCCATCGGCTGCAGCCCTTCGCGACTGACCAGTCGATTGAGTTCCGCCCGAGGCAGGCGAACAGCCAGCAGACAGACGCCTTCGTCGTCGTGCTCTTCTTTTTGCACGGCCCCCAGCTCGAAAAACTGCGCACGCAACCGGGCGAAACGCTGCGGCAACTTCAGGGTGCCGACAAACAGATCGTTGCCCAACAGCTCAGCCACCGCCTGCTTGAGCAGGTCCAGGCCGGTGCCATCACGGGCCGACAGCCAGACCCGTTGCGGCTTGCCGTCGGCATCGCGCTGGATCTGCGGCTCCACACCTTCGAGCAAATCGAGTTTGTTGTATACCTCGAGGATCGGCAAGTCCTGGGCTCCGATCTCGCCCAGTACCACCATCACCTGCTCGATCTGCAGCATCCGGTCCGGTTCGGCGGCATCGATCACGTGCAGCAGCAGGTCGGAGTTGCTCGACTCTTCGAGCGTAGCCCGAAAAGCCTCGACCAGCTTATGCGGCAGGTGACGGATGAAGCCCACGGTATCGGCCAGCACGATTGGTCCGAGGTCGTCCAGGTCGAGCCGGCGCAGGGTCGGGTCGAGCGTGGCGAACAACTGGTCGGCGGCGTAGACGTCGGATTGAGTGACGTTATTGAACAGGGTCGATTTGCCGGCGTTGGTATAGCCCACCAGTGAAACTGTCGGGATGTCCGCGCGCTTGCGGCCGCGTCGCGACTGCTCGCGCTGGCTGCGGACCTTTTCCAGCCGCCCCTTGATCTGGCGCAGGCGTACCCGCAACAGGCGCCGGTCGGTTTCCAGCTGGGTTTCACCCGGACCGCGCAGACCGATGCCGCCCTTCTGCCGCTCAAGGTGAGTCCAGCCACGAACCAGCCGCGTACTCATGTGCTCAAGCTGGGCCAGTTCGACCTGGAGCTTGCCTTCATGGGTGCGGGCGCGTTGGGCGAAGATATCGAGAATCAGCCCCGTACGGTCGATCACGCGACACTCGAAGACACGTTCGAGGTTACGTTCCTGACTGGGCGTGAGGATGTGATTGAAGATCACCAGATCGACCTGTTCGGCCTTGACCAGGTCGCGCAACTCCTCGACCTTGCCACTGCCGATCAGGAACTTGGCGGTTGGCCGATGACGCGGCACGTTGAAAAACGCGACGGTCTCGGCGCCGGCCGAAAGTGCCAATTCCTGAAACTCCTGCGGATCTTCGCGCGCCTCAGGGTCCTGTCCATCCAAGTGAACGAGAATGGCCCGTTCACCACCACCGTGGCGCTCAAAGAACAAAGGAGGCTCCTATCAGGCGTTACCCGGTTCAGCGTCAGCGCCTTCGGATTCGGTTGCGCTAGGCAGACGAATTGGACGAACTGGCACGACTGTCGAGATCGCATGCTTGTAGACCATCTGGCTGACGGTGTTTTTCAGAAGGATGACGAACTGGTCGAAAGACTCGATCGTGCCTTGCAGTTTGATCCCGTTGACCAGATAGATGGACACCCCAACTTTTTCTTTACGTAAAGTGTTCAAGTAAGGGTCTTGTAGCGAATGCCCTTTTGACATGTGCCGCACTCCTTTAAGGATCAATAATAAAAATCGGAATCAGATGGCTTGGGCCGTCACACCCCCAAGGATAGACGGCAATTGCAAGGACTCAGCTCAATATGGAGATGGTCCCAAGGTATTTCAAGGCGCGTGGCAGATTGTCGCAATCGAGACTGTCGAGCCAATGCAGGCCAGTCCAGCTGCGCAGCCAAGTGAACTGGCGTTTCGCCAATTGGCGCGTGGCAATGATCCCACGCTCCTGCATCTCGGCTGACGTCAGCTTGCCGTCCAGGTAATCCCAGACTTGTCGATAACCTACCGCACGTATAGACGGCAACCCGGCATGCAGGTCACTTCGCTCACGCAGGGCTACGACCTCGTCTATGAACCCCTGTTCCAACATTAATGTGAATCTTTGTTCAATTCGCCGATGCAGCACTTGCCGGTTCGCCGGAGCGATGGCCAGATTCGCGACAGTATAGGGCAATTGTTGCAGTCCCGAAGCGGCTGCTTCAGTACTTTGCGCAGATTGTCGCTGGCGCAGGGCCGTCATGCTCTGGCCGCTGACCCGATAAACCTCCAGGGCCCGACTGAGCCGCTGCGGGTCGTTGGGGTGAATACGCGCCGCCGACTCCGGGTCGATGATCGCCAACTGCTCGTGCAGGGCTTGCCAGCCCAGGCGTGCGGCCTCCTCTTCGATCTGCGCGCGCACCTCGGGATCGGCTGCCGGCATGTCCGCCAGCCCTTCGACCAAGGCCTTGTAGTACAGCATCGTGCCACCCACCAACAGCGGGATCTTGCCGCGCGCGGTGATCTCGGCCATGGCCTGGAGGGCATCACGACGGAAATCGGCCGCCGAGTAGGCTTCGGCGGGATCGAGGATGTCGATCAGCCGGTGCGGATACTCGGCCAGCAGTGCTTTGGACGGCTTGGCGGTGCCAATGTCCATGCCCCGATAGACCAGGGCCGAATCGACGCTGATCAACTCGCAGGGCAGGACCTTGGTCAATTCGATAGCCAGGTCGGTCTTGCCGGCGGCGGTCGGCCCCATCAGGAAAATCGCGGGTGGCAACTGGTTCATCAACGACCGCGCAGGAACAGTTTGTCCAGGTCGTCCAGGCCCAATTGGGTCCAGGTCGGCCGGCCATGGTTACATTGACCGCTGCGCTCGGTGTTTTCCATATCCCGCAGCAGGCCGTTCATTTCCGGCAGGGCCAGGCGCCGGTTGGCGCGGATCGCGCCGTGGCAGGCCATGGTACCGAGCAGTTCGTTCAGGTGCGCCTGGATGCGGTCGCTGGTGCCGTATTCCATCAAGTCCGCCAGCACGTCGCTGACCAGGCGATTGGCCTCGGCCTGTTTCAACAAGGCCGGGATCTGACGGATCGCCAGGGTTTCCGGGCCCAGGCGTTGCAACTCGAAGCCCAGGCGCTGGAACCAGGCCACATGCTCTTCGGCGCAATCGGCTTCGCGCTGGCTGACCGCCAGGCTTTCAGGCACCAACAGCGGCTGGCCGCTCAAGCCTTCGCTGGCCATGGCGATTTTCAGCCGCTCGTACATGATTCGCTCATGGGCGGCGTGCATGTCCACCAGGACCAGGCCCTGGGCATTTTCCGAGAGGATATAAATGCCTTTGAGTTGCGCCAGGGCATAGCCCAGCGGCGGGATATCGCCCTGGCCGTCGGGCATTGCCGCCGCTCCGGCTTCCGGCAAGGGCTTGAAGAACTCGCGATAGGCCGCCTGGGCCTCGGCCGCCGGTACGCTGGATTGCGGGCGCGGGGTGTATTGATACTGATAGCCGCTGCCGGCACCGCTGCCAGCCGTGTTGTAGCTCGGTTGAGACTGGGGCTGCTCCAGCAGTGCATTGGCCGCCAGGCGCATTTCGCCCTGAGGCCCGAATTCACCAGCGTCCAGCCCCGTTGGCCGGACCATGCCGCCCACCGCCGCCGGAGCCGCCAGTTGATCCTCCGGGCGCACATCGCCCAAGGCGCGGTGCAAGGTGCCGTAGAGGAAATCGTGGACCATGCGCCCGTCACGGAAACGCACCTCATGCTTGGTCGGGTGCACGTTGACGTCCACCACGGCCGGGTCGACTTCGAAAAACAGCACGAAGGTCGGATGCCGGCCATTGAACAGCACATCGCGATATGCCTGGCGTACCGCATGGGCCACCAGTTTGTCGCGCACCGCCCGACCGTTCACATAGAAATACTGCAAGTCCGCCTGGCTGCGGGAAAATGTCGGCAACCCGACCCAACCCCACAAGTGCAGGCCATTGCGCTCCACCTCGATGGGCAATGCCTGCTCCAGGAAACCTGCACCGCACACCGCGCCGACACGGCGGGCGCGGGCCGCATCATCGTGGGCCTCGTGCAGGCTGAGGATGGTCTTGCCGTTGTGACGCAAATGGAACGCCACGTCGAAACGCGCCAAGGCCAGGCGCTTGATGACTTCTTGCAGATGATCGAATTCGGTCTTCTCAGCCTTGAGGAACTTGCGCCGGGCCGGGGTATTGAAGAACAGGTCGCGCACTTCCACCGAGGTACCCACCGGATGGGCCGCAGGCTGCACGCGAGAGGCCATGTCCCGGCCCTCGGTCTCGACCTGCCAGGCCTGCTCGGCATCGCGGGTGCGAGAGGTGAGGGTCAGGCGCGACACCGAACTGATGGACGCCAGCGCCTCGCCCCGAAACCCCAGGCTCATGACCCGCTCGAGGTCTTCCAGGTCGCGGATCTTGCTGGTGGCGTGACGCGCCAGGGCCAGCGGCAGGTCGTCGGAAGAAATACCGCCACCGTCGTCGCGTACCCGCAGCAGCTTGACGCCGCCCTGCTCGACATCCACATCGATGCGTTTGGCCCCGGAATCAAGGCTGTTTTCCAGCAGTTCCTTGATGACCGACGCCGGCCGCTCGACCACTTCACCGGCGGCGATCTGGTTCGCCAGCCGGGGGCTGAGCAGTTCGATGCGGGCAGTGCTGCCGATCGCTTCATCACTCATTGCTGGACCGCCACGTCATTGCCGGGAATGGTCAGGGTCTGGCCGATCTTGAGCTCGTCGCTCTTGAGGTGGTTGGCGCTGCGCAAGGTCGCTGGCGACACCTGGTAACGCACGGCGATCATCGCCAGGGTTTCCCCGGGATTGACCCGATGGTCCCGCGGGCCCTGGACGATCTTGCCAGAGTCGCGCAGCCAGGCGATGTAGGTGCCTGGCGGCGGGTTCTGCTGGAAGAACTGCCGCACACCACTGCTGATCGAGCGGGCCAATGCCTGCTGATGATTGGCGGAGGTCAGCTTGGACGCTTCATTGGCGTTGGAAATGAAGCCGGTTTCCACCAGGATCGACGGGATGTCCGGCGACTTGAGCACCATGAACCCGGCCTGCTCGACGCGCCGCTTGTGCAGCGGCGTGACGCGACCGATGTTGCTCAGGACTTTCTGGCCGACGTTCAGGCTGGAGGTCAACGAGGCCGTCATCGACAAGTCGAGCAAGACACCGGCGAGCATCCGGTCCTTATCGTCGAGGCTGACGTTGCCGGCACCGCCGATCAGGTCGGAACGGTTTTCGGTATCAGCCAGCCAGCGAGCGGTTTCGGAAGTCGCGCCACGGTCGGACAGGGCAAACACCGAGGCCCCGAACGCAGCCTTCGAAGGCGCGGCGTCGGCGTGGATGGAGACGAACAGGTCAGCGCCTTTCTTGCGGGCGATTTCGGTACGCCCACGCAAGGGAATGAAGTAGTCGCCGGTACGGGTCAGTTCGGCGCGGAAGCCTTTCATGCCGTTGACCTGACGCTGCAATTCACGGGCGATGGACAGCACCACGTCTTTTTCACGTTGCCCGCGCGAGCCCGAAGCCCCTGGGTCCTCGCCGCCATGACCGGCGTCGATCACCACGATGATGTCGCGCTTGCCCGACGGGGTCGGTGGCAGCTTGAGCGTAGGTTGGGTCGGGGTCACCGGCACCGCTGGCACCGTGGCGACCTTGGTTGGCGGTGGTGCCGGTGGGTCGGCATCGGCCGGGTTGTCGAACAGGTCAACCACCAGCCGGTTGCCGTACTGGGCGTTGGGAGCCAGTGTGAAGCTTTTCGGGGTCACGACTTTTTTCAGGTCGATGACCACCCGCAGGTCGGTCGGCGTCCGTTGGGCCGAGCGTATCGCCGTAATCGGCGTGTTGGCGGTCGCCACGTTCAATGGCGCGCCCAGGGACGCACCGTTGATGTCGATCACCAGGCGATCCGGGGCGGTCAGGGTGAATACGCTGTGCTGCACCGGGCCCGTCAAGTCGAACACCAGCCGTGTGTTGTCCGGCGCCCGCCAGAGGCGAACGCTGCTGACCTTTGTCTCGGCCACAGCATCGACGGCCATTGCCGTAAGCAACAGTCCTACGACAGCAACCACCGCGCGAAAGCGCATACCAAACCCCATCATCAATTAGTTTTCCAATGCCAAAGCGGCACACCACGACTCGCCACGCGAGCCTTGCGGCGTCAGTTTCAGCGAACGCCCGCCATTCTGCGCGCCAATGGTAATGGTCAGGTCGGGCTTTGGCAAAAAGCCTGCACCCTTCTGGGGCCATTCGATCAGGCACAAGGCGTCATCTTCGAAATAATCGCGGATACCGAGGAATTCCAGCTCTTCAGGATCCACCAGTCGATACAAGTCGAAATGGAAGGCGCGAATGTCGCCGATCTCGTAAGGCTCGACCAAGGTGAACGTGGGGCTCTTGACGGAGCCGACGTGCCCGAGGCCGCGAATGATGCCGCGGGACAAGGTGGTTTTCCCCGCGCCGAGATCGCCTTCGAGAAAGATCAGGCCGTGGCCGGCGGTCGTCTGCGCGATGCGGGCGCCAAACTGGGCCATGGCTTGCTCGTCCGCCACGTACAGGGTTACTTCAGACACGGTGAATGCTCCTCCAACAACTGACGAATGGTCGGAATCAGATCGGTGGCCGCCATCCCCCGACCCGACCGACCGGCCTGGGCACCGGCATTGGCATGCAGCCAGACCGCCAGGCACGCGGCCTCGAATCCTTCCATGCCCTGGGCCAGCAAGGCGCCGACCACACCGGCCAGCACATCCCCCAGGCCCGCCGTGGCCATGGCCGGATGGCCCTGGCTGCAAACTGCCAGGCGACCGTCCGGGCTGGCAATCAGGCTGCCGGCGCCCTTGAGGATCACGGTGGCGGTGTATTTCTGGCTCAATGCATGGGCCGCCGCCGGGCGATCGGCCTGCACCTGGGCTGTGGATAACTCCAACAATCGTGCCGCCTCGCCCGGGTGCGGGGTGATGACACACTGCCCAGGCAGGTGGACATCGCCGCTGCTCAGCAGGTTCAGCGCATCGGCATCCCACACTTGCGGCAGCGGCGCATTGGCCGCCGCCGACAACAGGCTGCGCCCCCACGCGGCCTGGCCCAGGCCCGGCCCGACCACCAGCACACTGGCCTGTTGGAGCAAGCCCATCAATTGGTTCGCCGAATGGGTGCCTTGTACCATCACTTCCGGCAAACGCGTCAGCGCGGCGGATACGTGCTCGCTGCGGGTCGCCATCGAAACCATCCCCGCACCGCACCGCAGGGCGCTTTCGGCGCTCATCTGGATCGCGCCGCCAAAGCCCCGGTCGCCACCGATCAACAGCACGTGACCGAACTTGCCTTTGTGGGACGTGGCAGCGCGAGGCGTCAGGCGGGGCAGATTATGGGGTAGGAGCAATCGGGCGCTGACCGGTGCCGCGTCAACAATATCTGGATCGGCGTGCAGGTCGTTGAACACCAGTTCACCGACCCGGTCCGCCGCCTCGCCAGTAAACAGGCCCAGCTTCAAGCCAATGAAGGTCACGGTCAGGTCGGCCACCACTGCCGTGCCCAGCACCCGGCCGGTATCGGCGCACAACCCCGAGGGGATATCCACCGCCGCGACCGGCAGGCCGCTGACATTGATCGTATCGATAGCCTGCACATAAGGCTCGCGCACATCACCACTCAAGCCCGTGCCGAGCAGCGCATCCAGCAGCACGCCGCGCAACTCTGCCTCATCCGACCATGACTCCATCGGCACGCCCACCGCCACAGCCTCGGCGTGGGCGTTGGCGGCGTCGCCCTGCAAGCGCCCGGGCTCGCCGACCGTCAGCACCCGCACCGACCAACCGGCGCGCCGGGCCAGGGTCGCGACCAGGTAGCCATCGCCAGCGTTGTTGCCATGCCCGGCCAGCACCGTCAGCTCGCGGGCATCAGGCCAGCGCCGGACAATGGCTCGCCAAGTGGCGCGGGCGGCGCGCTGCATCAATTCGAAGCCGGCGGTGCCGGCCGCGATCAGTTGTGCGTCGAGGGCCCGGACCTGCGCTGCGCTGTACAGCGCGTCGGGAAAATCATCTTTAGTGTGCGGCATGCGTCTTCGGGCTCCGATGTCTGGCAGAATTATACGCATCTCAGCTCTGGTTTCTCTCGCCTCATGCCTGTCATTCCCACAGACCTCCCCGCCCTCGCCCAATCCATCAAGGAGTGGGGCCGCGAACTGGGTTTCCAGCAGGTCGGCATCAGCGGCCTGGACCTTGCCGAGCACGAGCAGCATTTGCAACGCTGGCTCGACGCGGGTTATCACGGCGAGATGGATTACATGGGCGCCCACGGCAGCAAACGCTCGCACCCCGAAGAGCTTGTACCGGGCACATTGCGAGTCGTGTCCCTGCGCATGGACTACCTGTCGGGCGACACGCACATGGCGCAGATGCTCGGCCAACCGGAGAAAGCCTACGTCTCGCGTTATGCATTGGGCCGCGATTACCACAAATTGATCCGTAAACGCGTGCAGCAATTGGCAGAAAAAATTCAGGCAGTCATCGGCCCCTTCGGTTATCGCGCCTTCGTCGACAGCGCGCCGGTATTGGAAAAAGCCATCGCCGAACAGGCCGGCCTGGGCTGGATCGGTAAAAACACCCTGGTATTGAACCGCAAGGCCGGTAGCTATTTCTTCCTGAGCGAGCTGTTTGTCGACCTGCCGCTGCCGGTGGACCCACCCCATGCCAGCGAACATTGCGGAAAATGCACCGCGTGCCTGGACATCTGTCCTACAAATGCCTTCGTCGGGCCCTACGTGCTCGATGCCCGTCGCTGCATTTCCTACCTGACCATCGAACTGAAAAGCGCCATCCCCGAGGAACTGCGGCCATTAATAGGCAACCGGGTGTTCGGCTGTGACGACTGCCAGATCGTCTGCCCATGGAACCGCTTCGCCCGACCATCCGGGGAAAGCGACTTCAAGCCACGGCACAACCTGGACAATGCCGGGCTGGCCGAGCTGTTCATGTGGGACGAGGCGACTTTCCTGAGCAGCACCGAAGGCTCACCGCTGCGCCGTGCCGGTTACGAGCGCTGGCTGCGCAACCTCGCGGTGGGCCTGGGTAATGCGCCGTCAACGATTCCCGTGCTGCAAGCGCTGGAGGCACGGCGCGACTACCCGTCAGCGCTGGTGCGCGAGCACGTGGAGTGGGCGTTGCGTCAACATGCCGAGCGTCAAACCTCGTCGTTGTAGACGAATTTCGGCATTTCCCAGTGAAAACGAATCGCCAGGAGCCGCAGCAGGAAACCGCCGAACAAGGTAATGAGGATCGCCTGTTCGCTCGGCAGTTGCAGGAAGACGCACAACAGATAACACCACGCCGCGGCAAACGAAACGCTGGCGTAGAGCTCGCGACGGAAGATCAGTGGAATATCGTTGCAAAAGATGTCCCGCAGAATACCGCCGAACACCCCAGTGATGACCCCACTGACCGACGCCACCAGCATGCCATGGCCCATTTCCAGGGCCGTCATGCAGCCGATCAGGGTGAACGCCACCAGCCCCACGGCGTCGAGCACCAGGAACAACGAGCGCAAATGCCGCATCCAGCGCGCCAGGAACACCGTCAGCATCGCCGCTGCGGTGGTCAGCACCAGGTACTCCGGATGCTTGACCCACGTGAGCGGGTAATGACCGAGCAGCACGTCGCGCACCGAGCCACCACCCAGCGCCGTGACACAAGCGATCAGCACCACGCCGAACCAGTCCATACCCCGACGCCCGGCAGACAAGGCGCCAGTCATGGCTTCCGCGGTGATGGCGATCAGATAAAGCATCAGCAACATTGACAACGATCCTTCAGAAATACGCGCGCGTAGGAGCTGTGTAGGAGCTGACGAGTGCAACGAGGCTGCGATCTTTTGATCTTCACTCACGACTCAATTGTCAGGGGAAAGATCGCAGCCTCGTTGCACTCGTCAGCTCCTACACAGCTCCTGTACAGCTCCTACACAGCGTCTATAGGGCGCCTTTAGAACTTGATGAAGTGCTTACGGTAATGCTGCAACTCGGCAATGGACTCGCGGATGTCGTCCAGCGCCAGGTGGCTGCCGCCTTTCTGGAAGCTGTCGCGTACTTGCGGCGCCCAGCGGGCGGCCAGCTCCTTGAGGGTGGAGACGTCCAGGTTGCGGTAGTGGAAGTAGCTTTCCAGGGACTTCATGTGGGTATACAGGAAGCGACGATCCTGGCAGATGCTGTTGCCGCAGATCGGCGACTTGCCCTTGGGCACCCACCGCTCCAGGAAGGCGAGGGTCTGGGCTTCGGCCTCGGCCATGCTGATCTTGCTCTCGCGCACCCGCTGGGTCAGGCCCGAGCCGCCGTGCTGGCGCGTATTCCACTCGTCCATGCCAGCCAGGATTTCGTCGCTGTGATGGATCGCGATGACCGGGCCTTCGGCCAAGGTGTTGAGGTCGCTGTCGGTGACGATGGTGGCCATTTCGATGATGACGTCGGTGTCCGGGTTCAGACCGGTCATTTCCAGGTCGATCCAGATCAGGTTTTGCGGGTTTTGCATAGGGAAGCTCCTCGGCGTAGCCACGCAGTTTAGCCTAGGCCGACCCTTGGGCGTGCTAAACTCGCGGCCGTTTTACCCTATTCGCTGCATTTCTTCATACGGAACACCCATGGCCAAACGCCAACTCAATCGTCGTCAAAACTGGCGCATCGAAAAGATCCAGGGCGAGCGCGCCGCCCGCGCCGCCAAACGCGAATCCAGTGCTGTCGAAGCCCTGGAGGGTGGCGACCTGGGCCCTGAACAGACCGGCCTGGTCATCGCCCACTTCGGCGTGCAGGTCGAGGTCGAGGCCCGGGAAGGCGAACTGGCCGGCCAGGTGTTCCGCTGCCACTTGCGCGCCAACCTGCCGGCGCTGGTGACGGGCGACCAGGTCGTTTGGCGTGCCGGCAACCAGGGCATCGGCGTGATTGTGGCGCAATTGCCGCGCCACACCGAGCTGTGCCGCCCGGACAGCCGAGGCCAACTCAAGCCCGTGGCCGCCAACGTCGACATGATTGTCATCGTGTTCGCCCCGCTGCCCGAACCCCACGCCAACCTGATCGACCGTTACCTGGTGGCCGCCGAGCACGCTGGCATCCGTCCGCTGTTGCTGCTCAACAAATTCGACCTGATCGACGAGCACAACGCCCCGGCGCTGAACGCGCTGCTGTCGGTCTACCGGGATCTGGGTTACCCGGTGCTGGAAGTCTCGGCCCACCACGGCAACGGCATGGAACAACTGCAACAACAGCTGGACGGGCGCATCAGTGTGTTCGTCGGCCAGTCCGGCGTCGGCAAGTCATCGCTGGTCAACAGCTTGCTGCCGGACGTCGAGACGCGCGTCGGGCCGTTGTCCGAACTGTCCGGCCAGGGCACCCACACCACCACCACGGCACGGCTGTTCCACTTCCCTGGCGGCGGTGAATTGATCGACTCCCCGGGGATTCGCGAGTTCGGCCTGGGCCACGTCAGCCGGGCCGATGTCGAAGCCGGGTTCATCGAGTTCAACGAGCTGATCGGCACCTGCCGCTTCCGCGACTGCAAGCACGACCGCGAACCCGGTTGCGCCCTGCTCAAGGCCTTGGAAGAAGGCCGCGTGCATCAGCAACGGATGAACAGCTACCGCTCGATCATCGCCAGCCTGCCGGAAAGCAGTTACTGACCTGGAATGTGAGCCAGACACAATTGTGGCGAGGGGATTTATCCCCGCTGGGGCGCGAAGCGCCCCTCTTCTGTGCATCACTCTGAATTCAGAATGATGAACAACAGGGGCTGCTTCGCAGCCCAGCGGGGATAAATCCCCTCGCCCCAGATAAATCCCCTCGCCACAAACTTGCTCGCGCCAGTCAGATCACTGCGCCGGCGGTTCCGCCGGCTTCGGCGCCACGTCGTCGAACAGGTTCAGGCGTTCGCGCAATTCATGGGCAGGCACGGGTTGCTGGTCCGCCGGTAACGCGTTCGGGTCCGCCGCAGCTCCCGGCGTCGCCGGCACTTCACCTGGCGCGCCCTGGCCCTGGGCCGGATCCGGCGCCGGGTCATTGGTTTGTGAGCCCTCGATGGCCTGCTGGGCCTTCTTGGTCAACACCACGATATCGATGCGTCGGTTGACCGGGTTGAACGGGTCCTTGCGATCGAACAGCGCTGAAGACGCATAACCGACCACCCGTGCCACCTGCTCATCCGGGTAACTGCCCGCCACCAGGGCGCGACGTGCCGCGTTGGCGCGGTTGGCGGACAGCTCCCAGTTACCGAAGTCTCCCTTGCCGATGTAGGGCTTGGCATCGGTATGACCGCTGATGCTGATCTTGTTCGGCACCGCCTTGATGGTGTCGGCCATGGCCAGCAGGATGTCTTCGAAATAAGGCTTGAGGCGCGCACTGCCTGAGTCGAACATCGGTCGGTTCTCGGCGTCCATGATCTGGATGCGCAAGCCGTTCGGCGTGATCTCGAACAGAATCTGGTCCTTGAACTTCTGCAGTTCAGGATTTTCTTCGACCTTGTTCTGCAATTCCTGCAGCAGCAATTCCAGGCGCTCGCGCTCGACCTGTTCGGCCATGCCTTCGACCTGTTCGGAATCCACCGTCACCTTGTCGGGCTGGGGCTGGGACTTGACCTCAGGATTGAGGGTCGTGTCCGGCGCCAAGGTCGGCGAACCGCCCAGGTCAATGATGTAGGGCGTGCCACTTTCAGAGAAACCGACCGGGTCCTTGAAGTAACCGGCGATGGCGATCTTCTGTTCCGGGGTTGCCGTGGACAGCAGCCACAACACCAGGAAGAACGCCATCATCGCCGTCGCGAAGTCGGCGAAGGCAATTTTCCAAGCGCCGCCGTGATGCCCGCCGGCAATGCGCTTGACGCGCTTTACAATAATCGGCTGGTTATTTTCCATGGTTTAACGACCGCGAACCGCTTGTTCCAGCTCGGCGAAGCTTGGACGGTGCGCCGGGTACAGGACCTTGCGACCGAACTCCACCGCCAGCGATGGCGGCATGCCCGAGGCCGAGGCCACCAGGGAAGCCTTGATGGCCTCATAGACATTGAGCTCTTCCTTGGCGTCGTGGGCTAGGGAGTGGGCCAAGGGACCGAAGAAACCGTACGCGGCCAAAATACCGAAGAAGGTACCCACCAGGGCCGCACCGACGTGCAGGCCGATGGATTTCTGGTCGCCATCCCCCAGGGACGCCATGGTCACGACGATCCCGAGTACCGCCGCGACGATACCGAAGCCGGGCATGCCGTCAGCGATGCCATTGACCGCGTGGGACGGGTGCTCCAGGTCTTCCTTGAGGCTGTACAGCTCCATGTCGAACAAGCCTTCGAGCTCATGGGGCGCCATGTTGCCGGACGACATGATGCGCAGGTAATCACAAATGAACGCCGTCATGCGGGCGTCCTTGAGTACCGCAGGGTACTTGGCGAAAATCGGGCTGGCGGCAGCGTCTTCGATATCGCCTTCGATCGCCATCATGCCTTCGCGGCGGCTCTTGTTGAGAATCTCGTAGATCAGGCCCAGCACCTCAAGGTAGAAGGTGTGGCTGAAACGCGAACTGAACATGCCCAGGGACTTCTTGAGCACATGCATCGTCATATAGCCAGGGTTGGCCTGCAGGAATGCACCGAGGGCCGCGCCACCGATGATCAGTACCTCGAAAGGCTGGATCAGGGCGGCAATCTTGCCATGGGAGAGCACGTATCCGCCGAGCACGCTCGCGAACACGACGATGATGCCGATAATTTTAGCCATAGATAGAAAGTACTTATTTAAGTCGGGTTCAAGGTCATATTCGGAAGCTGAAAAATCTCTTCTTCTACTTATCGGCAAAACTGCGCCAGACTATAGGCTGTTCAGGCGAAAAGCCAATTTGCCCCGTTCCGGGCGTAGAGAATTCATACGATGATCACGTCCAGCCATGACTAACGAAACGAAGGTTCCAACGCCACGACCGACCACCCTCGAAGGCTGGGTGAAGCTGCTCGGTGGCGTACACCTGCCAGTGCCCCAGGCCAGCCACGACATGGTCTGCAAGGCCATTGCCGACAGCCGCCGTTCGTTGCGTGACATCGCCGAACTGATGCAGGACAGCCCTGCCCTGGCCCTGAGCGTCATCCGCGAGGCCAACCATCACACCCATGGCAGCCTTGCAGAACCTGCGGAAAATCTCGAAGTGGCCATCAACCGCCTCGGTCTCAAGCGTACCGAGGAACTGCTCGCTCGCCTGCCGTCGTTGCCGGGGGACGAAATTCCCATCGCCTTGCGCCAGTTGCAATTGATCAGCCAGCACGCCACGCAACAGGCCAATGGTTTTTTTGCCAGCCGCCTGGCGCGGCTGTGGCAGGACATACACTGGGGCAGCCTGTTGTTTCTCTCGCCGCTCTGGCCACTGGCCCTGACTCACCCGCGGTTGCTGGAGGAGTGGGAGTTGCGGGTCGTCCACAAAGGCGAGCCTGCGCGCAAGGTGGAGCGCGAATTGTTCGGCGTCAGCCTGCTGAACATCTGCCTGGCGCTGGCAGAGACCTGGCGCTTGCCTATCTGGGTGGCGCAAGGTTATCGCCTGTTGCTCAATGAACGCCGTGAGCTGGTGAAAGTCCTGCGCATCGCCCGGGACAGCGAGCACCCGCTGCGCCAGCAAAATCGCCTGGACGACGACCCGACCCTGCGGCGCTGGCTCAATCAACCGGCCAATACCGTGTTGCTGGCCAACGGCCTGGCACTGTCAGCGCAACAGGCCTGGGACGGCCCCCACAGCGCCCGCTGGCAATACCTCACCAGTTTGTATCTGCAGATGCCGATGGATGAGGTCCAGCAACAGCTGCACCAACAAGCCGTCACGAGTGCCCGTCATGACGCCATGCCGGACCTCTGGCATCCGGCCGTGGCGCTGATCTGGCCCTGGGGCAGCCGTCACATCCATCCCCGCTTGCTACCTCCTCCTCCACCCAGCGCCGAGGACCTGAGCCAGTGGCGCAAGCAATGTTCCGCTCTGCTGGTGGAACCGAGCCCCTTCAGCAATGCCATGCACCTGACCACCTCGGCACGGGACGTGTTGGTGGCCTGTGGCATGCGCCGGGTGATGATCCTGATGGCCGACCGCAACCAGACAAGCGTGCGCGTTCACCAGACTGCCGGCCTGCCGAAAGAAGCCGCGGCCATGAGCTTTACCATCAGCCAGAGCAAAATAGTGCAGCGACTGCTGGCCCAGCAGGCCCAGGTTCGCCTGACCCCGGACAACAACGCGCAGTTTTCGGCGCTGCTGCCACCGGGCCTGCGCAGCCTGTTCCGAGGTGAGCACCTGCTGTTGCGCTCCCTGACCTGCAATGGCCGGGTGATCATGCTGGTGGCGGTGGACCAGGGTGGCGGACCGTTCTCGGACGTGACCGTGCAAGCCTTCGGCAAAACCGTGCAATGCATCGAAAGGGCCCTGCATACCTTTACCAACCGCGGCCGCTGAACTTGCTACAATCCTTTCCCTTTGCGCCCCTGGAGACCTCACATGCCTGACTTCTCTGGCTTGCCGCTGGTGATCGAGCCGAGCGAACTGCTGCCGCGCCTCGACGCCTGCGAACTGATTCTGGTGGACCTTACCAGCGCCGCCCGCTACAGCACCGGGCATATTCCTGGCGCACGCTTCGTCGACCCCAAGCGTACCCAGCTCGGCCAGCCGCCGGCGCCGGGCCTGCTGCCGGCCCAAGCCGACCTGGAAGCCCTGTTCGGCGAGCTCGGGCACAACGCGGATGCGGTCTATGTGGTCTATGACGATGAAGGCGGCGGCTGGGCCGGGCGGTTTATCTGGCTGCTGGACGTGATCGGCCACTCGAACTACCACTACCTCGACGGCGGCTTGCTGTCGTGGCTGGATGAAGGCCTGCCGGTGTCCGTCGAAGTGCCTGCACCGGTTGCAGGCCCGGTCGGCCTGATGCTGCACGACGAGCCCACCGCCACCCGCGAGTACCTGCAAAGCCGCCTCGGCGCGGCCGACCTGGCGATCTGGGACGCTCGTGGCCCGCTGGAATATTCCGGCGAGAAAGTCGTCGCAGCCCGAGGCGGGCACATTCCCGGCGCGGTCAATTTCGAATGGACTGCCGGCATGGACCAGGCGCGCAACCTGCGCATCCGCAAGGACATGCCGCAAATCCTCGAACGTTTGGGCATCACGCCTGACAAAGAAATCATCACCCACTGCCAGACTCACCACCGCTCCGGCTTCACCTACCTGGTGGCCAAGGCGCTCGGTTATCCAAGGGTCAAAGGCTATGCCGGTTCCTGGGGTGAATGGGGCAACCACCCCGACACACCGATCGAGCTTTGAAGGTTCTTAAGGACAGTTAATGAAAAACCGTTTGTTCATCCTCACCCAATACCTGCTGCCCCACCACCTGCTGTCGCGGCTGGCCGGCTGCATTGCCGAATGCCGCGTGCGCTGGTTCAAGAACGCCTTCACTGCGTGGTTCGCCAAGCGCTACCAAGTGGACATGTCCCAGGCGCTGGTAGAAGACCTGAGCGCCTACGAGCACTTCAACGCCTTCTTCACCCGCGCCCTGAAAGACGGCGCACGCCCGCTGGACGACACCCCGGGCGCGATCCTCAGCCCCGCCGACGGTGCCGTCAGCCAGCTCGGCCCGATCGAGCATGGTCGGGTCTTCCAGGCCAAGGGCCACAGCTTCAGCGTGCTGGAACTGCTGGGCGGTGATGCGGCCAACGCGGCGCCGTTCATGGGCGGCGACTTCGCCACCATCTATCTGTCTCCCAAGGACTACCACCGCGTGCACATGCCGCTGGCCGGCACCCTGCGGGAAATGGTCTACATCCCCGGGCGGATTTTCTCGGTCAACCAGACCACCGCCGAAAACGTTCCGGAGCTGTTCGCCCGCAACGAGCGCGTGGCGTGCATCTTCGACACCGAACGCGGGCCGATGGCCGTGGTGCTGGTGGGCGCGATGATCGTGGCATCCATCGAAACCGTCTGGGCCGGGCTGGTGACGCCGCCCAAGCGCCAGCTGAAAACCTTCCGTTATGACGAAGCTGCCCGCGCGCCGATTCATCTGGAAAAAGGCGCCGAACTGGGTCGCTTCAAGCTGGGTTCGACGGCCGTCGTGCTGTTTGGGCCGGACCAGGTGAAATGGGCCGAAGGCCTGGTGGCCGGTTCGCCAGTGCAGATGGGCCAGGGCCTGGCACTGCCAAAAGCCTGATTCACGCCCGCCCTTGAAGCAGGCCTTGTAGAGGATCTGCAGGGATTCAGCCCTGTGGGAGCAAGGCTTGCCCGCGATGAACGATAACGCGGCCGATTAAGAAACCGCGGCCCCCGCATCGCGAGCAAGCTTTGCTCCCACAGCGCATTCAGGGCAACACACCTGCCTGTCAGCTGCTAGAGTTGGAAAAATCACGTTCATTTCCCGCCGGAGCCCGTACACGGCATGAATGAGACCAGCCCTCTCCAGCTATTACGCGTCCTGACCCCAACGCAATCACGCCTGTCGTTCTGCGACGCCACGCCACGCGACCTCAAGCGCTGGATCGCCAACCTGCCCAAGGCCAACATCGGCGAAACAGCCCGCCTGTTGTACCAAGCCCTTGGTGAACTCAACCAACTGCTCACGCCCAGCGACAATCGCCTGCAACTGCTCGAGCTGCTACGGCCCGAGGTGTATTACGTCTGCAAGCACTTGGAGCGGCACTTCCTGCAACAGGCCATCGTGCTGGATGAACGCTCGCGCAAGATCGTCAACCTGTGCCAGGCGCTGCAAACCCAGTTGGCGATGGGCTACAAACAGATCGTGGCGCGTATCGCGTCGAAATACACCAAGGACCGGGCCCGCCTGCTGAGCACCGCGCTGCAACGGGCGATACACGCCCTCAATGGCCCGCTGCTGCGTGCCAGTCAGTTGTACAGCCCAGTGCCTGAAGGGCTTTGGCTCGACTTGCATCAGTTGTACCGGATCGCCTGCCTGCATCGGCTGCAGCACTTGGCCGTGAGTGATGAACTGGCCAGCCAGGTTCATCAACTGAACACCGAGCAGACCTATGTCGTCGCCCTGTTGCTGGGGGCGTCACGCAGCAATCAACTGCGCCAGAGCCAAATCGGACGGCTGACCGAAGCGCTCGAATCCTGGAGCCAGTGGGTCAAGCTGGACCCCGCCAGCAGCGCTGCCGGCCTGTTCGCGGTCGCTCCGCAACTGGACGTCGGGCCACGCTACCGCTCCAAGTTCCGCGCCGAACAGCAGCTAACCTTGCAGGGCTTCGATCCACAGCCTCTGGTGCGCGCAATCGCCACGCACCTGGAACAACCTGCCGAGCACAGCCTGCCAGTACCGGGAGGCATGAGTGTCGACACCTTGCATCACCTGCAAGCCGCCTGGGGCGAAGCGGCGGAACGCAGTTTCCAGCGCACCGAGGGCAACGGCACGCTGACACTGTGCGTGGGCATGAGTGCGCTGCACTACTACCTCGGCGGCGAGCGCTCTTTCAGCGAGATCCTGAAGAACCCCAGCACACGCAAGGCACAGTTCGAAGCCTTGCCAGCCAAGACCAACGACACTTGGAAGCAGGCTTTCGACGCCGCCCCGGCCGGCGACAATGACCTGTTGCCCTATGAAGAAATCGAGTATCCGGTCAACCCGGCCGATGACGACGGCAGCAGCTCCGACAACCAGCATCACTTCCCGACCTACGACCTGCCGATCATCAACCACAGCCCTGGTGGTTATTGCCTTGGTTGGCCAAAAGAGGTGCCGGAACAACTGCAAGCCGGGGAAATGATCGGTATCCGCGACACCAGCGACCAAGCCTGGAGCGTTGCCGTGGTGCGCTGGATCCGGCAAGTGCGCAACGGCGCCATGCAGATGGGCATCGAACTGGTCGCCCCCCATGCCCAGCCTTGCGGGCTGCAACTGGTCCGGGAAGAAAATGAGCACGGTCACTACCTGCGCGGGCTGTTACTCCCCGAGATCAGCGCCATTGACCTCCCCCCCACTATGATCGCCCCGCGCCTGCCGTTCCAGGAGGGCCAGCGGGTGTTGATCAACACCAACGGCCAGGAACGCCGCGCCGGCCTGGACCGTCGGGTCACCAGCACCCACAGCTTCAATCAGTTTGCTTATCACCCGGAAGACTCAACCGCCACCGGGGATGGCAGCGAGCAAGAAGGGAATTTTGATTCGTTGTGGAAGTCGCTGTAGGAGCTGCCGAGCGAAGCGAGGCTGCGATCTTTCCAACACCAATTGAGTCTCAAACGAAAGATCAAGATCAAAAGATCGCAGCCTTCGGCAGCTCCTACACAAGCTCCCTCGCCACAAAAGCATGACTCCAAAACCGGTGTGTTACTCAGAGCTGCCCGTCACGATCCCTGAAGCCCAACAGGTACAACACCCCATCGAGTCCCAAGGTGGAAATCGCCTGCCTGGCCGACTGCTTGACCAGCGGCTTGGCGCGGAACGCCACGCCCAGGCCCGCTATCGCCAGCATCGGCAAGTCGTTGGCACCGTCACCCACGGCGATGGTCTGCTCCAGGCGCAGGCCTTCTTTTTCAGCCAGTTCTCGCAGCAGGTCCGCCTTGCGCTGGGCATCGACGATCGGCTCGACGGCCACGCCGGTCACCTTGCCATCCACCACTTCCAATTCGTTGGCGAACACGTAGTCGATACCGAGCTTGGCCTGCAACTGCTTGGCGAAGTAGGTGAAACCGCCGGACAGGATGGCGGTCTTGTAGCCCAGGCGCTTGAGTTCGGCGAACAGCGTCTCGGCGCCTTCGGTCAGGCGCAGGGAAGCGCCAATGGAGTCCAGCACGCTGACGTCCAGCCCCTTGAGCAGCGCCAGGCGCTCTTTGAAGCTGGCGCGGAAATCCAATTCGCCAGCCATGGCTCGCTCGGTGATGGCCGAGACCTTGTCGCCCACGCCGGCCGCCTTGGCCAGTTCGTCAATGACTTCGGCTTCGATCAGCGTCGAGTCCATGTCGAACACCGCCAGGCGGCGGTTACGGCGGAACAGCGAATCTTCCTGGAAGGCGATGTCGACGTTCAGCTCCTGGGCCACACTGAGGAACTCGGCACGCAACGCCTGGGGATCGGCCGGCTCGCCACGCACCGAAAACTCGATGCAGCCCTTGCCCTTGTCTTCCGGGGTGTCCAGCGGCATGCGCCCGGACAGTCGGTCGATGTGATCGATGTTCAGGTCATACTTGGCGGTGATCGAGCTGACACGCTGCAACTGCTCGGCGGTCACCTTGCGAGTCAACAGGGTAACGATGTGGCGCTTCTTGCCCTGGCCGGCCACCCAATGCCGATAATCGTCCTCGGACACCGGGGTGAAGCGCACCTGTTGGTCTAGCTTGTAGGCAGTGAACAGGATGTCCTTGAGCACCGACTTGCCTTGTTCGGCGTCCGGGATTTCAACCAGGATGCCGAACGACAGCGTGTCGTGGATCACCGCCTGACCGATGTCGAGAATGTTCACACCACCCTGGGCCAGAACGCCGGTAATGGCCGCAGTCAGACCCGGACGGTCGCTGCCAGTGATGTTTATCAGGACGATTTCGCGCAAGGCGCACCCCCGCAGGTGGAAAAAAACCGCATTCTACCCACATTCAGTGACCATCGGGCACCGCCAGTGCTTTGCCGGTCATGGGGCTGTCGCTATACTGCGCGTCAATTTCACGGACAAAGAGCCGAGCTCAGTGAACCGGCCCACGCCAGTCAAAACCGACAACTTCTTCCTGCTCATCTTCCGTGCACTGCGTCACCGTCGTGTGCCGATTGCATTGCGCATTGCCAGCCATAACGTAATCCTGGTCGCCCTGGCCCTGGTTATCTATGCCTGCGTGATGGGCTTGCAGTTCAAGCAAGCCATGCATGAGCAGGCCGATGCCCTGGGTGAAAGCCTGACCACCCAGACTGCCACATCCGCCACCGAACTGCTGGTGTCCAACGACATCCTCAGCCTCAACGTGCTGCTCAACAACCTGACCAAGAACAAACTGGTCGCCCACGCCGCCATCTACAGCGTGGACAACCGGATCCTCGCCGAGGCCGGCCAGCGCCCCAAGCCTGGCCTGCTGGGCGAGCCCGGCGGCATGTACCAGAGCAAGATCACCTTCCAGGACGTGACCGCCGGGCAACTGCGCATCAGCCTGGACATGGACCAGTTCCAGCAACCGATGACCATCAGCCTGCAAAGCATGGGTATCCTCAGCGCGATCCTGCTGGCGCTGTCATTGGCCTTGAGCCTGCGCCTGGGACGGCACATCTCCACGCCGCTGCTGCAATTGCGTGTCTGGCTGCGGGACATCGACGAACACACGCCGGCCACCCAGCGCCAGGACGAAATCGGCGATCTGGCCCGGCAACTGCACGAAAGCTTCGCACCGGAGCCTGAGCCCGTGCCGGAACCTGAAGACATCGACTATGTGGACGACGATGCCGAACCGGGCTTCGAAGTGCGCAACCTGCGCGACCCAGGGTTTGATGAAAGCCAGCCGATGCCCGCCTCCAGACCGGCGCCACGCCACCTGGTGCGCACGGTAGAGGACGAGGAAGACGACGACGCGTTCGCCGACCTGCGGGACGAGTCAGTCGATGGGGCACCTCAACCGGTCGCCAGGCCAGTCGTCTCGAACCTGCCCCAGCACAGCGCCGTACTGGCCGTGCAACTGGGTGCCCAGGACCAACTGCGTCGCCTGCCCCAGGCGCGCCTGAAGGAATTGCTTGAGCGCTACCGCGACTGCCTCGACCAGGCCGCATCGCTCTATCAGGGCGAATTGCACACCCTGAACGACGGCAGCACGCTGATGCTGTTCCACACCGAAGACAGCGGCGACGACTACCTGACCAACGCCATTTGCTGCGGTGAGTTGCTGCGCGCCTTGGGCCACCAGTTGCAGATAGAAGTCGCCGACAGCGGCATCACCCTGCAACTGCAACTGGGCCTGACCCTGGGTGATGGCTTGTTCGGCCTGAGCCAGATCGACCTGCTACTGACCGAAACCGCCCAGGACGCCCTGGCACTGTCGCAGCACAGCCGCAACCTGCTGCTGGTGGAGCGCAAGATCAACGACGACGCCCTGATCCGCCAGCGCGCCCGCATCCGCCCCATCGCCAGCCCCGAAGGCGCGTGCTGCGTGGAGCGGTTGATGGAGCCTTATCCATCGATGCTGGAGCGGCAGTTGGCACGGATGCATGAGCGTCAGGCCTGAGTCTCAGGACCTGAAATGACGAAGCCCGCAGATGAGTGATTGTCTGCGGGCTTTTTTGTTGTCTGGGCCGGCCTCATCGCGAGCAAGCTCGCTCCCACAGGGGCCTGTGGCCATACAGAGAACCTCCTGTGGGAGCGAGCTTGCTCGCGATAGGGCCGATACAGGCGCCGGAAAATCCAACCGGCAGAAACAACAAAGCCCGCATCAACGCGGGCTTTGTTTTGTATCCGGTCCCACCATCAGAACCTGAACACTTCCATGTCCGTACGAATCGGCAAAGCCATCGGGATCTTGTCGTTGTTCTTTTCTGCCGGCTTGGCCGGGGCGGGAGCAGGCTTGCGTGGAACGTCTGCAACAGGCGGCTGGTTGGCCAGGGGCTTGAGCGACACGGACAACTGTTCGGCCAGGCGTTGCAGGAGCACGCCCTGGGCCTGGACCTGTGCCGCCGTGGTGCCGGCATGTTGCTCTTGCAGATGAATGATGCGGTTCTCACGCACCTTGCCACGACGGTCGATCAATCGCCATTGGGCATCGAGCACTGCCGGCTGGGCTTTACCCGAGTCCAGGCGGGTAATCGACAGCAGCACCTGTACATCCGGGGTGAAGCCTTGGGTTGCAGGTGCCAGCACCACACGCTGGCTGTCCAGGTGCCCGGCAACCTGGCGTAGCAGCAACTGATCGATGTCCGAAGACAGGCTGCCAGCCCAACGCCCGTCAGTGGCGGCTTGCAGGCTGCCGTCCGGCTGGCGTTGCAACAAGGTTTCGCGTTGCAGGTAGTCGGCGATCAGGACCGGCCCCAGCAATACTGCCATGCCTGTGCTTTGCGCAGGCTGGGCTGGGGTTCCGCTGTCCAGTTGGTACAGCGACACCGGCTGGTTCATGCTGCAGCCCGCCAGGCCAAGCAGGCCGGCGAGCCACAAAATAGGGAGGCGCAGAGCAGTCATCGTTCCGTCCAGGTGGCAGCCACAAGGCTTACCACAATGAAAAAATACTCGGTCATTATGAAGAACGCTCGGCCACGCCGGCGCTTGAAAGGGCCTATCATCCGTGAATATGCGCGCCGACTCCAGCGCGAAAGTATCGATCTGCGGCATTTAATCGCAGACCGAGCCCTCTAGTACGCCTAATTGAGGTTTTCGACGAGCAGTGCATCGACCCGCTGAAACCCCCTTGGAAGCTTGTTACCCCGCCGACCGCGTTCACCCTTGTAATGCTCAAGATCGTCCGCCTTCAACGAAAGCGTGCGTTTTCCTGCCTGTAGCACAAGCGTGGCGCCTTCCGGCAACACTGCAATATCCGTGACATATTCCTCACGGCTAGCGACCCGTTCGCCGGAAATACCAATAATCTTGTTGCCCTTGCCTTTACCCAGCTGTGGCAGGTCGCTGATCTTGAACACCAGCAACCGGCCTTCGGTGGTGACCGAAGCCAGCCAGTTGTTCTCCCGATCGGCCACCGGGCGAGGGGCAATGACCTTGGCGTTGTTCGGCAAGCTCAACAACGCCTTGCCCGCCTTGTTCTTGGCTTGCAGATCCTCACCCTTGACCACGAATCCGTAACCGGCGTCCGATGCAATTACGTACAGTCCATCATCATCAGGCATCAGCACGCACTCAAAAGTTGCACCCGGTGGTGGCGTTAAACGACCGGTCAGCGGTTCGCCCTGGCCGCGAGCCGATGGCAGGGTATGCGCCGGCACCGAATAACTGCGCCCGGTGGAGTCGACGAACACCGCAAACTGGTTGGAACGCCCGGCTGCCAGGGCCTTGAAGCCATCCCCGGCCTTGTAGGAAAGCCCCGTCGCGTCAATATCATGACCTTTGGCGGAGCGTACCCAACCTTTTTCTGACAGCACGACAGTCACTTTCTCGTTCGGCAGCAGATCGTGCTCGCTCAGCGCCTTGGCTTCGGCACGCTCGACGATTGGCGAGCGACGGTCATCGCCATAGGTCTCGGCATCCTTGAGCAGTTCGGTGCGCACCAGCTTCTTGAGCTTGGCTTCGCTGCCCAGCAGGGCTTGCAGCTTGGCCTGTTCCTTGAGGAGCTCGTCCTGTTCGGCGCGCAGCTTCATCTCTTCCAACCGCGCCAACTGCCGCAGGCGGGTGTCGAGGATGTAGTCGGCCTGGATTTCACTCAGGGCAAAACGGGCGATCAGGCTGGCCTTGGGGTGCTCCTCGGTGCGGATGATGTGGATCACTTCATCCAGGTTGAGGTAGGCAATCAGCAAACCGTCCAACAGATGCAGGCGACGCTCGACCTTATCCAGGCGGAATTGCAGGCGCCGACGCACGGTCTTGACCCGGAACTCCAGCCACTCCACCAGCAGTGCCCGCAGGTTTTTCAACTGCGGCTTGCCGTCCAGGCCGATGATGTTGATGTTGACCCGATAGCTGGACTCCAGGTCAGTGCTGGCGAACAAGTGCTGCATCAACGCGTCATGATCGACTCGGCTGTTGACCGGGATGATCACAATGCGGCACGGGTTTTCGTGGTCGGATTCGTCGCGCAAGTCAGCCACTTGCGGTGCTTTCGACGGTTTTGCCTGCATCATCGCGGCAATTTGTTCCAAGACCTTGGCCCCGGAGACCTGGTGCGGCAACGCGGTGACAATGATGTCGCCGTCTTCGATGTGGTACACGGCGCGCATGCGCACCGAACCGCGACCGGTCTCGTAGATTTTCAGCAGGTCGGCGCGCGGCGTGATGATTTCCGCTTCAGTCGGATAGTCCGGGCCCTGGATGTGCTCGCAGAGTTGCTCCACCGTGGCTTTGGGCTCGTCCAGCAGACGCACGCACGCCGTGGCCACTTCCCGCAGGTTGTGGGGTGGCACGTCGGTGGCCATGCCCACGGCAATGCCGGTGGTGCCATTGAGGAGGATATTCGGTAAACGTGCCGGCAAAACCAGGGGTTCGTCGAGGGTGCCGTCGAAGTTCGGCCCCCAGTCCGCGGTGCCCTGGCCCAGCTCGCTGAGCAGTACCTCGGAATAGCGCGACAACCGCGCCTCGGTGTAACGCATGGCCGCGAAGGACTTGGGATCGTCCGGCGCACCCCAGTTGCCCTGCCCGTCCACCAGCGTGTAGCGATAGCTGAATGGCTGGGCCATCAGCACCATGGCTTCATAGCAAGCCGAGTCGCCGTGGGGGTGGAACTTACCGAGCACGTCACCGACGGTACGCGCCGACTTCTTGTGCTTGGAATCTGCATCCAGCCCCAGCTCACTCATGGCATAGATGATTCGCCGCTGGACCGGTTTCAAGCCGTCGCCGATGTGCGGCAAGGCGCGGTCCATGATCACGTACATGGAGTAATTGAGGTAGGCATTTTCGGTGAAGTCAGCCAGCGATCGGCGCTCTACGCCGTCTAAGCTGTCTGCAAGAATGTCGCTCATGCGGGCCTCATCAGTTCGTTGTCTGGCGCAGCAGCATGGTGCCGTCGCGCTGGGTAAATTCAAGTTTGTTCAGGGCGCTCATGCCCAGCAGCACTTGCGTGCCACCCAGGCCTGGCGCCACCAGGGCGCGGACATCGCGCAATACGATGTCACCCAATTGCAGCCGGTCGATGCGGGTGCGATAGCCCTCGCTCAAACCGTTGGCGGTACTCAACGTCACGCCGAAACCTTTTTCCAGCTTGAGGCGCTCGGCCAACTCCACCGGAATCGCCACGTCGGTGGCACCCGTGTCGAGCATGAAATCCACCGGCTGGCCGTTGATCTGGCCGCTGGCGACGAAATGTCCCTGCCTGTTGCCGACCAACTTCACCTCGATAAACCCTTCGCCTCTTTGCGAATACACCTGGGCATTGGGGTTTTGCTGGCGCTGTTCCCATTGGGCAAAAAACCGCGTTGCCAGGAACAGCGCCGCGCACCAGGCCACGATCATCAACACCCGACCAGCACGCTTGCCCGGCAGTTGCTGACTCATGGCGAGGCGCCCCAGCCACCGTCCGGCGCGGCGAAGCGCCAGATGATCGGCCGCGTTTCGCCGTCGGCGCGGGCACCGTCGTTGTTGTCCAGGCCGATCCAGGCGCCCTCGGCGTCCACGACCAGCGCTTCGGCCAGCCCATAGTCCTGGGAGTAACGCCGACCCTCCTGCAACGCCTCGGCGGCGAACGACCAGCACCGCTCCACTTGGGCGGTCTGCGGATCACGCCGACAGATCTCGAAGGCGTTGCGTTCCAGGGTAAACAGCTTGCCATTGAACAATGACAGATCAGCAAAATCGCGCGAAACCGCCTTGGCCTTGGGAAATTGCGCCGGCTGCATCTCCAGCCCCGCTTCGCTCAGCAGTACGCAATTGCCATCGCAGTCCCACACCGTTTGCTGGCGCTTGACCCGCAAAAGCCCGCGACGCTCACGCTCGGCCGCCAACCACAGTTGGTCACCGGCCGGGTTGACGGCCAAGCCTTCGAACAACGCATTGAAATGCAGCAACATGCCACTGGCGCGGGCCTGGCGGAGCATGGTTGGTGCAATTTTCAACCAGGTCGCCGGCCCCGTCGGCGGTATCTGCAGCACGGCGGCATGGGACTCGCTGACCACATAGCGATTGCCAGCGCTGTCGCAGCTGATGCCTTCGAAATCCAGCTCACCACCGCGCAGGAACGAGGCCGCCCAAGTCCGTGAGCGCAAACCCCATGGCAAACCGTTGTCCGGCACCTCGGGCACCTCGATTTCAACCACTTCGGCTTGCCAGACCGGCGCATCGACGGGTTTGAGGCGGTAGATCCGGTCATCGTCGCGATCGGATACCGTCCACATTTCGTCGCCGCACAGCGCCAGCCCTGACAGATTGCCGCCGCGCATGCCATCGACGGCATGCTCGGACAGCAACTTCAGCTCGGGTGCAGGCCCGGCAACGACACCCCCCGCCCACAGCAACAACGCCAGGGCGAAACCGTTGCGCATCAGGCCAACACCTCGGCCAGGTTCCCTTTGGATTCGAGCCAGGACTTGCGATCGCCGGCGCGCTTCTTCGCCAGCAGCATGTCCATCATCTCCGACGTCGCTTCGAAATCATCCAGGGTCAACTGCACCAGACGGCGGGTGTTCGGATCCATGGTGGTTTCACGCAGTTGCGGCGGGTTCATCTCGCCCAGGCCCTTGAATCGGGTGACCTGTGGCTTGCCGCGTTTCTTCTCGGCGACCAGGCGATCCAGAATGCCGTCGCGCTCGGCTTCGTCCAGGGCGTAATAGATTTCCTTGCCCAGGTCGATGCGGTACAGCGGCGGCATTGCGACGTAAACGTGGCCGGCATCCACCAGCGGACGGAAATGCTGGACGAACAAGGCGCAGAGCAACGTGGCGATGTGCAAACCGTCGGAGTCGGCGTCGGCGAGGATGCAGATCTTGCCATAGCGCAGCTGGCTCATGTCCTCGGCGCCCGGGTCGACACCGATGGCCACGGCGATGTTATGCACTTCCTGGCTGGCCAGCACTTCGCTGCCGTCCACTTCCCAGGTGTTGAGGATCTTGCCCCGCAACGGCAGGATCGCCTGGAACTCTTTGTCCCGCGCCTGCTTGGCCGAGCCGCCAGCGGAGTCACCTTCCACCAGGAAGAGCTCCGAACGCATCGGGTCCTGCCCGGCGCAATCGGCGAGCTTGCCCGGCAATGCCGGCCCCTGGGTGATGCGCTTGCGCTCGACCTTCTTGCTGGCCTTGAGGCGGCGGCCGGCGTTATTGATCGCCAGTTCGGCCAGGGCCAAACCGGTTTCCGGGTTGGCGTTGAGCCACAGGCTGAACGCGTCCTTGACCACCCCGGAAACAAACGCCGCCGCTTCGCGGGACGACAGGCGTTCCTTGGTCTGGCCGGAGAATTGCGGTTCCTGCATCTTCATCGACAAGACGAAAGCGATGCGCTCCCAGACGTCTTCCGGCGCCAGCTTCACACCACGGGGCAACAGGTTGCGGAACTCGCAGAACTCGCGCATGGCATCGAGCAGGCCCTGGCGCAAGCCGTTGACGTGGGTGCCGCCCTGGGCCGTAGGGATCAGGTTGACGTAGCTTTCCTGGACGCTTTCGCCGCCTTCGGGCAGCCACAACAACGCCCAATCCACGGCTTCCTTGTTACCGGCCAGGCTGCCGCAGAACGGCTCGTCGGGCAGGCGTTCGAAACCGCTGACCGCGTCCACCAGGTACGAGCGCAAACCGTCTTCGTAATGCCACTCGACTTTCTCGCCAGTGGCCTTGTCCTCGAAACTGACCAGCAGCCCCGGGCACAACACGGCCTTGGCCTTGAGCACGTGCTTGAGGCGGCTGACGGAAAACTTCGGTGAATCGAAATACTTCGGGTCCGGAGCGAAATACACGCTGGTCCCGGTGTTGCGCTTGCCGACGGTGCCGACCACTTCCAGCTCGGTGGCCTTGTAGCCATCGGCGAAGGTCATCTGGTATTCGTTGCCGTCACGCTTGACCCGCACCCGCACCTGGGTCGACAAGGCATTGACCACGGAAATACCCACCCCGTGCAGACCGCCGGAGAACTGGTAGTTCTTGTTGGAAAACTTGCCGCCGGCGTGGAGCTTGGTGAGGATCAGCTCGACGCCCGACACCCCTTCTTCAGGGTGAATGTCCACCGGCATGCCGCGGCCGTCATCGCTGACTTCCAGCGAATGGTCAGCGTGCAGGATGACCTGCACCGACTTCGCATGCCCGGCCAAGGCTTCGTCGACACTGTTGTCGATGACTTCCTGGGCGAGGTGGTTCGGCCGACTGGTGTCGGTGTACATGCCGGGGCGCTTGCGCACCGGGTCGAGGCCCGAGAGGACTTCGATGGCGTCTGCGTTATAAGAGCTAGCGCTGGGAGTGGCCATGGGGTCTCGTCGTCAGTGTTCAATGAAAAAGGGGCGATGGGCTCACAGCGACGTGAAGTCGATCGCCTGGTACAAATCGGCGCCAATGCCGGCAAAACTCAACAGCGCCGGCAACTGCTGGGCAAACCCTTGGAAACTGTGGTCGCCGCCGGCCTGGATGCGCAAGGCACAGGCGCCGTAATACTGTTGGGCGTGGCGATAATCCAGCGTTTCGTCACCGGTTTGCAACCATACCTGATACCGTTGCGGATCCCGGGGCGCCGGCACTTCCAACTCGGCCAGGGCCGTGACGTGGTCGTGGGTCAACTCCCAGGCTTCGTCGGTGTACAAATTCTTCTGCGTGCCCAGGTAGCCGTCGAACATCCGATGCGGGCTGACGGCAGGGTTGACCAGCAGGGCCTTGAGGCCGTGGCGCTCGGCCAAGTGAGTCGCATAGTAGCCGCCGAGCGAGCTGCCGACCAGCAGCGGGCGCCCCAGTTCTGTAATCGCCTGCTCCAGCTGACCGATGGCTTGGCGAGGGTGGTGATGCAAGGCGGGCACCTGCAACTGGTCGCTCAGGCCCAGGCGTGCCATCACTTGGGTCAACTGGCTGGCCTTGGTCGACGCCGGGGCGCTGTTGAAGCCATGGATATAAAGGATCGAACCCGACATTGCCGACTCCCTGGGTGTTGGGCAAAGGCCGGAGTTTACAGGGAGATTGCGGTGGTTGGGGGGATTTGACCGTCTAGTTGCCTCCTATGAATCGTCGATCAATGCACCTGTGGGAGCAAAGCTTGCTCGCGATGGCGGCCTGGTGTCCGACCTGGTACTCCCTGTTGTACTTCGATCAAACTGTGGGAGCGAGCCTGCTCGCGATGGCGGCTTGACTGAGTACATATCCATTGCTGCGGTAACGGCCACTTAGGGTTCCGCCCTGACGGCGGCTCACTTTTGAGAAGCGCAAAAGTAAGCAAAACGCTTTTGCCCCACCACTTGGTGCCTCGCCTAGGCTCGGCATGCCCTCACTCCGGCATTGCTCCGTGGGCCGCCGCGAAGGGCCATCCATGGCCCAGCGCGGCTAACCCGGCATCCATGCCGGGTTGCCCACTCCACAATGCCTGCGTTCGGCCAGCGTGGTTAACGGGGCGCCGAGATCAACGTCCACCACGAGGCGGCCTAGTAGCCGACCTGATTCTCCTGGTCGTACGCCCATCAGATCTGTTTGAGCAGGTCCTGTGGGAGCAAAGCTTGCTCGCGAGACGGCCTGACAGCTGGCCTGGTTCTGCGGTCGTACTCCGATCCCATTGTGGGAGCGGGCTTGCTCGCGAAGACGGCGGCACATTCAGCATTAATGCAAGTAGACCCACCGATATCGCGAGCAAGCTTTGCTCCCACAGGGATCGGCGGTGGGCATTGATCTTGTAAACGACCAAAAAACTGTGTGGGAGCGATCTTGCGGGCTTCTGCGCGCGGTGTGGTCAGGGTTGTGTATTGACGTTGTCCAGCATCCGATTCGCCAATAAAGCGCCCAGCTCGATCAGTTGCTGAATGCCAAGGGCAACATGGCGTCGCGAGCCTTTCAGGTCGAAGGCAAGGTCGCTGACCATGGCATCGGCTGAAGCCAGGGTTTCGCTGAGGTTGGCCAGCAGGCTTTCGGTGTCGACGCCGTCCACGACGGTGAACAGTTGGCCTGAGGGCTTTTTCTTTTTGGCTTGAGGTTTGGGGTCGAGATAGTGGTCGATGGCGCGCTTGGCGGCTTCATCGAATTTTTGGGGATCGGTTTCGGGGGGATTGGGTGTGGCTTTGAACATGATGCAGCTCCTCTAACGTAGTGGAACCGCCATCTCCCGTTTCCAGGCGAGAGGGTGGCAGCTATGCGCGGGCTGGAAAACCGGAGTGAAGGAGCAAAACCCGGCAGACTCGAAAGTCTCCCGCGCACAGCCGCCATAACGCAGAACTGCACACGCAAAAAAGCGATGCAGTATCTCATGTGACGCGCTGTTGCACCCTCACTTATCGGGTTTCCAGGCCCGGCCGCTGAATTTGCAGCGACGGGAAAAGACTAGCGACAGCCCTTCCCACCCGGCAACCGCCAGAGCTCGTCGGAAAAATCTGCTGCAGCCCGGAGGATTGTCCGACCATTCCCACAATCCTGGTCGGCTGTCAGGCCATCATCGCGAGCAGGCTCGCTCCCACATTGGGTCAGTGTGACCTAGGAATTTGCGACCACTGCCGATCCCACAGATATGACGGGTGTACGAGCGAGAGAGTCAGGTCGGCTATAAGGCCGCCTCGCGAGCAAGCTTTGCTCCCACAGACCTGACAGGTGTACGACTAGGAGAGCCAGGTCGGCTTTAAGGCCGCCTCGGCTTGGCTTTTGATCTTGAGGCCCCGTTAACCACGATGGCCGAACGCAGGTATTGCGCAGTGGGCATCCCGGCATGGATGCCGGGATAGCCGCGCTGGGCCATGGATGGCCCTTCGCGGCGGGCCCACGGAGCAATGCCTTCGTTCGGGCATGCCGAGCCTAGGCGAGGCACCGAGTGGTGGGGCAAGCCTTTTTTGCTTACTTTTTTTGGCGTTTGAAAAAAAGTGAGCCGCCGTCAGGGCGGAACCCTAAGCAGCCGTTACCGCAGCAATGGATATGTACTCAATCACGCCGCCTTCGCGAGCAGGCTCGCTCCCACAATTGGATGGGTGTACGACCGCAAGAGCCAGGTCGGCTATCAGGCCGCCTCGCGAGCAAGCTTTGCTCCCACAGACCTGACGGATGTACAACCGGGAGAGACAGGCCGGCTGAAAGGCCGCCTCGTCCTCAGTAACCGTTGGAACCATAGTCCGGGGTAAACGCAAACCCAACCACCCGCTCAACCCCCGTCTCCAACCGCCCATCCGGCAACAACCGCAACCACCGATACCCCGGCGCCTGCGAGCCCACCGCAAAATCCTCACTCCCAGGCTCAAACTGAATACAGGTCGAAGGCGAAGCCAACAAACGAACCCTCTCGCGCATCCGGTCAACCTCCTGATGCACATGCCCCCACAACACCGCCCGCACCTGAGGAAACCGATCCAGCACTGCAAACAACGCCTCCGGATTACGCAACCCAATCGGCTCCATCCACACACACCCAACCGACACCGGATGATGATGCAGGCACACCAGATGATGCCGCTCCGGCGCCTCACTCAAGGCATTGGCCAACAGAATCAACTGCTCCTCGGCCAAAAACCCCGGCACCGATCCGGGCACGGCAGAGTCGAGCATCGTCACGCGCCAGTTGCCAATGTCCACCACCGGATCGAGCAACGTGCTCTTGACCGCCGCCTCAAGCATCACCTGCGGCTCATCATGGTTACCCGGAATCCACCGCGCCGGCGCATCGATTCGCGCAGTCAACTGCCGAAACGCCGCGTAGGACTCCAGCGTACCGTCCTGGGACAGGTCCCCAGTGGCGAGCATCAGATCGATGTCCGGCTGCTGCTTGAGCACCAAATCAACGACCGCCCGCAAACTGTCACGGGTATTCATGCCCAGCAACGAGGCGTCGGCATCGGCGAACAAATGGCTGTCAGACAGTTGGACCAGCAACGCCGCATCGGCGCGGGTCAAGGTGGATACGCTCGGCAAATCGCTCTCTCCCAGGCGCACTCGCGCCATTGGATGAAGCCGCAATTATGCTGGGGAAGATCGAAAGGGGAAACCCGCGAAGCGGAACCGGTTCACAACCAGTGTCCAGTTTTTGAAAGACAACTACCGAACGACTTCGAACTCGTGGCCCAGCGCCAGGCAATGACTCAGCCATTCCCCCAAAAACAGGTTCAACTGGGCCTTTTCGTCCGGCTGGTACATTGACGCATTGGGGTAAGGATAGATGCCGCGAAAGCGTCGTGCATGTTCGGCGCTGACGACTTCGGCCATCCGCGCATCGTGATAGACCTGCACCTCCAGCTGCGGCACCGGCAGCCAGGGCAGGCTGTGCTCCTGGCGCACTTGCAGCGTGGTGGTGTAGGGGCAGGTCTGCAGCACTTCCAGGGCCAGCACGCCCAGCATCTGGTCGCCGTGGGTCACGGCGATGCGCCGTGGCGCCGGATCGTTGCGCATGTCCGGCAACAAGCGCATCAGGCGGGCGTAGTTGGCCTCGCAGGCGGCCTGCAACCCCACCAGATCGACGCGATAGCGATCGCGCAGCTTGTTCAGGACCATAACCCCCTCACTTCCTCGCGGTTCAAGGCCAGCCATTGCAGGGCGATGATGCTCGGTGCATTGCAGATTTGTCCGTCGCGCACAGCTTGCAGGGCATCTTCGAAAGACCAGACCTTGACGCGGATATCTTCCGCCTCTTCCACCAGGCCATGCAGCCCGCCCGCCCCCGTGCTGTCGCAACGCCCCAGGTACAAATGGACGAATTCATCGCTGCCGCCCGGGGATGGAAAATACTTGGTCATCGGCCAGAGCGCAGCGAAGACAAGCCCAGCTTCCTCCTGCGCTTCACGATGAGCAACTTCTTCCGGTTGTTCGTCCTTGTCGATCAGGCCGGCCACCAATTCCACCAGCCAAGGGTTGGCGACCTTGCCCATGGCGCCGACGCGAAACTGCTCGATCAACACCACTTCATCGCGCTGAGGGTCGTAAGGCAACACGCACACCGCGTCATGGCGCACGAACAATTCACGGCTGATTTCGCGGCTCATGCCACCGGCAAACAATTCGTGGCGCAAGTGCACGCGGTCGAGTTTGTAGAAACCCTGGAAGCAGTTCTCGCGCTTGACGATCTCCACGGCGTTCGGTGCGGCGTTGGCGAAATCGGTCATGACAATCCTCGTGTGCAATGGATCAATACGAGGTTCCAACCTCGGCTTCGCGCCATCCTAACGCGCCCGTACCCTTTGATGCAGCCCCTTTCCACTCATCGGGATGGACGGCAGAAGGTGAAAGAACTCTAATGAGCTTAGTGGCGAACTGATTGTCCTGCTGGCAGTCGAAGCGGGTAACTTTTCGCCTTTCCCTGTTCCATGAAGGACGCCCATGTCGCTTTTCAAAACTGCCTCCGTGGCCGCCATTGCCCTGACCCTGGGCGCTTGCCAAAGCCTGTTCCAACCCAATTACCGCGCACCGCTGGAAACCACCCGCGATGCGTCGGAACAACTGCAACCAGGTTGCGCCAGTGCCGACTGCCCGCTGGTGAACATCGATACCCTGCACTTTCCCACCGAGCCTGCCCTGGACGGCATCGTCGAAAAACGCCTGCTGCAAATGACCCGTACCACCCCGGTGGCGCCGACGCTTGCCGCCTATCGCGAGCAGTTCCTGCGCAGTGCCGCCCCCCGCAACAGCAGCTATTTGCAGGCCAAGGTACGTGAGCAACATGACGGCCTGGTGATCATCGAATTGTCCAGCTACCTGGACACCGGCGGCGCCCACGGCACACCGGGTCGCGGCTTCATCAACTATTCGCGCCAGCAACACAAGGTGCTGACGCTGTCGGACATGCTGCTGCCGGGCCAGGAAGAAGCCTTCTGGAAAGCGGCCCAGGTCGCCCACAACAGTTGGCTGATCAGCACCAAGCTGGATCAGGAACCCGAATTCCTGAAACAGTGGTCCTTCCAGAAAACCCCACACGTGGCGCTGACCTATGGTGGGGTGATCCTCAAGTACGAAGTGAGCACCATTGCGCCGTACGCCCTGGGCCACATCGAATTGAAGATCGCTTACCCACGCCTCAATGGCATCCTCAAGCCCGAGCTGTTCCCTGGCCGTAGCTGAAAGCCCGGCCCAGCAACAGTTGCAGCAACCCTGCCAGGATCAGCGACGGCAGGGTTGCGCCGATGTCCGGATAGAAGTTGGCCAGCAAGTGATAAGTGCTCACCCCACCCAACCAGGCCAGCAGGGCCGGCCAGCGCAACGCGGCTGACAGCACCTGGCTGCTGCGTTTGCGCAGGATGAAGTGGTCCACCAGCACCACGCCGAACAGCGGCGCGAACACCGAGCCGATCAGCAACAGGAAGTTCTGGTATTGCGCCAACGGCGCGAAGCAGGCGATCAAGGTGCAGAGTACGCCGATCGCCAAGGCCAGATGCTCGACCTTCAGCCCCGACAACATGCCACTGGAGACCGCCGCCGAGTGAATGTCGGCGAAGGCGTTTTCCGACTCATCCAGCAGAATCAGCAGCAGCGGAATGCCCAACCCGGCGCCAGCCAAGGCCAGTAGCAACGCGTTGACTTCACCGCTCGGCGCGAACGCCAAGGTGTAGGCCACGCCCAGGCTCATCAGCCAGACGTTACCGATGAAGAATCCCACGGCAGTACCGCCGAAGACATTCTTGGCACGTTTGCCGAAGCGCGAGTAGTCGGCGATCAGCGGCAACCACGACAGCGGCATCGCAATGGCGATATCAAACCCCACCGCCAACGGCATCGAGCCGTCGCCCGCTTGGGCCCACAGCGCAACCAGGTCGGCCTTGGCGAACAGGTTCCAGGTCAGCCAGATGCACGCCGCCAGCAGCAGCCAGATGCCCCACTTGCGCAGGACCTTGCGCACGAACGTCAGCGGCCCGCTGACCGCGAGCAAAGTCGCCAGGGCGCCGAAGAACAGCGTCCACAGCAACGGATTCGCCCCCAGGCTGCCTTCGCTGAAGGCCCGGGCACCGAGCAGGCTGGCGGCATCACGCATGACGATGATTTCGAACGAGCCCCAACCGATCAGCTGCAGCAGGTTCAACACCGCCGGCACGCTCGCGCCCTTGGCGCCGAGGCTGAGCTTGAGGGCCGCCATGGCCGACAGGCCGGTGTCGCTGCCGATCACGCCGACGGCCGCCAGCAGCAGCACGCCCACCAGCGTGCCGAGGAAAATCGCCAGCAACGAGCCACTCAAGCCCAGGCCCGGCGCAAGCAAGGCGCCGACCTGCAAGACCATCAGGCCGATGCCCAGGGAAAACCACAGGGAAAACAGATCGCGGGCGCCGAAGACGCGTTTGTCCAGGGGCACGGCGGTGTCTGGGGAGTATGTGCTGGGTTGGATGTTCACAGAGATATCTCAGGGGAGATTATTGTTTTGGGTCGCTGATGTGGCGAGGGAGCTTGCTCCCGCTGGCCTGCGTAGCAGGCCCAAAACCAGTCACCGCGTTCTGGTAGCCAGAATGGTGGTGCCTGGTTTTGCGGCTGCTTCGCAGCCGAGCGGGAGCAAGCTCCCTCGCCACGGGGTGAGCGCCGCTTAAACTTTCTTGTAAAGCTGACTACCTTCCTTCTTGAACCGCTCAGCCTGCTCCGCCAAGCCTTGGGCAACGTCCACGTCCACCGCTTCAATGCGTTGGTTGGCGGCGTATTCGCGCACTTCCTGGGTGATTTTCATCGAGCAGAATTTCGGCCCGCACATCGAGCAGAAATGCGCCACCTTGGCCGAGTCCTTCGGCAGGGTTTCGTCGTGATACGAGCGGGCGGTGTCCGGGTCCAGGCCGAGGTTGAACTGGTCTTCCCAACGGAACTCGAAGCGCGCCTTGCTCAAGGCGTTGTCGCGGATCTGCGCGCCTGGGTGGCCCTTGGCAAGGTCGGCTGCGTGGGCGGCGATCTTGTAGGTGATGATCCCAGTCTTGACGTCATCCTTGTTCGGCAAGCCGAGGTGTTCCTTCGGCGTGACGTAGCAGAGCATGGCGCAACCGAACCAGCCGATCATCGCCGCACCGATACCGGAGGTGATGTGGTCGTAGCCCGGCGCAATGTCGGTAGTCAACGGGCCGAGGGTGTAGAACGGCGCCTCGTCGCAGCATTCGAGCTGCTTGTCCATGTTCTCTTTGATCAATTGCATCGGCACGTGGCCGGGGCCTTCGATCATGCATTGCACGTCGTGCTTCCAGGCGATCTTGGTCAGTTCGCCGAGGGTTTCCAGCTCACCGAACTGCGCTTCGTCGTTGGCATCGGCAATCGAGCCCGGACGCAGGCCATCGCCCAGCGAGAAGCTGACGTCGTAGGCCTTCATGATTTCGCAGATGTCTTCGAAGTGGGTGTAGAGGAAGTTCTCTTTGTGGTGCGCCAGGCACCACTTGGCCATGATCGAACCGCCACGGCTGACGATACCGGTGACGCGCTTGGCGGTCATCGGCACATAGCGCAGCAACACGCCGGCGTGGATGGTGAAGTAGTCGACGCCCTGCTCGGCCTGTTCGATCAGCGTGTCGCGGAACAGCTCCCAGGTCAGGTCTTCGGCCGCGCCGCCGACTTTTTCCAGGGCTTGGTAGATTGGCACAGTGCCGATCGGTACCGGCGAGTTGCGGATGATCCACTCGCGGGTTTCATGGATGTGCTTGCCGGTGGACAGGTCCATGACCGTGTCCGAACCCCAGCGGATGCCCCAGGTCAGCTTCGCCACTTCTTCTTCGATGGACGAACCCAGCGCACTGTTGCCGATGTTGCCGTTGATCTTCACCAGGAAGTTACGGCCGATGATCATCGGTTCCAGTTCGGTGTGGTTGATGTTGGCCGGGATGATCGCGCGACCACGGGCGATTTCGTCACGCACGAATTCGGGGGTGATGACTTTCGGCACACTGGCGCCGAAGCTGTGGCCGGCGTGTTGCTGGTCAAGCAAGCCGGCGGCGCGGGCCACCTCCAGCTTCATGTTTTCACGGATGGCGACGTATTCCATCTCGGCGGTGATGATGCCTTTGCGCGCGTAGTGCATCTGGCTGACGTTGGCACCCGGCTTGGCGCGACGCGGGTTATTCACGTGGGCAAAGCGCAGCTTGGTCAGCTCGGGGTCGGCCAGGCGTTCCTGGCCGAAGTTGGAGCTCAGGCCCGCCAGGCGCTCGGTGTCGCCACGGGCTTCGATCCACGAAGAGCGCACGTCGGCCAGGCCTTTGCGCACGTCGATGGTCACGTTCGGGTCGGTGTAGGGGCCCGAGGTGTCATACACCACGACCGGCGCGTTGATTTCGCCGCCGAAGTCGGTGGGGGTCACGTCAAGGCTGATTTCGCGCATGGGTACGCGGATATCCGGGCGGCTGCCCTGGACATAGATTTTTTGCGAGCGGGTAAAGGGCTGAACCGATTGCTCATCGACCTTGGCCGAATCACTGAGGTTGGTCGCGTTTTTTGATTTTGTCGTCATCACGGGCTCTCCAGACACACATCCAGGCAGTGGATTTTTGTCGGAGCGAACCTGTAACGAATGGACGCGTCCCTGCACGAAAGTGCGGACGCTGTGCTTGCTGCTCGAGCATGTTCGAAAATCGAAAGTCGATGGTCGAACAACATCCCGGACGAAGCACAAGAGGACTCGCCGGGTGACGAGAAATCTTGTTCCCTACGCAGGCGCTAACCTGATCAGGTTCAACGGGATCCGAAATTATTCGATCTCAGCCTCATAGCAAGGCACCCCGACAAGAACCCGGCCAGTCTAGACACAACTACGAGAGAACGCCATCGCCAGGGCAAAAGGCGTGATGAATGGCGCATATACAGGATTGTTGCCATGCGCGGGCGCAACTACACTCGCTACGCCGCGCCTCTTGTGCGCAATCATTTGAGAAGTAGGGATCACCTCATGCTGCGCAAACTCTCACTGGCCCTTGCGGTGTCTTGTGCGTCCAATGGAATGGCCTGGGCTGCCGAAGCGCCCCTGACCACCAAAACCGATCTGGTGAGCGTGTATCAGGAAGCGGTGGATAACAACGCCGACCTGGCCGCTGCCCGTGCCCAGTACGGCGCCCAGAAGGAAGTAGTGCCCCAGGCGCGTGCCGGGTTGTTGCCGAACCTCTCGGCCGGTGCCGACCTGAACAACACCCGTACCGAGCTCGACCAGCCGGCGATGACCGCCAACCGCAGCTCCACGGTCTACCAGGCCACGCTGTCCCAACCGATTTTCCGCGCCGATCGCTGGTTTCAGTTACAGGCTGCAAAGTCCGTCGACGAACAAGCATCGCTGCAACTGTCGGCCACCGAACAGAACATGATCCTGCAAAGCGCCGAGAGCTATTTCAATGTGCTGCGCAGCCAGGACAACCTGGCCTCGACCAAGGCCGAGGAAGCGGCGTTCAAGCGTCAGCTCGACCAGTCCAACGAGCGCTTTGACGTGGGCCTGTCGGACAAGACCGATGTGCTGCAATCCCAGGCCAGCTACGACACCGCCCGGGCCAACCGGATCCTCGCCCAGCGTCAGGTCGACGATGCCTTCGAAGCCTTGATCACCCTGACCAATCGCCAGTACAACTCGCTCCAGGGCATCGTCCACACCTTGCCGATCCTGCCGCCGGCGCCGAACGACGCCAAGGCCTGGGTTGATACGGCGGCCAAGCAGAACCTCAATTTACTGGCCAGCAACTACGCGGTGACTGCCGCCGAGGATACGCTGCGTCAGCGCAAGGCCGGACATGCGCCCACCCTCGATGCGATAGCCCAGTACAAAAAAGGCGATAACGATGGCCTCGGTTTCACCAACCCGAGCCTTACCGGCCAGCGCTACGGCGGCGATGCCGAGCAACGCACCATTGGCCTGCAACTGAGTATCCCGCTCTACAGCGGCGGGCTGACCAGTTCCCAGGTGCGCGAGTCCTACTCGCAACTCACCCAGACCGAACAGCAACGCGAAGCCCTGCGCCGGCAGGTGGTGGAAAACACCCGCAACCTGCACCGTGCAGTGAACACCGACGTGGAGCAGGTCCAGGCCCGGCGCCAGTCGATCATCTCCAACCAGAGCGCGGTGGAAGCCACGGAGATCGGCTACCAGGTGGGCACCCGCAACATCGTCGACGTGCTCGATGCCCAGCGCCAGCTGTACACCTCGGTGCGCAACTACAACAACGCCCGCTACGACTACATCCTCGACAACCTGCGCCTCAAGCAGGCGGCCGGGACGTTGAGCCCGGCGGACTTGCAGGACCTGTCGCGCTACCTCAAGCCCGACTACAACCCGGACCAGGACTTCCTGCCGCCGGACCTGGCCCAGGCGGCAGCGGCGCAATTGCGCTCGCGGCCGGCGCAGTAGGAGCTGTGTAGGAGCTGTGTAGGAGCTGTGTAGGAGCTGTCGAGTGCAACGAGGCTGCGATCTTTTCCCAGACACTTGAATCCCAAGCAAAAGATCAAAAGATCAAAAGATCGCAGCCTTCGGCAGCTCCTACGCGCCAGGCCAGCGATTAGCGTCCGGCGAGCAACCGCCCCAACCCGTCCAGCAAGCGCTGCAACGCACCTTGGTTGCGGCGCATCACCGCAAGCCCCGCCTCGGCCATACGCTGGGCATCGCGGGGCAGTTCGAACAGGCGCTGGACCGCCAGGGCCAGGCCTTGGGCATCGTCCACTTCCGCCAATGCACCGGCAGCGCGCAGTTGCGCGGCGATTTCAAGAAAGTTGAACAGGTGCGGCCCGCTGAGCACCGGTTTCGCCAGCGCCGCCGGCTCGAGCAGGTTGTGCCCGCCGTTGGGCACCAGGCTGCCACCGACAAACGCGCTGTCGGCCAACGCGTAGAGAAACAGCAATTCACCCATGGTGTCACCGAGCAACACCGAAGCCTGCGCGGTCACGGGCTGCCCGCTGGAGCGCCGCACCGTGGCCAACCCTTCGCTTTCACACAGTAGGTGCACTGCGTCGAAGCGCTCGGGATGACGCGGCACCAGGATCAGCAACGCATCGGGATAACTGTCGAGCAGCCGACGGTGAGCGGCCAGCACCACTTCGTCCTCACCTTCATGGGTACTGGCGGCGATCCATACCGGGCGCTCGGTTGCCTGCCACTGGCGGCGCAAGGCGCTGGCGTCTTCGAGCAGTTGCGGGTCGATGGTCAGGTCGAACTTGATCGAACCGGTGACCTCGACGGTTTCCGCCCGCGCGCCCAACTGACGAAAACGCTCGGCTTCGGCTTCGGTCTGCACAGCAAACAGACTCATCTCGGCGAGCATCGGCCGGGTGAGTTTGGGAAAGCGTGCATAACCCCGCGCCGAACGCTCCGATAGCCGCGCGTTGGCCAGGGCCACGGGAATGCCGCGCTTGGCGCATTGGTGAATGTGGTTGGGCCACAGCTCGGTTTCCATGATCACCGCCAGGGACGGCCGGACCCGGTCGAGAAAACGCTTGGCGGCGCAAGGCAAGTCGTAAGGCAAATAGCAATGCTGGATGCGCGGTTCGTGGGCGAACAACGCCCGGATCCGCTCCGAACCGGTGGGCGTCATGCACGTGACGGTAATCGGCAGCTGTGGATAACGTTGCAGCAGGGCGCGGACCATCGGCGCGGCGGCAATGCTCTCGCCCACCGACACCGCGTGGACCCAGATGCCCCCCGGCACCATGACCGGCAGCCCCCAGGAGAATCGCTCGCCAATGCGCCGGGCGTAAGCCGGCGCCTTGCGGGCCCGCAACCACAGCCGAATCGCTACCAGTGGCAGCCCCAGGTAAAACAACGCGCTATAGAGAGTTCTGTTCATGGCGGCGGAGTTTATCGGTTTTTCAGCCGATCGCCTGCAACTGCACGGCAAAACGTTCCGCCAGCCAACGGGCGGCCGGGCCCAGGGGTTCATCGCGGCGCCAGACCAGTTCCACCACCAGGGCCGGCGGAGTCCATTCGCTGCTGAGTTCGACCATGTCACCCAGGTACGCCGGGTATTGCACCACATGCCGAGGCAGCCAGGCCCAGCCCAGGCCACTCCTCAGCCACTCGGCCAACACATAGAAACTGTCGGCCCGCCAGACCTGCGGGCTGGCCTGCTCACTGCCGGGGTAGACGCTGGACTGGGTCGCCATCAACAACTGGCGGTGCCGGGCCATTTCCCGGCAGGTCACATAATCATGGTTCGCCAGCGGATGGCCCCTGCCGCATACCGTGACCATCTCTACGCTGCCCAGCACCCGGCGCTCCAGCGCCTCGGGGATCTGGTCGTGATAGAACAGCAAGCCGAGGTCGGCACGCCGCTCCACCAGTTTGCGCGCCACATCGCCTTGGGCGGCGCTGGCCAGTTGCACTTCAAGGGTGGGGAATCGTTCGGCCAAAGCCGCCAGGCTGTCGATGACCGGCTGATAGGGCATGGCTTCGTCCTGGGCCAGGCGCAGCGACGCCTCCTGCCCGCGCATCAGGGCCAGCGCCCGGCCATTGAGGCGCTCGCACTGGCGCAGCACTTCCCGGGCCTCTTCGAGCAGGGCTTCGCCAGCGTCGGTGAGCCGGGGCTGACGGCCGCTGCTGCGCTCGAACAGGCTCACGCCCAAATCCGCCTCCAGCGAGGCAATCGCGCTGCTGATGGCCGATTGGGCCTTGCGCTGGTCCCGCGCCACGGCCGAAAACGAACGTTTCTCGGCGACCCCGACAAACAGCTGCAATTGCTCCAGGTTCCACTGAACATTCATGGCCCGACCTATCTCTTTATCAGATAGGTAATGACTTTACCGCATCTGAGCGATCTCTAGAATGGCCCCATCGAAAGACGCCACCGTCGAAGAGGAACCGCCTATGAACGCCTACTACTACTTGGCCATCGCCATCTGCGCCGAAGTGATCGCCACCGTTTCGATGAAAGCGATCAAAGGCTTGAGCACCCCTCTGCCTTTGCTGCTGGTCATCGTCGGCTACGGCACCGCGTTCTGGATGCTGACGCTGGTGGTGCGCACCGTACCGGTGGGCGTGGCCTATGCGGTCTGGGCCGGGCTGGGGATCGTCATGGTCAGCGTGGCGGCGTTGTTCATCTATGGGCAGAAACTGGACGTGCCGGCGATGCTGGGGATGGGGTTGATTGTGTTGGGGGTGGTGGTGATCCAGCTGTTTTCCAAGACGGCGGGGCACTGAAAACACTGCCATTGGAACACATCGATATTGAGCTGGAACGCACTTGTGGCGAGGGAGCTTGCTCCCGCTGGGTTGCGCAGCAGCCCCATTTTCATGGGCGCTTCGCACCCAAGCGGGAGCAAGCTCCCTCGCCACAAAAGCCTTCTAGCCAGCTGCCGACGTCGATCGCCAGCAAAATCCCTCTGCATCGAGTCTGTATACTGCGCCCTCGTCTTGAACACTGAGGTCGCTCATGCCATCCGTTATTTCCACCGACATTCTGATTGTCGGCGCAGGCGTCGCCGGTCTCTGGCTGAATGCACGCCTGCGTCGCCAGGGTTTTTCGACCGTGCTGGTGGAAAGCGCCAGCCTCGGCGGCGGGCAGAGTGTCAAATCCCAGGGCATCATCCATGGCGGCGCCAAGTACGCGTTGCACGGCGCCCTGACCGGCGCCTCGGAAGCCATCGCCGACATGCCGCGCCGCTGGCGCGAAGCCCTGAAAGGTGAAGGCGAGCTGGACCTGTCCGGCGTGCGCATGCTGTCCGATGCCCATTACCTCTGGTCCCCAGGCACCCTGGCCGGCAACCTCACCAGTTTCTTTGCCAGCAAGGCCGTGCGCGGGCGGGTCGACCAGGTCAAGGGCGACCAATTGCCGCCGGCCCTGCAAGATAAGCGCTTCAAGGGCAAGGTCTATCGCCTGTCCGAGCTGGTGGTGGACGTGCCCAGCGTGATCGCGCGCCTGGCGGAACTGGCCGGCGACAGCTTGCTGGCCGGGCAGCACATCGAACCGCTGCGCGAAGGTGGCGAGCTGATCGGACTCAAGGTCGATGGCCGCGAGATTCGCGCCCAACGCATTGTCCTCAGCGCCGGAGGCGGCACCGCCGACCTGCTCAGCGCCTTGGGCCTGGACCAGCCGGCCATGCAGCGCCGGCCACTGCACATGGTCCTGGTCAAGGGCCCCAGCCTCAAGCCGCTCTACGCCCATTGCCTGGGCGGCGGACCGAAGCCGCGCGTCACCGTGACCACTCATCCGGCGGCCGATGGCCAATGGGTCTGGTACGTGGGGGGCGATCTGGCCGAAGGTGATGGCGTGACCCGCGAGCCTGCCGCGCAAATCGCCGCCGCCCAGAAAGAACTCGGCCAATTGTTGCCTTGGGTTGACCTGAGCACCGCGCAATGGGCCACGCTGCGGGTGGATCGCGCCGAACCGTTGCAGTCGGGCCTGACCCGCCCGGACAACGCCTTCCTCGCCGAGCAGGATCGCCTGCTGGTGGGCTGGCCGACCAAACTGGCCCTGGCCCCGGACTTCGCCGATCGGGTGGTCAATGCCCTGCAACGCGATGGCATCCAGCCAAGCCACCCAGCTCCACTGCCAGACCTGCCGAAGCCGCCGATGGGCGTCCCTGCCTGGGAGCAACTGCTGCCATGAGCCAACCGACCCTGCATGACCTCTATCGCCCCCTGGGCCATGACGGCCCGCGGGTTTCTCCCCTGGGCCTGGGCACCGTCAAGCTCGGTCGCGACCAGGGCGTCAAATACCCCAACGGCTTTCGGATCCCCGATGACGACGAAGCGCGCATGTTGCTCAAACTGGCGCGCGACCTGGGCATCAACCTGATCGACACCGCGCCGGCCTATGGCCGCAGTGAAGAGCGCCTCGGCCCGCTGCTGCGCGGCCAACGCCAGGACTGGGTGATTGTCAGCAAGGTCGGCGAAGAATTCAGCGACGGTCAGTCGCGCCACGACTTCAGTGCCGCCCACACCCGATTCTCGGTGGAACGCAGCCTCAAGCGCTTGGAAACCGACTATATCGACCTGGTCCTGGTACATTCCGATGGCAACGACCTGGCGACCCTCAACGACAGCGAGGTCTACCCAACCCTGGCGGCGCTCAAGCGCGAGGGCAAGATCGGCGGCTTCGGTTTTTCCGGCAAGACCGTCGAGGGTGGCTTGAAAGCCTTGGAGCAAGGCGATTGTGCGATGGTCACCTACAATCTGAACGAACGAAACGAAAAGGCCGTCATTGACTACGCCAGCGAACACGGCAAAGCGATCCTGGTGAAGAAGGCCCTGGCCAGCGGTCACGTCTGCCTGAGCCCCGGGGTAGACCCGGTTCGCGCCAGCTTTGAACTGTTGTTTGAGCATCCTGGGGTCGCCAGTGCTATTGTCGGCACCATCAATCCGCTGCACCTCGCCCATAACGTCGCGACCGTAGCCAAGGTCCTGCGTAAAAACTGACGCCGCCCTACGCGGCCTTAAGGAAGGAGCCGACATGCCGCGTACGCTCATCAGAAAGAACCCGAGCAACTTCAAGACCCTGCCCCTGCTCGTCGAAGCGACACCCGAAGGCCTGAGTTACCAGAGTGTCGGGATGCCGCTGAATTTCGCCCAGACCCTGCAACGCCGCAAGCCTGTAGCCGTGGCCGATGCCGAGCGTTTTTCCCTGGAGTTGGCAAACCTGGGCGTTTCCGTGCGCCTGACCCTGCATTGGCAGAACCGCGACTATTGGGTACTGGTGCGCCAGCGCCGGCAGGATCGCGGCGACGTGGTACTCAAGCTGATTTCCGGCTACGTCCCGGCCCACGAGCTCAACCTGCCACTGCTCACCGCCATCAGCGAAATTGCCGAGGAATGCCTGCTGGAAACCCCGGAAGGCTGGCTGGGCGGGCGCTTCAACGACACCTGGCTGCCGGCCCCCTACGCCACGGCCCTGCATTACCGCGAAGCCTTGCCGTTTCGGCTGACGCCACTCTCGGGCTCGGCACGCCCGGTGCGCAGCGCCAACCTGCAACTGATCGAACGACCACGGGCCTACGTGCATCTGCCGACGGCATCGTTGCAACTGATCTATGACTTGCGCCTGGATGTGCCCAAGGAAGCCAAGTCCCTGAGCCTGTTTCACGTCGATGAGCGCCTGGAAGGCGACCAGTTGGTCGCGCGCCTGGACCGCAAGCGACCCGACCTGTACCTGATGCCGCTTGAAGACGGCAAGCCGATTGGTGAGCTCTATACGCTTAAACGTGATCAGCTGGTTGCGGCCAGCACCCGAGGCCTGCACCTGGCCGAAAGCTTTGCCAGCCAAGAGGGCTGGGTGGTTCGCGACGAACGCATCCGCTGGAAGGATTGGCTCGTGAAACAAGGCTTGGAAGTGCACGCGCCTCGTCGCCAGGGCCTGACCAGCTTGCACAAGAAAGCCATGGGCCTGATGCGCATGGTGCGCGGGACGCTACACAAATAGCGTCAGCTGGAACGCCGTTTATCCAGATAGGTTCGCCACCGTGCAAACAGATGGAAATAGCGATTCTCACGCTTACCCATGCCACGCTTGGGTGAGAACGATTCTTCGGCGAAGGCACCATCGATTCGTACCCGTGATGCCGTGGTCGGCAGGGTGCAAACTTTCACATGTGCTTGTTGCAATGCGTATTTGAGCAGCCGCTCGGAATGCAGTTGCCTGCCCGTTGCCTCGCAAAAATCGAAAATACGCTCGATACGCTTGCCATAGGCTCGGTAGGCATCACGCCCGCAAATAGCGAAACGGTCGTTCAAGCCCCCCCACCATTGCCAGTCCGGAATGTAGGCATTCAATCTGCGTGTATCGGGGTGAGCGAACACATACGCCGGAAGCGCTGTGTGGTAGAAATTGTCAGGACGCACAAACACGACGAAATCCGGATCAAACGGTTCCATCATGGCCGTCACCGCATTCAGGGAATTGAGCTGGTAGATCAGGTTTCTGAGCGAAGCATGCTCATCTCCCCAAGTATCGCCCAAGGACTTGACCCGCTCGAAGTCCCAGCGTTCCAGAACCCCCTCGGGAGAGTCGAGGCGACCGATCATGGTGCTGAACGGTGCATAGTTGTCCGCTTTCAGTTCACCCTGCTCCCCCGAGCGGGGATTGCGAATTTCCTCGATTTTGTACAGATGATAAAAGCACTGTACTTCGCTCCCGGCAGGAATTTGTGCCAGCACGTTCTCTTGAATAGAGGGAAAACAGATTTCCGAGTTTCTCGGAATTCCAAAAAAAGCCAGCGCAACTTTCAACACGCATCCTGCCCTTGTCGTAAAAAAGATTTGCCCAGCGGCATCGCATCAGATGGCTCAACTGGCCAATGCGACTCAAGGGCGACGAAACCACCTTTGCCACCAACGGCAGCGTTGCAACGGCACAACACTTACATCGGCCTTGAGCAGCCACTGCCGCTCATAATCCCAAGCGTGTCCGCTCCAGAACTTTCCCGCCTCGTTGGAAAAACCCAAGGTCATGATTTGGTAGGTATAACCGGCATGGCCGCGCAACCAATCGAGCAGCACCAGCGCATTGAAGCCCGTCGAAGGACCGACATAGCGCTTGCCACCCTCCCTGTTGACCGGGTAGTTCCACAAAGGTGGTAATGGAATGCGCTCCCAAAACAAGGCCACGCCCGGCAGTGGCGACATATCCCCGGTGCATCCCACCAACATTGTGAAGCAGCGTGCGTCGGGCTGGTCGAACAATCGCTGCACCTCGGCGTTGTAAGGCAGGCCGAAGAAGTAGGCGTCGGGGGCATTAAAGCCATGGACGAACACATTGACGCTGTTCGGGCTGAGCAGTGCCGACTTCACGCAGGTATTGAAGGTCACGACCACGTCGTCACTGCCGAGATCGAGCGCCTGGAAATCGGCCGCAGTGATTGCTGGATTATTCGCCACGAGCACCACCCGTGATGCTCTTCCCAAGCAGTCCTTCAACGCCTGAGGCAAGGCCTCCACCAGCGATTGATGACCGCCCGGCAATCTGTCGAGCGCCATTTCATCACTGATTTGAGGTACACGCTCCGCCATGTCGCTTACCCCGGTACCTTCATGCCGTAACGCAGCTTGACCCATCCGCGAGTGAATACCGAAGGGGCTTGCCATGGACGCATTTCCCGCTGGATTTCCTCGGCCAGCACCCGCCCGACACGCGCAAAAGAATAGCGGCTCTCGGCGAAGGCCTGGCCATTGCGGGCGATCCGCGCGGCCAGTTCCGGATCACGCTGCAGCAGCTCGAGCTTCTGCACGGCCTCGTCCTCGGAACGATAGAAAACGGTGTTCTCCATGTCCTCAAAACCCAGCAATCGATCTTCCTCGCCCTGACTCCAGGCCAATAACACGCAACCGCAGGCCATCGCCTCGAAGTTCTTGATCATGAACTCCCCCATGCCCAGGTCAGCGCTGACAAAAATCTTGATGCGATTGAGTGTTTCCAGATACTCGCGACCCGATTGGGTGCGTGTCACAAGCATGCCGGTGCGTTGTACCAGGGATTCAAGCAACGCTTTGCGTTGAGCATATTCAGTGCTCTTGAGACTACCGAGAAAACCAATGGGGATATCGCGGACACTGTCAGTATTGCGCAGCATCTGTTCGTCATAACCTTTGGAAACGAACACCGCATCGATGTTCTCGGCTTGCATCCGACGAGCCACCACAGCCCCTGACACCAAGGCGCGGCAACTGGGCAAGCGGCGGTACAGACGCGAGTAGACACCCTGGTATTTACTTTCACGCATGTAGTTCTGATAAGCGTCGTGTTCAAGGAAGATCAGCCCCGGAATACACTTCAATACGCTCAATTGCGGTGCCAGGCGCTTGACCCGAGAAAAAATCACCACCCGGTCGAAATCTTCATAATTGACCGAGGCCAGGAACTTGCCAAGTTTCATTTGCTGCGGCTTACTCAAGCGATAGATGGTGCAGTCGTCGCAATTCTCTCGCACGACTTCATACAGTCGATCAAGGATCACACGCTGTTCATCCATAACCAGAAGCATGACTTTCATAAGTTAATTGACCACGAAACGAAACAAGCAGGGCCTATGAGTAAGCTCAGCCCGCAAAGGCAGACGCTTGCCATATATGGCCTTCCCCGGAATACAAAATGATCCCCTCAACGGCTGCGAATTTTTTCGACAATAGCCGTCGTCGAACTATTTTCCACCAGCCCTAATACCTTTACCAAACCACCGTAGGCCGCGACGATATCAGCGCCAACGACCTGATCGATCCCGTAGTCGCCCCCCTTGACCAGTACATCCGGCTTGACCTGGCGCAGCAGGTTTTCCGGCGTACCTTCGCTAAAGCTGATCACCCAGTCCACCGCGCCCAGGCCGGCCAAGACTGCCATGCGCCGGTCGACGCTGTTGATCGGGCGCCCCGGCCCTTTGAGACGGCTTACGGAGGCGTCGTCGTTGACCGCGACGATCAGGCGATCGCCTTGGGCCCTGGCCTGCTCGAGGTAGGTCACATGGCCGGCATGCAAGATGTCGAAGCAACCGTTGGTGAAGACGATTCTTTCATTGTGGGCACGGGCGTCGTCAACAGCCAGCAGCAGCTGCTCCAGGCCTAGTACACCTCGCTCGGAGCCTTCCTCACGCTGGATGGCGCGGCGCAGCTCGGGAGCGCTAATGGCGGCCGTGCCGAGCTTGCCGACGACAATGCCCGCCGCCAGGTTCGCCAGGGCGACCGCATGGGGCAGCTCCTCGCCCGCAGCGATTGCGGCGGCCAGGGTGGAAATCACGGTGTCGCCAGCCCCCGTTACATCGAACACCTCACGGGCACGGGCCGGCAGGTGCAGCGCAGGGTGATCGGGGCGCAGCAGGGTCATGCCATGCTCGCCTCGGGTCACCAGCAAGGCGCCGAGCTCGAGGTCCTGCATCAACTGCGCACCTTTGCTAACCAAATCGTGTTCATCGACGCAACCGCCGACGATGGTTTCGAACTCGCTGAGGTTCGGCGTGATCAGGCTCGCACCACGGTAGATGGAAAAATCCTTGCCCTTGGGGTCGGCCACTACCGGAATGCCACGGGCACGGGCCGCCTGGATCAACACCTGATGGTTTTTCAACGCACCTTTGCCGTAGTCCGACAACACCAGGACCTTGATGCCTTCGAGCAGGCGATCAACCTCGGCACCGAGGGCCAGGGGATCAGTGGCGAAAGGCTCTTCGAAGTCGATGCGCAGCAGTTGCTGGTGACGACTCATGACCCGCAGCTTGACGATGGTCGGCTGGTGCGCAATGCGCTGGAATATTGCCCGCACCCCTGCGCCCTTGAGGCTATTGGTCAGGCTGTCGGCGGCTTCGTCGTCGCCGGTCACGCCCACCAGGGAAGCCGGAGCGCCGAGAGCGGCGATGTTCAGGGCAACGTTGGCAGCACCACCGGGGCGATCCTCGATGTGCTCGACCTTGACCACCGGTACCGGCGCCTCAGGGGAAATCCGCGAGGTACCGCCATGCCAATAGCGGTCGAGCATGACATCGCCGACCACCAATACAGGGGCTTGATCGAATCGCGGCATGGACAACTTCATGGAGCATCCCACATACAAAATGAACAGGGCGGGGATATTAGCACAGGGTTGGCGCAAGGCTCGTCCATGGCTGCAACGGCGCGCCGCAGAGGTGACCGATCAATTTTACAGTAACGCCAATATCCGCTCGCAGGCCTGGGCCAGCTCCAGCTCGCTGGTATCGATCTCGCATTGCGGCGCAAGCGGCGCTTCGTAGGGGCTGTCGAGCCCTGTGAAATGCTTGATTCGCCCGGCACGGGCTTCGCGGTACAGCCCTTTGGGGTCACGCTGGGCGCAGACGTCGAACGGCGTGCTCACATAAACCTCCACGAAGGTGCCCTCGGGGAACAACTGCCGGGCCGCTTCCCGGTCGGCGCGAAACGGGGAAATGGCCGCAACGATGACGATCAGGCCGGCGTCGACCATCAAGCGCGCCACCTCGGCAATGCGACGGATATTTTCCTTGCGGGCCTCGGCATCCATGCCCAGGCCCTGGCACAGCCCCTGGCGCAGGTTGTCGCCATCGAGCAGGGCGGTGTGCAAGCCCTGCTGGTAGAGCTGCACTTCCAAGGCATTGGCCAGCGTCGACTTGCCCGCCCCTGACAGCCCGGTCAACCAGATACAGCGGGGGCGCTGGGCTTTGATGGCCGCCCGATCCTGGGGCGTGAGCGCCTGCTCATAAGGACGAATCTGCACCTGTTGCATCGACATTTTTGACGTTTCATTCATAACCAAGCATCTCGTAGTCACGTTGGTACACCCGCCGCACCAACCGACGGGTCCGTACCGAGCAGATTTCCCTTACCGGCACCGCAGCACGCTGCCGGGTGTGGTTCACATGGGGCAACGTCGCGGTCAGCCCCAGATGCTCGCATACCCGCTGATAGTCCCGATCGAGGTATTCCTGATAACCGATGAAGTCCATCGCCAGGTGGCCGAGGGAGTCGGTCAGGAAGTCCGTCTGGGCAGCAAAATGCATTTGCCGGGTGATGTTCTCCGAATGCAGCCAACGCGCGACGAAATCATCGAAGTCTCGGTATTGGCCAACCAGTTCCTGAGCCGCATGGTCGCGCGGCCCCAACGTGTTGCCCCGCAGGAAAGCATAGGCCGAATATGCACGTTCCAGCGGATCACGGACAAAGGCAAACTTGAAACTGGCGGCGTACTGCTGGGCGAACTGCTCTTGGTACCAATACAACGGCAGGTGGCCCGGGCTGTAGCCATCGAAAAGCCCCACGCAAACACTGCTGCCGGCACATTTTGGCACATGGATGAACAGGCAGCCGCGCTTGGCGAAAGCTTCGGGGAAACGGCAATTGGCCGACATCGATTTGTTCACCACCTGTCGGTCGACAACCGACAGGCGCCCCAACAGAAAGGAGCGCTGCGACTTGGGCAGTAGCTTCCATAGATAGCGTTGCAGCATTCAAGTACTCGCGCGAGGGGCTTGCCCTTCAATGACTGAAGTGAGTCCAGGAAAGTCCTGTGGCCAGAACCTTACCAAGCGCGAGTCGCAGATTTATGGTGGATTGGTCAATACGGGTATCGACCTGGTTACAAATGCCTTGGGGGACCGAGCTTGCCCAGCCCCGCAGGCTCCACTGGTATTCAGGCGATATCCTGGGCCGGAGCGTCCAGCCCCATGGCATTCAGGCGTGCGTAATAACCGTTCTGCGCCAGGAGTTCCCCATGGGTCCCGCGCTCGACAATGCGTCCCTGATCCATCACCAGAATCAGGTCGGCCTTTTCGATGGTCGAAAGACGGTGGGCTATCACCAGAGTCGTACGGCCTTTCATCACTTGGTCCAGCGCAGCCTGGATGTGCCGCTCCGACTCGGTGTCCAGTGCAGAGGTAGCCTCGTCCAGAATCAACAGCGGGGAGTTTTTCAGTAAGGCCCTGGCAATGGCCAGGCGTTGGCGTTGACCGCCGGAGAGCAGCACGCCGTTTTCCCCGACCTGGGTGTCCAGGCCTTGAGGCAACTGCCTGATGAAATCCATGGCATAGGCGTCTTGAGCCGCTTTCTCGATATCGACTCGCGGTGCACCGGCCAGGTCGCCATAAGCGATATTGTTGGCCACCGTGTCGCTGAACAGCGTTACATGCTGGGTCACCTGGGCAATATGACGGCGCAGATTCAATAGCTTGTACTGTTCGATTTCAACACCATCGAGCAGTATCTCGCCTTCGTCGTGGTGGTAGAAACGCGGGATCAGGTTAGCCAGGGTCGATTTACCGCTGCCCGAACGTCCCACCAAGGCAACCATCTGCCCAGGCTCGACCGAGAAGCTGATGTCGTTCAGCACCTGCCGATCGGTGTCCGGGTAGGTGAAGCTCAGGTGGCGCACATCCAGCCGCCCGCTGACAGCATCACGCTCGATGGTGCCCGTATCGGTTTCCGGCTTGACATCCAACTGCTCAAAAATGCTTTCGGCCCCCGCCACGCCTTTCTGGATGGTCGAACTGACTTCCGACAGCTGGCGAATCGGCTTGGGCAGCAGACCTGCCAAGGTAATGTAGGCCACCATGTCGCCCGCCGAAGCATCTCCACGCAAATACAAGACGAGGAACATCAGAACGGCCATGGCACTGTAAATCACCAGTTGCAGCAGCGGCGTGTAGATCGCACCGGTACGAGTCATGCGCAACTGCTTGTCGGTATTGCCCTGGCTGGCCTGGAGGAAGCGTTTCTGCTCGTAGACCTCGCCACCAAAACTGCGCACGACGCGATAACTCTGGATGGTTTCGGAGGCGACATGGGTCACATCCCCCATCGCGGCCTGGATTTTCTTGCTCTGCTTGCGAAACTTCTTGCTCGCGGTGCGGACCATGAGCGCAATCAAAGGCAGGATCGCCACCATCACCAGGGTCAAGCGCCAGTTCATGAACAACAGTGAAGCGAACAGGAAGATCACGGTCATGCCTTCACGGATAACGACCTTGATCGCATCCGTTGCCGCCCCCGTCACCATGGTCACGTTAAACGTGATACGGGAAATCAGGTGACCCGAGTTGTGTTTGTCAAAATAGCGATTGGGCAGGGTCAGCAGGTTGTTGAACAACTGCACCCGTAAGTCGTGTACCAGCCCCAGCGAAACCTTGGCCAGGAAATAATTGCCCAGATACGACCCCAATCCCTGCCAGGCAGCAATGAGGATGATCAGCAGCGGCACGGCCTGTAATAATTGCAGGTCGCGCAGGTAGGGGACCGTCGGAAACAGCACCGCGTTCGGATTGGAGAGGCCGTCGACAAAATACTTGAGGATGTAGCCAAGCATCGGCTGGGTGGAAGCGAAAATCAGGAACCCAATGATACTGAGCCCGAACAAGCCTATATAGGGCTTCACGTAACCAAGCAGGCGGAAATAGATTTTCAAGCTCGAAGGGCTTGCGGGAAGACTGGAGTCGGCCATATCACGCGAATATCGATAAAAAGGAGGCTGACTTTAACACAGCTTCTTCGGTGTTCTGGCAAACCGCTAAGGCTGTTATTGTTACGCGTCTGCAAAACACCAAAAAGCCATCACCTTGAATGGCCAACCGATTTCAGGAATGAATTCCTAAGCATGTTATCCAAGCACCCCGCCACGTCCAATAGAGTTTTCGACTTCATCTGCCAATGGATTCTTCCGCTTGGCTTCTTGCTGCTGCTGTGTGCCTTGTTCTTTCTGCCGGGGCGCAGCCAGCACCATAAATTGTTCTACGGTCTGTTCAGCATCCCTGCCCTCATAGCGGTGTGCCTGAGGCCGAGCGCGTTGAAGGAGCTGATCCGCGAGCCGATTTTCGTCGCCCTCTTGATGTTCGTCGGTTGGGCGCTGATCAGCGTGTCGTGGGCACCCGAGACCGAGAATATCGCCCGCCCAATCAAAACCGCATTGCATACCACATTCCTGTTCGTCGGCTGCTATCTGCTGGTGCGCCATCGCAGCGACCTGCTTCACCCTCTGCTTTTCTGCGCGGCAACGGTCGCCCTGATCGCCACACTCTACAATTTATATGTGTTTGCCCAGATATACCGGCCGGGGATGCGGCTGATCGGGGGGGGCGCCTTCGACAATCCACTGCTCGCCTCACACCTGTACGGGTTCTTCTGCGTCTACTGGTTAAGCCTGAGCATGCTCTGGAAAAATCGCCATATTTTCTGGCTGACCGTCCCTGCGGCCTTGGTCATGTTCACCGCGGTCGTCGCTACCGGCTCAAGGACTCCCCTGGTTGCCTTGGTCGCAGCTGTCATCTGGGTAGGTATCCTTTGCTGGAATCGTCGTTCGCTTGCCTTGTTCAGCCTCCTGATAATTGCCGCCGGCGTCACAAGTGTATTGTTTAACGAGATGATCCTCGCCCGCGGAGACTCGTACCGTTTCGAGATCTGGCAGATCATTTTGCAGGCGATAGCCCAACATCCCTGGATCGGTCACGGCTACGGCGCGGACCTGGAGGTTGATCCAGGCATAGGCTACATGCTGGCAGAACCCCATAACTTTGCCCTTGGGGTCTTGTACTACGTCGGAATCATAGGCCTTGTCCCATGGCTTTTTTTCCAGGCCTGGGGCTTGCTGAGCAGTTGGCGTTATCGAACCCAGCCCTTGTTGGTGATCGCCTCCACGTGGTTGGTATATGGCATGGCAGCGGGGCTGACTGAAGGTGGAGGCATTCTTTCCAGGCCGAAGGAGCATTGGTTCCTGCTGTGGATCCCCCTGGCCCTGATCGCCGCCTTGAGCATCAATTACCGCGCCAGGCGTTTGCTGGTCACGCCTGTGCAACGGCTGACACCGCAAGCCCTGGACAGCCTTGCCGCGGGAGCCCAGGTAATCGAATCCGACGGCCTGGGACCTAAAGTCCTGCGCCTGGCGGGGGGAGATTTCCTCAAGCTGTTTAGAGCACGCCGCTGGTATACCTCGGGCGGCTTCAATCCTTATTCCGAGCGCTTTGCGGTACACAGCCAACAATTGCAAAACCTGGGAATACCGAGCCCGACAATCCGCCACGTGTACCATCTGAACGACGGCAGTAGCGCGGTGCACTACGTTCCCCTGCCAGGGATGACCTTGCGCCAGGCACTGCAAGATACTTCTACGCCAGAGGAGCGCCACGCCCTGGTAGAAGGCTTTGGTAAATTCATGGCGCAACTGCACGAGCGAGGCGTGTACTTTCGCTCACTGCACCTGGGCAATGTGCTGGTGCTGGAAAACGGTGAATTCGGCCTGATCGATGTTGCCGACCTGCACCTCTATCCGTCGTCCCTCAGGATCGCGCTTCGCCAGCGCAATCTGCGCCATCTGCAGCGCTATAAGGAAGATCACGGCTGGCTTTTCGAACAACACCTTGAGGCGCTGCTTGACGGTTACGCCACGGTTGCCTCAAAACCGGCCGTCGATCACCTGCAAAAGCGTATTTTGTCGGGAAGCAACCCAGCCCGGGCATGATGCCCCCTCGACCCCCAGACCTTTAGCGCGGGCCGCTCTTCGATACGGAATGTAGCGGCCCGGATCATTCCACCGCCGCTGGTCAGGGTTCAGTGTTTTTCCAGCCGGCAGAAAAACAGCCGACCCAGGCCTCGCCAGGTTTTTTTATTCCAGGCCCTGAAGGGAATCTGCGCCAATAATTCGCGGGCGAACGTGTGGTCGCGGTTGGACGTTTTCAGGAACATGGAATTGAGGAACTTGTAGCGCACCTGGTCATAAAGCGGATGATCGCTGAACAAGGCATATGTGCGCAGAATACTGTCGGTCATGAACCGATGATTCTTGTAGGAGTTGGTCGCGTGCTTGCGATAGCGCGCCATCAAGACGCTCAGACCATCGATGAAATAACCGGCACGGGTCACTTTAAGCTCGATCAGCAGGTCTTCCAGGCGAATCTGCGGATCGAACCCACCTACCTTCTCCAGCGCCTCGCGACGAATCATCAGGGTCGGTGCCGGCGGGTAGGGTTTGCGCTCCATGAACATGTCTTCGAAATCCAGGCGCCGGAAGGGTACCTCGCGGTTCTGACGACTCTCGGGAAAAAGATTGCCGTCGGCATCGATCAATTCGATATTACCCGCACAGATACCGACCTCGGGCTTGCCGTCCATGTAGGCCACCTGAATGGCAATCCGCTCGGGAAGCATGATGTCGTCGGAACCAAACGGCACAATCAAGCTGCCACTGCAGCGGGCGACTGCTTCGTTAAGCGTATTGGTCAGCCCCTGGTTCTGCTGGACCCGAAAGTCGAAGCCATGCACCGCCTGCAAGCGCTGGATACGTTCGACGCTGTCATCAGTGGAGCCATCATCGATGACCAGCAACTCTATGTTCGGGTAGGTCTGTCCCAAGACGCTGAGGATGCATTCCTCAATGTATCGGCCATGGTTATAAGACGCGATGATCACGCTTACGACAGGTTGCGCGACACTCATGGCTGCTCCTTTTGGGCTTCATTCAGGCCGGTCTCGATCAGCTCAAGGTATTGCCTACGGAACACTTCGATGTCGTGCTGCTCGACAAGGTATCGATAGGCTCGCTCGCCACAGGCCTTGAGCTCGGCGTCAGAAAGGCCCAGGTAGGTGTCGAGTGCGGTTATCAGGCTCGGCACATCGGCGGGCGTTACCGCCAGGCCTCCGGCCCCCTCAATCAATGGCAACATGGCCGGTACGTCCGAAGCGATCACCGGCAGATGTCCGCTCATGCCTTCCAACAGTGCCAGGCCCAAGCCTTCGGCCAGGGAGGGCATGGTCCAGATATCGAATGCCCTAACGTATTGCAGAGCGTTTTCCTTGAAGCCCAACAGGTGGGCGCGATCCCTCAGGCCCAACTGATCGATCTGCGCCGCCAGCCGGGACTCTTCCCGTCCGGCGCCAATGATCGCCAGTTGGGCCATAGGGTATTTATCCTTGAGCGCGGCAAAGGCTTGCAGCAGGTATGTGTGTCCCTTGACCGGAACCAACCGACCCAAGGCACCAATCAGCCTCACCGAAGGGCTGATACCCAACAGTTCACGGGCGCGCTCACGCGGGTGCTGCAAGGCTTCAGCCTGTTCGATATCAATGGCGTTGGTAATGGCGTAGGTATTGGGATCGGTAAAACCGCAACGACAGTCCAGCAGATACTGCTTGACGGCCGGCGACACGCCGACAAATCGCCAGTGGCGATCCACCAACCGCTGCGTCTGGCGGCGACGATAAAACCGGTCATATTCCCCGAACCCGTGGGAGATGCCGATGCACAGCGGGATTTTCAACCATCGATTGAGCTGCAACATCATGTTGACGGGTTTGAAACGATTGCACACGACAACATCGAATTTTTCCCGGCGACAGAACTGGTACAACTGCCACATCGCACGAAGACGCATTCCCTTGAGCGCCTTGTCGGAAAATTCGAAATAAACCGAACGGTCCGCCCGACTGACGGCTTCGCCAGGCCCGGGGCGACCTCGCAAAAAAGCCGCCGTCACCTCGTAGCGTTCACTGGGCAGGGCCTTGACGATCTGTTCCGCAAGATCGGCGAAATCATGCTGCTTAACGTTGTAATCCGGCTGCAACTGCAGCACCTTCAACCGCTGACTCATAATTCTCCTTGGTGCAAACCCGCCGCATCAATCATCCAGGCAGGCGACGTCGCCAGCCGTTGTATTTCGGCAGGATCTGGCTCGGGCAGGGCCGACCACTCGTTGCGCTTCCAGCAAACGAAATGAAAATAGGGGAAAACACGGTCCCCATCCCGATCATTCGTCAGGCGACCATTACGCCAGTACCAGCGAAGAGGGAAATTCTCTGAACCGTCATGCCACTTTATGCAACCACCCGGCGTGCTGAACGCTTCTGTGAACTCACTGCGTCGACGCCATGGATTGAATTTACCCACCAGGGTAAACAGCGGCTCGGGAAAGTTCTTGCGCCACAGGAAAATACGGCTGAACGCGCCTTCGTCCAGCGCGTGGTGCCGATCATCGGTAAAACGTTCTTTCCAGTGTTTGATCAGCTTGAACACTTCACGTGCACGGGCGCTGTTGCGTATCAAGCACAAATGACCAGCGACACGTCGCTCATGGGTGGAGAACACGTCATGGCTGGCCAGGCGTTCAGCGGTGAAATACTGCCGAAGATCACCGTACACCAGGTCGATATCGCCAAAAGCCCAAAAGTCATAGCCGTCGAGACGATCGATATGAATGTACCCGAGGGCAGGCTTGATATCACACAGCTTGTAGGGCTGTTTCGGCCTGAACTCGATCTCCAATCGCCGGGACACCAGCTGGCAATAGGCCTCGAACGTGGTGCTTTCAACCGTCACGTTCGGTGGAAGATTTTCCGGAACACCGCAGTCACTGAACAACAGCCAATCAATATCAGCGTTACGCCGGCAACTTTCGAGAAACAATGGCATCCAGAACGGCCAGCGTCCGAAATACGGAATGATAAAAAGAATACGCGGGCATGGATTGATCACAGCAAGCTCACATTCACCAAGGACGAAGGACGCTTGAGGGTGTTATGCGTCATCTATGTGTTACCTGTGCTTCACAGGTGTCAGCAACCAGAGGAGCTCGTGACGCCTGACCGCTTTGCGGAAAAAATCGTTCTCGCCATAAACAGACCTCACTCTACGGGTCAGGACATATTGTATCCATCGCCTCAAGCGGCGTTTCAGAGGCGCACGCGGTTGCAGGTCATGCATCATGCCCAGCGCCATGGCCTTGTCCCGCTGGACAGCCAATGATAAGGGCAAGCTCAGGGGTTGCATCAACTGACCTGGATCGAAGACCGGCGGCAACGCCACGCCTTCTCCGGTATGGCCCATGGGCCAACGGTCATTGTCGTGCAGGTGATTGGCATAGCCCAACAGCATGGTCGGTTGCCATTCCAGGCCTTCGAGGGCTTGGAGGACGGCATGATGGGCGCAGAGATGATCGGGGTGCGGATCAAGGGTCGGATGCGGCAACACAATGACCTCGGGACGCGCCTTGAGCAGCAGTTCGCGCAGGTCCGCCAACAGGTTGTTCCAGGTCGGCGCGCCGTCGGCATCGCCGGGCAGCAGGAACGGGTTCAACTGACGGAACAGCCGCGTATCGCTCAGGTCAGCCTCGCGAGAACCTTGTGGTTGGCTCGGCGCCGCTTGCATGGCGGCCAGTTGCAGGCAGAAGTAACCCAACTGCACGCAATGCGCTTCAGGTACCCCGGCCCAACGCGGTACCGCAATGCTGTCCCAGGCGCGCAAACGACCCTTGAGCCGCGCTGCTTCGACGCGGTCCAGCCCCATCTGCTGATAATGCTCGGCTTCGATTTCACCGGCGGTCAGCGTGACGACCCAAGCTTCGTCAGCCTGACTGTACAAGCCGTAGGCGGCCAGCTCCGCATCGTCGGCGTGGGGAGCGATGACCATCACCCGCTGACGCTGCACTGGCGGCGCTGTGAAGGACCATAGCGTCGGCTCGCCCAGCAAACGACAAAAGCGCCCGCGCAGGCGCAGCTCGCCCCGGGACAACGCAGGGCCCTGCTCGCTGAGATTGAGATAGCGCAGGCCGTTGACCCCGCGCTCGAAGGTTTGCAGGTCCCTTTCACCGCCCGACAATTCGACGATCGGGTCGATGAAGCGCCCCAGCCAGGTGCTCTTGACCCGCAACGCGAGAATCAGCGTCGCGCCATCGTCCAGGATCACGCCTTCGTCCAGCCGCAGCCGCCCGGCATTGAGATGTACCTTGGGTTGCTGGGTGAACGGCGGGAAGCTGTACTGGTAATCATCCCTGGGCGAATAGAACAGATGATCGGCGAACCACGCCTCATGGGCGATCCAGCCCAGCACCGCCAGCACCAGGGGCAACCACCAGGCCACTGCCACACCCAGCAAGACCAGCGCGATGAGGGCCAGCAGCAGCCCCACGCGCTTGTTGCGACGGTGGCGCCTGAGCAACTGTTGCTTGCGGCTCATCGGTGGGTTCATACGGTAAACACCGGCACGGGGTTGCACCAACGGTCCTTGTATTCCCGGTCCGCCCGGCCGAACGAAAAACGCAACGGCTTGCCGGCGGCACGGGCATGTTCCCAGGCGCTTTGGGTGTTGAGAAAGCTCAATACACTGCCAGGGCTGAATTCGCGAGTCTGTGGGTCGACGCCACCGTTGATGTACTCGACGCTGATCCACTCGGGCGCTTCGACGCGATACACCAACTGGATGGCAATCGGCGCATCGTTGAGGAAGATCACCGAACCGATCAGCCATTCACGCAGCAACTCGATTACCTCGCCCATGCGCTCGGCACCAGTGGCCGCAAAGCCCCAGCGACGCAGGAACAGGTCGCAGTAGATCGAGGCCAGCTCGGCACTGGAAAACTCGCCGACCGGCCGGACCACCCCGCCCGCCTCTTCCAGCAAGCGCAGCTCACGGCGCTGGTTGTAGCGAAACTTCTTGGACAGTTCTTCCGGCGTACGGGCCATGGCCAGTTGTTCCTGCTGCAACTTCAAGCCACTGAAGCGCCCCTCATTGAGGGTCGACAGGTAACGACCCCGATGACGCAACGGCGCTTGTGCATCCGGCGCTGCCGGCAGGATCAATTCGGCATTGCCCAGGTCGAACAACCCCTTCTTGCCGCTGCGCTTGAGCACGTCTTTGGACAACGCCAGGTCGCGGCCCCAGGTCGGTATGGCCGCCTTGAGCTCACCGCCCTGTTCGAACGCCAGGTAACGCACGGGGATCCCGGCCAAGGCCGCCAGGCGCTCGACCACCAGGGGATGGGTCGCCACACTGCCGCCAAAACGTTGCCAGGCCTGGGCATAAATCGACGCGTCTACGGCTGTCCAGCCACGCTCACGCCAGCCTTGGAATCGATTGAACATTCAGGCCCTCGGCGCCAGTTCGGTGACTTGGGGCAAACGCCAGAATGCCTCGCGTACGGCGCGATCCGAGAAGCGTTCGCGCAAGCGGTCGAGCATCAGTTCGGCGCATTGGCGACGCTGCAGATCGTCCATGGCCGCCAGGTGTTGCAGCCCCTGGGCCATGTGCTCGGCGTCACCGAACGGAAACAGGATACCGACGCCTTCGACCACTTCCCTGGCGCCACCGCAAGCAGTGGCCAGCAACGGTACACCGGCAGCCATGGCTTCGAGCAGCACCATGCCAAACGGCTCATGGTCGGAACTCAGGGCAAACACATCGAACGCACGGAAATAACGGCGCGCCTCGGGCACCTGGCCGAGCAACAGCACGCGGTCGGCGATGCCCAATTCCAGCGCCAACGCCCGGAGGTCCTGCTCCAGACGGCCCTTGCCGAGAATCGCCAGCTGACTGTTGGCCGGCAAATACTTCAGCGCCGCAGCAAAGCCGCGCAACAGCGTGGCCTGGTCCTTGTCCGGGTGCAGACGGCCGACATTGCCGACAATCCAGGCATGCGCGTCCAGCCCCAGGGTCTGCCGCGCCTCCTCCCGGGAAACCAGGCTGGCCTGCGTGGCATCGAGGTCGATTCGGTTGTAGAGGGTCTGGATCCGGGCAGCCGGCCATTTCGGCAGGCAGCGGCGCATGTCGTCGCGCACCGCATCGGACACCCCAAGCAGGCTCAGGCGCTTGCAAAAAAACTGGGCGAACAGCCGGCGGGTGCGCCGCTCGTAGTCACCGAAGGCATGATGCACGCCGATCACCGGCAAGCGGGTGCCGAGCAGGGCGATGTAGATCGGTTTGAAGCGATGAGCAATGCAGAAACTGAAATTGCGTGAGGCGGCAATCTTGCGCAGATCGCCAATGGCGCCCAGCTTCAGGCCACGAATGGCACTGGAGCTGTACTCCATGAACAGCACCTCGTCCGAGGCACAGGCGGCGGCGACTTGCGCATCCGCCGCCCCGGTGAGAAACACCGTGGTCACGCGATAGCCAGTGCCCGCGAACAGGCTGGCGTACTGACGGGCGCAGTCCAGGAACGGCCCGTCATAGCCGTGGCAGAACTGCAGCACATGTCGCTCAGCCGAGCGTGTCATAAGCGTCCACGCCGTCTTTGACCACCAGGATGTCTTCCATGATCAAGTATTGCAGATCGGAACCGAAGAACATGTTCAGTGCGTCGGTCGGCGAGCAGATCATCGGCTCGCCACGACGGTTGAGCGAGGTGTTCAGCGACACGCCGTTGCCGGTCAGGACTTCCAGGGCCTTCATCATGTCGTAGTAGCGCGGGTTGTATTCGCGCTTGAGCACCTGGGCCCGGGAGGTGCCGTCTTCATGGACGACTTCCGGCACACGGGTTTTCCATTCTTCGGCCACTTCGAAGGTGAAGGTCATGAACGGCGCCGGGTGGTCGACCTTGATCATCTGCGGCGCAACGGTGTCGAGCATCGACGGGCAGAAAGGCCTCCAGCGTTCGCGGAACTTGATTTGTTCGTTGATCCGATCGGCCACGCCGCTGGCGCTTGGGCAACCGATGATCGAACGACCGCCCAAGGCTCGTGGGCCAAACTCCATGCGTCCCTGGAACCAGGCCACCGGGTTGCCGTCGACCATGATCTTGGCGATGCGCTCGGGGGTGTTGTCGATCTTGCGCCACGCAGGCTTGCTCGGATGACGGGCGCACGCGGCGATCACGTCTTCGTTGCTGTAGGCCGGGCCGAGGTAGACGTGCTCCATCTTCTCTACCGGCACGCCACGGGCGTGGGACACATAAGCCGCCGCACCCACCGCGGTACCGGCGTCACCGGAAGCCGGTTGCACGAACAGCTCCTTGACGTCGTCACGGGCGATGATTTTCTGGTTCAGCTTGACGTTCAACGCGCAGCCGCCGGCGAAGGCCAGCTTGCCGGTTTCCTTGAGCACGTCGCCCAGGTAGTGGTCGATCATTTGCAGCGCGAGCTTTTCGAACAGCGCCTGCATGCTTGCCGCGTAATGAATGTACGGTTCGTCGGCAATGTCGCCTTCACGCTTCGGGCCGAGCCATTCGATCAGCTTCGGCGAGAAGTAGAAACCCTTGCCCTTCTCTTTATAGCGACGCAGGCCGATCACGTTGGCGTAGTCGGTGTTGATCACCAACTCGCCGTTTTCAAAAGAGGCCAGGCGCGAGAAATCGTACTTGGTGGCATCGCCGTAGGGCGCCATGCCCATGACCTTGAACTCACCGTCGAGCATTTCAAAGCCCAGGAACTCGGTGATCGCGCCGTACAGGCCGCCCAGGGAGTCCGGGTCAAAAAATTCCTTGATCTTGTGGATCTTGCCGTTTTCGCCATAGCCAAAGAAGGTCGTGGCGTATTCGCCCTTGCCGTCGATGCCCAGGATTGCGGTTTTCTCCTGGAAGCCCGAGCAGTGGTAGGCGCTGGAGGCGTGGGCCAGGTGATGCTCGACCGGCTCGATCTTGATCTTTTTCGGATCGAAGCCCAGTTGCTCCAGGCACCAGACGATCTTGCGGCGATAGCGCTTGTAGCGACGGTTGCCCATCAGGATCGCGTCGAGGGCCCGGTCCGGGGCGTACCAGTAACGCTTGGCGTAGTGCCAGCGCGCCTCGCCGAACAGGCTGATCGGGGCGAAGGGGATCGCCACCACATCGACGTCGCAAGGCTTGATGCCGGCCTGCTCCAGGCAGAACTTCGCCGATTCGTAGGGCATGCGGTTCTTTGCATGTTTATCGCGTACGAAGCGCTCTTCCTCGGCCGCCGCGATCAGCTTGCCGTCGATGTACAGCGCGGCGGAAGGATCATGGCTAAGGGCGCCGGACAGGCCAAGAATCGTCAATGCCACAGGGGTCTAGCCTCTTATGTCTGCATACGGGCGACAAGCGCCTCGAAAAATTGATGTGCCGCACGCCCAAGGCGCAGGGCAGCTAAAGGGCGGGATTATAGCTTAAAAGCGGCCTCAAGCCTCTAGCGGTGAGTGGGGAGCGTTTAGAGCGCGCCGCCTGGCGCTATTGACGGGCCACGCGCACCTTTGGCGAGGGCGTTTGTTCCCGCCGGGCTCTGTAGGTGCTGGCGAAGGCTCGGGCCGCGTTCGGACGATCTTCTGATCTTTCGCTTGAGACTCTAGTACCTGGGCAAGATCGCAGCCTCGCTTCGCTCGACAGCTCCTACAGGCGCAGCCCTGCGGGAAGCAATCTCTGCCAACAGTGACCGGTTACAAGACAGATGGCGCGCTATCGACATCCTTGGGCAACCGCTCATCGATCACCCGATACAGCGCACTGTCCTGCGGCCAATTGCGCATGAACCGCGCGCGATCCCGGGCGTAGGCCTGGGCGAAGCTGGCGTGGGTGCGGTGTTGGCACATCGAGTCGAGGTCGATCAGCGCCCAGCGGTCGTGTTGCCAGAACAGGTTGTGGCCCTTGAAGTCGCCGTGGCTGATACGTTCGCGGATGAGGTCGGCGAACAAGCGATCCAGCGCCAGCAACTCCGTCTCGGGGGCGTCACCGTTTTGCACGTAGGGGCCGAAGCGCTCGATGATGTCCGGCCCCGCCAGGTGTTCGGTGACCAGGTAAGCGCCGCGGCGCAGCCACAGGAAGCGCTTTTCCAGCAGTGCCAGGGGCTTGGGCGTGGCGATACCGAGAAAGGCCAGGCGATGACCTTCACGCCAGGAATGCCAGGCGCGGCTCGGGCGCCAAAAGCGCTTGAGCCAATGGGCGAAGTTCTTGATGTTGTAGCGCTTGATCACCAAGGTACGACCGTTCACCTCGACTTTGCCGACGCTCGCCGCGCCACCGGTCTTGTACAAGTGGCCTTGGTCGAGCAAGGCATCAGCCTGCTCCAGCACCGGCATCATGGCCGCCTCTTCGTCACGACGGATCGCCCGCAGGCCGAACGGCCCGCGCCGCACGCTGAACAGGCTGCACTCGCGCCCGACTTTTTCGAGGAAATCCTTCAGGCGCCAGGCTTGCACCTTGTCGATCTGTTTTTGCAGCGCCTCCATGGGCAGCGCATGTTCGGCGTTGCCCAGCAGGTAATACACCAACAGTTCTTCATTGAACGGCTGGAGGGCTTTGGGAAGCTGGGCAAAAAACACCCCCAGGTTCTCCAATACTTTCTGCCGCGACAACGGTTGGCCTGGGATTTCAGCGCGGATGCCGGCGCCGTCGATCAAGTAGAGCTTGCCGTCGTGACGCAGCAGGTTGTCCAGGTGCAGGTCTTCCTGCCACAGGCCTTTGCTGTGCAATTGCGCGATAGCGCCCAGGGCTTCGGCCAGCACCGCCGTCTGTTCGTCGGCCAGCAAGGGCAGGTGTTCGACCTGTTTCCAGGCATCCCCCAGGCTCTGGGCGCCTTCGAGCAATTCGAACAACAACCAGCCGCCTTCACCCTCTTTCAGGCCATCGGCCAGCAACAACGGCGTGGTCATCCCCTGCTCCGCCAGCAGGCGCACGCCTTGCAGTTCCCGCTGGAAATGCCGGGCAGCCTTGTTGCCCACCAATAATTTGGCCAACACCGGCCGGCCACGCCAGACACCAGCACCGACATAACGCTGCCCCGGCAACACCCGCAACAGCGAAAGCAGTTGCAACTTCGCCGGGCCGGCGGCATCGGCCAGTTCCAGGCTCAGGGGCAGGCTGGGGCTGCGGCCGGCATTCTTCAATTCGGACAAGTGCATCAACGGGCTTCCTTGTGGCTGCGCCGAGCGTTCAGACGGGTCATCCAGCGGTCGACCAGCCCACTGTCGAGCGGCTGGTCCAGATAACTGGACAGCAGCTGGCGCACATCGGCATCACTCCAGACAGAGGCACGCCGCAGCAAAGGCTCCAGGTCCTTGACTCGATCCCGCAGACCGAACAATAGCGGCCGGGTCTTTTCCAGGTCGATCAGTTGCGCCTGGAAGCCGTCGGCGGTGGCTTGCAGGAAGATGTGTTTTGGATAGAAGCAACCGTGCACCTGATGCATGCCGTGCAGGCGCCGCGCCAACTGACCGCAGGCGTTGAGGATGGTGGTGCGCTGCGCCGCCGTCAGGCTCGACCAGCGCTGCACCAGCGAATCCAGGTCATCCCAGCCGTCCAGGGCGCGGGTCAGCAGAATCGCCCGCACCTCGCCGTTCACCTTGCGCTGGCCATAGAACACCGCTTGCAGGGCCGGAATGCCCAGTTGGCGATAACGGCTGATGTTGCGAAACTCCCGGGAGAAACTTGGCTCGCCAAAAGGGTGGGACAAGGTCCGGGTCAGGTAATTGCTCTGGCGCTTGAGGTAATAACCCCGCCCCTCCAGCTCCAGCCGGAACACGCTGCTCCAGCCGTCACCCGAGGTGTTGGGTTCGTCCACCGCGTCCAGTTCCCGCGCCCACAAGGCCTCGAAGCTGTCCAGGCCATGACGTTGCAACAACGCCCGGTCTTCAGCGGCCAGAAAATCAGTCATTCACGCCCCTCGAAAAATCTCACCACGTGACGGATGCGTTTCTTGTCACACGCATCGAGCCGGTCGCGCTGGCGGTATTGCAGGTAGAACCGCAGGCGCTTCGTGGCCGACAAGTGATACTTGGCCACTTTGTCCAGGCATGCCAGATCCTTGGTGATACGGTACTTGAGCCAGAAGCCACGCCAGAAGGCGCCGTTCGGGCAGTCGATCAGGAACAGCTTCGCTTGGTCATCGATCAACAGGTTGCGCCACTTCAGGTCGTTATGGGTGAAACGATGATCGTGCATGGTCCGCGTGTAGACGGCCAGTTGCCGGCTCACATTGTCGACCCAGGCGCGGTCGGCCAGCCTTGGATCGCGACGCTCGGCCAGGGCCGAAAGGTCTTCGGTATGCGGCAGCTCGCGGGTGATCATCGCGCCACGGGCATAGGTCGCGCCGTTTCGCTCCAAGCCCCAACCCACGACTTCGGCGGTGGGAATGCCCCATTTGGCGAAGCGCTTGAGGTTCTGCCATTCAGACTTGACCCGCGGCTTGCCCAGGTAGCGCCGCAAGCCTTTGCCGGCCCCGACGTAGCGCTTGACGTAGTAATTCACGCCGTTTCGCTGCACCCGGATCACCTCTGACAACGGATCACGGGTCAACCGCTCCCCTTGCAACGCGAATACCGCTTCGAGGCTACCGAAATCCTGCGCCAGATCGGCGTAGGCCGGTTCCAGATTCCAACCCGACATCAGAGCGCGTCCCCATATCGCTGCTTGCGGGCATACAGCTTATTGGCCTTGCCTTCGAGCCAGGCCAGCAAGGACGCCTCTTCAGCGAGGATTCGGCGCAGCGGCTGCTGGAAATAGCCCTTGAGGAAACGCAGTTTGTCGCGCCGGGTCAGGCCGATGTCCAGCGCCGAGAAATACAGCGCCGCCAGGTCTTTGTTGCGCCAGCGAGTGGTAATGGCTGGACGGGTCTGGGCACGGTGCAGGTCGATCACCGAAAGTTTGAAATCGGCAGGGGTCACTGGCCTGTCGGTGTGCAACAGGAAATGGCAGATGTAGCAGTCGCGATGATTGACCCCGGCGCGGTGCATCATGCCGGTCATGCGCGCCACTTCGGCGATCAGGGCACGCTTGAGTGCCGGTTGCGGCGGTTGCTTGACCCAGTCGATGCTGAAGTCTTCAAGGCTGACGGTCGGCGCCAGCTCTTCGGTGACGATGAACGAGTGCTGGTCTGCCGGGTTGCTGCCCTTCTCGCCGTACGCAACAGCGGTCATGGTCGGCACGCCGACTTCCTGCAAACGCTGGATGGCTTTCCATTCCTGCCCTGCGCCGAGTACCGGCAGCTTGGCGGTGAACAGGTTCTTGAAGATCTCGCCCCAACCGATGCCGCGGTGGATCTTCACGAAAAAACCGCGACCGTCCACCTCCGTGCGCAAGGTGCGCCGGGCTTCCAGTTCGCGATAGACCTCGCCCTTGAGCGCCTCGACTTCGGCGAACGCATCGCGCCCGGCCCAAAGGCTCTTGAACGGTTCGGCCAGCATCAACTTCATTGTGCGTGCTCCGCCAATATCACATCGGCCGCGTGCTGCGGCATGCTGTAGAGGTCAGCCGTCTCGGCGAAGGCCAGACCGTTGCGGCTCCAGGCCGCCCGGGCATCGGCATCGTTCAACATGCGGCCCAGGTACTCGGTGAGCTGTGCTTGCTCGAACGGCTCATCCAACACCAGGCCACTGTCGGCCTCGGCGATGTAATGGGCGTACCCGCACACCGCACTGACCAGCACCGGCAACCCGGCCACCAGCGCTTCGAGCAGTACGGTGCCAGTGTTCTCGTTGTACGCCGGATGGATCAACAGGTCGGCGCCCAGCAGGAAACGCGGGATGTCGCTGCGGCCCTTGAGGAACCGCACATTTTCACCGAGCCCCAGTGCGGCGCTCTGCAGTTGGAATACCTTGGGGTCGTCCTGGCCGATTACAAACAGCCGGGTGCGCTTTCGCAATTCGGCGGGCAGCGCGGCCAGGGCCTTGAGGCTGCGATCCACGCCCTTGGTCTTGAATCCGGAACCGATCTGCACGAGCAGCAGATCATCCTCGGCCAGCTCGAATTCGGCCCGGAACGCGGCACGGATCTCGTCGGCGTCGGCGGGCCGCCGCCGGTCCTGGGCGATGCCCGGCGGCAGCAGGTGAAAGCGCTCAAGCGGCGTGCCGTAGTGCTTGATGAACAGTGGCTGCTGGACTTCGGAAATCATCAGCACGTCGGTCTTGGCGTCCTTGGCGAACACCGCCCGCTCGTACTCGGCGAAATGCCGGTAGCGGCCCCAGCGCCGGTACAGCGAATTTCGCAGGTTCTGCGCCTTGTCTTCGAAGCAGCCGTCGGCGGCGTAATACACGTCCAGGCCGGGCATTTTATTGAAGCCGATCAAACGGTCCACCGGGCGCTTGGCCAGGTCGGCCTCCATCCACGCACTGAGCTTCTCGTTGCGACGATGATTGAACAGCGCCTTGACCGGCGCCACCAGCACTTCGAAGCCGGGCGGCACGTCACCTTCCCAGATCAGCGTGTAGACACGGATCTGGTGACCGCGTCGCTGGCATTCCAGGGCGATGCGCATGAAGTCACGCTGCAGGCCACCGAAGGGGAAGTACTTGTAAAGGACAAAAGCCAATTGCATCAGCGCGGCTCCTCAGCCAATAACGTGCTCAGGTGGCTGGCAACACGCTCGGGGTTCAGACGCGTGAAGCACAGGGGCTGCTCGCGTTTCAGGTCAAACCGCCGGGCGTCTTCGGCGGTCGGCGGGTAAGTGCAGTGTTTCTGCATGCACGGTGCGCAAGGGAAATCACTGGCGAGGTGAATCTGGCCCTTGCCGTAGGCACCGGTCAGCACCGGATTGGTCGGGCCGAGCAGGGAAATGGTCGGCACGTCCAGGGCCGCGGCCAGATGACCGAGACCGGTGTCCACGGCCACGCAAGCCTGGGCCCCGGCAAGCACCTTGCCCATCCCGCCGAGGTTCAGCTTCGGCAGCACCAGGGCATTGCGCAACCCGCTGGCGATGCGTTCGGCCCGGGCCTTCTCGGCGGGGCTGCCCCACGGCAGCTTTACTACCACGCAGAACTGCCCCATGCGCTCGGTGAGCTGGCGCCAGTACAGTTCGGGCCAATGCTTGGACTCCCAGGTTGTGCCGTGCAGGAACACCACATAGGGATAGGGGCGTGGCAACTCCACCAATCGGTCGACGTTGAGGCCATAGCTACCCTGCGTCTGCGGCAAGTCATAACCCAGCGCCAGGGCAAACAGCTGCCGTACGCGCTCGACCGCATGCTGACCGCGAGCCACCGCCAGGCGCCGGGAATAAAAGCGCGCCGCCAGGGGCTCACGCGCCGAATCTTTATCCAGACCGGCCACCGGGGCCTTGATGTAGCGGGTCAGCCAGGCGCTTTTCAGCAGACCCTGGGCGTCGATGACCAGGTCGTACTTTTCGGCGCGCACGCTCTGCTTGAAGCGTCGCCATTCGCCACTCTTGATGGTTTGCCAGAGGTTCTTGCGCCAGCGACGAATCGCCACCGGGATGACCTTGCCCACAGCCGGGTGCCAGGTGGGGATTTCGGCAAAGCCTTCTTCCACCACCCAATCGAACTTGATGCCAGGAATCGCCCGCGCCGCATCGGTCAGCGCCGGCAGGGTGTGAACCACATCCCCCAGCGAAGAGGTCTTGATCAGCAATACCCGCAAGTTACCGAACCTCCACGGGTGTGCCCTGCAAACGCTCCAGGGCCTCGTTCACCGACGACGGCATGAGCTGGCGCAGGCAATTATAGTGACCGAAGCGGCAGGTGCGGTCGAAGCACGGGCTGCACTCGATGCCCAGGCGCACGACTTCGACCTTGTCGGCCAGCGGAGGCGTGAAGCCTGGCGAGGTGGAACCGTAGACCGCCACCAATGGCCGGTTCAGGGCTGCGGCCACATGCATCAGGCCGGAGTCGTTGGACACCACCGAATCGGCGCAGGACAGCAGGTCGATGGCTTCGGCCAGGGACGTGTCGCCGCTGAGGTTCACCGACTCTTCCCGAAGCCCCGGGATCAGCCGCGAACGGATGTCTTCGCCCACCGGGTGATCTTTTTTCGAGCCGAACAGCCAGACCTGCCAGCCTTCGCGAATCTTCGCCTCGGCAACCTGGGCGTAATGCTCCGCCGGCCAGCGCTTGGACTCTCCGAACTCGGCCCCCGGACACAGGGCCAGCACCGGACGATCCAGGCTCAGGCCGAACTTGGCCAGTGCCGCTTCACGGGTCACCGGATCGATCGCAAGGCTGGGTCGTGGATACGGCTTGGGCAGCTCGGCCCCAGGCTCGCAGGCCAGGGCCATGAAACGCTCGATCATCAGCGGATAACGTTCTTTGTCCAGCGTGCGCACGTCGTTGAGCAGGCCGTAGCGAAACTCGCCACGCCAGCCGGTGCGCTTGGGGATGCCGGCGAAGAACGGCACCAACGCCGATTTCAACGAATTGGGCAACAGGATCGCCTGGTCGTACTGACCGGCCAGGGATTTGCCGATGCGCCGACGGGTCGCCAGCTCCAGCACGCCATGGCCGAGCGGGAAGCTCAAGGCCTTGCGTACCTCGGGCATGCGCTCAAGGATCGGCCGGCTCCACTCGGGGGCCAAGACGTCGATTTCGCACTGCGGATGACGCTGTTTAAGGCACTGGAACAGTGTCTGCGCCATCACCATGTCACCGACCCAGCTGGGCCCAACGATCAGAATATTCATGTGCTTTCCAAAAACGATACGGGGAGGCCTACGCCTCCCCGCCTCGAGAATCACTGTGGCTTAGGTCGTTGCCTGTTGCCCTAATCTACAACACACCACATTTAAATCTTCAGCTCAGCCCCAGCTCCCGCCAGATCCGCAGTACCTGCCGACGTTCATCCACGAACTGATCGCCCGGGATCACCCCGGCATCCTTCTGCAAGGCCTGGCGGTGAGCGGCGGATCGGTAGGCTTTGTAGGCCTCGCGCAACAGCGTGGCATCTTCGGCCGGCATCAACCCAACCTCCTGCAACCCGTCCAGGATGCGGATGTTATCGGTGTAGCGCACCAGCGACGGGTGTTCCTCGGACCACGCCAGGGCCGCGTATTGCACCATAAATTCAATATCGACGATACCTCCGGCGTCCTGCTTGAGGTCGAAGGGCGCCGTGGCCTCGAAGGCATTCGGCGCAGTCCCGGCGGCGGTGGCCTTGCTGCCAAGGTTGTCGCGCATCTTGGCGCGCATCTCGCTGACCTCCTGGCGCAGCGTCGGCAAGTCACGCTTGCGTCCCAGCACCTGGGCGCGGACTTTCTCGAACGCCTGGCCCACGTCCTGGCTGCCCACCAGCACCCGCGCCCGCACCAACGCCTGATGCTCCCAGGTCCAGGCTTCATTCTCCTGATAACGGGCAAACGCCCCGAGGGAACTGACCAGCAACCCCGACGCCCCGGACGGCCGCAGGCGCATATCCACTTCATACAACTGCCCGGAGTTGGTCTGGGCGGTCAACAGGTGAATGATCCGCTGGCCGAGCCGGGTGAAGAACTGCGCGCCGTCGATGGGTTTCGGGCCGTCGGTTTCCGCCTGAGGGTCGCCATCGTGGATGAACACCAGGTCCAGGTCCGAACCATGCCCCAATTCCAGGCCGCCGACTTTTCCATAACCGACAATAATGAAGCCCGGATCGCACAGGCTGCCATCGGTGCGCAATGGCACACCGTGCTTGGCCACCGTCTGGCGCCAGGCCAGGGCCAGCACTTGTTCGAGAATCGCCTCGGCCAGCCAGGTCAGGTAATCGCTGACTTTCATCAGCGGCAGGCTGCCGGCGATTTCCGAGGCGGCCACCCGCAGGCGGTGCGCCAGCTTGAAATGCCGCAGCGCCTCCATTTGTTGCTCAAGGTCATCCTCGGGGATGCGCGTCAGGCGCTCACGCAACTCCGCCGCCAACTCCGGCGCCAAGGGCGGCTTGAACAGCCGGCCCTCGTTGAGCAATTCATCGAGCAGTAATGGGAAGCGGGTGATTTGTTCAGCAATCCACGGGCTCGCCGCGCACAACGTCAGCAAACGCCGCAGGGCGCCGGGGTTTTCCGTCAACAGCACCAGGTAGGCCGAACGGCGGGCCACGGCCTCCACCAAGGGCAGCACCCGCTCCAGCACCAAGTCCGGATCGGCATGCTCCACAGCCTGGGCCAGCAGGCGCGGAATGAAGGCATCCAGACGCTCGCGTCCCAGGCGTTGCATCGCGCGCAGTTGCGGGCTGCCGCGCAAGGCGGCCAAGGCCTTGAGGGTTTTGGGTGCATCGACGAAGCCGCCCTCTCCCAACTGACGACACGCCGCCTCTTCATCCTGGCTGTCTTCCCACAACGGCAACCATTCGCCGCCCACCACCACTTCGCTTTCGACGCCCGCTTCTTCATCCGGGTCGGCGATGACCTGGCCAAAATGCCAGGCCACACGCCCGCGCCAGTACATCAATTGCTCGTGAAAGGTCGACCAGTCGGCAAACCCCAGCATGAAGGCAATGCGCGCCTGATCCTGCGGGTTGTCCGGCAACATCTGGGTCTGGCGGTCGGCAATGGCCTGGATCGCATGCTCGGTATAACGCAGGAATTCATAACCTTGACGCAGCTCGTCGATCACCTTGGCCGGCAGATAGCCCTGGCCTTCCAGCGTGCCCAGCACCTTGAGCAGCGGGCGCTGCTGCAAGCTCAGGTCGCGACCGCCATGGATCAGTTGGAACGCCTGGGCAATGAACTCCACCTCACGAATGCCGCCCGAGCCCAGCTTGATGTTGTCGGCCATGCCCTTGCGCCGCACCTCCTGCTGGATCAGTTGCTTCATGGTGCGCAGCGCTTCGATGGCGGAAAAATCCAGGTAACGGCGATAGACGAACGGGCGCAGCATGTCGAGCAGTTGCGCTCCCGCCACCTGGTCACCCGCCACCACGCGCGCCTTGATCATGGCGTAACGCTCCCAGTCGCGGCCCTGGTCCTGGTAATACTGCTCCAGGGCATTGAAGCTCAGCACCAGCGCTCCGGCCGAGCCGTAGGGGCGCAGACGCATGTCGACGCGGAACACAAAACCGTCGACGGTCATCGGGTCCAGGGCCTTGATCAGGCGTTGGCCGACGCGGATGAAAAATTCCTGGTTATCCAGCGGTCGCTTGACGCCAACGGTTTCGCCGCCCTCGGGGTAGGCGAAAATGAGGTCGATGTCCGACGACAGGTTCAGCTCCACGGCGCCGAGCTTGCCCATGCCCAGGATGACCATCTGCTGCGGCTCGCCGCTGCGCCGTCCGGTGGGTGTGCCGAATTGCTGGCTGAGGCGCTGGTACAACCATTGATAGGCCTGGTCGATGCAGGTGTCGGCCATGTCCGAGAGGTCGCGGCAGGTCTGGACCAAGTCGGCCTGGCGGGTCAGGTCGCGCCAGATGATCCGCACTTGCTGGCGGGTGCGCTGGCGGCGCAGGACGCGGCCCAGCTCTTCTTCCGTCTCGGCGGCCTGCACGGCGGCACCGATCTGCGCGCACATTTCACCGGGCGCCAGGCTGCGGTCCAGTTCGCCGCTGCGCACCAGTTCCAGTAGCATCACCGGGTCACGGACACTCTGCTCGATGACAAAGTCGCTGGCGGCGGCAATACGGTTGAACGCCTCCCAGCGCTGCGGGGTCCAGGCCGACAGCCCGTGATCGTCGTCGAGCAAGGCGACCACCGCACGGAACGACTGCTCGGCGCGACTGACCAATGACTGGAGAATGGCCGGTACCATTTCCGGTATTGGGGCAAGCGAGGGCAGGCTCATGGTCTATCCTTGATCGGCGCAGGGGAGGCTGGATGTAGTGTTTTTTCAAAAGACACTACCTGATCGACTGTCGAACAAAGATGATAAATAGCTGAAAATCTGATTTTATTGGCAGCCGGCATCAAGTTTTTACCTGTTCGAGTTGGCTAAAGACCAACAGTAACGATTATTCTCACAACGAAACGAGGGGCCATAAGCCGCTCATGTGTAGTTTTACTACTCGTCTATACATTCGAAAGGCTGAAACGGCCGACGATTTGTAGTAAAACTACACGCCGCCGAAACAACCTTCGGCAATCCAAGAATTTATATCGTCTGCCCACAAGGCCAGTCGCAAACTCAGGCAACCGATTCTGGTAGCCTTTCCGCCCTGGAGCAAGCCATGCAAGACCTCGATCCCGTCGAAACCCAGGAATGGCTGGACGCCCTGGAATCGGTTCTCGACAAAGAAGGCGAAGACCGTGCTCATTATCTGATGACCCGTATGGGCGAACTCGCAACCCGCAGCGGTTCGCAACTGCCCTACGCCATCACCACGCCGTACCGCAACACGATCCCCGTTACCCACGAAGCACGCATGCCTGGCGACCTGTTCATGGAACGCCGCATTCGCTCGCTGGTACGCTGGAACGCGTTGGCCATGGTCATGCGTACCAACCTGAAAGATTCTGACCTGGGCGGTCACATCTCCAGCTTCGCCTCCAGCGCGACGCTGTATGACATCGGCTTCAACTATTTCTTCCAGGCCCCGACCGACGAACACGGCGGCGACCTGATCTACTTCCAGGGTCACGCATCGCCAGGCGTCTACGCCCGTGCGTTCATGGAAGGCCGCATCTCCGAAGACCAGATGAACAACTTCCGCCAGGAAGTGAACGGCAACGGCCTGTCTTCGTACCCGCACCCTTGGCTGATGCCGGACTTCTGGCAGTTCCCGACCGTTTCCATGGGCCTGGGTCCGATCCAGGCGATCTACCAGGCGCGCTTCATGAAGTACCTGGAAGCCCGTGGCTTCATCCAGCCAGGCAAGCAGAAAGTCTGGTGCTTCATGGGTGACGGCGAGTGCGACGAACCGGAATCCCTGGGCGCGATCTCCCTGGCCGGCCGCGAGAAGCTGGACAACCTGATCTTCGTCATCAACTGCAACCTGCAGCGCCTCGACGGCCCGGTTCGCGGCAACGCCAAGATCATCCAGGAACTCGAAGGCGTGTTCCGTGGCGCCCAATGGAACGTCAACAAAGTCATCTGGGGTCGTTTCTGGGACCCACTGCTGGCCAAGGACGTCGACGGCATCCTGCAACGTCGTATGGACGAAGTCATCGACGGCGAGTACCAGAACTACAAGGCCAAGGACGGCGCATTCGTCCGTGAGCACTTCTTCAACACGCCTGAACTCAAGGCAATGGTTGCCGACTTGTCCGACGACGAGATCTGGAAGCTCAACCGTGGCGGCCACGACCCGTACAAGGTCTATGCGGCGTACCATCAGGCGGTCAACCACAAAGAGCAGCCAACCGTCATCCTGGCCAAGACCATCAAGGGTTATGGCACCGGTGCCGGCGAAGCGAAGAACACCGCGCACAACACCAAGAAGGTCGATGTCGACAGCCTGAAGCTGTTCCGCGACCGCTTCGACATTCCGGTCAAGGACAGCGAGCTGGAAAACCTGCCGTTCTTCAAGCCCGAAGAAGGCAGCGCCGAAGCTCGTTACCTGGCAGAGCGCCGTGCCGCACTGGGCGGTTTCGTACCGCAGCGTCGCGCCAAGAGCTTCAGCGTCCCGACCCCGCCACTGGAGACCCTCAAGGCAATCCTGGACGGCTCGGGCGACCGTGAAATCTCCACCACCATGGCTTTCGTGCGGATCCTCGCGCAACTGGTCAAGGACAAGGAAATCGGCCAGCGCATCGTCCCGATCATCCCGGACGAAGCCCGTACCTTCGGTATGGAAGGCATGTTCCGCCAGTTGGGTATCTACTCGTCCGTCGGCCAGCTCTACGAGCCAGTCGATAAAGACCAGGTGATGTTCTACCGCGAAGACAAGAAGGGCCAGATCCTCGAAGAAGGCATCAACGAAGCGGGCGCCATGAGTTCCTTCATTGCCGCCGGTACTTCGTACTCCAGCCACAACCAGCCGATGCTGCCGTTCTACATCTTCTACTCGATGTTCGGCTTCCAGCGCATCGGCGACCTGGCCTGGGCGGCCGGCGACAGCCGTACCCGTGGCTTCCTGATCGGCGGTACCGCAGGCCGCACCACCCTCAACGGTGAAGGCCTGCAGCACGAAGACGGCCACAGCCACATGCTGGCCGGGACCATCCCGAACTGCCGCACCTATGATCCGACCTACGGCTACGAGCTGGCGGTGATCATCCAGGACGGCATGAAGAAGATGACCGAAGAGCAACAGGACGTCTTCTACTACATCACCGTGATGAACGAGTCCTACCAGCAGCCAGCCATGCCGGCCGGCGTAGAGGAAGGCATCGTCAAGGGCATGTACCTGCTCGAAGAAGATACCCGCGAAGCGGCGCACCACGTCCAGCTGATGGGCTCGGGCACCATCCTGCGCGAAGTGCGTGAGGCGGCGAAGATCCTGCGTGAAGAGTTCAACGTCGGCGCCGACGTCTGGAGCGTCACCAGCTTCAACGAACTGCGTCGCGACGGCCTGGCCGTAGAGCGCAGCAACCGCCTGCACCCTGGCCAGAAGCCAAAGCTGAGCTACGTCGAAGAATGCCTGAACGGCCGCAAAGGTCCGGTCATCGCGTCTACCGACTACATGAAGCTGTTCGCCGAACAGATCCGTCAGTGGGTTCCTTCCAAGGAATTCAAAGTGCTGGGCACCGACGGTTTCGGCCGTAGCGACAGCCGCAAGAAGCTGCGTCACTTCTTCGAAGTCGACCGTAAGTTCGTTGTGTTGGCAGCCCTGGAAGCCCTGGCTGACCGTGGCGATATCGAACCTAAAGTGGTGGCCGAAGCCATCGCCAAGTTCGGCATCGATCCGGAAAAACGCAACCCACTGGACTGCTGAGGAGAATTTTCGTGAGCGAACTCATTCGCGTACCTGACATCGGCAGCGGTGAAGGTGAAGTAATTGAACTGTTTGTGAAGGTCGGCGACCGCATCGAAGCCGACCAGAGCATCCTGACGCTTGAATCGGACAAGGCCAGCATGGAAGTGCCTGCGCCGAAGGCCGGTGTCATCAAGAGCCTGAAAGTGAAGCTCGGCGACCGTCTGAAAGAAGGCGACGAACTGCTGGAACTGGAAGTCGAGGGCGCCGCTGCGGCGCCTGAAGCACCCGCCCCTGCTGCCGCCCCGGCCGCGGCTGAAAAGCCTGCCGCCGCACCGGCTGCCGAAGCGGCTCCCGCGCCAGCTGCTGCGCCTGCCGCTGCCACCGTCCAGGACATTCATGTCCCGGACATCGGTTCGTCGGGCAAGGCCAAGATCATCGAAGTGCTGGTCAAGGTTGGCGACACCGTCGAAGCCGACCAGTCGCTGATCACCCTGGAATCCGACAAGGCCAGCATGGAAATCCCCTCGCCGGCCGCCGGTGTGGTGGAAAGCGTCGAGATCAAGCTGGAAGACGAAGTCGGCACCGGTGACCTGATCCTGAAACTCAAGGTCGCTGGCGCTGCGGCGCCTGCCGCACCCGCCCAGGCCGCTGCACCTGCCGCCAAGACCGAAGCCCCGGCTCCAGCCGCCGCGCCTGCCGCCAAGGCCGAGGCTGCCCCAGCCCCGGTCGCCGCGCCTGCGCCAAGCGGTGCCAAGGTGCACGCTGGCCCTGCGGTGCGTCAGCTGGCCCGTGAATTCGGTGTCGAGCTGTCGGCCGTCGGCCCAAGCGGCCCTCACGGTCGCGTGCTGAAAGAAGACGTGCAAGCCTACGTCAAGGCCATGATGCAGAAGGCCAAGAACGCACCGGCCGAAGGCGCCACTGGCGGCGCGGGCATTCCGCCGATCCCGGCGGTGGACTTCAGCCGCTTCGGCGAAACCGAAGAAGTGGCCATGACGCGCCTGATGCAGATCGGCGCTTCGAGCCTGCACCGCAGCTGGCTGAACATTCCGCACGTGACCCAGTTCGACCAGGCCGACATCACCGAGCTGGAAGCTTTCCGCGTCGCCCAGAAAGCCGTCGCGGAAAAGGCCGGCGTGAAGCTGACCGTGCTGCCCCTGCTGCTCAAGGCGTGTGCGCACCTGCTCAAGGAACTGCCGGACTTCAACAGCTCCCTGGCGCCAAGCGGCAAGGCTGTGATCCGCAAGAAATACGTGCACATCGGCTTTGCCGTCGACACCCCGGAAGGCCTGCTGGTACCGGTCATCCGCAACGTCGACCAGAAGAGCCTGCTGCAACTGGCTGGCGAAGCCGCTGCCCTGGCCGAAAAAGCCCGGAGCAAGAAGCTCACTGCCGACGACATGCAAGGCGCCTGCTTCACCATCTCCAGCCTCGGGCACATTGGCGGCACCGGCTTCACGCCGATCGTCAACGCGCCGGAAGTGGCGATCCTGGGTGTTTCCAAGGCCACCATCCAGCCGGTCTGGGACGGTAAAGCCTTCCAGCCCAAGCTGATGCTGCCACTGTCGCTGTCCTACGATCACCGTGTGATCAACGGCGCCGCCGCTGCACGCTTCACCAAGCGCTTGAGCGACCTGCTGGGCGACATCCGCACCATCCTGCTGTAACACCGGGCGGCCCTCCCTTGGGAGGGCCATTCGGCGCACCGTTTTCCGAGCGCCACGCTCGTACCTCAACCCCGCCCGTTTGGCGGGGCTTTTTTTGCCTGGAATCCAAGCCTGCTCCCACAATGGTCTTGCGGCGCCAAGGCTATTTTCCTACCACACAAGCTCTAAATGACCACGCCACCTGTTAGTCATTTCCCACAACTTGCGCCCCCTTCCCTAGCGATATTTATGGCGCGTCGAGCTTTAGCATCAAGCCGCCAAGGCAACTTGATACTTGCCCCCACTACTAAAATTTCGAATGGATTCGAATATGTTCAAACCTACCGTCGGCCCCATAGTCGGCCACACGACAACGGATCACGCCCGGATATTCCTGCGGGGCGATCACGCCAACAACCGGGCATTCGCCGGCATTCGCCACCGGCGCCAAGGCGATACACGCTGGTCGAAAGGGCACTTTGTCCAATTGGAGGCCTACCGCGACATGTCCGATGTGATCGTGTTGAAAGACCTTCAACCCGATACCGCCTACGAATACCAGGCCGGCTGGGTCAGTCCCCTGAGCCCGACCCATACCGTGGTAACCGTCCAGGAACTGCCGCTGCAATGGCCCCGGAACACCTACTGCTTACGCACACCGGCCAGCAGAACCGATGCACCTCGCGCCTATATCGTGGGTTCTTGCCGCTACTTGCGAATCGCCGCAGGCACGCCGCTGCTACCCGGGCTTGGGGACCGCACCTTTGCCGGCATCAACCGCCTCGTGGCGCAGGCCGACCCACCGATCAGCGCGGTGTTGATGACCGGCGACCAGGTTTATCTGGATGACCTGAATGTCATCGGCCCGGACCGAACCTATAAGAACATTCTCTCCAGATACCGCACGGTATTCACCCAGCCGCACATCAGGAAACTGATGTCTGGTACCCCTACCTACATGATCCTCGACGACCATGAGATCGAAGACAACTGGCCTGCCAGGAGAACCGGTAACGACGACATCCTGTACGCCAATGCCATGGACGCTTATGGGCTTTATCAGGCCAGCCATGGACCCGCCCATGAACTGTCGAACGACGGAACATTAAACAAGTCGCTAACCCGCTACTGGTACACCTTCAGCCACGGCGATATCCAATGGTTCGTCACCGACAGCCGGACGCAACGCAACCTGTCGGCGGATGATCGGCGCATCCTCGACAAGGAACAGGAACAGTCTTTGCTCGAGTGGCTCGTCAACAGCCCCGCCCGGGTCAAACTCGTCGTGACCAGCGTCATGTTCTTCCCTGACAGCAAGCACGATGATGGCGATGCCTGGCAGGCCTTCCCGGAACAACGCCTGCGCCTGCTGGAAACCATACGCCGCCACCGGATCAAAAACGTGGTTTTCGTCTCGGGCGATGTCCACGGTTCCATGACCAACCGCCTGGGTCACAGCGAGGATCCTGATTTCGAGGTCAACACCGTCGTTTCCTCGCCGTTCTACAACAGCAAATTGCTGCCTTTTGCAAAAGCCTCGGATTTTATTTTCCACAGGCCCATGGCCCGCACCAAAAGCGGTGAGTACCGCTATGAACTGACCAGCAAAGTGGTGAGCCAGGACAACTTCGCCCGCCTGCATGTCACGGCGCAGAGCCTTCAAGTCACCTTCCACGACCGGGACGGCAATCCCTTGCAAACCGTCGATATTGCCCTGCAATGACCTTCCATGCCCTCTGATCGGTCGGCGACTGGAGAAATCCTCTCGTCGGCCGATAAAAGGTTTATAGCACTTGGCCTTCATCTCTCTTGTCAGCCAGTGCCGCAATGATGCAACCTTGCGCCAATCCGTAATAACGAGGGCGTCAGCCCGGCGCGATCAGCATTTTCGAAGCGAGTTTCCCCATGAAAAGCCAACCCGATGCCGCCAGCCGTATGGCGGCCGAGGTAGTGACGCAGTTACCGGTGCCCTCGCGGCTCGGTATGCTGCGTTTCGAACGGCTGAATGAAGCAAGCTGGGCGCTGTTGTTCCTCGACCCCAACTGCGAGCGATACTTCGGTCTGCCGGCGGTAGAACTGTGCTCGCTGGTCAGTGCGCCCTACGCCAGCTTGATGGAGCCCGAAGCGCGCTATCAGTTGCACGACGCCATCCAGCAACAATTGGCCCAGGCCGCGCATTACCAGATTCGCTACACGCTCCACACCACCAAGGGCCCGATGAATGTGCTGGAGACGGGTGAAGCCTATAAGCAACACAATCGTCATCTGCTACGCGGTTACCTGCTGGCGGTGGACCATTTGCTGCAAGGCGAACCCTCCGTGCCCGCGCTGGACCTGGAAACCCAGAATTCACGCCTGCAGATCGCCCTGGAACTGAACCAGCGCGCCCAGCAAGAACAGCTCCAGCACCTGGACCGGGTACGCGCCCAACAAGACTTGATCCTGCTGCTGACCCGTCAACGCTACAGTGCCAACAACTCCCTGCTCGAAGCGGCCGAACTCATCACCCGCAGCGCCTGCGACATCTACCAGATCGACTGCGCCAGCCTCTGGAATCTGGACGATGGCAAACTGGTGCCGATTTCCGCCTACAACCACGCGTCCCAGGAGTATTTCCTGCCAGCGGTGATCAACGCCAACGACTTTCCCAACTACATGGAGGCGTTGCAGACCTGCCGCGCCATTGACGCCCACAATGCGATGCGCGACCCGCGCACCCGGGAAATGGCCGAGAGCCTGCGCGCCCGTGACGTCAATGCCATTCTCGACGCGAGCGTGCGTATCGACGGCCAGGTGGTGGGCGTGCTGTGCCTGGAGCAAGTGGGCGTCACCCGCGCCTGGCAATCGGATGAAATCGCCTTTGCCGGCGAGCTGGCGGACCAGTTCGCCCAGGTTATCAACAACCACAACCGACGTACCGCCACCAGCGCCCTGCACTTGTTCCAGCGCGCTGTGGAGCAGAGCGCCAACGCGTTCCTGCTGGTCAATTGCGACGGTGTGGTGGAGTACGTCAACCCGAGCTTCACCGCGATCACCCAGTACACCACCGAGGAAGTCCACGGCCAACGCCTCTCGGAACTGCCGGCCCTGGAGAACCTCAGCGAACTGCTGTTCGACGCACCCTCGGCGCTGGCCCAGAGCAACAGCTGGCAGGGTGAGTTCAAGAGCCGGCGCAAGAACCTGGAGCCCTACTGGGGCCAGCTGTCGATCTCCAAGGTCTATGGCGATAACCGCGAGCTGACCCATTACATCGGCATCTACGAAGACATCACCCAGACCAAGCTGGCCCAGCAGCGCATCGAGCGCCTGGCCTACACCGACAACCTGACCAACCTGGGCAACCGTCCGGCGTTCATTCGCAACCTCGATGAACGCTTCGCCCGGGACAGTGACTCACCCATCAGCCTGCTGCTGGTGGACATCGACAACTTCAAGCGCATCAACGACAGCCTCGGCCACCAGACCGGTGACAAACTGCTGATCAGCCTGGCCCGGCGCCTGCGCAACAGCTTGAGCCCCAGCGGCAGCCTGGCGCGATTTGCCAGTAACGAATTCGCGGTCCTGCTGGACGACACGAGCCTGGAAGCCGGGCAGCAGATTGCCAGCCAGTTGCTGATGACCCTCGACAAACCCATGTTCGTCGATAACCAGTTGATCAGCGTGACCGGCTCCGTGGGCCTGGCCTGCGCGCCGCTGCACGGTCGCGATCCACAGACCCTGATGCGCAACGCCGGTCTCGCCCTGCACAAGGCCAAGGCCAACGGCAAGCACCAGGTCCAGGTGTTCACCGAGGCCCTGAATGCCGAGGCCAGCTACAAGCTGTTCGTAGAAAACAACCTGCGCCGCGCCCTGACCCAGAATGAGCTGGACGTGTTCTACCAGCCCAAGCTGTGCCTGCGCAGCGGCCGCCTGCTGGGCATGGAAGCGCTGCTGCGCTGGAACCATCCGGAAAAGGGCATGATCCGACCGGACCAGTTCATCAGCGTGGCCGAAGAAACCGGCCTGATCATCCCCATTGGCAAATGGATCGCTCGCCAGGCTTGCCGCATGAGCAAACAGCTGACCGCAGCCGGCCTGGGTAACCTGCAAGTGGCGATCAACCTGTCGCCCAAGCAGTTTTCCGACCCGGACCTGGTCGCCTCCATCGCCAGCATTCTCAAGGAGGAGCAACTGCCGGCCCGGCTGCTGGAACTGGAGCTGACCGAAGGCCTGTTGCTGGAAGCCACCGAAGACACCCACTTGCAGCTCGACCAGCTCAAGCGCCTGGGGCTGACCTTGGCCATGGATGACTTCGGCACCGGGTATTCGTCCCTGAGTTACCTGAAGAAATTCCCGATCGACATCATCAAGATCGATCGCAGCTTCATCCACGAAATCCCGGACAACCAGGACGACATGGAGATCACCTCCGCAGTGATCGCCATGGCCCACAACCTGAAACTCAAGGTCGTGGCCGAAGGCATCGAGACCGCCCAGCAACTGGCCTTCCTGCGCCGTCATCGCTGCGACGTCGGCCAGGGCTACCTGTTCGACCGACCAATCCCCGGCGCCGATCTGGTCGAAAAACTCAAGCGCTACCCCCGCGGACCGCTGGTCTGACGGTCGCAGCCACCTCTACGTCCATCCCCTCGCCACCGTTGTCGCTTTCTTAACGAATCGGCATTGGGCACACTGACGGTCTATTTCGCTCAACTCAATCTGACTGAGAGGACTGATGATGGTCTTGCGCTCGGAAATTCTGGTGAACAAAAACGTGCTTCCTACTCAAGAACAAGCCCTGCCTGGCCGTGAAACGCCAATGACCGTGCCGGAAAAACACTTCGTCCTCGACGCGCCACTGCTGGGCCCGTTTGCCATGGACGTGGATTTCGCAATCTTCGGCCTCGGCTGCTTCTGGGGCGCAGAACGCAAATTCTGGCAGCGCGAAGGCGTGGTCAGTACGGCGGTGGGTTATGCCGGCGGCTTCACGCCGAACCCGACGTATGAAGAAGTCTGTTCGGGCCTCACCGGCCACAGCGAGGTGGTGCTGGTGGTCTACGAGCCAGCAAAAGTCAGCTACGAGCAGCTTCTGAAAATGTTCTGGGAACTGCACAACCCGACCCAGGGCATGCGCCAGGGGAATGACATCGGCACCCAGTACCGTTCGGTGATCTATGCCACCACCCCGGCTCAACTGACGGCGGCCAAACACAGCGAAGAAGTCTTCCAGGCCGAGTTGACCAAGGCGGGCAAAGGCACCATCACGACCGAAATCGAAGAAGCACCGACGTTCTACTTCGCCGAGACCTACCACCAGCAGTACCTGGCGAAAAACCCTGAAGGCTATTGCGGGATTGGCGGTACGGGCGTGACCTGCCCGATCTGACTTTCAAGCCCCCGGTCCCAGTGTGGGAGCTGGGCTCGTGGGAGCGAGGCTTGCCCGCGATGGCGGCGGCACATTCAACAGCAATGCAGCTGAACCACCGTCATCGCGAGCAAGCTCGGCTCCCACAGGGTTGTGGGGTGTTCACAGAATTGTAGCTGCCACAAATCCCTGTGGGAGCCGAGCTTGCTCGCGATGACGACCTTCCAGGCGCCATCGACGCATCAGCTCTCAGCGATCAACCAATCCATCTGCCACCCACCCTGGGTCTGTCCCAACTTTTTCGACAGCCACGGCAGCAGTTCACGCAATTCTTCCTCCAGCCCCCACGGCGGATTGGCAATCGCCAGGCCGGAGCCGTTCAGGCTGTTGGGCGTCGCCAATGGGTGCACCAGCAGCTCCACCCGCAACAGCTTCGGCGCGCCCGTGCCGGCCAGATCCTGGTAGAAGCGACGCAACATCCGCTGGTCCTTTACCGGGTACCAGATCGCCGCCACCGTCTGTCGCATCCGGCCAATGGCTTCCTTGAGGGAGGCGGCGCAACGCTGCATCTCGTCCAGCTGTTCGAACGGCGGATCGATCAGCATCAGGGCACGCTTCTCTGCCACCGGCAGCAGCGCCCGCGGCACATGCCAGCCCTCACCCAGATGGACCGCCACGCGACGGTCGCCTTTCATGTTGTCCTTGAGCAACACGCCATCTTCAGGGTGTTTTTCATTGAGCAGCACACGGTCCTGCGAACGGGTCAGGCGCCGCGCAAGTTCCGGCGAGCCCGGGTAGTAGCGCAACTGCCCGTCCGGGTTCATTTCGTGCAGCACCTTCATGTAATCGGCGGTCAACGGTGGCAGATCGCTCTCGCCCCACAACCGCGCAATGCCCTCCAGGTACTCACCGGTACGGTTGGCCTGGTCACCCTGCAGGTCGTACAGCCCGATGCCCGCGTGGGTATCGAGGTAGGCGAAGGGCTGCTCCTTGCGCGACATCAAAGCGATGAGGCGGGTCAAGGTCAGGTGTTTGAACACATCGGCGTGATTGCCGGCGTGGAAGGCGTGGCGATAGTTCATGGCGGCTCCTGCGAAGGGCGACGAGTTTACCTTGAAGCGCGTCGGACGTCAGGGGTTCGCAGCCCGGCGGACACGCCAACATCAGCCCAGCTCACGCATCAAATACGCCTGCAATGGCGCCTTTTTCGCCTCAACCGCCTCCGATCGCTCAAGAAAGTGGGCAATCTTGCGCCGCAGGACGCTGCCGTCGACCCGTTCGAACAAATACGGATGCTCTTCACCCAGCCAGGCGAGCAAGTTGTCCAGCAGACAGTCCGTCGGAACCTCGACCATTGCGTCCAACAGTGCGACGGGCACTTGCCACCAGGGGAAAGCCTGGGCCGGGCGCAGGGCATTTCCCCCGATCTCAAGGGATTGCCCGTTGATCAGGCATCGCTTGATGACCGGCAAGAGTTGCCCGGCGTCTACCTCCGTCGATTGCAGAATCGGCCGCATGAAGCGCCCATCCCAAAAACGCAGGAAGACCGGCTTGCCATCGGGCAACAGCACCTTTGTGAGTCCTCGCAAGTGTTCGGCAAGGATTTGCTGGCTCACACACGAAACCGCCAGCCAACCCCAATCGAGGGAGTCGGTGGCGGCTATCCAATCAAGAAACCCGCTGTCTGCGCTGACCAGCCCTGCATAGGGCATGACCGTTTCCCACTCGGCGTACGACGTATCGGCCCAGATCGGGCTGGCGACTGCGTTCATAGAGCGCCTCCAGGCCGACAACGCCCCGGCGCTACTGGCATTGCTGAAAATGGCGAAAAGTTGCTCAGAGGCCTGCAAGGGGTGGTCCTCAAGCCAGGCGCGAGGAGATTGGTCGCTGCTCATGGACGCCCCCGGACATCGACAGGCTTGTGCAAGACCGGCGGCACTGTGCAGGCACCGTTTCTGCAACGCTCACACTCCTCGCAGAACGGCGCCGAGCCTTGGAAACTGAGGATTTGCGCAAGGGAAAGCGCAGGCGCCGCCGCAGCGACCAGCTTCTCGGCGCTGTCTGGCGCGCCGGATGCCGCCCTCATGACTGCCATCGGCGCCCCACCGACTTCAATGGGTACACTGCTGGAGATCCCGCCGGCGCCGATATTGATCCAATGGCCGCCGGCCTGAAGCGTGACGCTGGCGCCCCCGTCCAATACCACTTGCTGGCCGGCGCTGACATGAAAGTGCTGGCTGGCGCTCAGTACCTGGCTGGTGACACGAATATGCCGCTCGCCGCTCACCAGCAGATGATCGTCCTGCCGCACTTCTGCCCGGCGCCCACCATGGGTAAGGCGCTGCTCATCGGCCTTGAGCTCGTGCCGTGCCGTACCGGCGACAACGATGCTGCGCTCGTGATCGACCTGCACCCGCTGGTCGTGCAGCACATGCTGGGTCCAGTTGCGCTGGGCCCGCAGGTAGATCTCCTCGGCACCCTTGCGATCTTCGATGCGCAATTCGTTGTAACCTCCCCCGCCGGGGCTGCTCTGGCTGCGCAACACGCTGCGGGTCTTGTCCGCCGGAAGGTCCAGCGGCACCGGGTTGGCGCCATTGGGCAGGCACCCGACGACCAACGGTTTGTCCACGTCGCCATCGATGAACCCCACCAGGACTTCCATCCCGACCCGGGGGATCATCACTGCGCCATAGTGATCGTGGGCCCAACCGGAGGCCACGCGCAGCCAGCAGCTGGAGTGCTCATCGCACTGACCGTCGCGATCCCAGACCAATTGCACCTTGACCCGTCCGAACTCATCGCAGTGGATTTCGCTGTCGACCGGCCCGGTCACTACCGCCGACTGATAGCCGTGGGCGCGGGGCTTTTCGTGATGCAGCGGCGGCCGAAAGAACACGTCCCATGGCGTGGCGAGAAAGGTATTTTTGTAGCCCTGGAATTCATCCGGGCCGACAGCGGCTGTTTCTTCCAGCACCTGCGGTTGACGGCCATGATGGTCGATCTGCGTCAGGAGCCAGAGATCATTCCACGGTTCCCGGGGATGATCCTTGATGCACATGAAGTGCCCGCTGACGAAGGCACTTTCATCGCTGCCGCCTTCTGCCACGCAGTGGTCGGCGCCATGGCGCTCAAGGGCACGTCGGGTCAGATGCTTGCCGTCGTCACGGGCAGAGAAACCGCCGGGGTAGTGATAGTCCTCGAGCACAGGGCGCTGCCGATTGTCGAGGTGGGTTTGCAGTAACAGACCGGGCTTGCGGAAGTCGTAATCACGCAGCGTCACCGCAGTGGTACGGGTCTGGAGCCGCACCGCCAGGCGCTTGATGGCCGGCTCGGCGGCGGCCATGCCGCTGCCCGGCAGGTACAGCGTTGATTCGGGCAGGCGGGGAAACACCGTCTGGTCGTCACCGAACACCAGCAGATGGCTATCCGGGAGGTGCCTGAAGTGATAATGGATGCCGACTTCGGCGCAGATCCGCTCGATGAACGCCAGGTCGCTTTCGCCATACTGCACGCAATACTCGCGCTCGGGGTATTGCCCACCAAGCGTGAAGTGACAGGCATCCGCCAGGATCCCGTGTTCCTTCAACACCCTGGCGACGATATCGGGCACGCTCAGGTGCTGGAAAATCCGTTGGTTGATGCGATGGCGCAAGTAGGCCAGGCGGGGCATCAGGCTGATCTGATAACGGGTCAGGCGCTTGCCCGAATCCCCCTGGGCCACGCTATAGACCTGACCGTGTATGCCACCGCCCAAATCATCGAACCTCAGAAATGCCTGGTGATGAAGGAGCTCTTCCAGCGCCAGGTCAGACCGCTCGCTGACCAGTTCCAGGTCGAAGCGATAGGGCTGGCTGATGGCTTCCTTGCCCTTGAACTCAAGCACCTTGAGTTCATTCGGCCCGCTGTCGAGCGTTAGCGTGAAACGAGGTTGGTTGGCAGGCGGGAACATCCAATGTGCCTCTGCGAAATGGAGGCGGGCGATTCTGCACGAGCGATAGGGTGAATGGATTGGCGGTCAGGAAAAACAGATTTCCCCTACAGCCAAGAAGCTAAAAGCCGCAGAACCTGATGCATTTTCCGATAGACATTCGAGGCATCGCGGCCAACCGCAACCGCCCTACAAACGAATCAGCTATTTCCTGCAACGTTGCCGATTTCTGGGCTTTGGCGTGCGTGATAACGTGCTCTGGTCGCAAAAAAGCAAAGGACGCACGGCATGACGACACGTTACGCAAAAATCGCAATGACCCTGGCGCTCGCCGCATTCGCCTTCCTGACCGTGTTCAACAACGTCACGGACTACAGCTCCAATTTCAATTTCGTCCATCACGTATTGAGTATGGATACCACCTTTCCCGACAATGCCGCCCGGTATCGCGCCATCGATCAACCCTGGATGTGGCACGGAGCCTATTGGCTGATCATTTTCGGCGAAGCGCTGACGGCGGGGCTTTTGGGCTACGGAGCATTGAAACTGTGGCAGGCACGCCAGGCCGAGGCCCCGGTGTTCGCCCGCGCCAAGGGATGGGCCGTTACCGGCTTGACGGTGGGTTTCTTCGTCTGGTTCTTTGGTTTCATGGTCATCGGTGGCGAGTGGTTCCTGATGTGGCAATCAGAAATCTGGAATGGCCAGGACGCTGCGTTCAGGTTCTACATGGCGATTTTGGGCGTGCTGATCTTTCTAAACCAGCCTGACGCCAACCCGGACTGACACCCATGAAAAAACGGCCCGCCTCCACTAGAGACGGGCCGTTTTTCATGCAAACCCTCCTGCGAGCCATCGAGGCCGCGCTGAAGACCTTACTGGTTCAGACGAAAATCTTTTTCCGCCGCGTCGAAACGCTGCAGCATGCCCGCGGTAGGCGAGCCCATCTTGCTGACAATGTAGATGGCCAGGCTGGCGAAGATGAAGCCAGGGATGATTTCGTACAGGCCCAGCAACGCGAAATGCTTCCAGACGATCACGGTGATTGCACCCACCAGGATGCCGGCGAGCGCGCCATTGCGGGTCATGTTCTTCCAGATCACGGAGATCAGGACAACAGGGCCGAAGGCGGCACCGAAACCGGCCCAAGCGTAGCTCACCAGACCCAGTACACGGTTTTCCGGGTTAGCGGCCAGGGCAATGGCGACCAAGGCCACCAGCAGCACCATGGCGCGGCCGACCCAGACCAGTTCCAACTGGGAAGCGCCCTTGCGCAGGAAGGTCTTGTAGAAGTCTTCGGTCAGGGAACTGGAGCACACCAGCAACTGGCAGCTCAAGGTACTCATGACCGCCGCCAGGATGGCCGACAGCAACACACCGGCAACCCATGGATTGAACAGGATCTTCGCCAGCTCGATGAACACCCGCTCAGGGTTCTCGGTCACGGGACCGGCCACCTCAGGGTGTGCCGAGAAGTACGCGATACCGAAGAAGCCCACGGCCACGGTGCCGCCCAGGCAGAGGATCATCCAGGCCATGGAGATGCGACGCGCCTTGGCGATCGACTTGACCGAATCAGCCGCCATGAAGCGCGCCAGGATGTGCGGCTGGCCGAAGTAGCCCAGGCCCCAACCCATCAGCGAGATCACGCCGATGAAGGTGGTGTTTTTCAGCATGTCGAAAGCGGTAGGATCTTTCGCTTCGATGGCCAGGAACGTGGTATCCACGCCGCCAGTAGCCAGCAGCACGATGATCGGCGTAAGGATCAGCGCGAAGATCATCAGGGTCGCTTGTACGGTGTCGGTCCAGCTCACGGCCAGGAAGCCACCGATGAAGGTGTAGGCAATGGTTGCCGCCGCACCGGCCCACAGTGCTGTCTCGTAGGACATGCCGAAGGTGCTTTCAAACAGACGGGCACCGGCCACGATGCCGGAGGCACAGTAGATGGTGAAGAACACCAGGATCACCACCGCAGAGATGATCCGCAGCAGGCCGCTCTTGTCTTCGAAACGGCTGGAGAAGTAGTCCGGCAGTGTCAGCGCATCACCGTTGTGCTCGGTCTGTACCCGCAGGCGACCGGCCACGAACAGCCAGTTCAGGTAGGCACCGATGATCAGGCCGATGGCGATCCAGCCTTCCGACAGGCCGGACATGTAGATAGCACCGGGCAAGCCCATCAACAGCCAGCCACTCATGTCGGAGGCACCGGCGGACAATGCGGTTACCACGCTGCCCAGGCTGCGGCCGCCCAGGATGTAATCGGAAAGGTTGTTGGTGGAGCGATAAGCCATCAGGCCGATCAGGACCATTACAGCGATATAGATCACGAAAGTGATCAGGGTGGGATTACTAACACTCATGAGTTACGCCCTGGCTTTGTTTTTATGTAGCGGTGGCAGTTGAAAGCGTCGACAACGCAGACGTTGTAGCGACGATTTGCAGTCCCGCGATTTTATGACTGATGTTTCCCCAGGAAAGCCATCAGCCGATGCCCCTCGGCCTTGAACCGGTTGCACCTTGGCCGCGAATGCTATTCAACAAATCAAATAAGGTGCAACCAGTTTCGCTCGAATAAGTTGCACCTGATCGGTTTTATCGCAAAAACCGTGTTTTTTGCTCCCTTTTAGTGCAGTTCATAGCACTCAGCTAGAAGCCAAAGCACTAAGCCGGTGCAGGATTAACAGGCCAGTGTTTGCTTCCGGATGAGCTGCCTGTCATTTCAGGAAAAAAAGGGTTGCACCCGGTTGCACCTCAGTCATCTCGCAGCTAATCTTGCCGCCAGCTGATGCCACGCAATACGTGGTAAACATGAGGATAAAAATATGGCTACCACCACCCTTGGGGTCAAACTCGATGACCCGACCCGCGAACGCCTCAAGGCGGCCGCAACCTCGATTGATCGTACGCCGCACTGGCTGATCAAGCAGGCAATTTTCAATTACCTGGAAAAACTCGAGGGTGGTGCAACCCTGACCGAGCTGAACGGTTCACCTCGCACCGACAGCGAGGATGCCGGCGATGTGCAGGTCGACCATGCTCACCAATGCTTCCTCGAATTTGCCGAGAGCATCCTGCCGCAATCGGTCTTGCGCGCCTCCATCACTGCCGCCTACCGTCGCCCTGAGCCGGAAGTGGTGCCGATGCTGATCGAGCAGGCCCGCCTGCCGGCCGAAATGGCCGAAGCCACCAACAAGCTGGCCGCCTCGATTGCGGAAAAACTGCGTAACCAGAAAAGTGCCGGCGGCCGTGCCGGTATCGTTCAAGGTTTGCTGCAGGAATTTTCCCTGTCGTCCCAGGAAGGCGTGGCGCTGATGTGCCTGGCCGAAGCGCTGCTGCGCATCCCGGACAAAGGCACCCGTGATGCGCTGATCCGCGACAAGATCAGCACCGGTAACTGGCATCCGCACTTGGGCAACAGTCCGTCGCTGTTCGTCAACGCCGCCACTTGGGGCCTGCTGCTGACCGGCAAACTGGTCGCCACCCATAACGAAGCGGGCCTGACCTCCTCCCTGAGCCGCATCATCGGCAAGAGCGGCGAGCCGATGATCCGCAAGGGCGTCGACATGGCCATGCGCCTGATGGGCGAGCAGTTCGTCACCGGCGAAACCATCGCCGAGGCCCTGGCCAACGCCAGCAAGTTCGAATCCAAGGGCTTCCGCTACTCCTACGACATGCTGGGTGAAGCCGCACTTACCGAACATGACGCCCAGAAGTACCTCGCCTCGTACGAACAAGCCATCCATTCGATCGGCAAAGCGTCCCATGGTCGTGGGATTTATGAAGGCCCAGGCATTTCCATCAAGCTGTCTGCCCTGCACCCGCGTTACAGCCGCGCCCAGTATGAGCGCGTCATGGAAGAGCTGTACCCGCGCTTGCTGTCGCTGACCCTGCTGGCCAAGCAATACGACATCGGCCTGAACATCGACGCCGAGGAAGCCGACCGCCTCGAGCTGTCGCTGGATCTGCTGGAGCGCCTGTGCTTCGAGCCGCAACTGACCGGCTGGAACGGCATCGGCTTCGTGATCCAGGCGTACCAGAAGCGTTGCCCGTACGTGATCGACTACGTCATCGACCTGGCCCGCCGCAGCCGTCATCGCCTGATGATCCGCCTGGTAAAAGGTGCGTACTGGGACAGCGAGATCAAGCGCGCCCAGGTCGAAGGCCTGGAAGGCTATCCGGTCTATACCCGCAAGGTGTACACCGACGTGTCCTACATCGCTTGCGCCCGCAAGTTGCTGTCGGTGCCGGAAGTCATCTACCCGCAATTTGCCACGCACAACGCCCATACCCTGGCAGCCATCTACCATATCGCCGGTCAGAACTATTACCCGGGCCAGTACGAATTCCAGTGCCTGCACGGCATGGGTGAACCACTGTACGAACAGGTTGTAGGCAAGGTCTCCGAAGGCAAGCTGAACCGTCCGTGCCGTGTGTACGCGCCGGTCGGCACCCACGAAACATTGCTGGCGTACCTGGTACGTCGCCTGCTGGAAAACGGCGCGAACACTTCGTTCGTCAACCGTATCGCCGACCAGTCCATCTCGATTCAGGAGCTGGTGGCCGATCCAGTGGCCAGCATCGAGCAGATGGCAACGCTGGAAGGCGGCTTCGGCCTGCCGCACCCGCGCATCCCTCTGCCTCGGGATCTGTATGGCAGCGACCGCGCCAACTCCAGCGGCATCGACCTGGCCAACGAACATCGTCTGGCTTCGCTGTCCTGCGCCCTGCTGGCCACGGCCCATAACGACTGGAAAGCCGCGCCGATGCTCGGTTGCGCTGCCAGCGAAGAAACCCCGGCAGCGGTGCTGAACCCGTCCGATCACCGCGACGTGGTCGGCCATGTGCAGGAAGCCACGGTCGCCGACGTCGACAACGCCATCCAGTGCGCCCTCAACGCCGCACCGATCTGGCAGGCCACGCCACCAGCCGAGCGCGCCGCGATCCTCGAGCGTGCCGCTGACCTGATGGAAGGCGAGATCCAGCCGCTGATGGGCCTGCTGGCCCGCGAAGCCGGCAAGACCTTTGCCAACGCCATTGCCGAAGTGCGTGAAGCCGTGGACTTCCTGCGCTACTACGCCGTGCAGGCGCGCAACGACTTCACCAACGACGCCCACCGCCCACTGGGCCCGGTGGTCTGCATCAGCCCGTGGAACTTCCCGCTGGCGATTTTCAGCGGCCAGGTCGCCGCCGCGCTGGCCGCCGGCAACCCGGTACTGGCCAAGCCCGCCGAACAGACGCCATTGGTGGCGGCCCAGGCTGTGCGCCTGATGCTTGAAGCCGGCATTCCGGAAGGCGTGCTGCAACTGCTGCCGGGCCGTGGCGAAACCGTCGGTGCCCGCCTGGTGGGTGACGAGCGGGTCAAAGGCGTGATGTTCACCGGCTCCACCGAAGTCGCTCGCCTGCTGCAACGCAACATCGCCGGCCGCCTGGACAACCAGGGCCGTCCGATCCCGTTGATCGCTGAAACCGGCGGCCAGAACGCCATGATCGTCGACTCCTCGGCGCTGACCGAACAAGTGGTCATCGACGTGGTGTCCTCGGCGTTCGACAGTGCCGGCCAGCGTTGCTCGGCCCTGCGGGTGCTGTGCCTGCAGGAAGACTCCGCCGACCGAGTCATCGAAATGCTCAAGGGCGCCATGGCCGAATCGCGCCTCGGCAACCCTGAGCGCCTGTCCGTGGACATCGGCCCGGTGATCGACGCCGAAGCCAAGGCCGGCATCGAGAAACACATCCAGGCCATGCGCGACAAGGGTCGCACCGTGTACCAGATGGCAATCGCCGACAGTGACGAGTGCAAGCGCGGCACCTTTGTGATGCCAACCCTCATCGAGCTGGAAAGCTTCGACGAGCTGCAGCGCGAGATCTTCGGCCCGGTGCTGCACGTGGTGCGCTACAAGCGCAAGGAACTGGATCAGTTGATCAACCAGATCAACGCCTCCGGCTACGGCCTGACCCTGGGCGTGCACACGCGCATCGACGAGACCATCGCCAAGGTCATCGACAATGTGCATGCGGGTAACGTCTACGTGAACCGCAACATTGTCGGTGCTGTGGTCGGTGTGCAGCCGTTCGGTGGCGAAGGCCTGTCGGGCACCGGTCCCAAGGCCGGTGGTCCGCTGTACCTGTACCGCCTGTTGTCGACACGTCCTACCGATGCGATCCAACAATCCTTCGTCCGTGGCGACGCCCTGACAGCACCGGACCTGCGTTTGCGCGAGGCCATGGGTAAACCGCTCACCGCCCTGCAAGCCTGGGCCGACAGCCAGAAGCTTGCCGAGCTGAGCGCCCTGTGCGTGCAGTTCGCGGCCCAGTCGCAAAGCGGTATCACCCGCCAGCTGACCGGCCCGACCGGCGAACGCAACAGCTACGCCATCCTGCCGCGCGAGCACGTGTTGTGCCTGGCCGACGTGGAAGGCGACCTGCTGACGCAACTGGCGGCCGTACTGGCCGTGGGTGGCTCGGCTGTGTGGCCGGAAACCGACACCAGCAAGGCTTTGTTCGCACGCTTGCCGAAGGAAATTCAGGCACGCATCCAGCGGATTGCCGACTGGAGCAAGGACGAGGTGCTGTTCGACGCGGTCCTGCACCACGGCGATTCGGACCAGCTGCGCGGCGTTTGCCAGCAGGTAGCCAAGCGCGCCGGCGCCATCGTTGGGGTGCACGGCTTGTCCCAGGGCGAGACCAACATTGCGCTGGAGCGCCTGGTGATCGAGCGGGCCTTGAGCGTCAACACCGCCGCGGCGGGTGGTAACGCCAGCTTGATGACTATCGGCTAAACCGCTGTAAACCAGGCACCTGCAACGGGTGCCTGGCAATCGAATCCCTGTGTGGAGCGAGTTTTGTGGGAGCAAAGCTTGCTCGCGATCCAGGCGCTGCGGCCCTCAAGAGAGCGCGGCGTTTTCATCGCGGGCAAACCTTGCTCCCACAGAGCCCGCCCCCCCACATCTGATTAGCGTCACCCTCGCTCCTCCATCACCCAAATCAATCATCCTGTTCAGCCTCCATTCCCGCGCCTAGACTCGGCCCATTCCAAAAAAAGGTAGGCTGCCATGTCCGAGACGCTGCTCAGTTCCCGCAATCTGGCTTTCGAGCTGTATGAAGTCCTTGATGCCGAGGGCCTGACCCAGCGCGAGCGGTTTTCCGAACACAATCGCGAAACCTTCGACGCCGCCCTCGGCACGGCCCGCAGCATCGCCGAGAAATTTTTCGCGCCCCACAACCGCAAGAATGATGAAAACGAACCGCGCTACGAGAACGGCGAGGCGATTCTGATTCCCGAGGTAAAACCGGCGGTGGATGCCTTCCTCGAGGCGGGCTTTCTCAACGCGGCGCGCAGCTTCGAGGCAGGCGGCATGCAACTGCCGACGCTGCTGTCCCAGGCCTGCTTCGCACATTTCCAGTCGGCCAACGCCGCTTCGACCTCTTATCCATTCCTGACCATGGGCGCGGCGAACCTGATCGAGAGCTTCGGCAGCGAGGAGCAGAAGCAACGCTTCCTGCAACCGATGATCGACGGTCGTTTCTTCGGCACCATGGCCCTGACCGAGCCCCATGCAGGCTCTTCGCTGTCGGATATTCGTACACGCGCGGAGCCTGCGTCCGACGGCACTTATCGACTCAAAGGCAACAAGATCTTCATTTCCGGCGGCGATCATCCGTTGTCGGAAAACATCGTGCACATGGTCCTGGCGAAATTGCCGGATGCGCCGCCGGGCGTGAAGGGCATTTCGCTGTTTATCGTGCCCAAGTTCCTGGTCAACGACGACGGCAGCCTCGGCCAACGTAACGACGTGCTGTTGGCCGGGCTGTTCCACAAGATGGGCTGGCGTGGCACCACTTCTACCGCGCTGAACTTCGGCGACAACGGCGAATGTGTCGGTTACCTCGTAGGCAAGCCGCACCACGGCCTGAGCTACATGTTCCAGATGATGAACGAGGCGCGGATCGGCGTCGGCATGGGCGCAGTGATGCTGGGTTACGCCGGCTACCTGTATTCCCTGGAATACGCCCGCGAACGCCCCCAGGGCCGGGTTCCCGACAGCAAGGACCCAACCACTGCTCCCGTGGCGATCATCCAGCACGCCGACGTGCGCCGCATGCTGCTGACCCAGAAAGCCTACGTTGAAGGTTCGTTTGACCTGGGCCTGTACGCAGCGCGCCTGTTCGACGACACCACTACCCTGCAAAGCGAAGCCGAGCGCAGGCGCGCCCATGAGCTGCTGGACCTGCTGACCCCGATCGTCAAATCCTGGCCCTCGGAGTTCTGCCTGAAGGCCAACGAACTGGCGATCCAGATTCTGGGGGGGCACGGCTACACCCGCGAATATCCGGTGGAGCAGTATTACCGCGACAACCGCCTGAACCCGATCCATGAAGGCACCCACGGCATCCAGTCCCTGGACCTGCTAGGGCGAAAACTGGCGCAGAACGGCGGTGCCGGGCTCAAGCAGTTAATCCGGCTGGTGGCCGACACCACTGAACGCGCCCAGGCGCATGCCTCACTGACGCCGTTGCGCCAGCCGCTGGAAGCGCTGGTGGCGCGCCTGCAAACCGTCACCCTGGGCCTGCTGACGGACCTGGGCCAAGGCAAAGTCAACAGCAGCCTCGCCAATTCGGCGCTGTACCTGAAGGTGTTCGGGCATATGGTGATCGGCTGGCGCTGGCTGGAACAGGCGATTCGTGCCGAGGAAGGCTTGGCCAAGGGGAATGCGGCGGACAACGACTTCTATAAAGGCAAACTGCAAGCAGCGCGCTACTTCCTGACCTGGGAAGTACCGGGTTGCCATCATGAGCTGGCGATTCTTGAGGCGCGGGATGATACGTGCCTGGAAATGCGGGATGAGTGGTTCTGAGCCAGCGCTTGTGGTGGGGCTCAAATCCCATCGCGAGCAAGCTCGCTCCCACAGGGTTCCAAGTGAATACGACATCTGCGTTCACCACCATCCACTGTGGGAGCGGGCTTGCTCGCGAAAGCGGTATGTCAGTTGCAATTGATTTGCCTGATCCACCGCCTTCGCGAGCAAGCCCGCTCCCACTCCCACAATGAGATCACCATCAACCTTTGGTCCTTAGGTTTCAGGCCTGCTGGATCGTCTTGGCAATCACATCGACCGTGGCGCTGACTTGCTCTTGGTAACGGTCGAGTTCCGCCTGATGAGCCTTTTGCATCTCCATCTGTTGCGAACACAGGTTCATCGCCGCCAGTACCAACAGGCGATCTCCGATCAGCGTCGGGTATTTTCTTTTCGTGTCGGCCAGTGCGGCCTTGAGCATGGAGGCAGCGTCCAACAGGGCCTGTTCCTGCCCGGTCGGCGCTTTGATTGAATAGTCTTCTCCCAGGATCGAGATGACTGTCACCCCATCGGCGCCGTGCTTCATGCGCTGACAGGCCCGGCGCTGGCGCGCTCGATCAGCGCCTGGATGCGAGCGGCGGTGGTGCCGTGCAGTTCTTCCTGTTCCATCAGGCTCAGTTGCAGGCTCTCGTTTTCATCCTTGGCCCTGGCCAGTTCCGCGCCCAGGGTTTCGTTCAGTCCGGTGAGGTGACGGTTCTGTTGCACCAGGTCATTGACCAGTTGTTCCAACTGGCTGAGGGATGTTTCCAACATATTGATTTCCAGGCTTTTTCAAGGGGCGCGTACGATAAAGAAAAGTCGCCGTCGATGCCATGGTTTACACAGCAACGGTACTTCGCTCGCGAGCTGTAGAGACTGCGATTCGTGGATCTGGTTCCTACCCTTCGTCGCGCGGCCAGGGCTGCCCTGTGACAAAAGCACGCATGTCACTCAAGACTTTAGTCGTATGACCGATAAGTCAGGTAACAGCAGTCACAGCCCCGCACGGATGCGCCTCCTTCCGGTACTTTCCATGTCTCTACGTAATATGAACATCGCGCCGCGGGCGTTCCTGGGCTTTGCCCTGATCGGCGCCCTGATGCTCGCCCTCGGGGTATTTGCCCTGACCCAGATGAGCAACATCCGCGCATCCGGCGAGAGCATCGCCGAGAACAGCGTACCCAGCATCAAGGCCCTGAACGAGTTCACCCAACTCACCCTGCGCCTGCGGGTGTTGTCCTATCGCTTGCTGACCAATCGCGAGCCGGACACCCAGCGAAAAACCTTCGATCTGTTCGAGCAACGCAACCAGCAGATCCGCGCCGCCCAGGTCGCGTATGAAAAACTCATCAGCGCCCCGGACGAACGGGCCGCCTACGATCAATATGTGCAACTGCTCGGGCAATACCGTCAGCTCGAAGAACGGATGAAAACCCTGTCGCGCAACAATCAGGTCACTGAATTGCAGGCGCTGCTCAACACCGAACTGATGAGCAATTCCGACGCCATCAACGCAGTGCTCGCCCGTTTGACGGAGATCAACAACCAGCAAGCGGAAGCCTTCAATCAAGGCGCGGCGAAACAGTACTCCACCGCTTTCAATTGGGTCGTCACCCTGCTGGTCATCGCCACCGGCCTGACCCTGCTGTTCGCCTGGCTGCTGACCAACAGCATCACCAAGCCGATTGCCAACGCCCTGGACGCCGCCGAAGAAGTCGCCAAGGGCAACCTGACCCGCCCGATTGTTGTCGATGGCAGCGACGAAGCCGGCCGCCTGCTGCGGGCGATGTCGACCATGCAGGAAAAACTGCGCGACACCTTGCAGCGGATCTCCGGCTCGGCCACGCAACTGGCCTCCGCCGCCGAAGAACTCAACAGTGTCACCGACGAAAGCGCCCGTGGCCTGACCCAGCAGAACAACGAAATCGAACAGGCCGCCACCGCGGTCAACGAGATGACCAGCGCCGTGGAAGAAGTCGCGCGCAATGCGGTCAGTACCTCCGAAGCGTCGAAAAACGCCACCACGTCTGCCGGCGACGGCCGCGACCTGGTGCAGGAAACCGTCAGTGCCATCGAACGCATGAGCGCCGATGTGCAGGGCACCGCCACATTGATCGGCAACCTGGCCAATGAGTCCCGTGACATCGGCAAGGTGCTGGACGTGATCCGCGGCTTGGCCGACCAGACCAACCTGCTGGCGCTCAACGCCGCCATCGAAGCCGCCCGTGCCGGTGAGGCCGGTCGCGGCTTTGCCGTGGTCGCCGACGAAGTGCGCGCCCTGGCCCACCGTACCCAGCAGTCGACCAGCGAGATCGAGCGCATGATCGGCAGCATCCAGAGCGGCACCGAACACGCCGTGGATTCGATGCGCAACAGCACCGAACGTGCGGAGTCGACGTTGAACATCGCCCGCGGTGCCGGCATGTCCCTGGACACGATCAACACCGCCATCGTCGAGATCAATGAACGCAACCTGGTGATCGCCAGTGCCGCCGAAGAACAGGCCCAAGTGGCCCGTGAAGTCGACCGCAACCTGGTGAACATACGCGATCTGTCGGTGCAATCGGCCACGGGTGCCAACCAGACCAGTGCCGCGAGTGCTGAACTGTCGCGTTTGGCCGTGGATCTGAACAGCATGGTTGGACGGTTCAGCCTTTAAGCCGCGTAACGGATGATAGTGAGCAATCATCCGCCTGGCTTTTGTGGCGAGGGAGCTTGCTCCCTCGCCACAATGTTTTCACTCTGGAATCCGCTCGTTTCTCAACCTTCCGGCTTACCTGGGATCGACGGTATCCAACGCCCGGTTTGCCAATAACTCGCCCAACTCGATCAACTGTTGCAGCCCCAACGCAACATGTCGTCGCGAGCCTTTCAGGTCGAACGCCAGGTCACTGGCCATCGCATTGGCAGAAGCCAGGGTTTCGCTGAGGTTGGCCAGCAGGCGCTCAGCATCAATGCCCTCCACGACAGTGAATAGCTGGTCGGGGGATGGCTTCTTGTCACGCTGGGCAGGTTTGGGGTTCAGATAGGAATCGATGACACGTTCAGCGTTGGCGTCGGCTGCGATGTCCTGATGCAGCGGGGGTGGGTCTGGGATGAGTTTGTCCATGGAATGCTCCTAACGTAAGTGGGAGCCGCCACGTTCGCTGCTAAACGAATAGGTGGCAGCCGTGCGCAGGTTAGCAGACCGGTACGTTAGGAAACCGGCGCACCCGAGGATGCCCTGCGCACAGCCGCCATAAGAATTCGAGCGATAAAAATCGCTCGCACTGAATGGCAGTTGCCATGCGCCTAACGTGACTCCGAGCTGCTAAACCCGACCGCTGATGGGCAGCGGTGAACAAAGACTAGGCACCGAAATCGGCAGGCGCAAGAGGCTGGAATTTTCTAGGAAATGTCCTGCAAGTCAATGGGGAATATTCTTTCCGCCGATTCCTACGGCGAGCTGGTTTAGTCGTTCCAGGCCGAAAAAATTGCGTATAGTCCCGCCCGCCGCCTTGCGGCAATCCGCTTTGGCAAACCGCCGTTTCTAGAAGGAGCTTGAATTTGTACAAGGGATTTACAGGAGTCGTTTTTCTGTTACTGGGCGGCTGCTCGCTGCATCCATATTCCAAGGACGAGCTGTTGAACACCGGCACAACCAGCCCCGAGTATTGCCTGACGCAAGAGCGGGCGGTGGTGGAAGAACGCGTGCAAGGCTACCTGAACCACTGCTTCCACCCCCAAGTAACCGAGCTCAACACCGGCGCAAGACTCGTCAACACCATTCAATTGAAAGTCGACCGGAACGCCGAAAGAAGTGACATGGTGCTGTGGGCGCCAACAATTTACGGAAGCCAGTTCTATATGAACGTGATCGTCTCGGAAAAGAACCCCGCCTGCAAAACCACCATGACCGCCGTGGCTTCAGGCTGGGGATTCGCGCGAAACTTTCCGAAGATCCTGGAAAGCGCAAACGGGGAAGACCCGTGGTGCCCGCTATAACCTCCACCAATTGATTAATCAACTGGCTCTCGTGGCAAGGGAGCTTGCTCCCGCTGGGCTGCGCAAGCAGTCCTCGCGCCGCTATAGGTATGTCACGCCCCCCTTCGCTTATCAAACAAGCTGCCCCCTCTACTGCCATCAACGCCTCGCTTAAATCAGCTACGTTGCCGCGGCATAAAATCTTCGGTGCTCTTGTTTCTCAGTTGCAGCAGAGACATAACGAATTCTGGCTCAACCCCCATCAGAAACTCCATAGCGTCGTAGATTTTCCATTGATGTATTTCGGGGCGATCTATTATCGAGCTGAGGTGCTGTTTAACAAGCGGGATGTACTCCGGATACCGCTCACGCTTTAAGAAGGCGAAAGCGTCAGATATTTCAAAGGGTTCCGTTCCTGCCAACTCGATGATAGTAGACAGTGGTAAAAAAACTTGAGCCCTAGCGACTTCCCTTTGTCCCCTGTCGACCATATTTGCGAAGTACATGGTTACAGCCATGAGGATCTGGCGATAAGTATCATCGTATCCATGCAACCTGTGGGGGTAGGTATTTTTGATAAGTTCCGGCTTTTCCATGCTTTCGCTTAATGCAACCAACCCCTCGAAAATCCCCCAGCTAGTCAACAACTTTGCAGCTTCGAAGCGCACAACATCATCATCTGAATTGCGAAGCAAATCCAACACTGCAGTCATTCTTTCCTGCGGTATATCTTCGGCCTCCAGCTCACCTGCCTCGGCGGCATAATCAGCATAATCCGGTATGCCGTGGAGTAGGTCGTAGGTTTTCCGATCCACAATGAACCCTATTTCTGAATGATTAATCACGCCATTTGCAACAGCCCGAGCTCCTTTTGTCCCAACGAACCAACTAAAACGCTAATACTATTCGTAAATCTTAGATGCAAACAATATTTTTGCAAATGTCTGCCAACTAGGGATGAGGGCTTCCTCATCTCCAGAGTTCATTGCGTAGAAATTCATCGCTCGAACCCAAGCTTCCATTGCGTCCAAAAACCTTTCCAGCGTAGGGTTTTCCCACTCGCCTGAATTTAATTCCAAATCTTCCTTAAGCCCACAAATAAAGTCTGCAAACTCCTCTCTTGTTTTAATGCTCTCAATCATCCTATCTAAATCCATAAGCCACCTATTTACAAACCCCACGAACACAAATTATAGAACCGTTATTTGGTGTAGTCATCTTCCTTCCAATTTCCTCCCGGTGGAACTTCGATGCCAAGCCATTGCGGCATCTCCATGCGGCCTTCCGCCATTTATAGAGCGTCGGCTTCCACGCTGCGGATATTTCGAGGCTCAATCACACGGCCTATACGCTCGCTGTCTACGCTTCGCAGCGCCGGTTACCCAGTCACCACGCAAGACTCGCTTCCGGTCGGTGGCTAACCTTTACCGGACGGGGTTCATACCCGCTGGGTTTCTTACGCCATTTCGTGACGGCTTACGCCGTCAGTCCCAAGCGACCAAGCTTTGCCTGGCGCACATAAATCTGCCCCCTTTTTAGAGCATTTTTTTTGCCCTAAACACTTAACACCAATGCACTTACATCACCAAAACTTAAAAACTCCTGAAAACAAGAAACAACGAGCCCTATATCTCTTGTAATTAAATTCGCTTGATAGCAATCACCCAAAACGTCAATCAGTTTTGTTCCAGCTGACGTATTATTAAGGGTACGCACAACGTGCTCCCCATCATCCAAGTATTGATTTAACATCAAAAGATAATTTCCAGAATCAGCATAAAGATTGATTTCGTAAGGCCCAACTTCAGGTACAGGGGTAATAGACAACGAAGTGACACCATCGAATCTACCACATTCATATATAATGGATTTAACATCTTCCATGGTCGGCTGATGAACAAGAGGGATCTGCAATCTACCGCACTCAGGACTAAGCGTATACCCTCCGATTATCATCTATTTTTTCTCCTTAATGGACTTCATACCTGACTCCCAGTAATAATTTTTCGGCAGTCCCGTTTTATCATCTATAGCTCTTACGGTTAAAGATTTCAACTCAGCCTTTTCCGCGGCAGCGGCTATGTCGCCTTTGCAGAATCCGCATACATCCTTTCCTGCGACTGTCATGGACATGTCCGCTCCGGCGGTTTTACCAGCGCTATATGCTTGCTGAATCACACCGATTTCAGCGTGGGCATCTTTCATATTTCCGTTTGGATAAAGCTTGCCAGGATTCGTAGCGGCTTTATCTGCAATTCTATCCGTAATCAACGAAGGTATTTTTGGATCCGCCTCGTTGAGCGGACGAGAGGTTTGATTGACGTCTTGAAAGGTCTGTCCTCCTACCTTTCCCTCTGCCGCCACTTTTGGTGCAGCTCCCTTAGCCGATCCTTCTATTACATTTCTCTCGACCAGCGCAGCGGCTTCCAGATCCGTAAGCATGCTTGTTGCATTCGCATTCTTGGACGCAGCGCCTTTTGCACCTGCACTACCATTGACACGTCCAGAGGAGCCGATCTTTGGCACCCCAAGACTCGCCGCATTCATAGCGCCGACCACAATGTTGCCGATGCCATTCCACGTATCACCATCGTAGACCTGGCCCGCACCGTGTCCTGCTTGGAGTGCACCATTCGCCGCAGCTGCGACCCGAATCGTAGTGCCGAGATTTCCGGTCAGGAAATACAGAGCAGGTGACCCCACGTCACTCATCGCCTGCATTTCACGATTGATGCGCAGGTAACCCTCAGCATCGCGGTACAGCATTTCGCTAGCGCTCTGGTCCCTGGACCAAAAGATGTTGGCAACCGATACGCCATCCTGAGCTCTCAGGCCGTCGGCGTAGGCAATTCGCTCCTGGGTAGTACCGCCCGCATACGGAAAGTCTCGGTAAGGATCCGGTCCATTTTCAAGCAGATTGTTGATGCTGGTGCGGGCAGCCTCTACCCCGTGTTCTTTACTTTGCTCGTAGCCGTAGACCTGAAGATAAGCGCCTAGCTCTGTTTTTTCTGCCGGAGAAAGCGACGCGGGATCGGTGTGAAAACGTGCCAACAACGCATCGCTACGCTGGTCCGAGCCTTGGAGTACCATCATTTTTTTGGCGGCGTCCAGGCTCTTGGTTTCTTCATATTCCTTGAGAGCCCTGTCTCGCTCCGCGCGGGAGTGGTCTCCTAGGAAGTTGTAACGCGTGCCGTTTTCCGCCACTTGCGCAGCGACTTCGAGGTCGCCATTGGAGGCCGCAGCGCCTAGAACGCCGACAACTTTTGAAAGTGCGACCAGATTCTCTTGGGCCCGAGTGTATTCAGGCGTACCGGGCTCCAGATGCGAGGGCAGGAGCGTATCCCCCAGCAAACCGATAAGAACCTCGTTTGCCCCGCCCGCTATTGCTCCTGTACGGAAGTCTCCTCCCATGACTTCCGCCATCAATCCGCCCAAGGCCGAATGAAGCAGAATCGCTTCCAAGCTGCCTTCGGCCAGACCTAAGTCGCCGATTTTTCCGGCGCCATACGCTCCACCAATGCTGGCCGCCGTTCCAGCCAACGAAGTTGCTAAGTTGTCTTGGTAAGTGCCTCCGTACACCGCTGTTTTAATCGCAGCATCCGCAGCCACTTTCATAGCGACTGTCTTTACGCTCTCGGCATTGAAGCCAGCCGTGCTGGCGTCATAGCCAAGCCCTTGGGCAACCCCTGCCGTAGCTATCGAGACGGCATACCCTTTCAGGCTCTCCTTGGAAGTAACGTCCTTGGCAATCGCGCCGAGGTTTCCTCGGTTGTCGATGGTACTGACCGTCGCCTTGGTCGCGACGCTGATTGCTCCGGCCTGAACCATGGTATTCATGGTGGCCATCATCGGCCCCATTACGGCGGCCAGGGCGATGGCGATGATCAACTGCGACGCCGGCCCCAAACCTGACGTGTTGTATTTGAAGGACTCATGGATTTCCTTCACCTGCCGCCAGTCGACGTCACCGCGCCGCTCGGCGTCCTTGATCCAAGCCAGTTGCGGGTCGGCTTTCACCATCGCGTCGATGGTCTGGCTGACCGTTTGCTGATCGACATGCTTGATATCGATCTTCAGGCCTTCGACCGCCTTGATCGTGATGTTGCCCGCTGCCGTCATCTGAGTCTGGCGCAAGGTTTCGTCGGTATTCCCCTTGCCCTTGGCAGAGTTCCAGAACGCGTTGTTGTTGGTCTTGGTATGACTTTCGTCGTGCAGGTCTTTAACGCCCTCAAAGACGATGGCGCCGCCGCTTTGCAGTATCAGATCCTTTCCACTTTGGAGCTGGGCCACTTGGTAGCGCTGGTCATCGCCGCTCTTGAGTATCAGGTCGCCTCCGGAGCGGATCTGGCTGCCGACATGGGTGATTTGTGTCACCTCATCGCGCCGCATCTTCAAGCTCCCCCAACCGCCCTTCTTCTTCATGTCATACAGCGAATAATCCCGATTCTGCTCCGCCAACAGACTCAACTGCTTACCCGCCACCAGGTAGGCCTCATTACCTGCCGCAATCTTGCTCGCAACCATCAACAGATCATTGCGCGCAGCAACCCTTACATCCCCCCCGGCATCGAGGGTGGTCGCCTGCTGCGAGACATGGTCTTCTTCCTTGTTGATTTTCTTGCCGCTGCGCTTGTAGCGGTATTCGCTGGAGTCCTCGTTCGCCGCCGCGATCAGGGCGACGTCGTTGCCACTCAAGTTGATGTCGCCCTTGGCTTGCAGATGGCTGGCGACGACGGTGAGGTTGTTGCCGGCGGTGACGTTGAGGTCGCCGCCCGTCTTGACTTCACTGGCGTGCTGGACGGTCTGGCTCTGCTCCCAGAAGTGGCGCTTGTCCTGGCGCATCGAGCCGTTTTCTTCGCGAGCGGCGGAGATGACGACGTCTTTGCCCGCACTCAAGTCCGCGTTGTTGCCCGCGGTGATCGCGCCGCCCACGTTGAGCAGATCGCCCGCTGCACGCATGGTGAGGTTGTTGCCGGCCTCGATGCGCGCGGCGTTGTCGACAACGGAGGTTTTCGAACTGAAGCCCTTGCCGCTGTTCTCAATGGTGGTGATGGTCCGGTCGTTGCGGACGTCGCCGGTCAAGGTCGAGAGCTCGACGTCCTTGCCCTTGAGGATGCCGCCTTGCATGTTGACCAGGTCTTTGCCCGCGACCAACTTGAGCCGCTCGCCAGCCTCGGCCAGGCGGGTGTTGAGCAGATTGTTGCCGGCTGCGGCCGAAAGGTTTTCGCTGGCACGCAGCGTCCCGGCGTTCCTCAGGTCGGTGCCTGCGATGAGCGTGAGATTCTTGCCTTGGATCAGCGCGCCATCGGCCATTAGCCGGTTGTTGGCCTGCGCCAGGTACAGCACCGGCACCAGCACATGCTCACCATTGACGACCTGATCTTCCATCCAGACGATGTCATGGGTCAGCGCGGCGACTTGTTGCGAAGTCAGGGTCACGCCAAGGGCCAGGTTCAGTTGTTCCTTGCTGGCGATGGCGTTGTTCATTAGGTACTTGAACATGCCTTCGTCGGAGGTCTGGCCATCGAGAAAACGTTGGCCGGTGCGGGCGATCACGGCATGCTGGATCAGGCGTTGTTCGTACAAGCCATCGCCCAGGCGCTTCCAACTGGTGTCCGGGTCATACCCCAGATTACGGAGCAGGTAGTCCGAGCTCATGAACTGTTTGAGGTCGGTCAGTTCACGATTGGTTTCAACTACGTACTTGTGGCCTGTAACGGCCCAGCTTGCGTTCGCCCCCCGGACGTTGGCCTGGCTTTGGTCATGACTGTTTTGCGCCGCCGCCGCGCTGTCGACGACGTGGAACAGGCCGTTCTCGCCCGTCGGCAAGGCGAATCCGGGCATAGTGGTCGGGTTGACTTGTTGTTGGGCCAGATCAGGCGGCAATTGCGGGTTGAGCACCACGACCGCTGGCTGTGCGGCATTGGCCACATCGGTGGCCGCTGTCTTGGTTGCGCCCGCCAGCGGCGTCTGGAACTGCGCAATGCTGCTGTTTTCCAGCTGTTGTGTCGCTTGGATGCTGATGTTCCCGCCCGATTGAACCACTGCTGCTGCCAGCGATTGCCCTGGCGTCACGGTAGTGATGTCGCTCACTTGGCGGAAATTGTTCAGTGCATCGACAGGCACTTGCTTCGGGTTGGCCTGGGCGTTGTAAGGAACGATGACTCTGGAACGGAAGCGCTCGTCTGTCCCATCGGTGACCCTGCCGGTGTTCCAGGTCCGCGTCCTGACGCTGGTGCCGGAAGCAGCGCCAACGTTGGCGAAGTTGTCTGCGGTAATCAGCAGGTCGGAAGCCGAGGCCATCACGCTGTATTGGTTGGTCACTGTGGAGCCGTCGACGGTCAGCTTCGCCCCACTCATCAACATGGCGCTGGCCGAGTCTTCGAGCACGACGCTTTGGAAGGTTTCCTTGGCCACATAGTCGACGTTGTGGTGGTCACCACCGCAGTCATAGCATTTGACACTGATGGAGCCCGACACCAGCTCATCGGTGGTGGAAAAAACGTCCTTGCGATTGATCAGGGTGTCGCTACGCAGCGACATGTCCTTTGCCGACTCAAGGGTGCCGGAGATGTTTTCCAGCAACACGCTGCGAGCGACGCCATCTCGGGCCGCGACATTCAATGCCCCCAGGCTGTAGACGTCCGCACGATAGTTGGTGAAGCGATTGAAACGCAGGGCCATGTCCGCGCCGCTGAAGATCAGGCCGCGATCGTTACGGGCCTCGTTGGCAAGCAGTTCGACGGTGTCGGCGCCACCCAGCGTGCCCGTATTGACCAGGCTCGTGGCGGCCAGGGAGAACTTGCCGCCGCCGGTGATCCGTCCGGCATTGTTCAATGCACCGAGACTGGTGACGGTGGTAACGCCACCACCAGCCAGGCGCGAGGCGCTGGATAGATCGAGGCTGGCCGCACTCAGATCGAATTTACCGACGCTGCTGAGGCGGCTGTTTTCGGTGCCGATATAAGCACCGGTCAGCTTCAGATCCAAATCAACGTCGCTGCTGATGATCCCCGCGTTGTTCCAAGTGCCGCCCGTAGCCAACAGGCTTTGCACCGCAACCAACTTGCCGCTACTGGTCTGATTGAGCTGGCCCACCTTCAGGTTCAGGACATTAGCCTGGATATCCGAGCTGTTGTCCCAACGCGCCGCGTCGACGGTCAGGGTGCCTGAGGTCATCAGGCTGCCGCCGATGTTGCTGAACCTGGCGAGGTCCACGCCTAAGGTGCCGGTGCCCACATGACGAACATTGCCGCCAGCATTTTTGAAGCCTGCCATCTGCAAGGACAGGTCCTGGGTGGCCGCTTCAATGACGCCGCTCTGGTTGTCCAGCAGTTGATCAACCGTTAGCGTCGCAGTCCCCAGCTTGCCCACCGAGCGCAACTTGCCGCCCTGGTTATCAACTGACGCAGCACGGATCAGCAGGCCGTTGGAACCCTCCACCAGACCGCGCTGGTTGTTCAGTGCCCCGGTCAGACCAAAATCAATGGCGTTTGCCGCTGCGCGTCCGTCACTGTTGTCGAAGTCCTGCGCGCGTACTGTCAGTGTCTGTTTGGCGAGCACTGCGCCGTCGCGGTTTTCCAGCGTGGCCGTGGTGATATAAACGTCATCGGACAAAGCCGAAACCTGCCCGCCATTGTTGAGCACCGCTTGTTTCGCATCGAGATCGACGGACTGCGCCTGGATCAACCCAGCTGCGTCGGCTGAGGTAAGCGACTCGCTGTTATCCAACACGTTGTCCAGCGTCGCTTTCAGCCAACCGCCGACACTGGCAAAGACACCGCCGCGGTTATCGAGACTGCTCGCCTCGACATCCACGTTCCCAGCCTGGGTGATGGCGCTGCCATCCTGGTTGAGGAAATCCCCGGTGATATCGACCTTCAGGTCACCTTGGCTGAGCAGGCTGCCTTTGGTGTTATCGAGACCACCGCCGATGATCGTCAGCCCCTGCTCGGTGCTGATGATCGCCTTGCCGTTATTGAGCAGTTGCTGGTAAGCGGTCAGGCTCATCGCCTTGACCGAGGCGATATAACCATCGTCGCTGTTGTTGATGTGGTCTGCGGTCAGGGTCAGTTTCCCTTGGCTGACCAACTTGCCGTCCTTCTGGTTGAAGCTTTTCAGCGTGGCAACGAGATCACCCTGGCTGGTGATTTGTCCTGCGCTATTTTCAACGCTACCGCCCCCAAGGGTCAGAGCGGCATCGGAGGCAATCTTGCCGCCGCTGTTATCCAGGGTTTTCGCTTCGAGCTTCAGGAGGTCGTTGCTGCTGATGACGCCTGCGCTGTTCTTCAGCGTCCCGACGAGCAGGGTCTGCTCACCGTTGCTGGCGATGATCCCTTTATCACGGTTATCCAACGCGCCAGTGGCCTGTGCCTGAATGCCGCCTTGGCTGACCAGCGTGCCGGCGCGGTTGTCGATGTCTTTACTGTTCAGCGTCAGGCTCTTGCCGGCGGAAAAAGTGCCGCCGCGATTGTCGAGAGTCTGGGTGGTCGTGGCTTTCAAGTCGCGACTGGCGATGACGCTCTGCCCGCGGTTGTCGATATTCGCCGCGGTCAGCACGACATCGCCAATCTGGTTGCGGGTGTTATCGACGTTGACGCCCGCTTCGATGATGCCGAAGTTGTTGAGCTGGCCGTCGGTGGTCAGCGTGACCTTCTCGCGCGCCGCGATGGCGCGCTGGTTGCTGAGAGCGCCCTTGGTCGTCGCCTGAACATGGCTGCCGGCATAGATCGTCCCTTGGGCGTCCAGGCTTTGAGCCTTGATCTCGACGGCGCCTGCCGCCGTGGTTTGCGCCAGGCTCAAATGACCGTTGGCATCGAGCTGGATATCACCGCCACTGGCAACCATCTTGCCGTCCAGCTTCACGCCAACCCCGGCCTCGGTCCCCACCAGCTTGATGGCGCCAGCGTACATACCACCCAAGGCCGAGGAGTCGATGGCCAGCTCCGGTTTGGCGCTGCCATCATCAACCCGGGCAGTGGCGTTCAGGGTATTGGCGTTGACGTCGTTGCGCCCAGCCACGATGGTCAGGTTCTTCGCCTGGAGCTCGGCATTGATCTTGGCACTGCGGGTGATGATTTCGAAGCGGTCGACGTTGTTCGCGTTCAGACCCGCGCCTTCAATGGCA